>NZ_BAAANF010000025.1:51826-211567 GCF_039529655.1 Kribbella yunnanensis | reverse complement strand
AGCAGCCCTCCGCTCCCCAACACGCCCGCTGCTCTTTGTGCACCAAGTTCATCTTTGGGAACCCACCAACCACGCGGAGGCCGCGAAAATGGTTGGTGGGTGCACAAAGTTGGATCTCGTGCACAAAGAGAAGGCGACCCACCTTTGGGCGGGGGGGAGGGGGAGGGGGGAGGGGCGGCGGAATACGGGGTGGACGGAGGTGGTTGGCGAGTGGTGTGAGTAGCGAAGCTATGCCTTTGTCCGTGCTCGACCTGTCGCCCGTGCCTTCGGGGAGCAAGCCTTCTCAGGCGCTGCACGAGACGCTGGAGTTGGCGCGAGTGGCCGAGGCCGCCGGCTACCACCGGTACTGGCTGGCTGAGCACCACAACATCCCGAGCGTCGCGAGCTCCAGTCCCGAGGTGATGATCGCGGCCGTAGCCGGCGCCACCTCGACGATCCGGGTCGGAGCCGGCGGGATCATGCTCCCGAACCACTCACCCCTCAAGGTCGCCGAGACCTTCCGAGTCCTCGCAGGGCTGTACCCCGACCGCATCGACCTCGGTCTAGGTCGCGCGCCCGGCACCGACCAACGCACAGCCCTCGCCCTCCGCCGGAGCCGCGAGACTCTCGGCGCGGACGACTTCACCGAGCAATACGCCGAACTCCGCGCGTACGCCGAAGGTTTCCCGGCCGGCCACCCGTTCGAACCGATCACCGCGCAACCGTCCGACGTACCGCTTCCGCCGGTCTACATCCTCGGCTCCAGCACGTACGGCGGTCAGGCGGCAGCCGCCCTCGGAACCGGATTCGCCTACGCCGGTCACTTCGGCACCCTCGATCCGGCCGGCGTGATCTCGTCGTACAAGACGAACTTCGAGCTGTTCGAGCACGAGACCGAGCCCTACGCGATCCTCGCCCTCGCTGCGATCGTCGCCGAAACCGAGGAACGCGCCCACCAGCTAGCCGAGGCGAACGCCCTCTCGATCCTCCGCCTCCGCTCCGGCCGCCCCGGCCCGCTCCCCTCACCCGAAGAGGCCGCGGCCTACCCCTGGAGCGAAGGCGAACGAGCAGCCGTCGAAGAATGGGCCGGCCTGGCCACCGTCGGCACCCCCGACCAGGTAGCCACCGAACTCCGCCGTCGAGCCAACAAAGCCGGCGCCGACGAACTGATCATCACCACCCACATCCACAACCCCGCCGAACGCCAACGCTCCCTCCAACTCCTCGCCGAAGCCTGGGGCCTGAAACCCCGCTGATCCGGCGAAGGACAGCCGCTCGCATGTCCCCTCCGCAATCACACCCCGGTTGCCGCCCGCCCCGCCTCGCGTAGCTGATGGGTCAACCCATCAGCTTGTGGGTTCTGCACCCGCATGCGATGGGGGAACCCACAACCTCGTGGGCTGACCCACCAAATCGCGCGGAGCTGGGGCCCGTCCGCGGCCGGCGCATCGTCCCGTCCCCATCTGGTGGGCTGACCCACGGTGTGTGGGTTGGCCAACGTGTACGCGGTTGGCCAACCCGCCACGGCGTGGGCTGACCCGTCAAACGGGGGAGGTGGCTCGGACGTGTTCGAAGATGAGGCTGGTTTCGGCGTGGGCTACTGCGGGGTCCGCGGTGAGGTGGTCCAGGACGAACTCGCGGAGGGCGTCGGGGGAGGCGGCCGACACGTGCAGCAGGTAGTCGTTGGCGCCGCTGACGTGGAAGAGGGACAGTACGCCGGGTAGTGCGGGGACCTTGGCGCGGAATCGGTCGATCTCGTCGCGCGAATGTGTGCTGATCCGGATCGCGATCAGCGCCTGCAGGGGTTGACCCAGCGCGCCGAGATCCACGTCGGCGTGGAAGCCGCGGATGACACCGCGTTCGCGGAGGGCGCGGACGCGGGTGAGGCATGTCGACGGCGCGATGCCGGTTGCCTCGGCGAGGGCGTTGTTCGGCATCCGTCCGTCGACGGTGAGCAGCCGGACCAGCTCGCGGTCGACCTCGTCCAGGCCGCCCGACAGCGCACCCGGTACCGCCCGTGGGGCCGGTCCGGGGCTCCGGCGATCCTTCGGCATACCACCACTGTAGAGCGCGCACACAGAATCCACAGCGTGTGGACATCCCTGTGGACGAATTTTCTTCGGAACTATTGCGCTCAATCCGCAGAAGATTCCATCCTCAACCCCATCAGTGCCTGTGGATAACTTTGGGAGGCGTCATGCAGCTCGACACCCGCTCGGTGCACGCCGGCCGCGACGACCTGACCGCCCTCGGGGTACACGTCCCGCCGATCGACCTGTCCACGACGTACCCGCTCCCCGACGTCGGGACCGGCGGCGCGTCGTACGACGCACTCGCGCAGGGCAACGGCCCGGACGGCGGGAGCCTCGTCTACCAGCGCCTGTGGAACCCGACCGTGGCCCGGTTCGAGGACGCGCTCGCGGAGCTCGAGCGGACCGACGGCTCGGTCGCGTTCAGCTCCGGCATGGCCGCGTTCACCGCCTGCCTGCTCGCCACAGTCGCCGCCGGCCGCCCGCATGTGATCGCGGTCCGGCCCATCTACGGCGGCAGCGACCACCTGTTGTCCACAGGCCTCCTGGGGACAACAGTCAGTTTCGTCCGGCCGACCGACATCGCCGCAGCCGTCCGTGCCGACACGGGACTGGTCATCCTCGAGACGCCGGCCAATCCCACGGTCGAGCTCGTCGACATCGCCGCGGCGGTGCGGCAGGCGGGCGACGTACCGGTGCTGGTGGACAGCACCTTCGCGACTCCGGTGTTGCAGCAGCCGGCTCGGCACGGGGCGAGCCTGGTGTTGCACTCCGCAACGAAGTACCTGGGTGGTCATGGCGACGTCATGGGCGGCGTCGTAGCGGCCGGCCGGGACTGGGTCGGCCGGCTCCGGCAGATCCGCGCAGTAACAGGTGGCCTGCTGCACCCGTTGGCGGCGTACGAACTGCACAGGGGACTGCAGACGCTGCCGGTGCGAGTGCGGGCGCAGCAGGCCACCGCTGCCAAGGTGGCCGACTGGCTGTCCGCGCAGCCGGCCGTGGAGCAGGTCTACTACCCCGGTCTCTCCGACCCGCTGGAGCTCGTCGGCCGTCAGATGTCCGGACCGGGCGCCGTACTGGCGTTCACCGTCGCCGGTGGCTACTCAGCCGCGGCACAGGTCGCTGGAGCGCTGCAGCTGATCACCCACGCGGTCTCACTGGGCGGCGTCGACACCCTGATCCAGCACCCCGCCGCCCTCACGCACCGCCTGGTCGAGGCGACCGCCAAGCCCTCCGGCGCCCTCCTCCGACTCTCCCTCGGCCTGGAGGACCCCGAGGACATCACTACCGACCTCGAACAAGCCCTCAAGCAGGTACGGCGACCGGTCGCGTAAGCACGCGGTCGACAATCCCGTACTCCCGGGCATCCTCCGGAGTGAACCACCGATCGCGGTCGAAGTCCGTGGTGATGCGCTCCAGCGGCTGACCGGTCCGTTCGGCGATCAGCTGGGCCAGGTCCTCACGGGCCTTGATCGCCTGCTCGGCCTGCACCTTGATGTCACTCGCCGTACCGCCCATGCCGCCGGTCGGCTGGTGCATCATGATCCGCGCATGCGGCAGGGCGAACCGCTTGCCCGGCGTACCGCAGGTCAGGAGCACCTGCCCCATCGAAGCGACCAGACCCATCCCGTACGTCGCCACGTCGTTGCTGATGAAGTTCATCGTGTCGTAGATCGCCAGACCGGCCGAGACCGAGCCGCCCGGTGAGTTGATGTAGAGCGAGATGTCCGCCCGTGGGTCCTCGGCGTTCAGCAGCAGTAGCTGAGCGCACAGCGCGTTGGCGTTCGCGTCCTTGAGCTCGTCGCCGAGGACGAGGATGCGCTGCCACATCAGGCGTTCGTAGACGTTCTTGTCCAGGTTGTTCAGTAGCTCGCTCATGGAATCCAGAGTGCGGGCGGACCGCCTGATCAGGCCCAGGAATCTGCCCGTGGCAGATCTGCCCACCGCAGAGACCACCGGGATGGCACACTCGGTACAGGACATCGGAGCCGAGGAGGGCCACACGTGTTGCTACGCGAGGTGATCGGGAACGTCTTCCGCCGGTTGCGGCGCGAGCGCGGGATCACCCTGCGCGAGCTGGCCGAACGGGCGCAGGTGTCGGTGCCCTACCTGTCCGAGATCGAGCGTGGCCGCAAGGAGCCGTCGTCCGAGATCCTGGCGGCGATCTGCCGGGCTCTCGAGCTCGAGCTCACCGACCTGCTGAACGAGGTGCAGTTCGACCTCGCGACCGCGGTCCGCGCCACGCTGCCGATCCGCCTGCAGACCACCTCCATCCAGGTCCGCCAGTCCGAGCCCCGCGCGGTCGGCTCTTCGCCAACAGCTCAGTACGGCGCTTTCGCACTGGTCGCTTAGTTGGTGGACTGGTACGAGAACCCTCCCGCCCGGGAGTGGCGGACGACGCCTGCCCCGGTCGAGGTGCTCGCGTTCCACCAAAGCCTCCCGGCGTACCGGCCGACACCGCTGACCGCGGTTCCGTCGTTGGCTCGTGAGCTCGGGGTCGGACAGGTCCTGGTCAAGGACGAGTCGCAGCGGCTCGGTCTGCCCGCGTTCAAGGCACTCGGCGCCTGGTGGGCGATCCACCGCGCGCTGCGTGAACGCCCCGGCCCGGCCGAGCTCGTCACCGCGACCGACGGCAACCACGGCCGCGCGGTCGCCCGCCGGGCCGCGATGCTCGGGTTGCCGGCTCACGTGTTCGTCCCGGACATGGTCAGCTCGGCCGCGATCGACGCGATCCGGAATGAGGGTGCGACGGTGAGCGTCGTACCGGGCTCGTACGACGACGCGGTCGCCGAGGCGGCGGCGTACGCAGGGGACGAGCGGTTGTTGATCCAGGACTCGGCCTGGCCCGGGTACGACGTCGTACCGCAGCTGATCGTGGACGGGTACTCGACGCTGTTCCGCGAGATCTCCGTCGAGCCCGACCTGGTCGTCGTACCAATGGGCGTCGGTTCTGTCGCGCAAGCCGCAGTCACCCACTACCGCAGTGAGGCGCCCGCCCCGATGATGCTCGGCGTCGAACCAACAGCCGCCTCCTGCGTCACCACCAGCCTCCTAGCCGGCGAGCTGCTAAGCATCCCCACCACGAAGACAGTCATGGCCGGCCTCAACTGCGGTACCCCCTCCACCCTCGCCTGGCCCGTCCTCCAAGCCGGCCTCGACCACGCAGTCACCGTCGACGACGCCGCAGCCCTCCAAGCCTCAACCGACCTAGCCGCCGCCGGCATCTCCTCCGGCCCCAGCGGCGCCGCCACCCTCGCCGGCCTAAGAGCCGCCCGCCCCCGCCTAGACCTCTCGCCCGACAGCACAGTAATCCTCATCAACACCGAAGCCGCCCCCTGACATCCGCCCGGGCTCAGCGTGGTTGTGGGGTTGGTGCGGACCTGAAGGCCATTGCAATTGGTCGCGCTCATCGCCTTCCCCGCTCAGCGCCTCTCGATTCGTGCAGTTGTGATGGCGTCTAGGTTCGGGTAAATCGGGAGCGTTGGGGGACTGCGGTCCGGCAGAGTGGTGAGGGTGGATGTGAGTGAGCGGTTCTGGGGGAGGTTGCCGGCGGGGAGTCGGGAGGCTCTGGTCGACGGGTTGAGTGCTTCTGAGTTGCAGTCGGTGTTGCTGGATGTGAGTCGGGAACGGGCGGCGAAGGTGACGCCGGCGCGGTTGATGCAGCGGTGGCGGGACGATCGGTTCGTGCGGCCGTCGACTGCTGATCCGCGCGCGCTGGTGCGGACGCAGCAGCGGTTGTGGGAGGCGTTGCCCGAGCGGTTCGCTGGGGTGGAGTTGTCGCCGGTGACGCCGTTGGGGACCTCGTCGGCGGTGGCGACGATCAACCAGCACCAGGTGCTGAGCACGATCCGCGGTACCGAGGTCGCCAGCGATCCCACCAACGAGCTGGCGATCGAGGCCGCCGTACGGCGTCGTGCTGGGCAGGCGCGTGTTGATCTGGCCGCGTGCCAGCGGGTGGTTCGGGCTCAGCCGGTCGACGGGCCGGGGATGTTCGCGCACTTCCAGCTGTTCGTGTTGGTGTCGAGTGCTCGCGACACTGGTTCGGGTCGGACTGAGGGCCGAGCTGCTGATCGATCATCTGAACTTCTGGGCGGACGTTCTCGGTGAATCTGCCGACCTGACGTTCACCACGTTCACCCCGTCCGCGGTCACCGAACGCATCGCCGACACGGTTCGTCCGGCGGTGCGGGCGCCACTCCGCGAGGATGCCGACCGTACGAAGAGCGCGACCTACTACACCGGTACGGCGCTCGGTGTCGGAATGCGGGGCGCGGAGTTGGGTGATGGTGGATTCACCAGCTGGACCGCCGACCTGCTCGGTGATGCCAAGGAACGTTGCCTGACGTCGTGTATCTCGACCGAGCGGCTCACCGCAGTTTCAGCAGACCCGCCTGAGTAGGACGGAACCCGCAGGCATCCAGGTAGAACGCGGCCAGGTGCGGCTCGAAGTCGACGTGCAGCCACTCGCACCCGGCTTGCCGAGCCTCGGATGCCGCAGCCGCCACCAACTGCTGCCCGATCCCACGCCGGCCGAACTCCGGGTGCACGGCCGTGTCGAGCACGAACGCGTGCGCGCCGCCGTCCCAACACACCTGTACGAATCCCACGAGCCGATGGTTGCTAAAGGCACCGACCCAGGTGAGTGCCCACCGCTCCAACCGCTCCGCCCACGGCTGCACCTCCGGTTCGCCCTCGAACGCCGCCGCATGCAGCTCCGACAACACGTGATCATCAACCGGGAACTTCACCACCAGGTCGATCACAGCATCCCCACCCCCGCCGCAAGCCGCGCCTCGAACGCGACCGCCTCAGCCGATTCCTCCGGCCAATCGGCCATGCTCAAGAATCCCTGCACGATGGCAGACGGCAGTACCGCGACAGCCCCTCGACCGGCCCGTAAGCATCCAAGGCCTCCGCCCACCGCGCCGGCTCCACCGACGAGACCAGGTGCCACGTCAGATCGACCACTCCCGGTGCGGCTGACACGTCTTCCCAGTCCAGCAAGGCGATCTCACCGTCCGGCGCAGTCCGCAGGTTCGACGCCGACGCGTCCCCGTGCACCAACGTCAGCGGTCCGGCGTTGAGCACCCGCGCCTCAACCTGCCGCACCTTCCCAACCAACCGCTCCCCGAATTCCCGCACCGGCGCCGACAACGACCTGGCGGCCAGCTTGGGCCAGGTGTCGTCGTACAGGCGAGCAACCAGTTCGTCCCCCGCCCCAATCGGCCGCAACCACGGCCACCGCACGTCGGCGCGGTCGACCCATCGCTCATGCATCGACCGCAGCAGCCCAGCCGCCGCCACCGGCTCAGCTCCCTCGCGCCAGTCGGAGAGATCCTCAAGCTCCAGCAACGAACCTTCGTCGTCGACCTCAGCCCGGTAGCACCGCGGTACCCGAACCCCAATCTCCGGCGCGATCTCCCGGTAGAACCGCACCTCCGACTCAGCCATCCGCAACTCCGCCGCAAGAGACCCAGGCTCCGCCGGCAACCGTCGCTTGACGTAGTTCCCCATGTGCCGACCCTAGGCCCGCCCCCACCAAACCGCCCTCCGATTTAGACCCGAGCGGATCCCAGACACTCACCAACTCGGGTGAGGAGTGGAGGGGCACGCTCAGGGGAGGCGGGGCGAGAGGGCTGGAGTGGGGTTGGTGAGTGGGGGCGGTCCGCGAATCCGGGGTGCGGGTGCGGAGGTTCGGCGGTACCTTCGAGAGATGAGGTTTCCGAGTCCGCATCTTTGACCTAGGTCTCGTCGCGCCGACCGGCTGCCGCCCGGGTTGTCCACCCGGATCGTGGCCTACCAGGCGTTGCAGGACTTCATTCCGTTGTATCCGCTGTACCAGTTGCTGTTCACGGATCACGGGTTGTCGACGGCGCAGATCTCGACGCTGTTCGTCATCTGGTCGGCGACCGGTTTCGTCGTTGAGGTGCCGTCTGGTGCGTGGGCGGACTCGTATTCGCGCCGCAAGCTCCTGATCCTCGGCGCGTTGATCGGTGCCGCTGGTTACGCAGCCTGGATCGTGCTGCCTACGTACGCCGGATTCGCCCTCGGGTTCGTGCTGTGGGGGATCTCGTCCGCCCTCATCTCCGGGACCTACGAAGCCTTCGTGTACGACGAATTGGCGGCCCGCTCGCTGACCGCGCGGTACGCGACCCTGCTGGGCCGAGCCCGCTCCGCGTCCTTCATTCTCAACCTCGCCGCCACCGCACTCGCGTCCCCGCTCTTCGCGCTCGGCGGCTACGCGCTGGCCGCGGCGGTCAGCATCCTGAGCAACCTCACCCAAGCGATCGTCGCCTGGATCCTGCCTGAGGCTCCGCGCGCAACCAGGCAGTCCGAAGGCACCAGCTACATAGCCATGCTGCGATCCGGCCTGACCGAAGTGCTCACCACCCGGACCGTACGGCGGGCCGTCGTGCTGACCGCGTTGGTTGCCGGCCTCCTCTCGTTCGACGAGTACTTCCCGTTGCTGGCAAGAGAAATCGGCACCCCGACCCCTATCGTCCCACTGCTGATCGCAGGCACAGTCGCGGCTCAAGCGATCGGCGGCGCACTCGCAGGCCCGGCGTACAAGTTGCCAGCAGCAACGTTCGCCGGAGCGCTCGGCATCACCGCGATCCTGATCGCGACCGGCGCACTCAGCCGATCAGCCTGGGGCTTCCTGCCAATAGCCCTCGGGTACGGCGTGATGCAGCTGGTGATCGTGGTCGCCGACGCGCGGCTGCAGGACGCGATCACCGGACCGGCCCGCGCAACCGTCACCTCAGTGGCCGGACTGTTCAGCGGGATCTTCGCGATCGCCGTTTACGCCGGGTTCGCGCTCGGATCAGTTTGGTTCACCATGTCCACGCTCGTCGCCGCACTCACGATCCCCGTGCTGCTGACCGCATTCGTCGTACCAGCGGCAATGCCAGCCGTGAAGATCGACAACGCCGATTCGAACCCGCTGTCGAAGTCATAAGCGAGCCCATCAGCCCCCAGTTCCGACACAACCCGGACCAGCGTCGGCGCCTTACCTGCAGGTAGTTCCGCCACCCGACTAAGCAAGTCAGGCCCAAGATCGAACGTCTCGGCCCGCACAGCGACCTCACCCAGCAAGAAACCGTGGATGAAGTCGATGAGCGTGTTCACCGCCTCCACGATCGACCGCGCCGGCAACCCGCCACGGTCGAGTGCGCGGTAGAACGGCTCGACCGTCACCACCACGACCGCCGACACCGTCGAGGTGTCAGACAAGATCTGCAACGCCAGATTCGGGTGCGCCCGCAGCGCGTTCCGATACGCACGCGCCGCGTCCTTCAACTGCTCCTGCCACCCAACAGCGTCCCCCGGATCCGGGAACTCCAGGTCGGCGAACACCAACTCCGCCAGCCCAGCCAGTACGGCGGCCTTGTTCGGCAGGTGGTGGTAGAGCGACATCGGGTTCACGCCGAGCGTCGCGGCCAGCCGTCGCATGGTCAGCGCATCAATGCCCTCGTCGTCGACGATCCGCAGTGCCGCGGTCAGGATCGCCTCCCGGCTGAGCCGCTCCTCGCCTGCCCGGGGCCGTCCACCGGAGCGCTTGCCAGCATTAACCATACGTCGTATGGTACATAACCATACAGCGTATGGCCAAGTCATTTAGAAGAGGGATGAAGACGATGAAGCCGTTGGCGGGGAAAGTCGCATTGGTGACCGGTGGCAGCCGGGCGGCCGGGCGGGGGATCGCGGTTCAGTTGGGCGCGGCCGGCGCGACCGTGTACGTGACCGGCCGGACCACTCGCGCCAGCCGTTCGGAGATGAACCGCCCCGAGACGATCGAGGAAACCGCCGAGTTGATCGACCAGGCCGGTGGCCGCGGCATCGCCGTACCGGTGGACCACCTCGATCCCGCGCAGGTGAAGGACCTGATCGACCGGATCGAGCGTGAGCAGGGCGCGCTGCACATCCTGGTCAACGACATCTGGGGTCAGTTCGGCGAACCTGAGTGGGACAAGACCGTGTGGGAGAGCGACCTCGACGGTGGACTGCGCCTGCTCCGGCTCGGCATCGACACGCACGTGATCACCAGCCACTTCGCGCTGCCGCTGCTGATCAAGTCACCCGGTGGTCTGGTGATCGAGATGACCGACGGCACGAACGAGTACAACAAAGACCACTACCGCGTCTCGTTCTTCTACGACCTCGCGAAGGGCGCGGTCAGCCGGATGGCCTTCGCGCTCGCCCACGAACTCGACAAGCACGAAGCAACCGCCGTACTGCTCAGCCCGGGGTGGTTGCGCTCCGAAGCCATGCTCGAAGGCTTCGGCGTCACCGAGGAAACCTGGCGGGACGCGACCGAACGCATCCCGCACTTCGCCATCTCCGAGACCCCCTCGTACGTCGGCCGTGCCGTCGCCGCGCTGGCCGCGGATCCCGACGTACGTCGCTGGAACGGCAAGTCCACCTCAAGTGGCGAGCTGGCCCAGATCTACAACTTCACCGACCTGGACGGCTCGAAGCCCGACGCCTGGCGCTACATCGTCGAAGTCCAAGACCCCGGCAAGCCCGCCGACACCACCGGCTACCGCTGAAAACCTAAAGCCGGTACGGCGGGCAGACCTCCGAGCCCGTTGTCGGAGTGGGCAAAGAATGTCCCTCGGCGTCCAGGGCCGAATGTGGATGCGCGGCCGCGATCGGAATGCCGTTCGCGGCCGCCAGCGCGAGCACCTCACGCCGGGACGTGATAGCCAGCGCCGGATCCAGCTCGTACACGTAGGTCAGCTCCGGCCACCGCGCCTGCGCAGGATGCACGAGCACATCCCCACCGAGCAACGCCCGGGACGTCAGCACCGACTGATGCCCGGGCGTATGCCCCGGCGTCGGCAGCAACCGCATCCCGCGGAACCCGACATCCCCGTCCACCACCCGCAACTGCCCGGCGTCCTCGATCGGCCGGATCATCCGCTCGTACGTCTCCCCGCCCCGAACATGCGCCAACTCAGAGGCCTGTACGACGTACTCCGCGTTCGCGAAGCGTGGTCGTGTCCCCTCCGCGCTCCACCCGACGTGATCCGTGTGCACGTGCGTCAACACGACCGCATCCACGTCGTCGGCCCCAACCCCCGCCAACTCCAGCAAACCCGGCAAGCGTCCCGCGACCCCCAACCACTCAGCCGCCGCACCGCCAGCCGGTCCGATCCCCGCATCGACCAGCACCACCCCGGCATCACCAGTCACCAGGTAACTGTGGAAATGCAGCCACCACCCACCCGCACTCACATTTCCCGGCGCCACCCGCGACGTCCACTCCGCATGCTCAGCACTCCAATCAGGCATGGCCTCCGACAACGCCTCCGGAAACACCGCCACCGCATCGCACAGCACAGTCACGTCCATCACGAGGGAAGGCGGCGAATGACGGCCTCGGCGATGTCGTGAAGACCCTGGTTGAGGGCGATCTGCGCAGTGGGCGCGTGCTGGTGGACGAGATTGAGGATTCGTTCGAAGAGGTCGAGCAGCTCCTCGTTCTTGCGGATGCCGGCGCCGACGAGGACGCAGTCCCACGCCTGGGACTGGAGGGCGGTGACGAGGGCGGGAACGTCGTCGCTGCCATCGAGGCCGACCAGGGACATGTGGGCTTCGATGCCCTCGTCACGGAAGCGGTCGATCGCGGCGTCCATCGCGTTGGCCACCGGGGCCGGGTCCCACGGGCCGGGGATGCGGTGCGGGTCGAGACCGATGACAAGGACCTTCGGAGTAGTCACCAGTCGACCGTAGTCCGCGATCAGCTCACGAGCATCACCGTGGCGAGGGTCGTCATCAGGAGCGCGATGGTGCTGTCGAGGAACTGCCACGCACGCGGCCGGGCGAACACCGGGGCCAGGCGGCGGGAGAGGAACCCGAGGGCGAAGAACCAGGTGAAACTGGCGGTGACGGACCCCAACCCATAGAGCCATCGAGCGTCAGGCCCGTGCTGGTTGGCGAGGCTGCCGAGGAGGACGACGGTGTCGAGGTAGACGTGCGGGTTGAGCCAGGTGAAGGCAAGACAGGTCAGTACGACGGTACGGACCGCGGCCGGCGCATGGTCGGTGGCTGCCATCGTCGTGGGGCGGAAGGCGCGGCGGGCGGCGAACGCGGCATAGGCGAGCAGGAAGGTGGCGCCGCCGTACTTGGCGATCGAGAGCGCCAGCGGGCTGGCCGAGATCAGGACGCCGAGGCCAGCGATACCGCTGGAGATCAGTACGGCGTCCGACAGCGCGCAGACGAGGACTACCGGCAGCACGTGTTCCCGGCGCAGGCCCTGGCGCAGCACGAACGCGTTCTGCGCGCCGATGGCGACGATCATGGCGAGGGTGGTGGCGAAGCCGGCGAGGAGGGACATGCTTCGACGGTAGGAAGATTCGCGGGCGTAAACCAGCTAAAGATTTTCACGTGCCATTAGGATTGCTTCATCATGCAGATCGATTCCGCGCAGCTGGAGACGTTCGCGGCGGTCGTCGACGAAGGCAGTTTCGACGCCGCGGCGCAACGGCTCCAGGTCACGCCATCCGCGATCAGCCAACGGATCAAGGCGTTGGAGAGCCGCCTCGGTCAGGTGGTGGTGATGCGCGGGAAGCCGGCCCGCCCGACCGCGGCCGGTGAGGCGGTACTGCGGCTCGCGCGGCAGGTCGCGCTACTCGAGTACGAGGCAATTGCCGCCGTACAAGGCACTGTCGACGCGCTCCGGCTGCCGATCGCGGTCAATGCGGACTCGCTCAACCACTGGTTCCTGGACGCGATGCTCGATCTGTCCGAGCAGTTCCCCGCGCGGTTCGTGGTCCATCGCGAGGACGAGGAGTACTCCGCGGAATTCCTTCGCAACGGGACTGTATTGGCCGCAGTCACCGGCGATCCGCGCCCTGTCCAGGGCTGTCGCGTCGTACCGCTGGGCAAGATGCGCTACCTCCCCGTCGCCACCCCCGAGTACGTCGACCGCTGGCTGACCGGCAAACCGTTGGCCGACGCGCTCGGCGACGCCCCGCTGATCGTGTTCAACGAGAAGGACGTCCTGCAGCACCGGCTGATTCGCAAGATCACCCGGCGCCGACTCGACCCGCCGTCGCACGCCGTACCGGCGGCCGGAGCCTTCCATCAGGCTGTGCTGATCGGGCTCGGCTGGGGGATGATCGAGGATCAGGTCGCCGACCCCGCGATCGAATCCGGCCAGCTGGTAAACATTGCCCCCGGCAAGTATCTCGACGTACCGCTGTACTGGCAGCACTGGAAGCTGGAGTCCGAAGTGCTCGCGGCACTCACCGCGGCGGTACTGCGCGCAGCGGCTGCAAGTCTTCGTAGGTCCTGAGCTCGATCGCGTTGCCCACCTTCAACGACATCTCGTCGATCATGTTCCGCCACGGCATGTACGGCAGCATCCGGAACATCAGATTGCGCAGCTTCAGGAACGACTTCGTCGCCGGAATGAACCACCGCGCCCCCTCGACTCCCTGCTTCTGACAGGCCGCCACGAAGTCCCGCATCCGTACGTCGTATGCCTCGAACGCCCGCACGTGGTCACCGCCGGCCAAGTGCAGTTCGCCAGCCAGCACGTATGCGCCGACGATGGCCAGGCTGGTCCCCATCCCCGACAGTGGTGAGGCGCAGTACCCGGCGTCACCGACCAATGCGATCCGCCCACGCGAGTAGCGATCCATCTTGATCTGGCTGACCGAGTCGAAGTAGAAGTCCGGCGCGTTCCGCATACCCTCGATCAGCCGCGGCGCCTCCCAGCCGATCCCCGCGAACTGCGCGGCGACGAGCTCCTTCTGCGCCGGAATGTCCCGCCGGTCGTAGTCGAGTTTCCCGGAACTGAAGTAGAACAGCGCCTTCGCCTCGGTGTTCTGACGCGAGCTGTAAGCCCCGATCGTCTTGCCTGGCTCGTTGTAGAGCCGCCCGGCGTAGTCCAGGTCCATGTGGTTCGCCACCGTGCTCACCGAGACGTAGTACCCAAGATCGTGCAGGTACGACGATTCCGGGCCGAACGCGAGCCGTCGTACGGCGGAATGCAGCCCGTCCGCGCCGATGACGAGATCGAACCGGCGTTTCCGGCCGCTCTCGAAGACGACGTCGACTCCGGTCTCGTCCTCGGTCAGCGACAGGATCGAGTCGCCGAACACGTACTCGGTGTTGTCCGAAGTCTCGGCGTACAGGATGTCGACGAGATCGCCGCGGAGAATCTCGAGCTCGCCGCTGAGCGCGGTGGACGAGGTCGACGCGACCCGCTTGCCGGCCGCATTCACGTACTCGACCTCGCCCAGGTGCGTCGCCTTCTCCTGGACCTTGGCCAGGATGCCCATCCGCTCGAGCACCGTCATCGACGCGCCGCGGAAGTCGACCGCGTACCCACCCGGCCGCGGTGCGGGCGCCCGCTCGACGACGGTCGGCGTGTAGCCGTAGCGGTGCAGCCAGTACGCCAGCGCCGGTCCGGCCACGCTCGCGCCGGAAATCAGAACCGTGGTCATCTCGGAAACCTCCAGGTCAGAGCTCGATGACCACGACTGTACGACGGTCTTAGACGTTTGTGCAAGACGTTCGTATCAGACACGGTGTTACGCTGCGTGCCATGGGTAACCGGGAGGCGCTGGTCGAGGGCGCGAAGCAGTGTCTGGTCCAGAAGGGGTACGGCCGGACGACCGCGCGCGATATCGCGTCCACGGCCGGGGTCAGCCTGGCGGCGATCGGCTACCACTTCGGCTCCAAGGAGGCCCTGCTCAACGAGGCGATGCGCGAGGCACTCGACGAGTGGGGCGCCGATGTCGGGCGCGCGCTCGCGCCCGCGGCCGGCCAGAACACCAGTTACGAGCGTTTCGTCGGGACCTGGCAGCAGGCGATCGGCAGCCTCTCCGAGGCCAACGTGAAGGCGCTGTGGACCACCCAGTTCGAGGTGCTCAGCGCGGGGCAGCCCGGCCTACTGGCTGAGCTCTCGAAGCTGCAGGGCGAAGCGCGCGAAGGGTTGGCACACCTCTTCGGCGGTGTCGATGCCGACGCGGACCAAGCCGAGGTCGACCGGATCGGCTCGTTCTTCCAGGCGCTCCTGCTCGGTGTCGTCGTGCTCTACCTCTTCGACCCGACCAAGGCCCCCAGCCCGGAAGACCTGGCCGCCTCGATTCGCATAATCGCCGAGCGGATCGACCACTAGTCCCAGCGCAGACCCATCGGGTTGTCCGGCGGAAGCAAGCCGCCAGACATCAGTACGGCGCTCAACGGGTACACCAGGTCGTGCAGCTCGGTCGTGAGGTCGTCGCCGAGCGCACGCCAACCGGTGTCAGCCAACGCATCGGTCGTGTCTTCGACCTGCTGGCGAAGCGCCCGACCGGCATCGGTCAGTGCGCCGGCCGCGTCGAGCAGTCCCCGCGAACGCAGGTCGTCCTCGGCAGCCGCCCACTCCTCGGCACTCCAGCGCCGGGCAATGTCGAGGAGCCCCTTCGTCGGGCCGCCCGCCGCCGCGGCCGTCACCAAGGCCTGGCACGGACCGAGCTCAGCGGCGACGAGTGCAGCCACATGCCCGTCACCACGCGACTCACGCAGAATCGTCGTCGCGTGCCACAGCACGAGGTGCGGCTCATCCGGCCAGTCGAGCGCCGCATTGGCCGCCCCGAGCGCGCGCCCAGCCAGCGGGGCAGCCTCGGCTGCCTGACGTGCCACCTCAGCCACGCGGTCGAACGACGGCAGCGGATCGAACAACCGTCGTACGGCGGTATCGACCGCAGCGAGCCGTGCTTCCAGCAACTGGGCCGGGGTAGCGCGGTCCCAGACGTCCGGGACCGATCGGGCGACCATCGCCGGGTGGAAGTTGTAGAAGATCGCGGCCACCAGCTCGGGTGACGCGGCGCCGAGTGGCGCAGCGCGACAACCGAAGTAGCTCATCCAGCCGCCCTTGAGCCCCAAGGCATCGGTCGCCTGCCTGGTCTCGGGCGCAAAGAAGCTGATCGCTTGGAAGGGCTCGAGCGTCTTCCACATCCGGCGTGCGCGGTTGTCCCTCACACCAGCGGACGGTACATCACATGGAGCCCGACGTACCCGAGTTTGGCGTGTTCGAAGGCCTCCGGCACGGTCCCGGCGATCCGGAACCCGAGCGCCTGCCACAGATGGACGGCCGGCTCGTTCGTCTCCACCACCGCGTTGAACTGGATCGACCGGAAACCCTCCTGCTCGGACCAGGCGATCATGTCCTCGCAGAGCAGCCGCCCGACGCCGAGGCCGCGGGCTTCCGGGCTGACCATGAAGCTGGCGCTGGAGACGTGCGCGCCCGGACCGGGACGGTTCGGGTACATGTTCGCGCTGCCGAGGACGGTGCCGTCGGCATCGACAGCGACCGTGGTGCGGCTGCGGGGCGCGGTGGTCATCCACATCGCCTGTGCCTGCTCGTAGGTGAGGTCGGGATCGTAGACGTACGTCTCCCGTGCGGCGACGATGTCGTGGAAGAACGGCCAGATGGCCGGCCAGTCGGCGTCGGTCGCGACCCTGATCTGCACTGTCATGATGCGAAAAGCATCACCTTCACCGCTGCAACTGCCAACCGATTTAGTGTTGGTCTCATAGGATGAGTGGGGATGACAAGCTCCGTGGTCCATGGGTTGCCGCGCTGGAGTCTGGCCGTGCCCCCGCTCGCCTTCGTCGTCCTGGTGCTGTCCTGGGGCCGTGATCTCGGTGCGATCCTGCTGATCCTGGTCTGCGCCGGTCTCGGCGCCGCGGTGATCGCAGCCGTGCACCACGCCGAGGTCGTCGCGCACCGCGTCGGCGAACCCTTCGGCACACTGATTCTCGCGCTCGCCGTGACGATCATCGAGGTCGCACTGATCGTCACGCTGATGGCGTCCGGCGGTGACAAGGCCGCGTCGCTGGCTCGCGACACCGTGTTCGCCGCGGTGATGATCACCTGCAACGGCATCCTCGGCATCGCGCTCGTGGTCGGTTCGTTGCGGCACCACGTGCAGGAGTTCCGGGTCCACGCATCGAGCGGCGCACTCGCGGTGATGACCGCGCTGGTCACGCTCAGCCTGGTGCTGCCGACCTTCACGACGAGCGCGTCCGGGCCTCGATTCAGCGGACCGCAGTTGGCGTTCGCCGGCGTGGTCTCCCTCGTCATGTACGGCGTTTTCGTCTTCGTGCAGACCGTCCGGCACCGCGACTACTTCCTCCCGGTGAAGTCTTCGGATGACACCGATGACGATCACGCCGCCGCGCCCAGCGGGAAGGTCGCGCTGATCAGCCTCGGCCTGCTGTTCGTCTGCCTGGTGGCCGTGGTCGGACTGGCCAAGACGGTCTCGCCGAAGCTGGAGTCCGCGGTCGAGTCGGCCGGTGCTCCGCTTGCGGTGGTCGGTGTTGTCATCGCACTGCTCGTGCTGCTGCCGGAGACGGTTGCGGCCACCCGCGCGGCACTCCGCAACCGCCTCCAGACCAGCGTGAACCTGGCGCTCGGCTCGGCTCTGGCCAGCATCGGCCTGACCATCCCGGCGATCGGGATCGCCTCGATCTGGCTCGACGGCCCGCTGGTGCTCGGCCTTGGCGGCAAGGAGATCGTGCTGTTCGCGCTGACGGTCGCGGTCAGCACCATCACCCTCGCCACCGGCAAAGCCACCCTGCTGCAGGGCGCCGTTCACCTGATGGTGTTCAGCGCCTTCCTGTTCCTCGCGGTAAGCCCTTGAGGTAGTCGGCCACAGCCTTCTGTTGATTGTGCTCGGCCCAGCCGAGCGCATCCGCGTCGTACATCCGATCGTGGAGCCAGGGGTCCGCACCGAGCTCGACCAGTCGCTTGACCGTTGCCAGATGTCCGTTCAGAGCAGCCCGATGGATCGGTGCAGCACCCGCCATGTCGTTCACGTCGAATCCCAAGCGCTGCAAGGGTTCCAGTGCTTGGGTCTGCCCGGTCTCGGCGGCTCGCATCACCAGATGCGGATTGCGCGCAACCGCCCGGGCAGCAAGGTCAGCGCTCGCTGAAGGTGACTCCCCGCGCCAGGCGGCGGCGTACAGCTCGTGTACGTCGTCCAGTGGTGCCGCGCCGTGAGCGCGCAGCAGGTCCGCGATCTCGGTATGGCCTTGTACGGCGGCGAATTCGTACGCACGATGCCCGCCGAACACCGGGTGTTGCGTCCCACGCCCTTCCGGATCGATGCCCTGGGCAAGTACCAGTTCGACCCGACGCAACAGACCTTCGGACGACGCGAACACGAGCTCATCCTCCAGCAACTGCTGAGGTGTCGGATGCGCCGCCGTCATCCGCTCATGCCACGGACCGCCGTCACCCCGACCCAGTCCGAACTCGAGCAACAGCTCCAGGTGCACTTCGTCGTACGGCGGGGGTGAGCCCGGACCGCAGTTGTACATAGTCTGGCTGTCGTTCGGATCCGCGCCGGCCTCAAGGAGCACCCGAGCCAGCTCGGCGCGGTTGTGATGCGGAGGCTGGTCGCCTTCGCCGCGGCCGAAGACGCCGGTGAGCGCGGTGAACGGCGAGGGTAGGCCTTGCCAGAGATATCCCGCGTTCGGATCGGCGCCGTTCGCCAGCAGGAGTCGCGCGATCTCGACCTGGTTCGGTGAGTCGATGCGGCTGTAGGTGAGATAGACCAGCGGCTCCCACTGGAACGGTCCGCCCTCGACGCCTGCCAGATGGAGATTGCGACGGACGCCCTCCAGCTCGCCGGTCACCACCATCGTATAGATGTTGCTCTGGGCAACTTCCGGCAGAAACGCTTGGGCTGCTTCCTGCCGGGCCGGATCGTCCTCCCCGTAGTGCAGTGTCGTCAGCCGGAGGAACTCGTCGGCGCGCTGCTCGGGAGTGTCCAGCGGGCCGCCGACCTGTTGGCGATGAGGGAAGCGGGTGTAGCGCCCGACGAGCTCGAGATGACGCACGATCCGCGGCCAGCTGGGGAATCCGTAGCTGCGCGCGATCACCAACTGCGCGTCGGCCAGCGTGTTCACCGGATGGAACTCGGAAGCCAGCGCGACCGCGGTCGGATCACCGGCCTGAACGTTGGTGAGCAGCCGTTTGGCCTGCTTGCGGAGGTGATCCAGATTCGGTTCGTTCGGAAGATTACGGGTCGGCATGGCCGACCTCCTCTCTACGAGCCTGCTGTCCGCGTCGTCAGGCGAGAAAGGAGGTTTACGAACGTGTCACCAACTCACTGCAACAGGTGGGCTGAGCCCTTCCCGCGGACCGGTGGCGCCCTGAGCGCCTACCCGAAACGGTAGCTCATCAAGGCTTCTCCATCCACCATTCGGTGAACTCGTGCGCCCGGTCCTTGGTCAAACGGATCACCCACAGGTTGCTGAACTCACCCGGCGGCTCGGTCAGGTACGTCGTCCAGCCGCGGACGAACCCGACCCCGTCACCGAAGCCGAGCACCTCGTACTCGAAGGCCGTTTCGCCCGGCGCGTCCGCGACCTCCGCCCAGGCCTCCACGATCGCGTCCCGCCCGACCACCGGCTCCTCGTCCGGCCGCCGGTACCAGACCGCGTCCTCGGTCCACAGCGCCGCGACATCGGCCGGGTCGTTCGACTCCCAGGCCTTGCGGTACTTCGTCACCCACCGGTCCAGATCCTTCTCCCGCATACCGGCATCGTCTCAAGCGATCCGGTTCCCCTTCAGTACGACGCTCGCCGGGGTCGCGAGGATTTCCGGGTGCTCGCGCGGATCCGCGTCGTACGTGACGAGGTTGCCGTCGCCGGTCAGCCCGAGGTACTCCTGCGCTCCGGTGGAGGCGGCGACGAGTGCCTGGGTGACGGTCAATCCGTGCTTCACGAGCTGGTCGACCTCGCCCGCGACCGAGCCGACCACGTCAGAGCCAGCCAGCACGCGGACGCCGTACTGGTCGGCTAGTTTCACCATCGCGCCGAGGTGTTCGGACCGGGCCAGTCGGCGTTCTCGTCGCTCGGGGGTCTCATTCGGAGTCTCGCCGACGGATGCGCACAGCGTTGGGGTCCAGGCGCCGCCGCGGGCGCCGAGGGTCTGCAGATCGGCCTCGCTGATCACGGTCCCGTGCTCGATCGAGTCGACGCCGACACGGATCAGCTCGCTGACGACCTCGGTGTTGCAGTGCGCGGCGACCCGCGCGCCGCGACTGTGCGCGAGGTCGACCACTGCCGCGACCAGGTCGATTTCGTAGGTCTGGGCCGGCGGACTGCCGAGAAGCGAGCCGTCCGGCGCCATCTCGGGGAAGTCGGCGACCAGCTTCAGCCAGGTCGCGCCGTCGGCCATCTCCGCCTCGACCGCGGTCAGCAGTTCCTCGGGGGCGACCGGCTCATGCATCCGCGGGAAGTAGTACCCGGCGGGCGCGAGGAACCGGCCGGCCGCGATGACGACGGGCCGGCCATCGTCCGGCGTACTGGCCAGCTTGAGCGTGACCGAGCGGTCGCCGCCCACGTCGCGCACCGCGCTGACGCCGGCCGCAGCCAGCCCGGCCAGCCGCTCGGTGGCGAAGTCGCTCCCGAACAACCGCGGGCCGAGCTCATCCGTCCCCACCGTCAGGTGGCAGTGCGAGTCGACCAGACCCGGTACGGCGAATCGTCCGGGGAGCGGCTGTGGATCGCCCGAACCGACCGTCAATCGGGTGCTCTCACCGGCGGGAAGGGCGGTTCCTTCGAAGACCCAGGTCGTCATCCCACCATCCTCACCCCGAGCGAGACCCAGGTCACCACGGACTCCACTTGAACATGTTCAAAACCTCGTCGTACGCTCAACTCACGATGATTTGAACGTGTTCAACTGTGAGGAACGAACATGAGCATGACTGTGACGACGTACCTGACCTACCTGGCGGTCGCCGTACCGCTGACGATCTGGGTGGCCCGCACCCTGAGCCGGAACGGCCGCATCTTCCTGATCGACGTCTTCGACGGCAACGAGGCCTTCGCCGACGCGGTGAACCGGCTGCTCGTGGTCGGCTTCTACCTGCTGAATCTAGGTTTCGTGACCCTGTTCCTGCGCTCGAAGAACCCGGTCCTGGACGCCAGCGGGGTCTTCGAGGCCCTGAGCGTGAAACTCGGCATCGTGATGCTGGTCCTCGGTGGCATGCACCTCGCCAACGTCTGGGTCTTCAACCGAATCCGCCGCCGCAGCCAGGCCGAGCGCCTGGCAACACCCCCGGTCCCGCCCAACGCCGTACTGGCTCCCCAGCCCGAGCCCCCGCTCAACTACGGCTACTGATCCATGCGGGAGCTGACGGTCTTGTACGACCCGCACTGTGGCCTGTGCCGCCGGTTCAAGCACTGGCTGGCGGCCCAGGCGCCGGCTCCCGACGGCCAGGGCGGGGTGGTGCGCACGCGCTTCGTCGCGGCGGGGTCGGCGCAAGCGCGGGCGCTCTATCCCACCCTCGACCACGAGGCCACGCTGCGGGACGTGACGGTGGTCGCCGACGACGGATCCGTGTACGTCGATGAGCGGGCTTGGATCATGTGCTTGTGGGCGACGTTCGAGCACCGCGCCACGGCCGTCCGGCTGGCGACTCCGGCGATGCGGCCGGTGGCGCGGGTGATGATCCAGGCGGTGGCTGGGGTGCGGCACCTGACCGTTGAGACGCGTGGGGGTGACTACGCTGACGGGTGTGACGGACAGTGCGACCACCAAGGGTGAGCAGACGCGTGAGCTGATCCTGTCCACCGCGCTGCGAATGTTCCGCGAGCAGGGGTACGGCAAGACGACGATGCGGGCGATCGCGGCCGAGGCGGGGGTCTCGGTCGGGAACGCCTACTACTACTTCGGCTCCAAAGAGCATCTGATGCAGGCGTACTACGACCACCTGCAGGATCAGCACCGGGAGGCGGTGCAGGCCGTCCTGGCTGGTGACAAGAGCTTCACCGCCAGGATGATCGGCGTACTGCGGGTGTGGCTGGACGTGTCGGCGCCGTACCATGAGTTCGCGGGGACGTTCTTCAAGACGGCGGCTGATCCGAAGAGCCCGTTGTCGCCGTTCAGTGCGGAGTCGCAGCCGGCGCGGGATGCGAGTGTCGAGGTTTTCCGTCAGGTGATCGCCGGGTCGGATCTGAAGCTCTCGCCGGAGTTGGCGGCGGAACTGCCCGAGCTGTTGTGGCTGTTCCAGATGGGGATCGTGCTGTTCTGGGTCCACGACGACAGCGACGACCTCCGCCGTACCAAGCTGCTGATCGACCGCTCGGTACCGCTCATTGACCGGCTGCTGCGGCTGACCCGGATCCCCGGGGTGCGCGGAGTGGTCAACGACATCGTCGGCCTGATCCGCGCCATCAAGGTGTGAGCTACTCGCCAGTGCTGCCGTCGATGCGTTCGCGCAGCAGGTCCGCGTGGCCGTTGTGCCGCGCGTACTCCTCGATCAGGTGGATGTAGAGATAACGCACGCTGTATTCACCCTCGCGACGCGGACGCAGGAAGGTGTCATCGAGGCCGTAGCCCACCGCGATCTCCTCAGACTCCTGTACGGCGGCCGCGTACGTCTGCAGGTCGGCCTCCGCCTCCGCAGCATCGACGAGGTCGAAGTCGCCATCGGGATGTTCGTAGGTCCAGTAGCGGTCTGGGACCACCTCGCCGGCCAGGCAGGTTTTGAACCAGTACTGCTCGACTTCCGTGAGATGGCGCACTAAGCCGAGCAACGACATGCTGGACGGCTCGACACTGCGCCGTACCAGCTCCTCCCCGCTCAGACCGCTCACTTTGAGCAGCAATGTCTGCCGATGGAAGTCGAGAAATCCCTGCAGCAACTCGCGTTCGGCGGCGATCTGGGGCGGGTCTGTTCTGGTCACGGAGACAAACTAGCTGGGGGATGGACCTCCGGTGCCGTACACTGACTGTGACGGCCCGCCCAGTTCTGCCTCGGGCCAGGAGCACTCTGTGACAGAGGTGCTCGCAGTCGACCCCCAAGCGCCGCGGCCCCTGACGGCCGCGCCGGGCAGGACGACCCCACGATTTTTGGAGTACTTATGGCGGCCCGCCGCCCCCTTTCGCAAGCCACGAACACGTCCACCTCCGCCCCGTCCTCCCGCCCGCGCCGCCGGCGCCCGGCCGCGAAGAAGACCAACGAGAATGTTGCACAGAGCAACAACTCGGTCACTGCTTCGGAGTACGACTCGGTGATCCCGCTCGAGGTCCCGGACGACCTGACCTTCGCCGATCTCGGCGTACCGGCTGCTCTGACCGCGGCGCTCGCCGCGACCGGGGTGACCAAACCCTTCCCGATCCAGGCGGCGACGCTGCCGGATTCGCTGGCCGGCAAGGACGTTCTCGGCCGCGGCCGGACCGGCTCCGGCAAGACCTACGCCTTCGTGCTGCCGCTGCTGGCCCGCCTGTACCTGCGCGGTAACAAGCGACAGTCGAAGGCTCCGCGGGCCTTGATCCTGGCGCCGACGCGCGAGCTGGCGACCCAGATCCAGGCCTCGATCCAGCCGCTGGCCGATGTGCTCGAGCTGCGCACGATGACGATCTTCGGCGGTGTCGGCCACGGCCCGCAGACGACCGGACTGCGTAAGGGCGTCGACATCGTCGTCGCCTGCCCCGGCCGCCTGGAGGACCACCTCAAGGCCGGCAACGTGAAGCTCGACGCGGTGGAGATCACCATCCTCGACGAGGCCGACCACATGGCCGACCTGGGCTTCCTGCCCGCCGTTCGCCGGATCCTCGAGGCGACGCCGGTCAAGGCCCAGCGGCTGCTGTTCTCGGCCACGCTGGACGCGGGCGTCAACGTCCTCGTGCAGCGCTTCATGACGAACCCGGTCACGCACAGCGTCGACTCGGCGCAGTCGCCGGTCTCGAAGATGACCCACCACGTGCTGCACGTGAAGGCCGACAGCCGGCTCCCGGTGCTGGTCGACCTGACCGCGGCACCCGGTCGGACGCTCGTCTTCACCCGCACCAAGTACGGCGCCAAATCGCTCACCAAGAAGCTGATCGCCCAGGGCGTTCCCGCGGTCGAGCTGCACGGCAACCTGTCGCAGGGCGCGCGGACGCGCAACCTCGAGGCGTTCTCGGCCGGTACGGCGAAGACGCTCGTCGCGACCGACATCGCCGCGCGCGGTATCCACGTCGACGACGTCACGCTGGTCATCCACGCCGACCCGCCGGTCGAGCACAAGGCCTACCTGCACCGCTCCGGCCGCACGGCCCGCGCGGGCGCCGAAGGCACGGTCGTCACGCTGATGACCGACGACCAGGTTCGCGACGTGCGCGACCTGACCCGCAAGGCCGGCATCGCCCCCAAGACCACCAAGCTCGCGGTCGGCGACCCGCTGCTCGCAGAGCTCGCCCCCGGCGAGCGCGTCTTCATCGAGCCCCCGGCCAAGCCCGCCGCCACCGAGGTCACCACCTCGGGCCGTGGTCGCGGCCGAGGTCGCGGAAACGGCCGCGGCGGAGCCACCTCTCCCCGCGCGGCTGGCACCTCAGCCCGCGCCGCCGGGACCTCACCTCGCGCGGCCGGGACCACCTCGTCCCGTCCCGCTGGTGGGACCGCTCCGAACCGCGGTGGGGCGAAGTCCACCGCCGCCCGCACCGGCGACAGCCCGTCCGCCTCGCGCGGCGGCCGCCGCCGTCGCGGCCCCCGCAAACAAGCCGCCTAACCCCGGCCCCCGCAAACAAGCCGCCTAACCCCCAGCGCCGCTTCGGGCCGCCCGCGCCACCACTGGTGGCGTGAGACAGGAACTGATGGCCGGAGACCTGACACCACAGGTCTCCGGCCATTGCTTGGTGTCTCCGGCCACCACTGGTGGCCGGGGCGGCGGGTTAGGTTGGGGTGGTGATGATTCGGACGGTGTTGGGGGAGCTCAGGCCGGATGGGCTGGGGATTTGTGACGCGCATGATCATCTGTTCTTCCGCTCGGTGATGCTGCGCGGCCAGGAGCTGGATGATGTGGATGCCGCGGTTGCTGAGGTTGGCGAGTTCGCGGCCGCGGGCGGCCAGGCGATCGTGCAGTGGACACCGTACGGGTTGGGCCGCCGGGCCGAGGAGCTGCCCGGGATCTCAAGGCAGACTGGGGTTTCGCTGATTGCGGCGACCGGTCTGCACCGGGCCGAGCACTACCCCGACGGCTTCGTCGAGAAGGTGTGGCCGCGGCTCGCGGAGGTCTTCCACGACGAGCTGACCGTTGGCATCGGCAACAGTTCGGTCCGGGCCGGGCTGATCAAGGTGGCCGGTGGATTCCATCGGCTCGACGACCACGCGCAGTACGTGATGCGCGCTGCCGCGGAGGCACATCACGCCACCGGCGCACCGATCGCGATCCACCACGAACTCGGGTCCGCGGCCGACGCCGTACTGGACCTGCTGGTCGACACCCTCGTCGTACCGCCGGAGAGTGTCATCCTCGGACATCTCAATCGCTTTCCGGACGCGCGGGCGCACCTCGACCTGGCGAGGCGGGGTGCGTGGCTGGCGTTCGATGGCCCATCGCGGGCAAACAACGCGACCGATCCACACTTGCTCGAGTGCCTGGCCGGGCTCATCGACGCCGGGTACGGCGACCGCTTGCTGCTCGGCGGGGACACGACGACCGCGAAGGCGCGGGGCGCGACCGGCGAGGGACCGGGGATGTCGTTCCTGCTGACCACGCTCCGGCCGCGGATCATCCGCGAGTTCGGCGCCGACACGGCGGACGCGATCTTCCGGAGGAATCCGGCCCGGGCGTTCGCCTGGTAGTACGGTTCGGCCATGAGTGTCGTCGCACAGGTGTTCGTCGTGGTGGCCGGTCTGTTCCATGTCGCGATCTTCGTCATGGAGAGCCTGTTGTTCCGCAAGCCGAGCACGTATCAGCGGTTCCTGGTCAAGGACGAGGCCGAGATGAACGCCGCCCGGCCGTGGGCGTTCAACCAGGGGTTCTACAACCTGTTCCTGGGCGCCGGCGCGCTCGGCGGGCTGATCGCGGGCGGCGACAAGGGCCACGCGATCGCGCTCTTCAGCTGCGCCTGCATGGCCGGTGCCGGCATCGTCCTGGTCGCCTCCGACCGCCGGATGCTGCAGGCCGCGGCCACCCAGGCACTGCCCCCGATCCTCGCCTTGGTACTCGCCGCGACCCTCTGATTGACTTCAACCGCACTTGAAGTCGGAAGGTGTTCGGCATGACCACGACTGCCGAACCAACGCTTTCGACTCCAGGTGTGTTGTCCCCGCAGTACCGGGCGCTGACGATCGGCATGGTCGCGCTGATCACGCTGGTCGCGTTCGAGAACCTGGCCGTGACGACCGCGATGCCGACCGTCGCCCAGGCGCTCGACGGCCTGTACCTCTACGCGCTCGCGTTCGGCGGCCCGCTGGCCTCCGGTGTGGTCGGGATGGTTGTCTCCGGCACCTGGAGTGACCTGCGCGGCCCGACCCGGCCGCTCTGGCACGGGACGGCCTGGTTCCTCGGCGGCCTGGTGATCGCCGGGATCGCGCCGAGTATGGAGGTCCTGGTCGCCGGCCGGATCATCCAGGGCTTCGGCTCGGGCCTGCTCACCGTTGCCTTGTACGTCGTCGTCGGTCAGCTCTACCCGGCGATTCTCCGCCCGCGGATCTTCGCCGCATTCGCGACCGGCTGGGTGGTGCCGTCACTCGTCGGCCCGGCGATCGCGGGGCTGATCGTGGAACACACCAGTTGGCGGATCGTGTTCCTCGCCGTACCGGTGCTGGCGATTCCGGCGGCCTTCGTGATGCGGCCCGGGCTTGCGCGCGGCGACCGGTACGACGTTCGTTCGGGGCGGCTGTGGGACAAGCAGGCGCTGTGGGCGATCGCGGCCGCGGTGGGCGTCGGGGTGCTGAACTACGGCGGCCAGCAGCACGGCGTACTGCAGATCGCACTGCTCGGTGTCGGCCTGGCCGCGATCGTGGTGTTCGCACCGAAGCTGTTGCCGCGCGGAACCTTCGCCTTCGGGCGCGGGCTGCCGTCGGTGATCGCGTTGCGCGGGCTGGTCGCCGCGGCCGGGTTCGGGGCGGAGGTGTTCCTGCCCCTGATGCTGACCCGCGAGCGCGGCTTGTCCCCGGCCGTCGCCGGCCTCGTGCTCACCGTGAGCGCGCTGAGCTGGACGCTGGCGTCGTGGTGGCGCGGTCGCCCGAAGCACCGGTTCGGACCGTCGGTCTTCTTGCAGGTGGGCATGATCGCGATCGTGCTGGGGATCGGGATCGCCGTACTGACGCTCGATCCGCACGTGCCGGTCGTCGTCGGCATCCTCGGGTGGAGCCTGACCGGGTTCGGCATGGGCACGGTCTTCCCGACGCTGTCGGTGCTGGTTCTCGAGTACTCCGAACGCGCCGAGCAAGGTGCGAACAGCTCTGCCCTGCAGCTCAGCGACTCGTTGTCCACGGCAACGGTCCTGGCCGTCGGCGGCTCGCTCTTCGCGGCGATCGAGCCACACTCCCCGGTCACCGCATACCTGGTTGCCTTCGGAGTCCCCGCCGTACTGGCTCTGCTCGGGGTTCAAGCGGCGCGGCGGACTACTCCTTCGTCCCGGTAACGGCGATCCCGGCACCGAGCCCGATGATCATCAGCCCGCCCGTCCCACCGACAAGCTCGAGCCGGCGCGGCGACCGCGCGAACCACTCCCGCGCCGTACCGGCCACGAACGCCCACAAGCTGTCGGACAACAGCGCGATCGTGATGAAGACCAGCCCCAGCACCAAGATCTGCACCCAAGCCGGGCTCCCCGCCCCCTGATCCACAAACTGCGGCAACGCGGCGGCGAAGAACACCGCAGTCTTGGCATTGGTCACCCCGACCAGAAACCCCTGCCGCAAGGTCTTCCGGGTGCTCCCCGGCCGGGCGGCGGTGGTCATCGCCTCGACCAGCGACTTCCGCGTCCGAAACGCATGCACCCCGAGATAAATCAGGTAAGCCGCCCCGGCCAGCTTCACCACAGTCAGCGCCACCGCACTGGCCGCGATCAACGTCCCCAACCCCAGCGCCACCAGCACCAACATCACCGAGGCGCCCAGCGTGTTCCCCAACATAGTCACCACGGCCTCACGCCGCCCGACGGCGAGCGCACGACCCACAATGAACAACACACTGGGCCCCGGAATGACGATCATCACCAACGCAGTAATCGCAAACGCAAGCAAGTGCTGAGCGGAAGGCATGAGCACAGCGTAAGTCGAAACTTCCTTCAGCGTGACAAGTATTCGAACCGTCTCGAAAAGGTGGCCCACTCCCACTCCCCATGTCACGGTGACGCTCATGACTCAGCTCTCCCGCCGATCCGTCCTAGGCCTGGCGGCCGCAGCCACCGCCGCCCCACTGGCCCTCCGTCTCCCAGCGCACGCGGCTCCCGCCACCGGCTTCGACCTGCGGACCGATGCCTGGACCCACGTCAACGCCGGGCGCCCCGACATGTCGTACTGGACCGCCCCGGCCGATGACCGGACGGCTCGCGATGCTGTCCACGTGGGGCTGTTGCAGCAGCCATGGCCCTGGCGCTCGTTCGTCCGCTTTCCGCTGTCCGCAGTGGCCGGCTCGACGATCGAAAGTGTGGGATTCCAGGCCCGCATCGCGAGTAAGAGCTTGCTGAACGGCCGAGTCGAACTCTGGCATGTCGCAGACATCGACCCGGCGGTGGCCCTGACCTGGAACAACACCAACTCGACCGCGACCTGGCGGACCGGGCTCGGCTCCGACCCAGGAACCGGGCCGGCCCTCTCCTACGGGAGTGGGTCGCTGCTCACGGCGGTTCAGGAGGCGGTGGCTCGGCAGGCGTCGCACATCTCGTTCGGTCTGCGCAACTCCGTCGAGAACACGGTCAATTGGAAGACCTTGGACCGGGATGCAGTGTCGCTCCTGATCTTCACCGCCTAGCCACGCCTCGACGTCAACCGAAGGCTCAAGGTCGATTGAGGTGATTGTCACGCCGGAGCCGTAGCTCGTTGACCCCTCTGTGGGGCGGCGGCTACGGTTCGGAGGACAACTGCGATGCCCGAGGGAAGCCGGTGAAAGTCCGGCGCGGCCGCGCCACTGTGAGCGAGCTTGCTCGCGAGTCAGGATGCTCGGGCACCAGCAGCCTTTCGAAGGGGACGCGCACTTCCCCAGGAGGTTCAGATGGCAGCTCCTGCCCAGTCGGTCGGCGTACCGGCGATCTCGTCCCGGTTGCTTCTTCTTTCCGCGCTCAGCGTCGGCCTGATGCTGCTGCTCGCTTATCTGGTCGGCTTCGACCAGGGGGCGGTCTCGCAGTCGGGGATGTACCTGCACGAGCTGATGCACGACGGTCGGCACCTGCTCGGCGTGCCCTGCCACTGATCAGATGCGCACCTTCGGATCACTCCTGGTGCGCGGCCTGATCGTCGGTCTCTTCGCCGGCCTGCTGGCCGGAACCTTCGCTTATGTGATGGGCGAGTCGCGGATCGATGCCGCGATCGCGATCGAAGAAGCCAACGCGGGCGCGCACACCCATGACCATGGCGACGAGCACGCCGCCTCTGAAGAAGAGCCCCTGGTGAGCCGGAACGGCCAGCGGGCCGGCCTCTTCCTGGCCACCGGCCTGTACGGCGTCGCCCTCGGCGGCATCTTCGCCGTCGGCTTCACCCTGCTCCGGCGCAAGCTCCGGACGGACAACGACTCGTACGCCGCCCTCGGCCTGGCCGCCGCCGGTTTCATCGGCATCGTCCTCGTCCCGTTCCTCAAGTACCCGCCGAACCCACCGGCCGTCGGCGACCCCGAGACGATCACCCGCCGTACCGTCACCTACCTACTGGCGATCGTGATCGGCCTGCTCGCGGTCTGGGCCGGCGTCGCGCTATCACGCTGGACCGCCCGGTACGGCGAAGTGGCCCGCCTGGCCGGCGGTGTCGCGGGACTCGTGCTGACCGTGGTGGCGGCGTACCTGATCCTGCCTCGAATCAACGAGGTTCCGGACACGTTCCCCGCTACGCTGCTCTGGCAGTTCCGGTTCGCCTCGCTCGGTACGCAGGCGACACTGTGGCTCCTGCTCGGTTTCGGGTACGCCGCCACCGTGGCCCGCCGGCCATCCGAACAGAAGGTGTCTGTTTGAGCTCGTTGACGCTGGTCGCCCACGCACTGACCCCCGCGCTGCGCGGCCTCGTCCTCGGCGGCGCCCCCGACCCAGACCCAGCAAGCGTAGAAGCGGCCCGCGAACTAAAGCTCGAGGCCGACGCCACGTACGCCGGCCCCGAGCCCGCCGCCATCCAAACCGCCGAAGCCCTAGGCCTGACCCCAACCGTCGAACCGGCCCTCCGAGACCGCGACTACGGCGACTGGTCAGGCCGCGGCCTCGAAGATCTCCTAGCCGCAGACCCCACCGGCGTCGCCGCCTGGCTAGAGCGCCCCCACACGGCCACCCCAGCCGGCGAAACGGAAAACGACGTCATCACCCGAGTAGCCGACTGGCTAGGCGACCTAGTAGAACGCCACGACGACCGCAGCACCCTCGTCGCCGTCGTACACCCGGCAGTCGTCCGCGCAGTAATCCTCTACATCCTCGACGCCCCAGCCGAGTCCCTACGCCACGTAGACATCCGCCCCCTCGCAACCGTCACCCTCTCCCACCACACCGGCAACTGGTCCCTAGCCTTCCACTGACGGTTAGAGAGTGGGAAGGAAAAGACCAACAGAAAAGACAGAAGAGCAAAAGCAAAAAGACGAGAGATTTAGATTGGGCTGGGTGCCCAGATCCGTTGCCTGCAAGGACCCCGCCGCGCTGGAGCACTCATCCGCGCGGCACCGACCAGCTTGTAGTTCGGTTGGTCAGGTTGCTGACTGGAGGATCTGGTCGATCGCGGGCTGAAGGGTTTTGATCAGTTCATCCCCGATGGCGAGAGCGTCTTCGACGTCGGCAGCGCTGACTGCCTCGGCGCGGTACTCCGCTCCGTGACGGACATAGCGGAGTTCGGCTGCGTCGATCACGATCCGGCTGGCCCCGAAGTTGGAGGCAATGGCAGCTGCAGCATTGAAGGTGATCACGTGAGCGGACTGGCCTTTGGGTCGTAGGCCGGTGGCCATGACGAGCGCCAGACTGGTCTTGCGACAGGCATCGTAGGCCAGTTGGAAAGCGCCCTCGGGGTCGCCGGCCGCAGCGCCTGCTGCTGCGGTGCGCAGGTGATTGCCGGCCTGACGTAGGAGATTGGTGGTCACCGACTCGTCGACCGGGACTCGTTCGACCGCTCCTTCGCTGATCAGGCTGGCGATGGTTGCGCGGGCGGCGGCGTTCACCGTGCGGCTCCGGTCTTGTCAATGACTGTCAGATAAGGGTTGTTCTGGACGGTTTGGATGAAGGTGGTGGTTCGTCCGACCCATTCTTGCGAGGTAATCACCGTGAGTTGGACGGGGACGCCGAGTTGCTCCTCGAGTTGCGCGTTGGCTCGGCGCAACGCGCGCGGCTGAGGTGCGCCGACCACAATCACGTCGACGTCGTTCGGCGGGGGGCCAGGCTCCCCGTGATAGCGCCGTGCCCAGGAGCCGATGATGAATGCGAGTTCGATCCCGGGAACTTTCGACAACTCCCGCGGTACGACGACGGCGGGACCGTAGGCGCGGCCGAGGATCTGCACCAACGGCTCGAAGTAGGGGCTGGCCGTGTTGGCTGAGACCAAGCGGGCGTTGCCGGCGCGGCGTTCGCGCAGTAGTCCACCCTCGACCAGGCGATTGACCTCGCGAAGGGTATTGGGCTGTGCGACTCCGGCGACCGGCTCAAGCGTCGCGATGGGCTGCTCACGGTCGGGCACGAGGAACAGCCAGGCGAGAATCCTTGCCTGCGCCTCGGAGCGAAAAATTGGCATCAGCGCCGAAGGGGAAGTAGCCACATTCCGTATAGTACTATACGGCAATCGTATAATCTAACCCGCGGTAGTCAGCTGGTGGCGGCTCGTTCGGTGGCGCTTCGGAGGACGCAGAACTCGTTGCCTTCGGGGTCGTGCATGACTACCCAGCCGGTGCCGTCGGGGTTGCGGAAGTCGGTGCCGATGGTGGCGCCCAGGGTCAGGAGCCAGGCGACCTCTTCGTCTCGGGGGCCGTCTGGTTCCAGGTCGAGGTGCAGGCGGTTCTTGCCGGCTTTGCCGTCGTTGTTCTGCTCGAAGAGCAAGGTCCCCGACTCGGTCGGCACGCTCGCGTAGGGGTCGCCGGGCTGGTCGTCGTCCGGGCGCTCGGTGCGCAGGACCTGCAGCCAGAAGCCGGCCAACTCGTACGGATTGTGCGCATCGAAGGTCACTGAACGAACGCGTGAAGTCATGCCTCGACCCTACTTCCGGAACACCAGCCGGTCCTCGGGATTTTCCGCTGCGTACGGCGTGAATCCTGCCGCGACCGCAAGCTCCGTCAACTGCTCCGGCAACCACAGATGTACCCAGATGTCCATCGGGAGGTCGCCGTACCCCGATGTCTTGTGGTTCGACTCCGTGCCGACATGGAACCCCATCAGGAGCAGACCGCCGGGTGCCAGCACCCGATAGAACTCGGCCAGCGCCTGCGGTACGACGTCACGCGGCAGATGAATGATCGACCACCAGGTCACCAACCCACCGAAGTGCTCGTCGGGGAACTCGAGCGCGGTCATCGAGCCGACGCGGAAGTCGAGCTCCGGGTGATCCCGCCGGGCGACGCCGATCATGCCCGGCGAAAGGTCGAGCCCGATCACGGAACCGCCCGCGGAGCCCGGCGCAGAGCCGACAGCACCCGCGGCGGCGCTCCCTGCCAGCAGGGCGGTTGTCCGCCCGGGACCGCAGCCGGCGTCGAGCACCGGCCGGCCTGCCGCCATCCGGGTGACCAGGCCGAAGCCCTCCAGCTCCCAGTCCGGCCCGTCCACCACACGCTCGGCGTACGACACCGCAACCGTGTCGTACGACGTGCTGATCCTCGCAAGTGCATCTGTCATGGCGCGACCCTAAATGCCCCCGCCGACAGAGCTGGCCTGCCGAGTTGGGGGTCACCCCCAAAGCCGGCTAGTTAGGCGGTTCGGGGGTGGTGTCAAGAGCGGTGCTGTACGGCGCCGCTGGGGAGCGCTACCCCACCGAATCGGCGGGTGGGGCTCACCCAGCCGTGTGGAAAGCGTGGTGGTGGGTCCTCCTCCAACCGGTTTGGGGAGTTGGGTCGCGGCCGGCTCGGTTGGCGCCCGCCCGAGCTGCCTTGCCTATCCGGCTTTGGGGCTGACCCATCTGCTGGGTTCACCCATCCGCTTGTGGGTTCTGTACTCGCATGCGGGTGCAGAACCCACAACCTCATGGGGGAACCCACGAGATGCATCGGGACCAGAGGCGGGACCACTGCCAACCCGAGCCTTTCCCCACACGGCAACCACAGTCCGGCACCCCAAGTCTTTCCGCACGGCAACCAAGACCCGGCAACCCGAGTCTTCTTTTCCGCACGGCAACCGCAGCCCGGTCACCCAAGGCAGCGTGAAACCGCGGTCACCTGGCCCCGCCATCCAGCCCAGCCACCGCGGCGCCCCGCCACGCTGTCTTTCAGGTCGGCCGGGAGCGGTGATCAGCCACCGCGGACGTCCCCGGCCGAGAACTTTCGGCCTGCACCCCCTCTCGGCCGCCAAAGGGCGGCCGACTGAAGCCAGAGGGCGAGCTGGGCGGGTGGCTGGGCTGGATGGCGAGGCCGGCGACCGCGGTTTCACGTTGCCTGGGGCTGACGGGCTGTGGCTGGGGTGCGGGACGCCCGAGTTCTGCGTTAGCCGAGGGATTTTGGGGACTCGGTGACGAAAATCCATCAGATAACGCACACGGGCAGCCCCCCGGGGGCCCGAGAGCGCGGGCACGAGTCACCTTGAGCACCCGTCAACCATCTGAGCCCGGCCGAGACGGTCGAACGGTGCTCAAGGTCGACCGGGTGACTCACCTTGAGCACCCGTCAACCACTGTTCGGCTGCGCACGTGGTTGAGCCGTGCACGACGTCGTACCGGCTCGAGGCGCGGTGGGGGGTGGCGACGTGGGCCTGGCGCAACGAGTCCGTGAACCGGTTTGGGGAGGGTGTGGCCGGTTGCAGGGGTGTGGGGAGGATTCACCGCCCGAATGCGTCCGGGATCCGCCCCGAACCGGTTTGGGGAGGATCCCGACCCCCGGCCAGGGCGAGGGGAACGCGGGGTTCCTGCTCGCCGGTTCCGGGTGGGGCTGGCTGAGGTCGCCGTGCTGGACCGTGCTTGACGCGACCCCGAACCGCCTAACTAACCGGCCTTGGGGTTGCCCCCTGAGATTCTCAATGGGCAACCCCTCAGCTGCGTGGATATCTACTCAGCTGAGGGGTTCGCCGAGGGGTCAGGCTTTTCCGAGGGCCTGCTTCTGCTGGCCGAGACCTTGGATCTCCAGCTCCATCACGTCACCCGGCGCCAGGTACGGGAAGCGGCCGGACAGCGCCACACCTTCCGGCGTACCGGTGTTGAGGATGTCGCCGGGGCTGAGCACCATGTACTGCGAGAGGTCGCGGATCAGGGTGGCGACGGAGAAGATCAGGTCCCGGGTGTTCGAGTCCTGGCGGGGCTCGCCGTTCACGAAGGACTTGAGATCGAGGTTCCCCGGGTCGACCTCGTCGGCCGGGACAAGCGCCGGGCCGAGCGGGTTGAAGGTCTCACAGCACTTGCCCTTCGACCACTGGCCGCCCGACTCCTCGATCTGGAAGGCACGCTCGGAGACGTCGTTCGAGACGGCGTACCCGGCGATGCAGGCCAGCGCCTCCTCGTCGGTCTCGACGTACCGGGCCTCCTTGCCGATGATGACGGCGAGCTCGACCTCCCAGTCGGTCTTGGCCGAACCGCGGGGGATCAGGACCTCGTCGTACGGGCCGACGACGGTGTTCGGGTGCTTGAAGAACACGATCGGCTGCTTCGGCGGTGCGGAGCCGGACTCGGCCGCGTGGGCGGCGTAGTTCATGCCGATGCAGACGACGGCGCCGGGGCGGGCGATCGGAGCGCCGACCCGGAGGCCGTCCGTGGAGGCTGCCGTCAGCTCACCGGCCTCCAGTGCGGCGCGGGTGCGGGCGATGCCGTCGGCTGCCAGGAAGGCGCCGTCGATGTCGGCGGTGAGCGGGCTCAGGTCGTAGACGGTGCCGTCGGTGGCGCGCACGTACGGGCGCTCCTCGCCGACCGCGCCGAGGCGCAGCAGTTCCACAGGTGTCTCCTACCTCAGGACGGAATCACTCTTGATCGAACATCGGCCGCAACCGCTCACGGGACGCCTCGATGTGCGCCCGCATCGCTGCGGCCGCCTCCACCGGGTCGCCCTTGCGGACCGCGGCCACGACGGTCTTGTGCTCCCGCAACGCCTTTGTCGCGATTCCACCGCCGTAGTACAGCCGGAACAGGTGCAGGTGGCAGTGTGTACGGGCGAAGGACAGCCGCGCGGTCTCGTTGCCGGACAGCTCCAGCACCAGGTCGTGGAAGCGCTGGTCGTGCGCAGCCATCGCCCGATAGCTCTCGTACGCCGGCCTGTCCGGTACGTCGGTGTAGCTCAGCATCTCGTCCTTGAGCCGGACCAGGTCCTCGGTGCCGGCGCGTTCCGCGGCGCGACCGGCCGCCCAGGGCTCGATGTGCAGCCGGAACTCGAACAGGTCCTCGAACTCGGGCCGGCTGAGCCGTGACGACACCCGGTAACCGCGCAGCGGCTCCTTGATCACCAGTCCGTCGGACTCCAGCCGGGCCAGCGACTCCCGGATCGGGGTCTGCGAGATCCCGAGCTCCCGGGTCAGGGCGTCGATGTTCAGCCGGGTGCCCGGCTCGACCACGCTGTCCATGATCAGGCCTTTGACGGTCTCGTAGACGTCGTCGCTCAGCACCTGTCGCTGGGGCAAGCGGGCGAGCTGCCCCGCCAGACCCACATGCGCATCAGTCACAGTGCACTCCTCCCGAACCATATTCTGCCCGACTTGTCATCGTTACCTCGACGAGTCTTGACGGCTCCAGTGTGAGGCGGCAGCATCAGGTTCGCAATATCCTATAGGATCTGGAGTCCGCTCATGACCGTCGCCCTCCGCCGAACCGCCCTCTGTCTGGCTACTGTCGCGCTCGTCGCGACCGGTTGCACCACCAAGCCCGCCGACTCCACATCCGGTGCCGCACCGAAGGACGACGCGTCCAGCGGGGCCAGTTCGGGCCCGGTGACGCTGAAAGACGGATCGAAGGTCAAGCTAGCGCTGATCCCGGGCGGCGCACACCCCTATTTCCAGCCGTGGAAGACCGTCGCCGCGGTCGACAAGGTCGACTTCCGGCTCGCCGACGCGACCTTCAACGAGACCGGCGAGTGGGACCAGGGCAAGCAGAACAACGTGATCAACTCGCTGGCCGCGCAGGGCTACAACGCGTTCGGCATCTTCGGCGTGTCGCCGACCGACATCAACTCGACGTTCGAGGACCTGAAGGCGAAGGGGTTCGCGGTCGGTTCGCTGGCCTCCTGCCCGGCCGGTGACACCAACGCGGCCGACTTCTGCCTGTCCACGGATGTCGAGGCGGCGGCGTACAAGGCGGCCAAGGCAACCATCGAGGCGATCGGCGGCGAGGGCACGATCGTGCACCTGACCGGCAACAACGTCGACTCCAACACCCAGCGCCGGATCGCCGGGGTGAAGAAGGCGATCGCCGAGACCAACGGCAAGGTCACCGAACTGCCGGTGATCACGGACATCGACAAGGACCTGTCCACCGCGCAGAAGGCGGTCGCCGACCTGCTTGCTTCCAAGGGCAAGGAGATCAAGGGGATCGTCACCACGGCGTACAACCCGGCCGTGGCCGCGGCGGATGGTGTTGCCTCCAGCAAGCTTCCGATCAAGGTCGTCGCGATCGACGACGACGCGAAGATCCTGGCCGGGATCAAGTCCGGTGGCGTCGCCGCGACCGTGACGCAGAACCCGGCCGGCCAGGCCTACATCGGTGGCTGGCTGCTCGCGCTGCTGCAGTCCAAGCAGTGCACGATGAAGACGCCCGGTGTGATCGTGGACTCCGGTTCGTTCGTCGTCACGAAGGCCAACGTCGACACGTACGACGAGGAGCGCAAGGCGAAGACCAAGGCGCTGCAGCCCGAGTTCGAGAAGCAGCTGAGCTGCCAGTGAGCGCTGTTACGCGTGCCGAGGCCTACCTGGTCGATCTCGAGGTCGAGACGGTCCGCACTGATGCTGTGCAGTCGTTCCTCAAGCAGGAGACGATTTTCGTCTCGCTGGAGACGGCTGACGGGCTGAGCGGGCTGGGCTACTCGTACACGATCGGTACGGGCGGCACCGCCGTACTGGCGTTGCTGCGGGACCATCTGTTGCCGCGACTGATCGGGAAGGACGCCCGAAACGTTGAGGCGTTGTGGTCGGACCTGTTCTGGTCGACGCACGCAACCACGGTCGGTGCGATCACCTCGCTGGCACTGGCGGCCGTCGACACCGCGCTGTGGGACCTGCGATGTCTGCGGGCGGCTGAGCCGCTGTGGCGGTTGGCCGGTGGGTATCGGCAGCAGGTGCCTTTGTACGACACCGAGGGCGGCTGGCTGCACCTGACGACGGATGAGCTCGTCGCTGGCGCCCTGGCCTCGCAGAAGGCCGGTTGGCCCGGTGTGAAGCTCAAGGTGGGCAAGCCGCGGGTTCACGAGGACCTGGAGCGACTGCGCGCCGTACGGGACGCAGTCGGGCCTTCGTTGGACATCATGGTTGATGCGAACCAGTCGATGACGTACGCCGAGGCCAAGCGGCGTGCTGCTGCTTTCGAGTCGGTGGACCTGTCGTGGTTTGAGGAGCCGTTGCCGGCTGACGATCTGACCGGGCATGTGCGGCTGGCGCAGTCCACGTCGATCCCGATCGCTGTTGGCGAGTCGCTGTACTCGGTGTCGCAGTTTCGTGAGTACGTCGCGGCCGGGGCGGCCGGGATCGTCCAGGTGGACGTAGCGCGCATCGGCGGGATCACTCCGTGGCTGAAGGTCGCTCATCTGGCTGAGGCGTTCAACCTCGAGGTCTGTCCGCACTTCTTGATGGAGATTCACGTCAGCCTGACCGCCGCCGTACCGAACGGCCGGTACGTCGAGCACATCCCGCAGCTGCGAGCCATCACTCGTTCTGAAATGGCCGTGGTGGACGGGCACGCGGTTGCGCCGGATGTGCCTGGGCTGGGGATCGACTGGAACCCTGACGCCATAGACGATCGGCGTGTCTCATGAACGAGCGAAGCGAGTTCATCATCCAATACAGTGTGCCCTGCACTTCATTCGCGCCCGCAGCGAAGCGAGGACGTGAATGAGTGCGCCGGTGTCGGAGACTGCCACTCAGGCACTCCAAGAGGACACACCGGTCGAGAAGCCGCCGCGTGGCACGCCCTGGTGGGCCAACCAGCGGATCGGATTGCTACTGCTCGTCGTACTGCTGGGTGCGCTGTTCGGCGTGCTGCGGCCGGCGTTCTTCAACCAGCAGCTGGTGATCTTCCCGCTGCTGCGCGATATCGCAATGTTCACTGTGGTCGGGCTGGCACAGCTGTGTGTGCTGTCGATCGGGCATATGAACCTTGCCGTCGGCCGGATGGCGGCGTTCTCGATGATGATCACCGGCATCTCCTACGACCTGTGGCACTTCACCTTGTACTCCGGTCTCCTGGTGGGACTGGTGGCAGGTACGGCGATCGGTGCGCTGGCGGGCTGGGTGATCGCGCGGACCGGGGTCAACTCGTTCGTGGTGACGCTGGCACTGGACTTCCTGCTGCTGGGGATGATTCCGCTCGTCTACACGTCGCTGACCGACAATGCGGCGTTCGTGACCAAGCCGCCGGGTATGCGGGAGCTGCGGAACTACTCGCTGGCGGACGTGTGTGTCGGCAACGTGTGCGGATCGCCCGCCGTACCGCAGCTGGCGATCTTTGCCATCGTGGCCATGGTGGTCGTCGGCTGGATCTACTCGCGGACCCGGCTCGGCCGCGAGCTGCTGATGACCGGCTCGCCGGTGCGCGCTGCTGAGCTCTCGGGGATCCCGACTGCGCGGCGAGTGATTACCGCGCACGCCATGTCGGGCTGCCTGGCCGCGCTGGCCGGTTTCATGCTGGCGGTCTCGACCGGGTCGATCAAGGCGACCATCGGCGAGGAGTTCATGCTGCCGTCGTTCCTCGGCCCGATCCTTGGGGGCACTTTGCTGGCCGGCGGTTTCGTCTCGATCTGGGGCACCTTGATCGGTACGGCGCTCACGTCGGTGATCCGGAAGGGTCTCGACCTGCTCGGTGTCGGTCTGGAGAGCCTGAACATCTACCTGGGCCTGATCCTGCTGCTCGCGCTGTCCACCGACCGGGTCCGAACAGTCCTGTCCGAGCGGCAGGAGGTGCGACGACAATGAAGCGTTTCGCCCGATCGACCGAGATGACCTTGCTTGTCATCGGCATCGTGTTCTTCATCGGGTTGGTGATCGCGTCCGGCGGTGACCTGCTCGCAGCGAATTCCTTGAGAGTGCTACTTCAGTTCCTTGCCGTGCCGATCCTGATCGGATTGGCTCAAATGGTGGTACTCGCAGTGGGTCAACTCAACTTGGCCGTCGGCGCGATCGGTGGATTCGCGGCGGCGGCGATGGGCGTGCTCATGGCCGATCACGGCGTACCGGTTCCGCTGGCGCTGCTGATCGGGTTCCTGCTCGCCGGAGTTGTCGGCCTGCTGAACGGTGTGCTCGTCGTGCTGACCCGGATCAACGGGTTCATCGTCACGCTGGCGACGATGACGATCCTGCTCGGCGTGCAGTACCGGTTGGTCGGCACGCGGACCGTCGATGCTTATCCACAAGGGCTGAAGACCTTCGGGTCGGCCGCGCTGTTCGGCGTCATCCCGTGGATCTTCGTCGTGGCGCTGATCGTGGCCGGGCTGCTCGCGGTGATGCTGAAGCGGACGGTGCCGGGTCGGCAGCTGCTCGCCTCCGGTGGGAACCCGATCGCCGCCCGGCTGTCCGGGATCTCCAACGACCGCTCGGTGATCGTCGCGCATGCGTTGTCCGGTGCGATCCTCGGCGTTGCTGCGATTCTCACGGTCGCCTCGTCGCCAGGTGTGAACAAGAGCATCGGCGGTGACTGGCTGCTGCCGTCGTTCGCGGCGCCGATCATCGGCGGCGCGTTGCTCACCGGCGGATCGGCCGTCGTACTGGGCACTGTGCTGGCAGCGTTCATCGTGCGCTTCGTGGACACCGCACGGGCCGAGTTCTCCCTCGAACCTTCCTGGGTGAACTTCGTGGTCGGCGCGGTCGTCCTCGGCTCGGTCGTGCTCGGTCAGGTCCGGACTCGTCGGCAGGACCGGCGCTCGGTGGTGAAATCGCCCGACGCGGCGGTGGCCGGAGGTGTGTCATGACGCTGTTCGAGGCTTCGGAGATCGTCAAGGTCTTCCCCGGCGTGCGCGCGCTGGACGGCGTCACGTTGTCGCTCGAGGCCGGCTCGGTCCACGCCTTGCTGGGTGAGAACGGCGCCGGCAAGTCGACGCTGATCAAGGTCGTCACCGGGCTCTATCGGCCGGACGGCGGCCGGTTGCTGCTCGACGGGCGCGAGGTGTCCTTCGGATCGCCGCACGAATCGGCCGCGGCCGGGATCGGCGTCGTCCACCAGGAGCGCAACCTGATCCCCGGCTTCACGGTCGGCGAGAACATCCTGCTCCAGAAGCTGCCGACCAATCGCGGTCTGGTCGATCGGTCCGCGATCCGGTCCGAGGCAGCGCGCTGGCTGGCTGAGCTGGAGCTCGACATCGATCCGGATCAGCCGGTCACCGAGCTCTCGGTCGCTCAGGCGCAACTCGTCGAGATCGCCAAGGCGCTATCGGTGGAGAGTCGCGTGCTGCTGCTCGATGAGCCCACCGCCTCGATCACGCCGAACGAGGCAGCTCTGCTGTTCCGCGTCGTGGAGAAGTTGAAGGACGACGGACGCGCGGTGCTGTTCGTCAGCCACAAGCTGGAAGAGGTCTTCCAGATCTGCGACACCGTCACCGTCCTGCGCGACGGCGCCTCGGTGCTGTCCGGGGGCGCGTTGTCCGAGCTCACCCGCGACCAGGTGGTCGACCTGATGGTCGGCCGCGTCCACGAAGCCCTCAACCTGCCAGACCGAACCGTCGACACCACGGTCGCCCCGATCCTGGAGCTCCGCGGCGTCGGTACGGCGACCGGTCATGCCGAGGTGGATCTCACCGTCGGCCCGGGCGAGATCGTCGGTCTGTACGGTCTGGTCGGCGCCGGTCGGAGCGAGCTGGCCAAGGCCCTGCTCGGCCTCGACCGCATCACCGCCGGCGAGGTCCTGGTGCGCGGGCAGGCGGTCAAGATCCGCACAGTCCGCGATGCCCTGCGCAACCACAAAATCGGCTATGTCACCGAGAACCGCAAAGAAGAGGGCATCTTCCTCGAGCAGTCGGTCGCCCGCAACATCGCCGTCACCATCTGGGACCGCCTCCGCAAACTCCTCGGCTACGTCCCCGCCAAGTCCGAGACCGAGATCGTCTCGTCGTACGTCGAACAACTCGGTATCCGGATCGCCTCACCGTCCCAACACGCCGGCACGCTCTCCGGTGGCAACCAGCAGAAGGTCTCTCTGGCCAAATGGCTGGCCGCCCAGACCGAGATCCTCATCATCGATGAGCCCACGGTCGGCATCGACGTCCGCACCAAAGACGCCTTCCATACGCTCATCTGGGACCTCGCCGCCAACGGCCTCGCCATCCTCCTGATCACCTCCGACCTCCCCGAGATGATCACCCTCGCCGACCGCGTAGTCGTCATGCGCGACCACCGCATCCAGGGCGAACTCCCCAACACCCACGACTACGACCAGATGAGCCAACAAGTCATCCGCCTAATCCACGCAGAAGGCACCACAGCCGCATGAGCAGAGTCGACGCCCATCACCACGTGTGGGACCTGTCCGTCCGCGACCAGACCTGGATGGTCGGCCCGGACTTCGCCCCCATCCGACGCAACTTCACCGCCGACGACCTCGCACCCCTGGCCGCCGCAGCCGATGTCACCGCCACCGTCCTGGTCCAGACAGTCGGTGTCCTGGCCGAGACCGGCGAGTTCCTGGAAGTTGCTGCCAGCAACGACCTCGTCGCCGGTGTCGTGGGCTGGGTGGACCTGACCGCACCCGACATTGCGGACGTGCTCGCCAACCTCCAGTCCCGCCCGGATGGCCAGTACCTGAAGGGCATCCGCCACCAGGTGCACGACGAGCCGGATCTCGAGTGGCTACTGCGCCCCGACGTACAACGCGGCCTGGCAGCAGTCGCCGATGCCGACCTCGTCTACGACCTGCTCACCAAAACCCCGCACCTCCCAGCGGCCATCAAGACAGCCCAGGCGCTCCCACACCTTTCCTTCGTAGTCGACCACATCTCCAAGCCCGCCATCGGCGGCCCGCTAGACCCCTGGGCCACCGACCTCCGAGCCCTCGCCGCCCTCCCCAACGTCACCTGCAAACTCTCCGGCATGGTCACCGAGGCCAACTGGACCTCCTGGACCCCCGCCGACCTCAAGCCGTACGCCGACGTAGTCCTGGACGCCTTCACCCCCCACCGCGTCATGTTCGGTTCCGACTGGCCCGTCTGCCTCCTAGCCGCGTCGTACGGCGACGTGGTGGCAGCCGCCGAGACCCTCACCGCCGACCTAACCCCCGCCGAACGCGAGGCCGTCTTCACCACCACAGCCACCACCACCTACAACCTCACCACCTGACGAGCCAACCCCCAGCCACCCAATGCCGTCCCACGCCCTCCGCATGAGCCGGTACGACGTTGTGCCCGGTTCAACCACGCGCGCGGCCAGCAAGTGGTTGACGGGTGCTCAAGGCGATTGGGTGGGGGCTGGTCAGGGGCCAGCTGTTGAGGAGGCGGAGGGCTTCTGCCGTGGGGGAGCCGGGCTCGACGTTGTAGACGCAGAGCATCTGATCCGGGTCGTCGGGAAGGTGGAGCGCCTCATAGGAAAAGTGGAGTTCGCCCACCTCCGGGTGGTGGTACCGCTTGCTGCCGTGAGTACGCCGCAGGACGTGGTGATCGTTCCACCAGCCGGGGAACTCGGGGGACCGCAAGGTCAGTTCGCCGACCAGGTCGGCGAGGCGGCGGTCGTTCGGGAAGCGGCCGGCGTCGAGTCGGAGCATCGCGACGGTCTCCGCCGCGATCTGTTCCCAGTCGCCGACCCGCTCACGTGCTTCGGGGTTCAGGAGGTAGTAGCGAGCCAGGTTTCGCTGCGGGACCGGGAGCGCCTCGAAGTCGGTTATCACCGCACGGGCCAGCCGGTTGGCCGCCAGTACATCGGTACGCCGCCCGATGATGAAGGCGGGAACCTGCTCCAACGTCTGGAGCAGCAGATGCAGGCCCGGCCGGACTCGCTGCGGCGCGACCGCGGTACGCCGTACTGGGGTGGGCCTGGCCAGCAGATCGGTGAGGTGTTCGCGCTCAGCCAGGTCCAGCCGCAACGCCCGGCTGAGCGCTTCGACGACCTCCGGCGACGGCGAACCGGCGCGGCCTTGCTCCAGCCGGGTGTAGTACTCCGTGCTCACTCCGGCCAGGCGGCTGACCTCGTCGCGGCGTAACCCGGGCACCCGGCGAGCACGGCCGTCGTCGGCGATTCCCGCCTCATCGGGGGTCAGTCGGGCGCGGCGAGTGCGCAGGAAGTCGGAGAGTTCAGCACTGCGGTCCATAACCCCAGTGTCGGTCACCGCGCTGCCCAGCAGGCGCGGATGGGTAGCCCTGTCGGTACCTGTCGGGACAGGGCTTGGCTGGGGCCTCGAAACACCGCCCGGGACTGATGTTCTGGAAAGGCGGCAGATCGCCGCCCAGCTGTTTCGAAAGGTGTTCACATGTCGAAGCCACTCACCGGCCGCGTCGCAGTCATCACCGGAGCCTCCAGCGGTATCGGCGAGGCCGCAGCCGAGCACTTGGCGGACCTCGGCGCCCGTGTCGTGGTCCTGGCTCGTCGCGCCGACCGGCTGACCGACCTCGTCGCCCGGATCGAGAAGGACGGCGGTACGGCGCTCGCGATCGCGGCCGACGTCACCGATGTCACCGCGATCCGGGCAGCCGCGGACCGCGTCGCCACCGAGTTCGGCGGCGCCGACCTGCTCTTCAACAACGCGGGCGTGATGCTGCCCGCACCGATCGACGAGGTCGCCACCGACCAGTGGCAGCAGCAGATCGACCTCAACGTGAGCGGCCTGATGAACGTCATCGGTGCCTTCGTCCCGCAACTGGTCAGCGCCGCAGCCGAGCGCGGTGTCGCCGACCTGATCAACACGTCCTCCATCGGCGCCCAGAACCCGTATCCCAGCTTCGCCGTCTACTGCGCCACCAAGGCCTACGTCACCCAGCTCTCCAAGCAGATGCGTGCCGACCTCGGCCCGAAGAACGTCCGCGTCGCCGCGATCGAACCGGGTTTCACCACCACCGAACTCCAGAGCCACGTCACCGACGCGGGCATCTCGGACTGGCTGGAGGGTGCCAAGACCCAACTCGAATGGCTCACTGCAGCCGACGTCGCCGCGACCGTCGGTTTCATCGCCGCCTCGCCGGCCCGGGTGAACTTCCAGCAGATCACGATCATGCCGACCGGCCAGCCGAACTGAGGAGCTTCCACAGCCCGGTCATGGTGTGGACGACGGGTGGTTGGAAGCCCGGCTCGGGGTGGGCGTCGGTGTCGTCACTGCGGAAGAGGACAGGCCGGAAGCCGGCCGCTTCGGCGGCCATCAGGTTGGTCGGCCGGTCGTCGACGAAGCGTGTGCGGGCGGCGTCCAGCCCGGGGTGCGCGAGCACCGGGCGGTACGCCGCAGGATCGGGCTTGCGGGCGCCAATCGCGGAGCTGACGAACCACGTCTCGACGTAAGCAGTCAGCCCGAACCGGAGTCGCAACTGCTCCGACCACGGCACCGCGTCGTTGGTGAGCACCAACGGCGTGATGCCGGCCTCGCCCAGTCCTCGCAAGACCTCCGGTGCATCCTGCGTCAGCTCGTGACGACTGCAGTAGTCACCATCACTCGCGGTTGCCGCGACGCCGAGCGCAGACCAGAGTTCGCCCGTGGAGATCGCGCCCAGCGTGCATCGGCGGTAGACCTCACGAATCTCCGCCTCGGTATGAGTGCAGCCGTGCTCACGCAGGTAGGGGATGAGGACGCCCCGCACAACGTTCCCGTGCCGGTAAAGCACGCCCATGGCATCGAACACCACAAACTCACGCTGCACACCCGCGATCATCCCAGCCCTCGACGATCGCGTCCCGCCGATTTCTCCCCCACCCACCCACCCCGCAGGGCGTGGCGGACCGCCATCACCCACTAACCTCGCTCGACGACCCGCGCTGAGCGTGCGCCGGCGTTGCTAGCGGGTGAAATGAGCAGTTGGACGGTGGTGGCGGTCCGAGGTGGGAGGGCGAGGGGCTACGCGGGTGGGGTGGGGGCGAACTCGACTCGCACCCCGAGCAGCCGGACAGGGCGGCGGAGTTCGAACTTTTCCAGCAAGGCGAGTGCGGTCGCCGCGATCACCTCGGGGTCCTGCGTCACCGCCTTCAACTTGCGGCTCTTGATGGGGGTGAAGAACGAGGTGAACCGGACTTTCACCCAGACACGTTGGATGCTGCGCCCCTCCTTCACCACCTCCCGGGTCACCTCGACGGCGATTCGGCGCAGCTCGTCGGCGATCTCGGCCGGCTCGACCAGGTCGCGCTCGAAGGTCTCCTCGTGACTGCGCGATACCGGTTCGCGCGGCACGTCGGTGACCTCGGTATCGCCGAGTCCGCGGCCGAGGGCGGCGTACCAGGTGCCCATGTTCGGGCCGAACCGCTTCTTCAACGCTTCAACATCGGCGGCCGCGAGGTCCGCGACCGTGTGCAGCCCGAGCTCCTGCAGGTTGCGTTCCATCCGGCTGCCGATGCCCCACAGTTCGCGGACTGATCGGTGGTCCATCACCTCGCGCCAGTTCTCGGCGGTCAGGCGGTAGACACCCGGAGCCTCAGCGCCGGCACCCTCAAACGCGGTGGCGTGCGAGCGGGGCTGTTTGGCGAAGGTGGTTGCGAGTTTGGCCCTGGTCTTGTTGTCGCCGATCCCGATCGAGCAGGTCAGCCCGGTGCGTTCCGCCACCGCCGCGCGCAGGTCGGCCGCGAGACCCTCGGGATCGTCGGTTGTAGCGCCGACGATGCACTCGTCCCAGCCCCACACCTCGACGACGACCGGGAACGTCCGCAGCGTGTCCATCACCTCGGCCGACGCCGCCTCGTAGGCGGCCGGATCCGACGGCAGAAAGACCGCGTCCGGACACTTCTTGTACGCCGCCCGAATCGGCATCCCCGAGTGCACCCCGAACTCACGCGCCTCGTACGACGCCGTCGCCACCACCTGCCGCGGTTTCGTCGGATCACCCGACCCGCCGACCACGACCGGCAGCCCGCGCAGTTCGGGCCGGCGGCGGATCTCGACGGCCGCGATGAACTGGTCCATGTCCACATGCAGGATCCACCAGCCCATCGCGGCCCTCCCTTCAACGACCCAACGACTCAGCTCGACGCACTCGCGTACGTCCGCAGCCCACGCTGCCACAACAACCGGATCAGCAACACTGCAATCACCGACAGCCCGATCCCGAGCACCGCCGGTCCCCAACCGAGCGAGCCCGCCAGCGCCTGCACCGGGTACGTCGTCGCGAACGCCACCGGGAACACGAACGTCAGGAAGCTCCGCACCGCCACCGGGAAGAACGTCAGCGGATACCGCCCAGCCTCGACGACGTTCAGATAGATGATGCCGACCGGCCCCACAGACTGCAGCCAGAACGCCAGATATACGAGCGCCGACCACACCACCGTGAGCAGCACCAACCCACACACCGCGAGTACGACGGCCTGCAGCACCTGACCCACATTCGGCGTGAGCCCCGACTGCACCAGCCCGAATGCCAGCACAACGATGCCGCTGGCAACATTGCTCAACTCCGCAACGTTGATCCACCGAAACGTCAAGTAGAACTGGCTCGACACCGGTCGCAGCAGTACGGCGTCCAGCTCACCCTCGGTCAGGTACGTCGTCATCCGGTTCAGGTTCGGCGCGATGAATGTCGCCATCAACCCCGTGATCACCTGATACATGCCAACCAGCGCGATCACTTCCGAGCGCGTCCAGCCGTGCACCTCCGAGGTGAACCCGAACAGCAGCAGCGTCGGCACGATCCCGAGCCCCAGTTGCACCAGCCCGACCAGCAACGTGGTCAGGAAGTGCGCCCGATAATGCGTCTCCCGTACGACGGCCTGTGCGAAGAACCGCCGCCACAACCGTAGGTGCCTCATCATGCGCCCACCGCCGAGTACGCGCGGATCCCGGCCGCCCAGACGACACGGGCGAGCAGGCCGACAGCGACGACGTACCCGAGCTGAACGCCGAGCGCGGTCAGCAGTTCTGACCCGGACAGGTTCCCCGCGACGATCTCGACCGGGAACGACACCGTGTACCGATACGGCTGGTAGTCGACGAACGTGCGCGACCACTCCGGCATCAGCGCCAGCGGTACAACGGATCCTGACAGCACCGAGCCGATGATCACCCGTGCTTGGACCAGCGCGCTCACATCGTCCATCCAGAACGCGAAAGCCGCGATCAGGATGTCGATCGTGAACAGCAGGATCGCGCCGAGCACCAGGGTGACGAAGAACAGCGCCCACCGGCCGGCACCCGACGGCACATGCATCGAGTCGCGGAAGATCCACCAGACCAGGCCGATCATCGGGACCAGCGCGAACAGCTTCAGGAACTTCTCCGACAGGTTGTTCGCGACGAACCCGACCAGCAGCGACGCCGGCCGGATCATCCAGCTGGACAGCTTGCCGAGCCGGATGTCGTTCGCGAGGAAACCGGCCATCCACGACGACGTGGCCATCGTGGCGAAGCCGAGCAGCACGAAGTACGTCGTGAGGTACCGCTGATCCACGGGGAGTTGGGCGCCACTCGCGAGCGCGGTCCGCCAGATCAGCAGCGAGATGAGCGGCGTACAGATGTTGGCCAGCATGAAGATGACCCACGCACCGCGGTAGACGGACTGCTGCGCGATCTCGGCCGCGACCATCCGCCGCAGTACTCGCAGGTTGCGGACGAACCCCTTCATGACGCCTCCCCGCGGCGCTCGAAGAGGTCGCGCATGATGTCCTCGACATCGGCGTCCGCGACGTCCAGGTCGACCAGCGGGCCGAGCCGGGTGAGCTGCTCCAGTACGTCGCCCGTCCGCTCCCGATCGGCCTCCAGACGGAGAGTCAGGCCGGACACCTCAACTCCGCTGACCCCGGTGAGCCCACGGCCGTCCACAGGCGTCGCGTACGTCGCTCGCACCAGCTTGCGCGGTTGCGCGGTCCGGACGAGTTCGTCGAGAGCGCCGTCGAACTGCAGGCGGCCGTGGTCGATGATCATCACCCGCGAGCAGAGCGCCTCGATGTCGTCCATGTCGTGGCTGGTGATCAGGATCGTCGTACCGCGGAGCCGGTTGACGTCGGCCAGGAAGCTCCGGACCCGGGCCTTGGCGACCACGTCGAGCCCGATCGTCGGCTCGTCCAGGAACAGGATCTCCGGACCGTGGACGAGGGCCGCCATCAGCTCCAGCTTCATCCGCTCACCGAGTGAGGTCTTGCGGACCTGGACGTTCAGCAGGTCCTGCACCTCGAGCAGTTCGGCGAGCTCGGCGACGTTGCGCTCGAACACCGGCGTGGACAGGCCGTACATCTCCTTGTGCAGGAGCAGGCTCTCCATCGCCGGCACGTCCCACCAGAGCATCGTCTTCTGCCCCATCACCAGCGCGATCCGGCGCAGGTAATCGGGCTTGCGGGCCGACGGCGTGTGGCCGAGCACCTCCAGCTCGCCGGACGTCTTGTACAGCAGCCCGGACAGCATCTTCAGGGTCGTGGTCTTGCCCGCGCCGTTCGGGCCGAGCAGCCCGACGACCTCACCGGGCTCGATCGCGAACGAGACCCGGTCGACAGCGAGCCGGGTCTCGTACTTGCGCTTCACCAGGCTCTTCAAGGCTCCGCCGAGACCGGCGCGCTGCTGGTGGAAGGTGTACGTCTTGGTCAGATCATGCGCAGAAAGGGCATGGGTGTGCGTCACAGTTGGGGCACCGCTTTCGAAAGAGCTGGACAGGACCGGGCAGCAACCCAAGGCCCATCACGGCACCGCGATCCAGCAGGATGGCGGGAAAATCAACCGTGCGCGCAGCTATCTCGAAACGGGGTAGTCACCTCTCCGACGCTAAGCCGCAGCGGAGCGTGATGTCCAGTGGATTTCAGTCGAAGAGGTTCTCCAGGAAGGACTTCTGCTTCTTCTTGTGCGAGTAACTGCGGTCGTCGTACCGCCGCTGGTCCTCGTACCGACGGTCGTCCGAACGGCGGTCGTCGTAGCGCCGATCGTCGTCGTACCGCTTCTTCTCGTCGTACCGCTTCTCTTCGTAGCGCTTTTCCTCGTGCCGCTGCTGCTGCGGAGCGTTGAAGCGCGCCTCGGCATCCACCAGCCGCTCCAGCTCACCCCGGTCGAGGAAGATCCCGCGGCACTCGCCGCACTGGTCGACCGTGATCCCACTACGTTCGTAGGTCCGCATCCCACCGCGGCATTTCGGGCAAATCAGGCTCTCCATCCAGAAACCCTAAGTGACGAAAAGCCCGGAATGCCGCGTTTTCAGCCAACTCTCAGCAACTTCTGCTCACTTGAAGCGGGCGAGGAAGTTCTTGACGATCGGGCCGGCTGCCTTGCCACCGGACTCGCCGCCTTCGACGATGACCGCGAAGGCGACGTCGCCGCGGTAGCCGACCATCCAGCCGTTGGTGCCGACCTTGCCGTTCGTCACGACCTCCGCCGTACCGGTCTTGGCGCCGACTGTGCCGCTCTGGGCGAGGATGTGCGCCGTACCGCCGGTGACCGTGGTGCGCATGAAGGTGCGGAGTGCGGCGACGGTTGCCGGGGGCAACGGAGAGGCCGCGGTACCGGCGGCGTCCTTGCCGGGGACCAGGACCGGCTTCATCGCGGTGCCGTGGGAGACGGTGGCGCCGACCAACGCGATCGACAGCGGGCTCGCGGTGACAGTGCCCTGACCGATCATCGAGGCGGCCTCCTCGACATCGTCCTTCGGGGCCGGAACCTTACCGCCGTACGCCGGGATGGAGAGCTGGAGGTCGCGGCCGATACCGAACATCGCGGCCGCCTTGGTCATCCCGTCCTTCTGCAGCCGTGCGTGCTGCGAGATGAACGCGGTGTTGCAGGACTGGTTGAATGCCTTCTGCATGGTGCCGGCGCCGTACGCCGCGAGGGCGTCGTAGTTCTTGAACGTCTTGCCGAACACGTTGATCGTGTCCGTGCACGGGAGCGAGCTGTTCGTGGTGAGGCCGTTGCTCAGCAGCGCGGCCGAGGTGACGGTCTTGAACGTCGAGCCCGGGGCGTAGCGGCCCTGGAACGCGCGGTTGTAGCTCGTCACGTCCGGACCGTTCGCCGCGGCCAGGATCTGGCCGGTCGAGGCCTGGACGGCGACCAGCGAGGCGTGCAGCTTCTGGCTGGCCAGCGCGGCCTCGGCGGCCTGCTGCATCTTGGTGTCGATCGTGGTCTTCACCGGCTTCCCGGGGGTGCCCTTCTGGGTGAAGACCTCCTTGATCGTCAGCTTGGTCTTGCCGTCGCGCAGGCTGACCACGCCGCCGGGCGTGCCGGCGAGCTGCTGCTGGAACGCGTACTGCAGGCCGTTGACGCCAACCTGGTCCTGCGCCGACGCGGTCGGGCCCGCGTTCTTCAGGCTGTCCTCGTTGGCCAGCTTCATCGAGCCGAGCAGCGAGCGGGCGAACGTCGGGTTCACCGCCAGCGACTGGGTCCCGCCCATGGTCAGCACGCCGGGCAGCTTGCCCATCGTCGGCCGCAGCTTCTCCCACTGCTCTGCGCGGATCGTGATCGCGTCGACGAACTGACCGGCCGGGGCCGCCTTCGCCCGCTTGGCCAGCTTCGCGCCGTCGACATCGAGGTTCTTGGTGAACGCCGCGTACGTCGCCGCGGTCGCCACGTTGCCGGAGGCGACACCGACGATCACGACCGGCTTGTTCGAGGTCAGCGCGGCGCCGTGCCGGTCCTGGATCGAGGCCCGCGGCGGGAGAGTGCGGACGCGCTTGAGGTAGTTCGTCCCGTCGCCGAGCCCCGGGTAGATCGTGTCGCCGGCCGCCTTGACCTTCCAGACATCGCCGACCTTGACCGCGGTCGCCGTACTGGTCCACTTCATCGCGCCGATCCCGCGCAGCTGCGCCTCGACGGCGAGCTCCTGGGTGCAGGTCGCGTCGTCGGAACACTTCGCGTCACCCTGCGGTACGACGGTCACCGTGCTGGCCGCGAGCGCCGAGTCGACATCGTCCAGCCGCTTGCCGAACGCGGTCGGGTTGTCGGTCAACGCAGCCGCGTCGGTCGGCTTCCCGTCCGGCGCCCAGGCCTTCACCCAGGCGTCCGCGAACTGCTTGACGACCTGCGCGGAGGCCTGCTTCTCGTTGTTCGGATCGGCCTTCCCCCCGTCGCCCGACTTGCTGTCGGAACAACCAGCGGTGATCAGCAGACTACTCAGGCAGACGACAGCAGTGGTTCGCTTCACGGTTCCAACTCTCGCACGACGATTGGCAAACACACGGGCGAAACTACTCAACCCACCCAAGTACGACGCTGGTGGCGGCCCGTTGGTTGGTTCCGGAAGCGCGTATCCTGCACGATTGTGACCCGCCTAGCCCTGCACAGCCGGCTCCTTCCCGGTACCGAAGAGGCCTACGAGCTCGAGCACGCCCGCGTCTGGCCGGAACTCATCACCGTGATGAACGCCGCCGGAATCTCCGACTGGTCGATCTGGCGCAGCGGCCGCGACCTGTTCCATCTCGTGGTCTGCGACGACTACGAGGCCGCCGTCGCCGAACTCCGCCAGAACCCCACGGACCAGCGCTGGCAGCAACACATGTCCCAGTTCGTAGAAGGCTTCGCCGAAGGCGGCAAACCCCTCCCCCACGTCTGGACCATGACCCAACAAACCGACTAACGACACCGCCTCCGGCGGCGACAGCACTTCTGGCGCCTCCGGCGCAGTCGGCCGTCGTTCGGCCCCCACCACATGCGGCAAGTGATTCACGGGGTTGTGGGGATGGGGGGCGTCGCCGGAGTGCCTGTCGGTGGGGCTGGGGTTCGCGGGTGCGGGTGCGGGTGTGCGGAGACGGTCGGGGAGCCTCCTGTGCGCTCGCCGGGCTGACGAGGCGCGCCTCCGACACACCGGTTGCCACGAGCAGAAGAACCGCTAGTACATCTCCCACACGAGTACTTCGGCGCCGGCGGGACCCGCGGTGAGGCGGCGGCCGCCTGAGTCGGTTAGGCGGGCTGTGTCCGCTGTGGCGAGGTCGACGTTTTCGAGGGTTGCTGTTCCGTCGGCTATGAACACGTGGAGGTGTGGGGCTTCCGGCAGTTGGACGTGTTGTGCGGGTGCCAGGCGGGCTACCGAGAGGCCGGCGGATTGTTGGTGTAGGGGGATCGCTGTGCTGGTGGCGTGGTGGGGGAGGCCGGAGACGACTGGGGTTAGTTCGCCGGTGGTTAGGTCGATGGGCGACTGGGCGTAGGACGGGGGGAGGTCTAGCTGGTCGGGGCGGACCCACATCTGGACGTAGTGGACTGAGTCGGGGCCGTCGTTCCATTCGGAGTGTTGGATGCCGGAGCCGGCGGTCATTCGTTGGACCAGGCCTGGGTGGACGACGCCGTGGCGGCCGAGGGAATCTCGGTGGGCCAGGGCTCCTCGTAGTACCCAGGTGACGATCTCGAGGTCCTGGTGGGGGTGGGTGTCGAAGCCGGTGCCGGGCGCGACGATGTCGTCGTTGTGGGCTACCAGGAAGCCGAAGCCGATGTTGGCCGGGTCGTAGAAGGGGCCGAAGGAGAACGAATGTCGTGACTCCAGCCAGTCGGACGAGGTCACGAAGCGATCGTTTGCCCGGCGGATGTCCATGGGTACTAGTAATACCCGGTTCGGCCGTCGGCGAGTTCGCGCATTGCGTCCAGGTGGCCGACGTGGCGGGCGGTCTCTTCGACCATGTGGATGACGATCCAGCGCAGGCTCGGCTGGAACTCCGGGTCCTGCGCGATGTCGTCGAGGCTGTGGGCGGCGACGATCTCGTTCGAGCGGGCCCATTGGGCGTCGTACTGGTCGAGGAGCTCAGAGAGCGGTACGCCGGGGACCAGCATCTCGGCGTTTTCGACATCTTTGCGGAACGCCGGGTTCTGGTCGCGAGGAACGTTCAGATAGATCACCTCGAACCACAGGTGTTCGACCCAGCGCATGTGTGAGACGAGGCCGGCCGGGGTCATCAACGGCGACTCGGGCAGTAGTGCGCGGTGCTCGTCCGAAGGGCGTAGGCCTTCGAGTTTGTGGCGGACCAGGACGCGCTGCAGGTCGAGCCAGCCGATCAGCTGGGTTCGTTCGTCGGCCACGATCGGCGGGCGGGCCTCGTAGAGATTCATGGCAGGAACCCAACCACAGAACCCGACCACACCAACGGACTCCGGCCGCTCGGTGGGCGGCCGGAGTCCTGACGTGGGGTGTGTCAGCCGGTCGGCTTGCCGTCGTCGGAGCCGAGGGTGGCGGTGACGTCCTGGGATTTGCCGGCCCGGGTGATGGTGACCTTGACCTGATCGCCGGGGCGGTGCGAGCGAACTGCGGCGACCAACGCGTCCCCTGACGCGATCGCCTTACCGTCCACAGCGGTCACCACATCGCCCGCTTGCAGACCGGCTTTGTTCCCCGCACCGCCCGGCGTGACCTCGCGGAGGGTTGCTCCGTTCACGAGCCCGTCGGAAGACTGCGCGTCGCCGACCGACACTCCGAGCCGCGCATGCGTGGCCTTGCCCTTGGCCACCAGCTCGTCGATGATCGGCTTGGCCTGGTCGATCGGGATTGCGAACCCCAGGCCGATGTTCCCGCCGGCGGATTGTCCCGATCCGCCCGCGGTTTTGATCGCGCTGTTGATACCGACCACCTGGCCCGCGAGGTCGATCAGAGCGCCGCCGGAGTTGCCCGGATTGATGGCGGCGTCCGTCTGGATGGCTGGGAAGACCGTGGTACTGCTCTGCTCCTCGTCGCCCGAGGTGACCGGGCGGTTGAGCGCCGAGACGATCCCACTCGTCACGGTGGACTGGAGGCCGAACGGCGAACCGATCGCGACCACGCCCTGGCCGACGGCGAGTTTGCCGCTGGAGCCGAGAGTCGCGGGCGTCAGATCGGTGGCGTCGGCGTGGATCACGGCGAGGTCGGTCAGGGGGTCGAGACCCTTGACCGTGGCCGGGACCGTGCGGCCGTCGTTCAGGATCACGGTGAGCTTGGCGCCCTGCCCGGCGGCGCCGGCCACCACGTGGTTGTTGGTGACGATCAGGCCGTCCTTGCTGATCACGATGCCCGAACCGGTCGCCGCGCCCTGCTGGGTGGCGACCGCGATCTTCACCACGCTGCCGAGCACCTTGGCCGCCGCGTTCTGCACCGAGCCGTCCGGTGCCGAGGCCGGTGCGGCCTGGTTACCGTTCAGCGGTGCGGTCACCGAGGGGCTTGCGTTGGTGTCGTTCGTGGCCGAATACACCGCGGCGGCGCCCACGCCACCGGCCGCCCCGACCAGTAGCGCGGTCGCGGCCACGATTGCCAGGCCCATCCGCTTCGGCTTGCCCGGTGTGGGAGCCACCGGCTGCTGCTGCGGACCGAAGGGCCAGTTCGGGCCGGGAGACGCCCCCTGATGCGTCCCCGGCGCGGCGAACTGCGGGTAAGCACTCCCACCTGAGGGGTGCTGCCCCGGCTGACCCAGCTGCTGCTGTCCACCCTGCGGAGCGAAATGCTGTTGCTGATGTTGCCCAAGGCTCGAATACCCAGGCATCGGCAACTGCTGCATACGCTCCGGCGGGTTGGAGCCGAAGGGGGCGGGCCCACTCTGCGGCTCGGGCGGCTGGTTGTCGGTCATGACGAGTACTTTGGCTGCCGGACCTGAGAACCCCCTGAAGATCCCGTCAGAGCTCCCGAAGAACTCTGTGAAGATCCTCTGAAGGCACCCAGCAAACTCCCAGCTTCAGCGCGTCTGGGTGGCGGCGTGGGGGAGCCAGAGGGTGAATTGGGCGCCGGCGCCTGGGGCGTTGCGGGCGTAGATCATGCCGCCGTGTTGTTCGGCAGCGTGTTTGACGATGGCCAGGCCTAGGCCGGAGCCTGGGCGGCTGCGGGCTTCGCTTGAGCGGTAGAAACGCTCGAATACATGCGGTAGGTCCGCGTCTGCGATTCCTGGGCCGGAGTCTGTGACAGTCAGTACGCCGTCCTGCAGGCGCACGGTGACCAGGCCGACGATGCGGCCGTCGGTGGGTGCGTCCTCGGGGACGGAGTACTTCGCGGCGTTGTCCAGCAGGTTGGTGACCGCTCGACCTAGTAGCCGCTCGTCGCCCCACACCGGGAACGGCTCGATGCTGACATCCCACTCCAGGTTCGGAGCACGTCGCCGTACCTTGATGAGGGCGTCTTCGACGACGTTGGACAGCTCGATGAGCTCGGCGTTGCGGATCTGCGGGGTGTCGCGGGCGAGCTCGGTCAGGTCGCCGATCAGGTTGGTCAGCTCGTCCATCTGAGCCCGTACGTCGTCCAGCAGTTGCTGGCGGTCTTCCGGGCGCAGCCCGCCGCGCTTGTCGGCCTGAGCGAGCAGATCGAGGTTCGTCCGGATGCTCGTCAGCGGGGTCCGCAGTTCGTGTCCAGCATCACCGATCAGCCGGCGTTGGCGATCCTGAGAGCGCGCCAACGCGGCCAGCATGGAGTTGAACGACACCGCCAGCCGGGAGATCTCGTCCGACCCGTCGACGGGGATTGGCCGCAGCTCCGCCGTCCGCGCAACGTGCTCCGCCGCACCCGACAACCGCGCCAGCGGCCGGAGGCCGGAGACGGCGATCGCGTTGCCTGCGATGGCTGCGCCGATGACGCCGAGCAGCCCGACCGCCCACAACACGATGCCCATGTTGTGCAGCGTGTGGTCGATCGGCTTCAGCGACTGCGCTACCACCAGCGCAGCGGGCTCCCAGACCCCCGGCCCGTCGGGTTCACACTCGTCCCGGATGGTCTCCTGCGGGCAGAACTGCGCTGGTACGGCGACGACGCGGTAATGCTGGCCCGTCGCCGCGTCCCCGACAGTCCGCTGCGTGATCTGGTTCTGGCTCTGAGCCACCTCGAGCTCCGGCTCCTCCATCGGAGGAAGCGGGCTCTTCGTGCTGCCGATCCGCTGGCCGTCGGCGGTGTAGACCCCGAGCAGTGTGTCGCTGAGACCGAGCGCCTCGGGTGGGATCCCCTCCAAGGCGACCTGCTGGGTGAGGACGCGCCGCTTGGCGACCTGGCTGGCGCGATCGGTAAGGCTGTCGTCGAGGTTCTGGTACATCTGCTGCCGGACCGTCAGGTACGCAGCGACACTCACGAAAGCGACCGCCAGACCCACCGCGACCGCGGCGAGTAGCGTCACTCGCGAGTGCAGGCTCAGCTTGTGCAGCTTCTCCTGCCACCAGCTCTGGGTGTTCGCGACCATCCGCCGCCCGTTGCCGTTGGCAACAGGTCGTGGCTGGGCTTCCGGCCGTGGTTGGGGTTGCGGTGCGCGGCGGGCGTACGAGGGGAAGTTGTCGGGACCGCTCACGGTGGCGTGTCCCGCAGTACGTAGCCGATGCCGCGGACGGTGTGGATCAGTCGCGGCAGATCGTTGACCTCGGTCTTGCGGCGCAGGTAGCCGATGTAGACCTCGAGCGAGTTCGCGGTGGTCGGGAAGTCGTAGCCCCAGACCGCGTCCAGGATGACGGCGCGTTCGAGCACCCGGCGCGGGTTTCGGATCAGCAGCTCGAGCAGCGAGAACTCGGTGCGCGTCAACTGGATCGGTACGTCGCCACGGTGCACCTCGTGCGCGTCCACATCGACCACGAGGTCGGCGTACTGCAGGACCTCCCCGCGCGGGCCGCCCTCGCCAGGGGTGCTGCTGCGGCGCAGCAGGGCGCGCAGGCGGGCCAGGAGCTCCTCGAGCGCGAAGGGCTTGGTGAGGTAGTCGTCGCCGCCGGCGTCCAGGCCGTCCACCCGGTCTGCAACCGCGTCCCGCGCGGTCAGCACCAGGATCGGCACGTTGTTGCCGGCGGCCCGCAGCGCCTTGGTGGTCTCCAGACCGTCCAGCCGCGGCATCATCACGTCCATCACCACGACGTCGGGATCGACATTCCCGATCACGGCCAGCGCCTCGGCGCCGTCGGCGGCGGTGACGACCTCGAAGTCGTTGAACTCCAGCGAACGGCGCAGCGAGTCCCGGACCGCCCGGTCGTCGTCCACCACCAGTACCCGCATATCGCTCCCCGCTCGAGGTCAAGTGGGCGGTCCAGCGCAGACCACCGCGGATCCGAGCGTAGGCGGTCCGCTTGAGAAACGCCTGAGAACCCGCTGATCACTCGCTCAAGAGTAGGTTTGGGCGGGTGGATGTCCTCGAGTTCAGCCCCGAGCCCAACGACTACACCTGGACCTTCGGCGGTGCCGCGCCGCTGCATCGGGTCAAACCCGGTACGGCGTTGCGGTTGTGGACCGAGGATGCGTTCTGCGGGCGCCTGCGGAGTACTGCGGATCTGGCTAGCGCGAGTCTGACCATGCCGTTCGTGAATCCGCAGACCGGACCGTTCTACGTCGAAGGCGCCGAGCCGGGCGACACCCTGGTACTCCACTTCGTCGAGCTGACCCCGGCCCGCAGTTGGGGCGCCTCCGCGACCATCCCGTTCTTCGGTGGGCTGACCAGTACCGACCGGACCGCGACGCTGCAGGACCCGCTGCCGGAGCGCACCTGGATCTACGAGGTGGACACCGCTCGACAGACGGTCGGGTTCCAGGCGCAGGGCAGCGAGCTGGAGCTGGCGCTGCCGATCAACACGATGCTCGGCACGGTCGGCGTCGCCCCGGCCGCTGGCGAGGTCCGGTCATCGCTGGTCCCGGATGTGTTCGGCGGCAACATGGACACCCCCGAGATGAAGGCTGGCGCGACCTGCTTTCTCCGGGTCAACGTCGAGGGCGCGCTGTTTTCGGTCGGTGACGGCCATTACCGCCAGGGCGAGGGCGAGTCCTGCGGTACGGCGGTCGAGGGCGCGATGAACGTCGTACTGATCGTGGAACTCCTCAAGACGCCCGGACCGGCCTGGCCGCGGATCGAGAATGACGACTACCTGGCCGTGGTCGGATCCAGCCGCCCGCTCGAGGATGCGTGGCGGGCTGGTCAGGTCGACATGGTCGGCTGGCTCAGCGAGCTGCACGGGCTCGACAAACTCGACGCGTACCAGTTGCTGAGCCAGATCAGCGAGGTCCCGTTGGCCAATGTGGTGGACGCCAACTACAGCGTGGTCACCAAGGTCCCGAAGCGGCTTCTTCCGCAAGTCGATGCCTACAGCAACATTCACGCTCACCTGCGTGAGCTCGCCGCAACTCTCTAGCCGAAGGCCGGTACGACGTCTGCTGCGAATCGCTCGAGTGGTTCGTGGTCGTACGCGACGCCGGGGATGTAGACGACGACGTACTGGATCCCGGCCTCCTGCAGTTGCTCGAGCTGAGCCCGGATCTGCGCTGGGGAAGCGATCGTGGCCGGTCCGGCGGAGCCGCCGCCTCCGCCGTTCGCCAGGAACTCGTCGACGGTGTAGCGACCGCGGGCCTTCGCGCTCGCGGTGACCGGATCGGCTCCAGCGGCGAGCGGGAACAGGTTCAGGCTGGTCGACTTCACGATCTCGTCGTAGTCGCGGCCGACGGTTTCGCAATGCGCTCGCAGGATGGAGAGTTTGCGTTTGATGATGTCGACCTGGCCGGTGCCGAAGTTGCAGGCGTGGCCGTACTGCGCGACCAGGCGGAGCGTGACCTGCTCGCCACCGCCGCCGATCCACAGCGGTGGTTTGCGGCGCGGTTCGACGATCGGCTTGTCGACCGAGTGGTACTTGCCCTGGAAGACGACGTCATTCTCGGTCCACAGCCTGTGGATGAGTTCGACGGATTCGGCGAACGAACCCATCCGGTCCTTGAGCGAGGTCCACGGGTAGCCGTAGGCCTTCCACTCGTGTTCCGACCAGCCTGCGCCGAGGCCGGCGTACAGGCGTCCGTGGCTGGCGACGTCCACGGTGGAGGCGATCTTGGCGTACAGGGCGGGGTTGCGGTAACCGTTGCAGCCGACCATTTGGCCGATGTTCACCCGGGTGGTGTCGCGAGCGAGGGCGGCGGTGGCTGTCCAGGCCTCGAAGACTGTCTCGCGGGCTGGTTCGGGGACGGTGTGGAGGTGGTCGAACAGCCAGATCGAGTCCCAGGGGCCGGCGTCGGCGGCTCGGGCGACGGCGGTCATCGCCTCCCACTGCTCGACCGGGTCATCGAAATCGACCAGATCCATCCGCCAGCCTTGGGGAACGAATACTCCGAACTTCATCGGCCACTCCTTCGGGAGATTGCTACTCCGGTGAGGCAGAGGGCGCCGCCGGCCAGGGTGAGGAGGGCCGGGGTCTCGCCGAGGAAGAGCCAGCCGAGCGCGATGGCGACGACGGGGACGGCGTAGACGGTGACGCCCATCTTTCCGGCGGTGGTACGGCGGAGTGCGAACGCCCAGGTGGTGAAGCCGAGGGCGGTGGGGAAGGCGGCGAGGTAGACGGCCCACCAGATCGCGCCTGCGCTCGCGGTGCGGAGTTCGTCGATCAGGGTGGGGGCGAACGGGAGGCACGCGACTGCGCCGACAGTGCAGGCGAGCCAGGTCACTTCGGCGGCGGGGAGCCTGCTCAGCAACGGCTTCTGGGTGACGACACCGACGGCGTACGCGATGGCGGCGACGATGCACAGGACCACGCCCCAGGTTTCCGCGTGGCCGGTCGAGGTCGACGTACCGATCACGATGATGCCGGCGAACGCGACCAGGCCGCCGATGACGAGTCGGCGCGGGAACCCTTCGCCGAGGGTGAGGCCGGCGAGTACGGCGATCAGGAGCGGCGCGATGTGGACGAGCATGGCCGCGGTACCGGCGTCGAGACGGCGCTCGGCTTCGTTGAGGGCGATGTTGTAGACGCCGAACCAGAGCAGACCGCAGGCGAGGAGTTGCGGCCAATCACGCTTGGCCGGCCAGCGGCGTACCGAGGGCTCTTGGCGGGGGCGCGCGAAGAGCATGACGCCGAGCAGGAGACTGCCGAGGCCGAGGCGGGCCAGTGACAAGGCGCCGGCGGAGAACTCGGTGCCGAGGTGGCGGATCGCGACGAACGACGAGGCCCAGAGGACCACGGTGATGGCTGCTGCGGTGGTTGCTTGCTTACTCACCCGATTACCCTAGGAAGGTCGCTCGTGGTTTCCCATGGCGATCTGAAACCTGGAAGGTGCTGATGGTTGCCGGAACGAATGTCGAAGGCGGGCAATACCTTCAAACCGAAAAGCCGGTGCTGGATGAGCTGAATCTGCGGCTGCTGCGGGAGCTCTCGGCGGATCCTCGGTTGCGGACGACCGAGCTGGCGCGGCGGCTCGGGGTCTCGGCGCCGACGGTGCGCGAGCGGGTCACCCGGCTGGAGGAGTCGGGGGTGATCCGCGGGTATCGGCTCGAGGTGGATCCCGGTGCGTTCGGTCTGCCGGTGGCGGCGTGGGTGCGGCTGGCGCCCGGACCGGGGCAGATCCCGAAGATCATCGACCTGGCCGCGCGGACGCCGGAGGTGGTCGAGTGCCATCGGATCTCGGGTGAGGACTGCTTCCTGATGCGGGTTCAGGTGGCCGCGATCGCGGGGCTCGAGGATGTGCTGGACAAGTTCCTGGTGCATGGGCGGACGACGAGCTCGTTCGTCGTGTCCACGCCGGTGCCGCCGCGGTCGGTGCCACTCGGCTGACTTTCGTCGGCGCGCCGGATGCTTTGGAACGACGTACCGGTCCGGTCGCGCTCGGTAGCGTCCTTTCATGAGACGCGTTGCACCGGCGATCGGGTTGTTCCTGCTGGCGCCGTTCGTCGGGGAGTTCCTGCTCGGGAACCTGCGGCTGGATGAGCTGGGGATCGGTCTGATCCTTGCCCCGATGTACGGCGCTGGTGCGCTGCTGATCCGCGAGGTCGCGCGCCGTACCGGGCGTGGCTGGCCGACCATGGTGCTGCTGGCGATCGCCTACGCGATGATGGAGGAAGGCCCGATCGACCAGCTCCTCTGGAACGACTCGTACGCCGGGCACGACCTTCTGCACGGTGATTCGTACATTCCTGCGTTGGGCATGAGCGTCGAGTTGACGGTCGCGATCATCGCGCTGCACACGGTGTGGAGCATCTGCGTGCCGATCGCGTTGGTCGAAACCATCACCAGCCGCCGTACGACGCCGTGGCTCCACACACCGGGTTTCGTCGTCGTGGCGCTCGTGTACGTGGTTGGCGCCGTACTGGTCTTCCTGGGCAACTACTCCGAAGAACACTTCCTAGCCAGCCCGTGGCAGATAGGTGGTGTCGCCCTGGTGATCGCCGCCCTGGTCGTCGCAGCCTTCCGCCCAGGCCCAGCGGGTCCGGCTGCGCCGGCCAACAGGATGGGAGAGAGCGAGTCGCGAGCGGGTGCGGGTGGGGTGGTGGGGGAGGAGTTGGCTGAGCGCACAGGGCTGGCGGGGCCGGCTGGCTCCACGGGACGTGCGCCTGCGCCTTGGGTGGTGGGGGCCTTTGGGCTGGTGGCTACTAGTGCTTATTGGGGGCCGTCGACGTTGGTGACTGCTGGCTGGTACGAGTGGGTGAACGTGGTGACCTTTTGTGTGGTTGCAGGGGTGGGGGTTTTGGTGGTTCGGCGGTGGGCTGGGTTGGTGGGGTGGGGGCAGGGGCAGGTGTTCGGGTTGGCGGCGGGGGCGACGCTTACTTATGTGTGGACGGCGTTTCCCACGGTGCCGGAGAGTGGGGGATCGGCGGTGGGGGATCTGGTGGGGAACGTGGTGTTCGGGGGGATTGCGTTGGTGGTTCTGGGGGTGGGTGTCCGGAAGGTGGGCACCGACCACCGCTGAAGGTGGTCTGCATCACTACGCTGTTGGTGACTTCAGCGACCTTCGGAAGGACCCTGACCCATGGCTGCCGACAAGTCTGTCCGCAGAGTTGCCCTGCTCACGGCCGGTGGCCTTGCGCCGTGCCTGTCGTCCGCCGTCGGCGGGCTGATCGAGCGCTACACGGAAGTGGCGCCCGACGTGGAGATCATCGGGTACCTGAACGGGTACCACGGCCTGCTCAGCGGGCGGCATGTCGTCGTCACGCCTGAGGTGCGGGAGAAGGCGGGGTTGCTGCACAAGTTCGGTGGTAGCCCGATCGGGAACAGCCGGGTGAAGCTGACCAACACCGCGGACCTGGTGAAGCGTGGGTTGATCGCCGAAGGCCAGAACGCGCTGCAGGTGGCTGCGGAACGCCTGGTGGCGGACGGTGTCGACGTACTGCACACCATCGGTGGTGACGACACCAACACGACCGCTGCGGACCTGGCGGCGTACCTGCAGGAGCACGACTACGACCTGACCGTGGTCGGGCTGCCGAAGACGATCGACAACGACGTGATCCCGATCCGGCAGAGCCTGGGTGCGTGGACCGCGGCCGAGCAGGGCGCGCTGTTCGCCCGGAACATCGTCGCCGAGCACAGCTCGAACCCGCGGATGCTGATCGTCCACGAGGTCATGGGCCGCAACTGTGGCTGGCTGACCGCGGCGACCGCGAAGGCCTACCGCGACTGGCTCGACCAGCAGGAGTGGAACCCGGGCATCGGTCTCGACGAGTCGAGCTGGGACGTGCACGCGGTATACGTGCCGGAGGCAACGATCGACCTGGACGCCGAGGCCGAGCGCCTGCGCAAGGTGATGGACGAGAACGACTGCGTGACGATCTTCCTGTCCGAAGGCGCCGGCGTCCCGTCGATCGTGGCCGAGATGGAGGCCCGCGGCGAGGAGGTCGGCCGCGACCCCTTCGGTCACGTCAAGCTGGACACGATCAACCCCGGCGCCTGGTTCGCCAAGCAGTTCGCCGAGCGCATCGGCGCCGAGAAGACGATGGTCCAGAAGAGCGGCTACTTCAGCCGCTCAGCCGCCGCCAACGACGCCGACCTCGCCCTGATCAAGCAGTGCACCGACTACGCAGTCGACGCCGCCCTCCGCGGCGAGAGCGGCGTAGTAGGCCACGATGAGGATCGCAACGACGAACTCCGCGCCATCGAGTTCCCCCGCATCGCCGGCGGCAAAGAATTCGACGCGGACGTCGAGTGGTTCACCACCCTGAAATCCACCATCGGCCAGTCCTAACCGCCCCGCCGCCACCCCTCCGCCATCTGATGGGTTGACCCACGCCGTTGTGGGTTCTGCACCCGCATGAGAGTGCAGAACCCACAATCTGCTGGGGGAACCCATGAGGTGCCGGTCGATGGGGCGCGGGCATCTGCCTTCAGTTGCTGCGGGCGTGGTCCGCGGCGAGCTGGAGGAACGCTGCCGGTGGTCAGGGGCGGAGGTAGGTGATCCAGTGGTCGGCTGCGGTTTCGATCTGGGTCAGGACTTCGTCGAAGCCGGCGTCGCTGCCGTAGTACGGGTCCGGTACGTCGGTGTCCGCGAAGAGGGAGATCGGTACGTCGACGCTCCCGCGCGCCTGGCGGGTGAGGGCGTCGAGGTGGCCGGTGTCCATGGCGAGGACGAGGTCGCGGGAGTCGAACCACGCGCGGTCGAATTCGCGGGCTCGGTGGGAGTGGCCGTCGTACCCGCGGCGGTGGAGGGCGGCGGCCGCGCGGGAGTCCATCGGGTCACCGGAGTGCCAGCCGCCGGTGCCGGAGCTGGTGACGACGACATCGTCGATGCCGGCTTCGGCGAGTTTGGCGCGCAGCACGACTTCGCCGATCGGTGACCGGCAGATGTTGCCGGTGCACACGACCTCTACGTATCTCAGCGCAGTTCCGCTTTGTCGGGCAGCACGGCGTTGATGATCATGCCGACGACGCTGATGATCAGGGCGCCGAAGAGGGCGGACCAGAAGCCGTCGACGTGGAACTGGACGTCGAGCTTGCCGGTGATCCAGGAGGTCAGCAGCAGCATCGCGGCGTTGATGACGAAGGTCAGCAGCCCGAGCGTCAGGATCAGCAACGGCAGTGACACCAGCTTCACCACCGGCTTCACGATCGCGTTCACGATGCCGAAGATCGCGGCGACGATCAGCAGTGTGAGGATCTGCTTGCCCCGGGTCGCGCCTTCCAGGGTGATCCCGCTGACGAGCCAGGCGGCGATCGCGAGGGCCACCGCGTTGGCGAGCAGCCTGATGATCATGTTCTTCATACCTCGATCCTTCCACTCCGGTCCCAGTCACACGCTCCGTACACGCCCTGACTCACCCCTGAACTCTTGACAGGCAAATGACCAAGTGATCAGATCAATTTCATGTCACGACGAAGTCTGGCCGGAGTTGTCGCGCTGTCCTTGGCAGCCGCGAGTGTCACAGCGATTGGAACAGGGCCCGCCGCAGCGACCCGGGCGGACTGCAATGCCGTGCGGACGAACTGGACTGCCCAAGCCCAGCCGCACGCGGCCCCAGAGAGCCTGCTGAACGCCTACAGCGACACGGGCAAGGGCTGGACGGGTGCCGACAGCACCTACTCAGTCGCGCTCCCGGGCGGCCGGACGGCGTGGATCTTCTCCGACACCTTCCTCGGTCCGGTCAATCCGGACGGCAGCCGCCCGCGCACGACGCCGTTCCTGAACAACTCGTTTGTGATCCAGCAGGGTCAGACGCTGAAGACAGTGACCGGCGGTACGGCGTCCAACCCGACAGCCTTGGTTCCGCCGCCGGCCAACGGGTGGTACTGGTTCGGTGCCGCACAGACGAGTGATGCGGGCCGCAAGCTCGATGTGGTCGCACTGCGGTTCGAGAAGACCGGTTCGGGCCAGTGGGACTGGCGCTGGGCCGCGAACTACCTCGCTCGCTTCGACAGCCGCACGTACAAGCTGTTGAGCCTCACTCCGCTCCCGTCCACGGCCAACGTGCAGTGGTCCGGCTGGCTGCAGCGGGACGGCGGATTCACCTACGTCTACGGCGTTGAGGACCTGGGTGCGTCGAAGTACCAGCACGTCGCCCGAGTGCGCGGCGATGACCTGACCAAGCCGTGGGAGTACTGGACCGGCAGTGGCTGGTCGGCCGACGAGACTGCGTCGGTCAGAACGCTGGAGGGCGTGGCCAACGAGCACAGCGTGACCAGATGGAGCGATGGCTACCTCCTGGTCACGCATGACACCAAGGAGCTGTTCAGCCGCCGAGTTGTCGGGTACTTCGGCTGCTCGCCGACCGGTCCGTTCGTCAAGCCGGTCGAGCTCTACCAGACCCCGGAGACGGGCGGGAACCGCATCACCTACAACTCCCACGACCATCCGGACCTGCGCTCGGGTTCCCAGCTGCTGGTGAGCTACAACGTCAACAGCCTGGTCAGTGACGAGCTGTACGACGACGTGAGCATCTACCGACCGCGGTTCGTCGGTGTGACTCTGCAGGCGGCCCGATGACTGCCGTCGTACGGCGGAGTCTCCTCGATGACCTGGCTGCGTCGATGCTGGGCCTCATCGCGGACCGGAAGCTCGCGGTCGGCGACCAGTTCGAGTCGGTGCGGTCGTTGGCCGAGCGCTTCAGAGTCGCCGTACCGACTGTGCGAGAGGCGTTGCGCCGACTGGAGGCGATCGGCGCACTCGAGCTCCGGCACGGCTCCGGCGTGTACGTCGGTCCGAACGTCGGCCGGCTCGTCCTAGCGAACCCACTGGCGCTCACACCGTCAGCTGACCGACTCGTCGAGCTCCTGCAGGCACGTGCCCTGATCGAACCGCCAGTCGCTGCACTGGCTGCCAAAGCGCGCAGTGAGGCCGCACTGGTTCAGATGGAGCAGGACCTGGAGCAGGCGGCCGAGCTGATCGCTTCTGGTGACCATGACCGGCTGGCCGAGATCAACATGGACTTCCATCGTGCACTGGCGCAGGCGTCCGGGAACGCGACTCTGGCCGAGGTGGTCGAGTCGGTGACCGTGGTGAACGTCCGCGAGCAGCTGGAGATCCTGCACATCCACGGGGACCGTGAGACCGACCTGGCCGAGCACCACGCCATCCTGGCCGCGGTCCGGGCCGGCGACGACGTACTGGCCGAGCAGTTGACCCGTGCGCATCTGGACGGCGTTCTCGCCGTCATCAACGACCGCGTGAACCCCTGACTTCTTCGGAGGACGCACCACCATGCAACGCATCAGCCATTGGAAGGCGCTCACCGCCCTCACCATGACCGGAGCCCTCGCGCTCACCGCCTGTGGGGGTGCCGGTGGCGCCAAGCCCGCGGCCGACAAGCCGGTCGAGTCGCTGAAGTTCTACAACGACAAGGGCGGCTGGAAGGACGCGTTCATCCAGGTCGGTGCCGCGAGCAAGCAGGACATCGGCGTCGGGATGGAGCCGGTCGGCTACTCGGACTCGAACAGCTACACCGCCTTCATCCGTTCGTCGTTCCGGACCAAGGAGAAGGCGGACCTGTTCACCTGGCATACCGGTAAGGAGCTGGAGGACCTCGTCGACCAGAAGCTGGTCGCCGAGACCACCGAGCAGTGGACCAAGGCGATTGCCGACGGCAACGTACCCGAGGCGCTGAAGCCGTACTTCACCTACGACGACAAGCAGTACTGCGTCCCGCTGAACGCGGGCTACTGGGTGATGTACTACAACAAGGCCGTCTTCAAGAAGGCCGGGATCACCGCGAACCCGAAGACCTGGCCGGAGCTGCTCGCCGTTGCGGACAAGGTGAAAGCCGCCGGGGTGAAGCCGTTCTACCAGACCAGCATCCTGTTCAGCTTCGTCTGGTTCGAGACGCTGCTGGCCGGCAAGGACCCGGACCTGTACGACGCTCTCGCCGCGGGCAAGGCGAAGTACACCGACCCCGGTGTGGTCGAAGTGATGAACGACTGGAAGAAGCTGATCGACGCCGGCTACTTCAGCGACCCGGGAGCGAAGACCGAACCGCAGGCGCAGCTGAAGAGCGGCGATGTCGCGATGGTCAACTTCGGTACCTGGTTCAGTGGCTCGCTGAACACACTGAAGATGAAGGCCGGTACCGACTACGACTTCTTCGTCATTCCGAACGTCAACCCGGCGCTGACGAAGACCTCGATGATCTTCGAGACCGGTCCGGTCTGTTCGGCTGCAGCGAGTGAGCACAGCTCGACCGTCAAGAAGTGGACGGACTGGTGGGTCACTCCGCAGGCTCAGACCGCGTGGGCGAACTCCCGCGGCGACCTGTCCTTCAATCCGAAGGCGGAGGTCAAGGACACCGGACTGGCTGCACTGAACAAGGACGTGAGTGGGGACGGCTACCGGCTGATCAACCGCTGGTTCGAGGCGACTCCGGTCCCGGTGGCGAACAAGGCGCTCGAGGTGTTCGGTGCGTTCGTCACCAAGCCGGGTGACCCGATGCCGGGCCTGCAGAAGATCCAGGCCGAGGCGGACGCGTACTGGGCCAAGCAGAAGTGAGCCGGAAGGGGTTGAGCAGCCGAACAGGGGCGCGGGCGGCGCCGCTGTTCGGCCTCCCGGCCGCCGGGGTCGTCGCTCTGCTGCTCTACCTGCCGTTCCTGTGGACGACGTACGTCAGCTTCACCTCGTACGACGGTCTGGCGTTGCCGGTGTGGGCCGGGCTGGCCAACTACCAGGCGATGTTCAGCGACCCCGATCTGATCGGTGCACTGGTCAATACGCTGCTGTGGGTCGTCGGGATGGTGACTCTGCCGGTGGTACTCGGGCTACTGGTCGCCGTACTGACTTATGGGCATCGGTGGGGGAGCTGGCTGCGGCTGCCGTTTCTGTTGCCCTATGCGATCTCTGGTGTGGCTGTTGGGGTCATCTGGGGCTTTGTGCTGCAGCCGGATGGCGCACTGGGGCAGGCGCTCGGGTTCTTTGGCCTGCCTGGTGCGCATACCGGGTGGCTGCAGTCCGGGCCCGGGAACACGCTGATGATGATCGTGGCGGTCACGTGGCAGGCGGCGGGCGTGAATGCACTGCTGTTTGTGGTTGGGCTGCAGTCGATTCCTGGTGAGCCGTTGGAGGCTGCGCGGTTGGACGGTGCGGACGGGTTCCGGCTGTTCCGGCACCAGTTGTGGCCGCAGTTGCGTCCGATCACCACTGTGGTGGTTGGGCTGTCGATCGTGGGCAGTCTGAAGACGTTCGATGTGGTGTGGGTGATGACGCAGGGCGGGCCCGGTACGTCGTCCGAGACGCTGGCGCTGTCGATGTACAAGGAGACGTTCGTTCTGAACGACTACGGGCAGGGTGCGGCGATCGCGTTGTTCCTCAGCCTGGTGACGTTCGCCGCGTCGATTCTCTACCTGCGCTACCAGTTGGGGGACGCCCGTGAGCAGGCTTAGAACCGGACTCCTCGTCGTACTCGGGCTGCTGTGGCTCGCGCCGATCTACCTGCTGGTGGTGAACGCGGCCAAGCCGGTCGACGGGTACGACGCTGACTCGGTATGGCGCCCTGCCGGGTTCGCGTTGTTCGCGAACTTCGGGGACGCGTGGTCGAAGGCGGCTCTCGGGGACACGCTGGTGGCTACGACGCTGTACAGCGTGGTGGCGCCGGTGCTGGCGGTGTTGATCGGCGCGGCGGCCGGGTACGCGATCGTCGTACTGCGGTTGCGGCGTGGGTTCTTGTGGTTCGTGTTCATCTTCGGCGGGACGATCTTTCCGTTGCAGATGGTGCTGATGCCGCTGTTCTCCGGGTATGCGTCGTCGGGTCTGTACGACACGCGGGTCGGGATGATCATCGTGTACACGGCGATCAGTGTGCCGTTCTCGGCGTTCGTGATGCGGAACTTCTTCACCGGGATCGCGCGGAGCGTCTTCGAGGCTGCTGTCGTTGACGGTGGTGGGTTGTTCCGGATCTTTCGGAGCATCTACCTGCCGATGGCCGGGTCCGCGCTGGCCGCGATCTTCATCCTGCAGGCGACGTTTGTCTGGAACGACCTGCTGCTGGGGTTGACGCTGAGCCAGTCCGAGTCCGTGCGACCGATCATGCCGGCGCTGACTGGGCTGCAGTCGACGTACGGCGGTGCTGCGTTGCCGACTGTCCTGGCCGGCGGGCTGCTGGTGTCGCTGCCCACGGTCGTGCTGTTCCTGGCCGCCCAACGTTTCTTCTCGCGCGGACTGGCACTCGGCCAGTTCTGAAAGGACCTCCATGTCTCGCACCGTTGTCGTCACCGGTGGTGCCGCCGGAATCGGCCGAGCCGCCGTCGAGCGTTTTCTTGCTGCTGGGGACTCTGTCGTTGCTCTCGACCGTGATGCTGCCGCTCTGGCGACTCTCCCTTCTTCTGTGCGCGGGATGGTCGTTGACGTGGCTGATCGTGCTGCCTTAGCAGGAGCTGCAGAACAGGTCGGTGGGGTGGATGTGCTGGTTTGTGCGGCGGGGGTGCAGCGGTACGGGACGGTGGTTGATACGCCGGGCGATGTGTATGACGAGGTGATGGGGGTGAACGTGGGCGGGGTGTTCTTTGCGTGTCAGGCGTTTGTGCCTTTGTTGCCTCGGGGCGGGAGTGTGGTGGTGGTTGCTTCTGTGCAGGCTTATGCGGCTCAGCAGGGGGTGGCTGCTTACTCGATGGGGAAGGGGGCGTTGCTGAGTTTGGTGCGGGCTATGGCGGTTGACCATGCGGCGGACGGGATTCGGGTTAACGCTGTTTGTCCGGGGTCGGTGGATACGCCGATGTTGCGGAGTTCGGCGGAGTTGTTCGGGGCTTCGGTGGAGGAGTGGGGGCGGTCGCATCCGTTGGGGCGGGTGGCTGAGGCGAGTGAGGTGGCTGAGGTCATTCACTTTCTGAGTTCGCCGGCGGCCTCGTTTGTGACGGGGGCTGATGTGAAGGTTGATGGTGGGCTTACTGCTCAGATTCCTGTGGTGTTGCCGTGAAGATCGTCGATATCCGGGCTACCACGGTGACTGTGCCGTTGGAGGCACCGCTCAGGCATAGCAATGGGGCGCACTGGGGGCGGTTTGTCCGCACGGTGGTTGAGGTTGAGGCTGACAACGGGCTGATTGGGCTGGGTGAGCTGGGTGGTGGCGGACAGAGTGCTGAGGACGCTATTGCTGGGCTGAAGCCGTATCTGGTTGGGCATGACCCCGCACGGACGGAGGCACTGCGGTGGATGATCGCCAACCCGACTGCGAGTCTCTACAACAACCGCACCCAGTTGCTGGCGGCTATTGAGTTTGCGTGTCTCGACCTGCAGGGGCGGGCGCTCGGCGTACCGGTGCATGAGCTGCTGGGTGGCAAAGTGCGCGACCGGGTGCCGTTTGCGAGCTACCTGTTCTTCCGGCATCCGAATGAGGACGGTACGGGTGAGATCCGGACTGCCGACCAACTGGTGGCGCATGCGCGTGAGCTGGTTGATCAGCACGGGTTCAGCGTGCACAAGCTCAAGGGTGGTGTCTTTCCGCCGGACTACGAGCGGGACTGCTTCCGGGCGCTGGCTGAGGCCTTCCCAGGGCACCGCGTGCGTTTCGACCCGAACGGCGCGTTCGGGGTCGAGGAGGCGATCCGGTTCGCGCACGGGATCGAGGACCTCGACAACGACTATCTCGAAGACCCCACCTGGGGGCTGAACGGGATGCGCCGGGTCCGCGAGAACACACGAATTCCCCTTGCTACCAACACGGTTGTGGTGAACTTCGAACAACTGGCCGCCAACGTCCGAGACCCGGCGGTCGACGTCATCCTGCTGGACACCACGTTCTGGGGCGGGATCCGCGCGTGTGTGAAGGCGGCCGGCGTCTGCGAGACCTTCCAGCTCGGCGTCGCCGTTCACTCCTCCGGCGAACTCGGCATTCAGTTGGCGACGATGCTGCAGCTGGGCGCCGTCGTACCGAACCTGTCGTTCGCCGCGGACGCGCACTACCACCACCTGCGTGACGACATCATTGCCGGCGGCAAGCTTCCGTACGCCGACGGCGCGATCGCGGTCCCGGACGGACCAGGGCTCGGGGTCGACCTCGACCGCGACAAGCTCGCCGAGTACGCCGAGCTGTACCGCGAGCTCGGCAACTACCCCTACGACCGCGACCCTGCACGCCCGGACTGGTACCCCCTGCTCCCGAACACCGATTGGGCCGACCCCTCATGACCATCCCGCGCAGCCGCGACTTGGCCAGCGACGTCCTCACTCATACGTACGACGACATGTTCAACCCGCCTGGGCTGACGAACTTCCTCGGTACCGCGCAGGTCGACCTGGACGTGTTCGCGATCCGCAGTGTGAACTTCCCGCCGTACTCACACGGCGACTGCATCACCGGCCAGCTGTACGTCGACGGTCGACTGGTCCGCTCGTACGGCGGCACGGTCGAAGTGGTGTGGCGCCCTGACCACGTGGTGCGGTCCACCACCGTCGACGGGCTCACCCTGCGCACGACAACCGCCTGTGCACCCGGTCGCCCGGCAGTCGTCGTACAACTGGAGGTCACCGGCGCCCCAGGACGTGAGGTCGAGCTGGGACTCACCCTGGCCAGTACGGCGACCGGTGCGGCCGGAGGCTGGTCGAACTACCTGCCGCCGTCGGAGCCGAACACCCTGCACGAGGTGGACGGCAGACTGCTCGGTGTCGGGGAGTCCGGAACCGCAGTGAGCCTGCAGGGTCTCGACGTACCGGCTGTGGTCGACAGGAGCATGCTGAAGGCCACCATCACCCTGGACGCCAACGGCACTGCACGTCTGGGCTACGTGCACGTGCTGGCGAAGGACCTGACCGAGGCGGAGGACCACTTCGAGGTCTGCGTCTCCGATATCCCCGCAGTGATCACGGTGTCGGAGGGCGTGTGGGACGTGGCGTTGTCCGACGCGTTCGACCCGGACAGCGACGGCTTCAGCGGATCGCTCCCCGTCCTCGAGACCACCAACGAAGCGCTGCAGAAGCTGTACTGGTGGGGTGTGCTGGGCGTGATCTGGTTCCGCCGCGACAACCCGGCCAGTGTGCTCGGACGTGCCTACGACACCCTGATGCCGCGGCACTGGGCGACGACCACGTTCATCTGGGACTACAGCCTCTCGTCGCTTACGCACGCGCTCCTCGACCCGGTGCCGATGCGGCGACACATCGAGCACTGGATCGACCTGGACATCCACAAGCACTTCGGTACCGAGTGGCTGACCGGTGGTCCCGTCGGACAGTGGTACTCGGTCAACGACTTCGCTATGACTCGCCTCGTCCGCGACTACGTCCGCTTCACCGGCGACTCCAGCTTGCTCAGCCCCGCAGTCACCGATCACATGGTCGAGTGGGCGACCGCGTGGCGCGGTCTGCGTGGGACGCACGCCCTGGCCGACTACGGCGGTATCGACAACCTGCTGGAGTGCGTGAGCAGCTACGTCCACGAGGTGGCCAGCTTCAACGCGGCCAACGTCTGGTGCATGCGGGTGGCGGCCGAGATCACGGGCAACCAGGACCTGCTGAAAGAGGCCGACGAGCTAGCCGGCCACGTCAAGGAGCTGTATGTCGAGGGCGCCGGCCACTGGACGGCACGTCAGCCCGACGGCGAGCTGGTCCCCGTCCGACACTGCTACGACTTCAACATCATCGGTACGACGATCGCCGACGACCTCTCCGAGTCGGAGCAAGCGGAGATGGTCGCGTTCTTCCAGCGCGAGCTCCAGACACCCACGTGGATGCGCGCACTGTCGCCGTACGACGCGGATGCGTCTTTCAGCCTGCGCCCGGATCACCAGTGGAACGGCGCCTACCCGGCCTGGCCGGCTGATGCGGCTCGCGCACTGATCGCCTTCGGCCGCACCGACGTCGTACTGGACTGGCTGCCCGGTCTGGCGCGGTCGGCGAACCAGGGCCCTTGTGGACAAGCGCACTTCGTCGAGGAGGGCGCACCGCTGATGGCAGGCGGCGCCCGGAAGGCTCCGCCGCAGGACCCGTACCTGATCGACTGGGCGTGCTCCTCGTCCGGCGCCTGGGTCTCACTCGTCCTGGAAGGCCTCTTCGGTGTTGAGGTCAGTCTGGACGGCACGGTCACCGCAAACCCGCGGGTCGCGGCACTGGATCCGTCAGCACGGCTCCGCGGTCTCAAAGTCGGCAGTACGACGTACGACGTCGGTGCCGACGGACTGCACCAGGTCTAGGCCGGCGGAGTGGCGATTGCTTCGAGGAGGGACTCCTCGGCGCCGGCCAGGTGACGCCGGAGCTCCTCGACGCACTCGTCCAGCTCGCCACGCTCCAGCAGCCGGATCAGCTTGCGGTGCGAGGCGACCTGCTGGCGGGCGTCTTGGCGCAGGGCGTCCACCCGGGCCAGGGCGAGCCGGGCCTCGCCGGTGATCGAGTCCTGGGTGGCGATCAGTCGCTCACTGCCGGTCAGGGCGACCAGACTGCGGTGGATGGCCAGGTGGGTCTCGGTCATCGCCTCCGGGTCAGCGCCGTCCTGGGCGGTCGCGGCGAAGGTCCGCATCGCCTTCCGGACCTCCTCCCGGGCGTCCTCGTCGGCGTCGAACCAGGCCCGGATCCCGGCCGACTCCAGCACGAACCGGGCGTTGCAGATGTCGGCCACCGCGGCCGGATGCAGGATCGCGACGCTGACACCCTTGTTCGGCTCGCGGATCGCCAGCCCCTCGGTGACCAGCATCGTCATCGCCTCGCGGACGGTACTGCGGGCGACGCCGAGCGCCTCGGCCAGCGGCTGCTCACGGAGCGGCGTACCGGGTTCGAGGTCGCCGGCGAACAGCGCGGAGCGCAGCGCGTCGACCACCCGGTCCACGGTGGTCGAGCGGTCCACCCGCAGCTGTTCGTACATAGAAAGATTCTCTTCCAATTGGCCGTCGTTGTCGCGTGCGGCACGGTACCCGGGCCGACCTGTGGATAACTCACGACACAATGACCTCGATCTGCGAGAAGATCTGCTGAGCAGTTGCCGCCCCGACGCGCCGAGGAGAGCAGGATGGACAACAAGGGTCCGCTGATCCTCGGTGGCGTGCTGACGGTCTTCTTCCTGCCGCTGATCATCGCGATCGCGCTGATCATCGGCAGTCTGATGAGCCTGCCGGACGCCGAGGCCTCCGGCTGCGGTGGACCGAGCGGCGCCGAGGTGAAGCCGTTCTCCTGGCCGACCGACGAGAAGGAGATCGACGAGGAGTGGTCCGACGACCACAAGGGCGTCGACTTCGATGTCGACGAGAAGAGCCCGGTCTACGCGGTCGACTCCGGCGAGGTCATCAAGAACGCCGACAACGAGATCTGGATCCGGCACGAGAAGGCCGTCGAGTTCCACTACAAGTTCTTCCACGACATGCCGGTCAAGGTCGGCGACAAGGTCGCCCGCGGCCAGCAGATCGGCACCTCCGGCTCGGGTGAGGAGGAGGAGGGTGCGAGTGGCGAGCACCTGCACTTCGAGCTCTGGGTCGACGAGAAGGGTGACGGCAAGCTCGTCAACACCGACCCCAAGGAGGAGTCGTTCGGCGACACCCCGCCGCCCGCCGGCGGTGGCGGCTGCGGCTGTGGTTCCGGCCCGCTGATCGGCACCGACAACCAGCAGAAGGCCTTCAACTTCCTGGTCAGCAACGGCTACTCCAAGGAGCAGGCCGCCGGTGCGGTCGGCAACATGGTCGTCGAGTCCTACGGCGTGCGGCCGCTCCAGTTGCAGGACACCAAAGAGGGCGCCGAGACGACCGCGCAGCAGGCCGAGGGCAGTTCGGCCGGCTGGGGCATCGTCCAGTGGACGCCGGCCAGCAAGATCATCAGCGCCTCGCGCCGCGACGGCGTCCCGTACGAGACGATCGGCACCCTCGAGCACCAGCTCAACTTCCTGCTGAAGCAGCTTCAGACCAACGAGAAGCCCGCCAGCGACCAGCTGAAGAAGACCACCACGCCGGAGGATGCGGCGTACGCGTTCGGGCACTACTACGAGCGGTTCGCCGGTCACGAGGGGGACCCGAACAGCCAGAACTACCGCGAGCGCAAGACCGCGGCCCGCCTGGTCTTCACCACCTTCTCCGGCGCCAGCCCCGGCGCGAATCCGGGCGCCACGGCGGCCACCGCCTGCGCCCAGGGCAGCGGCGACATCGCGGCCGTCGCCAAGAACCTCGCCTGGCCGAACCAGCGCCCGGAGTACAACCACCAGGGGTCGAACGCCGCGGATGCCAAGGTCGCCAAGCCGGAGTTCGTCCAGGCGATGAAGGACTTCAACGATCCCAACGGTGACCGTGCCTACACCGACTGCGGCCGGTTCGTCGCGACCGTCATGCACATGAGCGGGGCCGACAAGAGCTTCCCCAAGGTGTCGACCGGCGACCAGAACACCTACATGAGGTCGTCGGGCAAGTACGACTTCTGGCACGGCGAGCCGCCCGGCGGGATGAAGCCGGGCGACATCCTGAACGGCCCGGGCCACACGTACCTCTACACCGGACCGTGGGGTGAGGAGGGCAAGGGGTACAACTCGGCCTCCGGATCGCTCGGCGACCACGTTCCGTACGCCACTTACCTCTACAAGGTGGGCACGCAGTTCACCGTGTTCCGGTTGAAGGTCGCCCCGGCCGGTCCGGACAAGAAGTCCTGAGGAGGGACGCCAGATGGAGAGCGAAGGCCAGCACCGGATGCTGATCGGCGGTGTCGTGCTCGTGGTCGTCGTCGTGGTGCTCGGCAGCTTCCTGATCTTCCGGGACAAGGGCGCCACGATGCAGGTCACCGCGATCCCGAACGACCTGACCCTGACCCTCGACGGTCGGCAGGTCGACGCATCGGGGGAGATCAAGGTCAGCTCCGGCCGGCACACGATGGTCGGCGAGCGCCGCGGCTTCCAGTCGTACTCCACCACCTTCACCGCCGAGAGCGGCGACGAGATGAAGCTCAAGATGTACCTGTACGCCAACAGCGCCGAGGGCCGGGACTGGACGCGGAAGAACCCCGAGGCCGAGCGGGAGCTGGAGGCCGAGGCGGGCCGGAACTTCGACGAGGGGCAGCGGCGGATCGTGGCCCGCTACCCGATCATCCAGCAGCTGCCGCACCTCGGCCGCGGGTACAAGGTCGACTACACGACGTCGAAGAGCGACCCGCAGAACCCGGAGGCGCTGTCGATCCGGATCGCGACGTACACCGCGGACGGGAAGGACAACGCGCTCTACTGGATCACGTCGAACGGCTGGAATCCGGACGCGCTCGACATCATCTACACCACGATCAAATAGCGGTCAGAGCGGCAGGTGGAGCTCGCCGCCCGGGGTGCTGATCGCGGTCAGCGGGAAGTCGAGTGGGTTCGTCATGCAGCGGGCCGAGCCGCCGCCCTTGTGGAACTCGCTCAGGTCGACCAGTACGACGCGCAGGCCCAGACCGGTGAGGATCTCGTGCAGCCGCGGTGAGCAGGCCGGCATGATGATCGTCTCGTTCACGACCAGCGAGTTACCGCTGAAGGCGAAGGCCTCCTCGTCGGTCAGCACGATCGGGTCCGGGACGATCCCGGCCAGTTCGGCCTGGCTCGCGGCGTCGAAGGCCGGCGGGTAGATCATCGCGTGCGTGCTGTCGACCGGGCAGAACGGCAGGTCGAGGTGGTACATCCCCTCGTGCGCGATCCGCAGTCCGCGGACCCGGATGTCCCACTCGGTGGCCAGGTGCTTGAGCGCCTCGGCCTCGGTGCGCGGGCCGTAGCCGACGACCAGGCTGTCACCGAAGACGAACGCGTCGCCCGACTCGAAGTGCGGCCCGACACCCTCGGTGCCGGTCCGGCCGAGGTCGAAGCCGTGGCCGACGAACCAGTCGGCGGCGGTCAGGGACTCCTTGCGCCGGGGCTCGAAGCGCATGTGCGAGAGCATCGCCCGGCCGTCCGCGGCCGCCAGCCCGAGGTTCATCGCGTAGACCATGTCGGGGGAGTCCGGCCGCTGGGCCAGCACCTCGACCTCGCCGCCGGCGTCGACGATCGCCTGCCGCAACGCGTCCCACTGCTTCAGCGCGAGCTCGGCGTCGGGCTGGTCCTGCGTCGACATGTACGGGTTGATCACGTAGTCGATCCGGAAGTGGTCCGGGCGGACCATCAAGTAGCGACGACCCCACTCCAGCGACTGACCCATGACCCCTCCAGAAATGACTGATTGTCCGACAATCAGTCATTGTGCAGCCCGGTTCCTCTGCGCGCAACACAGCTCGGCAGGGCGCTCGTCACACAGCTCGGCAGGGTCTGGCCGGAGCGGGGTGTCAGGACTAACCTGCGGCTATGACTCCGGACAATGGCGTTCGCTTCCGCGGTTGCCTGGACGACGTGGCGGCTTACAAGCCCGGTCGTCCGCCCGCGACCTCAGACGGCAGGCCGTCGTACAAGCTGTCGAGCAACGAGAACCCGTATCCGCCGTTGCCAGGCGTGCTGGCGGCCGCGACCGACGCTGCCCAGCACATGAACCGCTACCCGGATATGGGTGCGGTCGACCTGCTGGAGGCGCTGTCGGAGCGGCTCGAGGTGCCCACCGACGACATCGCGGTCGCGACTGGGTCGGTGGCGCTGCTCTACCACCTGCTCCAGGCCGCGGTCACCCATGGTGACGAGGTCGTCTACGCATGGCGATCGTTCGAGGCGTACCCGATCGCGGTCCAGTTGACCGGCGCCACGTCCGTCCAGGTCCCGCTGACCGAGGACCACCGGCACGACTTCAAGGCCATGGAGGCGGCGATCACCGACCGGACAAAGGTCGTCCTGGTCTGTACGCCGAACAACCCGACCGGCCCCGTGGTTCACCGCGACGAACTGCTCGCCTTTGTCGAGGCAGTCCCGTCCAACGTGCTGATCGTGCTCGACGAGGCGTACCGCGAGTTCGTCCGCGACCCGGAGGTCGTCGACGGGGTCGAGGTCTACCGCGACCACCCGAACGTCGTCGTACTGCGGACGTTCTCGAAGGCCTACGGCCTGGCCGGCTTCCGGGTCGGGTACGCGGTCGGCCACCCACCCGTGGTCGGCGCGATCCGCAAGTGCGCGCTGCCGTTCGGGGTCAGCTTCGTCGCGCAGGCTGCGGCGATCGCTTCGTTGCGGGCCGAGGACGAGCTGCTCGCCCGCGTCGAGGACCTGGTGACCGAGCGGACCCGGGTCGTCGAAACACTGCAGGCGTCGGGCTGGCGGGTGCCGGACACCCAGACGAACTTCGTCTGGCTGGACCTGGGCGAGGCCACCGTGGAGTTCACCGCCGCGGTGCAGGCCGTGGGAGTGTCGATCCGCCCGTTCCCCGGAGATGGCGTGCGCGTCAGCATCGGTGAGCGCGAGGCGAACGATCTGTTCCTCGAGGTCGCCTGCGCCTGGAAAAAGGCATAAAAAAGTCCGGCCCGCGCTGGGACGAGGGCCGGAATGAGTGCGGCGCCGGGAGGAGTGAGGCTTTCTCCCGGCGCCGCCGGTAGTGCTTCCGAATCAGTCACCCCACCGAGGTGGCTCTTTCGGGTCCTGCATCACTGACCAGGGAGAAGGTCAGTTGTTCTGCGACGTGGCCTGCTCGCAGGTCTTCAGCGAGTCGATGGCGTTGTCGTCGTTGTCCAGACCCAGGACACCGGCGATCGTGTTGATCGGCACAGCCGCGCCGATGCCCGATCCGGCGATGTCGTTGTGGCAGGCCTGGAACGGGCCGACGCGGTTGTCGCTCACCGAGACCAGGTCGTCGTTGCCGACGCGGTACCACTTGCTGTTGTCCTGCTTGGTGCCCTGCTCGCAGGTCTTGACGGCGGTGACCGAGTTGCGGTCGTTGCCCAGGCCCACGATGCCGATGATATCCTGAACGCTCACGGCGCCGCCGATGCCGGTGCCGGACGCCTGGTTGTGGCACGCCTGGAACGGGCCGACGCGGTTGCCGTCGACGCCAACCAGGCCGCCGCCCTTGGTGATCCAGTACCACTGCTTGCCGCCACCGTGGCCGTAGCCCTTCGAGGCGACCGACGCCGCGTCGGCCAGACCGCCGACCTCAGCCTTCTTCTGGGTGTCGTCGAGAACGTTGGCGCTCACGACGGTGGCCAGGCCGAGGGTGGCGACAGTCGCCACAGCCGCGGCAGCGGCGATCTTACGAGTTACCTGCATTGTGCCAGGTTTCCTTTCGGGTTTGACGGGATCGTCTTAGTGGTAACGACACCTGGCAAGGCCGGTTACAAACTTTTTTGTCAGCTATTCGAGTCATAATCCAGCTGTAATGAGATGCCTGACGCGGCATACAAACTGCCGGAAAGTTGTGTCGGGGTGGGCCGTAACCGGTCGATGGGTCCGTCGTTGAGTCAGCGCGGGTGACGGAAAAGTCCGGTGATTCGGAAGATTGTCGTCGATGGGCTCGGTGGCCGTCGAAACAGGCGATACCACGATGAATCCGGAAATCGTCGGAACTATTGCCGGGGTTTCGCGCCGTGTTTTTTCGGGGCAGGGCGCGCCGCCTGGCAACTCATGCCCGCTGCCGCGCGCATCGGCAGCGGTGGGAGACCCGGGTCCCCTAGGGGCCCGGGTTTTTCCGTTCCGCCGACACCACCAGGGCGACCCCGGAGATGATCACCGCGCCGCCGGCGACGATCTGCCAGGTCAGCGGTTCGCTCAGGATCAACCACCCGAGCAGTACGGCGACCGCCGGGTTCACGTACGCGTAAGTACTGATCAGCGAGATCGGCGCGTTCGCCAGTAGATAGGAATAGGCCGAGTAGGCCAGGAGTGATCCGAACAGGATCAGGTAGCCGAGCGCGAACCAGCCGCTGCCGTGGATCCGGTCGAGGTGCAACCGCCCGGGCTCGCCGCGGATCACGCCGAGCAGGACCATCGCCGTACCGCCGAAGAGCATCTCGTAGAGAGCAGTCACCAGCGGGTCGCGCGGCAGGCCGAGGCGCGGCGAGAAGCGCGATCCGGTCGCCCAGGAGATCGTGCCGAAGATGATCAGTGCGATCGAGAACGGCTTCGCGCTGGTGTCGCCGCCGGACAGAGCCAGTACCGCGACGCCGCCGAACCCGATCAGTACGCCGAGCCAGGTCAGCGCGCGCGGGCGTTCGCCACCGCCGACCCGCAGGGCCATCAGCCACAGCGGGGTCGCGGCCACCAGGAGTGCGGCCAGCCCGGACGGCACCGTTTGCTCCGCGACCGCGACCGCACCGTTGCCGAAGGCAAGTAGCAGCAGGCCGACCGTGGCGGCGCCGAGCGCCTCGCGGCGGGTGATCCGCAGTCGCTGCCAGCCGGACTTCAGAGCCAGTACGGCGGCCAGCAGGGCACCCGCGATCAGGAACCGGCTCGCCATCCCGAGCATCGGCGGGATCTCGGCCTCCACGACCACCCGGATGGCCAGGTAGGTGGAGCCCCAGACGACGTACACGACCGCGAGCGCGGACCAGATCATCGCGGCGGACGCGGTCCGGCCGGTACCGACGACTGGTGCAGCCTGGGCGGGAGCGGCCATCCGAGCCTCCTGAGTTCGCCATCCCGAGGCAGCCGGCGGCCGTCAGGAGTGTCATTGCATGATGATGCTTACGCTATGGCCTCCCGGGGTGGGGTGCAAGGGTTTTCCTGCCAGGGGCAAATGGTGGGGTGGCGCATGTCACATCGCTCGAGTTCCCGCTCGGCGGCGGGCGGTGGAGGCGAAAAACCTGACCAGTGGGTGGACTGGTGTCTCGTGTCGAGACCGATTTCGGTACCGCCGTACCCGCGAGCGTCCAGACTGTTAGCGGATCAGGCAACTGCTCGGTACGGTGTGCCGCAAGTGGTGTGCATCAACCCCTGGATCCATGTGGTCCTGCCTGCGAAGCCTCATCCGGCACAACGGCCGGGCCCGTGCAACGTTGCGGTCGCGGCGATCCCGCGCTCGAACCCGAGGAGTGCATGTGAGTGAGTCGGTGCCGGGGACTCCCCCGGAAGTGTTCGCACCCGTCGAGGTGCCGGTCAGCCCATCCCAGCCTCCCGAAGAGGTCGAGTTCGTCCAGCTCCTGACGCCCGAAGGTGAGCGCGTCGAGAACCCGGACTACTCCTTCGACCTCGGCGACGACGTCATCAAGGGTTTCTACCGGGACATGACCCTGGTCCGCCGGATCGACTCCGAGGCGACCGCCCTGCAGCGTCAGGGTGAGCTCGGCCTGTGGGCGTCGCTGCTCGGCCAGGAGGCCGCGCAGATCGGCTCCGGGCGCGCGCTGAACAAGAAGGACATGGTCTTCCCGACCTACCGCGAGCACGGCGTGGCCTTCTGCCAGGGCGTCAACCCGCTGAACCTGCTCGGCCTGTTCCGCGGTGTCGACCAGGGCGCCTGGGACCCGAAGGACAACAACTTCGCGCTGTACACGATCGTCATCGGCGCCCAGACGCTGCACGCGACCGGGTATGCGATGGGTCAGCAGCGCGACCACGCCGTCGGCGACGCTGACAACGGCGAGGCGACGATCGCGTACTTCGGCGACGGCGCCAGCAGCCAGGGCGACGTGAACGAGGCCTTCATCTACGCCTCCGTCTTCAACGCCCCGGTCGTCTTCTTCTGCCAGAACAACCAGTGGGCCATCTCGGAGCCGATCGACCGGCAGACCCGGATCCCGCTGTACCAGCGCGCGGCCGGCTTCGGTTTCCCCGGTATCCGCGTCGACGGCAACGACGTTCTTGCGACGTACGCCGTCACTCAGCAAGCGCTGAAGCGCGCCCGTGAGGGCAGTGGCCCGACACTGATCGAGGCCTACACCTACCGGATGGGTGCGCACACCACCTCCGACGACCCAACGAAGTACCGGCTGTCCGAGGATCTCGAGCACTGGAAGCTCAAGGACCCGATCGAGCGGGTGCACGCGTATCTGACCCGGCATGCTGGAGTGGACAGCGACTTCTTCGAGGAGGTCGAGGCCGAGGCGGACAAGGTCGCGGCTGAGCTGCGGGCCGGCTGCCTGGCGCTGCCGGACCCGACGATGACCGACTTCTTCCAGCACGTGTACGTCGAGGAGACGCCGCAGCTCGCGGAGCAGCGCGACCAGTACGCCGCCTACGCGGCATCGTTCGAAGGCGAGGGCTGAGCGATGGCGAAGATCACTCTCGGCAAGGCCATCAACGCCGGGCTGCGGGCCTCGATGGAGGCCGACCCCAAGGTCGTCGTGATGGGTGAGGACATCGGCAAACTCGGCGGGGTCTTCCGGATTACCGAAGGTCTCCAGAAGGACTTCGGCGAGGACCGGGTGATCGACACCCCGCTGGCCGAGTCCGGGATCATCGGGACCGCCGTCGGGCTCGCCCTGCGCGGGTACCGGCCGGTCTGCGAGATCCAGTTCGACGGGTTCGTCTTCCCGGCGTACGACCAGATCATCAACCAGGTCGCGAAGATGCACTACCGGTCGATGGGCAAGATCAAGATGCCCGTCGTGATCCGGATCCCGTACGGCGGTGGCATCGGCGCGGTCGAGCACCACTCGGAGTCGCCGGAGACGCTGTTCGCGCACGTCAACGGCCTCAAGGTGGTGACCTGCGGCGACCCGGTCGACGCGTACTGGATGATCCAGCAGGCGATCGCCTCCGACGACCCGGTCGTCTTCTTCGAGCCGAAGCGCCGCTACCACGAGAAGGCCGAGCTGGACGAGTCCGTCCCGCCGGCGTTGCCGCTGCACAAGGCGAAGGTGGCTCGCGAAGGTACTGACGCCACGCTGTTCTGCTACGGCCCGATGGTGAAGACCTGCCTGCAGGCCGCCGAAGCCGCGGCCGAGGACGGGCGCAACCTGGAGGTCGTGGACCTGCGTTCGATCTCGCCGTTCGACCTGGAGACCATCTTCGCCTCGGTGAAGAAGACCCGGCGCGCGGTCGTGGTGCACGAGGCCACGCTGTCCTTCGGGCCTGGTTCGGAGATCGCCGCGCGGGTGACCGAGGAGTGCTTCTACCACCTCGAGGCGCCGGTCCTGCGTGTCACCGGGTACGACACCCCCTACCCGCCGTCGCGGATGGAGGAGGAGTACCTCCCCGACCTGGACCGGGTCCTGGACGGTATCGACCGGGTGATGGGGTACTGATGGCCATCCAACGCTTCAACCTCCCCGACGTCGGCGAAGGCCTCGTCGAGGCCGAGATCGTCAGCTGGAAGGTCAAGGTCGGCGACACGGTCAAACTCAACGACACCATCGTCGAGATCGAAACCGCCAAGTCCCTCGTAGAACTCCCCGTCCCCTTCGCCGGCACCGTCCACGAACTCCTGGTCCCCGAAGGCGAAACGGTCGACGTCGGTACGCCGATCATCGCCGTACTGACGGATGCCCCCGACGAACCGGTCGCCGACGAACCCACCGACGGCGGCCGCACCGCCGTACTGGTCGGCTACGGCCCCCGAACCACCGAAGCCAAACGCCGCCCCCGCAAGGGCGGTGCCGCCGCGGCATCCGCCGGCTCGGCGCCGGCTCCTGCCGCTCCCGTAGCAGCCACACCTCCGGCCCAGCCGACGCCTGCCACGGCCCCGGCCTACGCGGCCGCCCAGGCTTCGACCGCGGCGCCAGCGCCGACCACCCCCTCCGCCGGACCGGCACAGGCTGCGGGCTCAGCCCAGGCTGCGAGCTCGGCCCAGGTTGCGGGGCTTGGTGCGGCCGTCCCCTCCTCGACATCACCAGTTGCCGTGGGCAACGGGGTGGGGGCGCATGTGCTGGCCAAGCCGCCGGTGCGGAAGCTCGCCAAGGACTTGGGGATCGACCTTGGCACGGTGACGGCTACCGGACCTGGTGGAATCGTCACCCGCACCGACGTGGAGAACCACGTGGCTGCTCCGGCAGCGCCGGCGTACGAGGCTGCTCCTGTGGTTAGTGGGCGTGGGGACACTCGGGTGCCGGTCAAGGGTGTGCAGAAGGTGATGGCGCAGGCGATGGTGGCCAGTGCTTTCAGTGCGCCGCATGTGACTGAGTGGATCACCGTTGACGTCAGCGCCACGATGGAGTTGGTTGAGCGGCTCAAGGGTGACAAGGCGTTCCGCGACCTTCGGGTCTCGCCGTTGCTGATTGTGGCGAAGGCGGTCACGTTGGCTGCGCGGCGGACGCCGATCATCAACGCGGCGTGGGACGAGCAGGCTCAGGAGATCGTCTACAAGGGTGCAGTCAACCTCGGCATCGCCGCGGCCACCCCGCGCGGACTGATCGTCCCGAACATCAAGAACGCCGACACGCTCACTCTGCCGGAGCTCTGCGCGGCCCTGGGTGAGCTCGTCGCCACGGCCCGCGAAGGCAAGACCTCACCGGCTGACCAGGCCGGCGGTTCGTTCACGATCACCAACGTCGGCGTCTTCGGTGTCGACGCGGGGACCCCGATCATCAACCCCGGCGAAGCCGCGATCCTCGCCTTCGGTGCGGTTCGCAAGATGCCCTGGGTCGTCAACGACGAGATCGTCCCCCGCTGGATCACCACCCTGGCGCTGTCCTTCGACCACCGCCTCATCGACGGCGAAAAGGGTTCCACCTTCCTCGCCGACGTAGCCAGCATCCTCGAAGACCCCGCCCGAGCCCTGATGTTCTAACGGACACCCCCTCCGGCAACTCCATCGTCGACACCTTCGGCGCGATCGCCCCGTGCGATCGCGCCGATCGCACGTCCGCGTCCACACAACGCCCCCAAAGAGCCGCCCCCCGTTCCCCAACACGTCCGCTGTTCTTTGTGCACCAACTTCATCTTTGGGAACCCACCAACCACTTCGAGCTCACGAAAATGGTTGATGGGTGCACAAAGTGGGATCTCGTGCACAAAGAGAAGGCGACCCACCTTTGGGGGGTGAGGGGGAGGGGGTGGGCGGTAGACCATTCGAGCCTGGCGGAATGTGTTGGTTTGTGGGGCTTCATGTCTTGTCGGGGAGGTGACGTCGCGTGTAGCTTCCCTCGCAGTGAGTGCCGCCCCACCCACGGATGGAGTCCGCCATGCGCCGATGTCTGCTCGCTTCCGTTCTGAGCTTGGTCTTGTGTGCTGTCGTCGTGCCGGCGACTGCGCAGGCCGCGCCACAGGCGAAGCCGGATCTTGCGCCCACGCCACCAATGGGGTGGAACAGCTGGAACACGTTCGGCTGTGACATCAACGAGGCGCTGATCCGCGATACCGCTGATGCGATGGTGTCGTCGGGGATGGCGGCGGCTGGGTACAAGTACGTGAATATCGACGACTGCTGGATGGCGCCGCAGCGTGACGGCAGCGGTCGCCTGCAGGCTGACCCGACGCGCTTCCCGAGCGGGATCAAGGCGATTGCCGACTATGTGCACGCGCGTGGTCTCAAGCTCGGCATCTACTCGTCCGCTGGTTCGCACACCTGCCAAGGCCTACCGGCCAGCCTCGGGCACGAGACCGTCGACGCGCAGTCCTGGGCGAGTTGGGGTGTTGACCTGCTCAAGTACGACAACTGCGGTCAGCAGAATGGCATCCCGGCCACGACGCGGTACAAGACCATGGCCGACGCACTGCAGGCCACCGGGCGCCCGATCCTCTACAGCATCTGCGAATGGGGTCAGAACCAGCCATGGCTCTGGGCCGCCGGCGCGGGCGGTCACATGTGGCGCACCACGGGCGACATCGCCAACAACTGGTCCAGTGTGATGTCGCTGCTCGACCAACAGGTCGGGCTTGAGCAGTACTCCGGCCCGAACGCCTGGAACGACCCCGACATGCTCGAGGTGGGCAACAGCGGTCTCACGTACGCCGAGAGCCGGGCGCACATGAGCCTCTGGTCGATCATCAACTCACCGCTCATCGCCGGCAACGACCTGCGCTCGATGCCTGCGTCGACGCGCGACCTGCTCACCGATCCCGACGTGGTCGCGGTCAACCAGGACTGGGCCGGCCGACAAGGCGCCAAGCTTCGGGACGACGGTGACATCGAGGTGTGGTCGAAGAAGCTCTCCGACGGCTCAGCCGCGGTCGTCCTGCTCAACCGCTCGCCCAACGCCGCAACGATCAGTACGACGGCATCCGCGCTCGGGCTCCCCGCATCATCGGCGTACACGGTGAAAGAGCTGTGGAGCAACGCCGTACGGGCGTCTGCGGGGACTGTGCGTGCGGCGGTCGGTGCACATGATGCGGCGATGTTCCGGGTGACTCCGGGGGCCGGGGCCGACGTTGCTCCGATGGTGGTGCCGGAGGCTGTGCCGGTGAAGCCGTACGTCACCTCGGCTGCCGGACGGGCCGATGTGCAGACGAAGCTGTACAACGACGGACCGACCGCAGTGACCGGTGCCCAGCTCTCCCTGAGCGTTCCGGCCACGTGGGCAGCCACTCCGGAGGGTTCGACCCAGGTGGGCACGGTGGGAGCCGGACAGGCCGGCTCAGTGACCTGGCACCTCACGACGAACCAGTCCGCCCTTGGAGCGGTCGCCCTGACCACAAGTGCCAGCTGGTCATGGAACGGGACCTCCCAGACCGGTACGGGCGCAGGTCGCTTCACAGTGGCCGATCCGCCACCTCTCGGCCGTACGACGCTGTCCGACCAGCCATGGGCCTTTGCTGACAACGGCTGGGGACCTGTCGAGACCAACACGAGTGTCGGCGAGCAGCCGGCCGGTGACGGCAAGCCGCTGACCATCGCCGGCACGGTCTACCCGAAGGGCCTGGGTACACACTCGCCGGCCCGGGTCGGCTACTTCCTGGACGCGCAGTGCACCCAGCTGACCGTGAAGGCCGGTATCGACGACGAGGTCGGCGACAGGGGCGACGTACGGTTCGAGGTCTGGGGTGACGGCACCCGCCGTGCCCAGGCCGACGCAACCGGGGCGGGCGGCGCAGTGACGCTCAGCGCTGACCTCACCGGCGTACAGGTGCTGGAGTTGCGGGTGGACCCGAAGGACACGCCTGACTTCGACCACGCCGACTGGGTGACGCCGGAGATCGCCTGCCTCGGTGCGCCGCCGCCTGCGGGCAAGTCCCGGTTGGGTGACCGCCCGTGGGTGTCGATGACCAACAGCTGGGGACCGATGGAGCGCAACCGCAGCGTCGGCGAGCAGGCCGCGGGTGACGGTCGCCCGCTCACCGTGGCCGGCATCGTCTACGGGTCCGGTCTGGGCGGCCACGCCAACAGTTCGGTCACCTTCCACCTCGCCAAGCGCTGTACGACGCTCACGACCGGGATCGGTATCGACGACGAGGTCGGCGATCGCGGCCAGGTGCACTTCGAAGTCTGGGGCGACAGCACCCGCCTCGCGCAGGGCGATGCAGTCGGCACCAGTGGCATCACCCAGCTGACGGCCAACCTCACCGGTGTCACCATGCTCGAGCTCCGGATGGACATTGCGGGCGATCAGAACTACGACCACGCCGACTGGCTGACGCCCGAAATCACCTGCACCTGAGTTGCTGTGTCATGAGGCCGAGGAATCGTATCCTCGGCCTTATGACCTGGTTGCTGGCTTTGCTGGGTGGGGGCGGACTGGCCGTCGCCGGCCGCTACCTGTGGGACCGGCGGGCCGCCCGGCAGGGAGACGCTGCCGAGCTGGAGCAGGTGAAGAAGCTGGCGGACGAGGACGTGACGCTGCTCGGTGAGGAGCTCACGAGGCTGGGCGCGGTGGTGGAGGGCCGGGAGCTTGATGCGGAGACTCGGCTTGACTACCAGCGCGGGCTGGATGCTTATGAGGCTGCGCAGCGTGCGGTGGGTGGGGTCAAGCGGGCTGATGGCATCAGTGCAGTGACCGATGCGTTGGCCACCGGGCGGTACGCCATCGTGTGTGTCCGCGCGCGAGTCGCGGGTGAGCCCGTTCCGGAGCGGCGGGTGCCGTGTTTCTTCAATCCACAGCACGGACCGTCCACCACCGATGTGGTGTGGAACCAGCCGAGGCGTGGCACGCGCACAGTGCCGGCGTGTGCGCAGGATGCGGCCCGGTTGAAGGCAGGCGACGAGCCCGAGGTCCGGTACGTCGTACTCGGCCAGCGGCGAGTTCCCTATTGGGAGGCCGGTGCGGCGGTCGCGCCGTACGGGCAGGGGTACTTCGCAGCCGGTGCCGGCGCCAGCTACTTCGCGCTGGGTTCGTTCGACACCCAGGTCGATCCCGGCGGCGCCTGGGGTGGGGGGTGGCACGGTGGTGGTCACGACGGTGGCGGATTCGGCGGTGGGTACGACGGTGGCGGTTATGACGGTGGCGGTGGTGGCGACGGTGGCTGAGGCTTCTGACCTGCAGCTGAGAAATCGTTGGCTGAGGGCCGTGGTTGTCGGAGAGACTCGGCGGCGTGGCCGTCGATCTGCAAGCACTGCTGAGGAAATGGGGTCTCGGTACGCCGAGTGAGATCGCGGCACCGTCGAATGGGACGAACAACTGGGTGCGGCTACTGCGCTTCGGAGCCGACGGCTATGTCCTTCGAGTGCAGCACCATGCCGATCCGAGCAAGGTGGACGCCGAGCATCGCTTGCTGGCGGAGCTCACCCGGTGCGGACTGTCCTTCGACGTACCGGCTCCGATTCCAGCGACGGATGGGACGACTGCGGTCGTGACGCCGGTCGGTCTGGCGACCCTCAGCCGTCAGCTGCCCGGTGCGCACCCGGCACGTTCGGAACGCGAGCTGGAGCTGGCAGGACGGGCTGCGGGCGAGCTGTGTGCCGCACTGGCGGAATTGCCGCTGGAGCTCGCCCCATCGGACTGGCGGCGACCATTGGACACGATCCGCCCGGAGCTCACCGAGGTGTACGCAGTACTGCGGCGTGAGCTGCCGGGTGCCGCGAGTGAGTGGCTCGCGAAGCGTGCGCCTGAGATCGACCTGGCCATGCAGGAGTTGCGGCAACGCCTCCCGGTTCAGATCGTCCATGGCGACTTCGGCCTCAGCAATCTGCTGATCGCCGACGGCCGTGTGAGCGCCGTACTGGACTTCGAGATCGCGGGACTCGACCTGCGGTTCGCCGACCTGGTGACCGGATTCGCCCACTCCACTCCTGAGCAGCTGACGGCTTTCCGGCGCGGGTATGCCGCGTTCACCATCCTGTCGGCGGATGAGGAGGCGGCGCTGCCGACGATGGTTCGGCACCGTGCGATCGGGTCGGCGATCTGGCGGGCTGGAGTCTGGAAGGCCGGCCACGCGACGCTCGACGACATCCGGGTTCGCCTGGAAGCTGCTCGCGAACTGGATAGGTCCGGACCAATCACCGCGCTATGAGAGGGTGGAGCCGTGCTGGTTCTGGTGGTGGTCCTGGCTGCTGCGGTCTTGCATGCGACGTGGAATGCGATGGCGCATGGGGCCGTGGATCGGGTGGCTGGGCTGGCGTTGTTCGAGCTGGCGGCGGGTGTCATCGGGCTGGTGCTCGTGCTGGTGCAGGGGTTGCCGCCGGCTGACACCTGGGGCTACATCGCCGCCTCGGCCGTCCTGCACCTGGCGTACCTGGGTGGGCTGCTGGCGTCGTACGAGCTGGGGCAGTTCAGCCAGATGTACCCGTTGGCCCGCGGTACGTCGCCTTGGGTCGTGGCAGTGGTGTCTGTCGTGGTGCTGCAGCAGACGCTGGCCCCCGGCGTACTGGTCGGCGTACTGCTGGTGTCGGCCGGGCTGATCGGGCTGGTGTTCATCGGACGGCCCGGGCGGCGGCAAGTGCCCGCTCTAGCCGCGGCAATGGGGACCGGTCTGACCATCGCGGCGTACACGGTGGTGGACGGGCTCGCGGTGCGTCAGATGCCCGTGCTGACCTACATGGGCTGGGTCTTCATGCTGCAGGGGTTCGCCATGCCACTGCTGGTGATCGCCTGGCGAGGACCGTCTGTACTGCGTCTGCCGCGTGGAGCCGTACTGTCCGCGCTGGGCGGCAGTCTGGTGTCGATGGTGGCCTACGGGCTGGTGCTGTGGGCGCAGACCCGGGGCACGCTGGCTGCGGTCGCTGCGCTGCGCGAGACCAGCATCATCTTCGGGGCGGTCATCGGCGCGGTGTTCTTCGGCGAGCGCTTCGGGCCGCGGCGGGCGATCGCGGCCGCGGTGGTCGTCGCCGGCATCGTGCTGATCAGTCTGGAATGAGAAGCGAGTGGGGGTCCCGGGCGGGAGACCCCCACTCCGATCAGGGGGTTAGTAGCCGCGCTTGACCGCGTCCAGTGCGTCCACGTTGCCTTCACCGAAGAAGGCGTTGTTCGCCGTGGTGCCGGTGCAGCGGGCGTCCGGGGTGGTCGGGCAGGCGGTGTCGTCGGCCTGCTTGCGCAGTGCGGCCTCCAGCTGCAGCGGGCCCCACCACGGGTGCGCCGACTTCATCAGCGCGGCAACGCCGGCCACGTGCGGCGAGGCCATCGACGTACCGCTCATCGTCTGGTAGCCGCCGCCGGGCACGGTGGACAGGATCGAGCGGCCAGGAGCCGCGACGTCGATCTTGTTCAGGCCGAAGTTCGAGAAGGAGCTCTTGGCGCCGCCCTTGTCGGTCGAGGCCACCGTGATCACGTGCGGCAGCTCGGTCGGCATGTCCAGGCAGTTGTTGTCGATCGTCCGCGGTACGGCGGTCGAGTCGTTCGGGCTGCTGTTGTCGACGGTCTTGTTGGCCAGGTCGTAGTTCGAGTTCCCGGAGGCCGCGACCGCGAGCACGCCGCGACCGGTCGAGTACGCGACGGCCCGTCGTACTGCTTCCTGGACCGCGCCCTGGTCGCCGTTGTCCTTGCACCAGAACATGTACGGGTCGATGAAGTAGCTGTGGTTCGTGACGTCCATGTGGTGCTCGGCCGACCAGACGAAGCCGCAGATCGCGTACTCCGGGTAGATGTAGCCGGCGTCGTTCACAACCTTCACCGACGCGATCCGTACGCCGGGCGCCACGCCGACGATGCCGACGCCGTTGCGCGCTGCAGCCACCGTGCCGGCCACGTGCGTCCCGTGCGAGCTGGTGGTCTGGCGCCAGGCACCTGCAGTGGTGTCCGGTACGCCGTTGTTGACGCAGCTGACCGAGTTCTTCGCGTCGAAGTTCGGCGCGAGGTCGGGGTGGGTGTCGTCCACGCCGCTGTCGTTGATGCCGACCAGGACGCTGCGGGAACCGTCGGTGATCGCGTGGGCCTGGTCAGCCTTGATCTGGGTCAGGTCCCACTGCTCGTTCTCGCGCGGGTCGGCGACCGGGGCGCCCACAATCGCGCGCTCGGACGCCGCCCCGGCCGCAGCCGGTGCCGCCGCAGCCGCGGTCCCGTCGGTCACTGCCGCCGTACGGGTGGCGCCGACGGACTGGACCTCTCGGCCGTCACGGCCGGACTTGAGCGCGGTCTTGAAGTCCGGGTTGGTCGACTGCGCGACCACGACGCCGAGCTGCCGGTACGAGACCAGGACGGTGCCACCGGCGGCCTTGACCGCATTCTCCACCTTCCGGATGTGACCGGGGGAGGGCTTGGTGTTCACCACGTAGTTCATCAGCGGGCCGGCCTCGGCGGCGGCTGCGAGCGGAGCCGGTACGGCGCTCGCGGCGGTGGCGCCGAGCGCGGTCAACGCCAGGGCGGTGGCGGCCAGGCCGGCGGACAACCGGCGCGGGCGGGACAGAGGGGACACGCTGCCTCCAGAAGGGCGGGGCCTGGATCGGACGGGACCAGGCTCGATCACTCGTGACTCTAAATCTCATCGTCGGTGAGTGGTCTGGTTTGTCCACAAGACAGGGGAAACCCTGCGTTTGTCACTACCGATAGTTCGGCAGTTCACGCTCAGTTACCCACATCATGTGGATCACCCTGTGGATAACTCGTGGAGAAGTTGGGGACAGCCAGTGGATTGCCTGTGGGTGTAGGATAGATACAACAGAGATACCAAGTGCGTTTTAGGGTGAGGTTGTGCAGTTCGAGCTGGGGGAAGAAACCGCCGAGATCGCTCGGGTGGTCGTCGAGGCAGCGCCGGGAGTGGAGAAGATCCCGGCCGCTGAGCGGGTGTACGCGTATGTGAAGGCAGCGATCCTGGACCGGGTCTACCCCGGCGGGGAGCTGCTGACGGAGGGCGAGCTGGCCACCGCGGTCGGCGTCTCGCGCACTCCGGTCCGGGAGGCATTGCTGCGGCTGGAGGAGTCCGGCCTGGTCAAGCTGTACCCGAAGAAGGGCGCGCTGGTGCTGCCAGTGCTGCCGCAGGAGATCAACGACGTCCTCGAGGCTCGCGAGCTGATCGAGTCGCACGCGGCCGCCAAGGTCTGGCCGCGGCGCAAGCAGCTGATCGAGAGCCTGTCGCAGCGCGTTGACGAGATGCGCGCGCATCGCAAGGCCAATGACGCGAAGAGCTTCCTGGAGGCCGACCGCGCCTTCCACGAGGCGATTGTCGGTGCCGCCGGCAACGAGATTCTCGCCAAGCTCTACAACAGTCTGCGCGACCGCCAGGTGCGGATGGGTGTGCCCGGTATCGAGGTGCAGCCGGCCCGGATGGACAGGTCGATCGCGGACCACCAGGAGATGATCGACGCGCTCGGCGGCAACAGCGTGAAGCGGTTCCGCGAGCTGGTCGTCGCCCACATCGATTCCGCCGCGGCGGATCTGCGGGGCATTCGGTGACCGAACTCCTCTTCCCCCTGGGCGGACGGCGTGCCTGGGCGGTTTGGGCCACTGCTGTCTTCACGTACCTGGTGACGGTGCTGCACCGCGGTTCCATGAGTGTGGCCGGGCTGCAGGCCGCCGAGCGGTTCGACATCTCCGCATCCGCGCTGGCCAGCTTCACCGTCGTACAGCTGACTGTGTACGCCGCCATGCAGGTACCAGTCGGCGTACTGCTCGATCGGTATGGCTCCAAGCGGCTGCTGATCGCTGCGTCCGGACTGCTGTTCGTGGCGCAGTCCGCGTTCAGCATGGTCGATTCGTACCCGGCCGCGCTCGCTGCGCGCGCCGTACTGGGTGTTGGTGACGCACTGGTCTTCATCAGCGTGCTGCGCGTTGTCATGGCGTGGTTCCCTGCACTGCGGCAGCCGGTGATGTCTCAGGCGACCGGAATGCTTGGTGGTATCGGTGCGATCGTTTCGACCGCTCCGATGGCCGCTGCGTTCCATGCGTTCGGTTGGACACCGACGTTCGCCGGGGCCAGTGTGCTGAGCCTGGTCGCGGGCATCGCCGTACTGCTGCTGCTCAAGAACACCCCGTACGACGAGCCGCTGCGTAACGCCAAGCAGTCGGTCACCGAGGTTCGCAAGAACCTCCGGCGGGCCTGGAATGAGCCGGGTACCCGGCTGGGTCTGTGGACACACTTCACGACCAGCTTCTCCGGCAGCACGTTCGGTCTGCTCTGGGGCTACCCGTTCCTCGTGCAGGGCCAGGGTGTCGCGCCAGGGACCGCGGCGGCGATGCTCATCCTGCCTGTGCTCGCAGGGCTCTGCTACGGACCGCTGGTCGGCCGGTACGCCGCCAAATTCCCGTTCTACCGGTCGTGGATCGTGCTGGCCGTCATCGCCGGCTCGGTGCTGATGTGGACCGTCGTACTGGTGTGGCCGGGGCAGGCCCCGATGCCGGTGCTTCTGCTGCTGATCGTCGTACAGGCTGCTGGTGGACCTGGTTCGATGCTCGGACTGGACTACGCGCGGACCTTCAACCCGAGCACCCGGTTCGGTGCGGCCAACGGGATGGTCAACACCGGCGGCTTCATCGCCACGCTGATCTGCATCGGCATGGTCGGCATCCTGCTGGACGCCTCGTCCGGTGGCGCTCCGCAGACGATCGGTGACTTCAAGTACGCACTGGCCTTCCAGTACGTGCTGTGGGCGATCGGTATCCGGCAGATCCTCAAGTACCGCCGCCGGGCGCGTGGCCACCTGGCCCGCTACAACCCGGAGGCCTACCAGGCGCTACTCGCCAACAAGGTGGTCCCGCTCAAGGGCTGAGGCCCCCTGCCAGAGCGATGCCAGCCCCGTGCCAGCGCCGCCGTGCACGGTAATCCCAGTGAAGTGAGTCCACTGGGAGGAAATCGATGAGTACATCGAACCAGGTCGCCATCGAGGCGGTCGGCTTGGTCAAGAAGTACGGAACCACGACTGCGCTGGCCGGGGTCGACCTGACTGTCCCGACCGGGACAGTGCTCGGAGTGCTCGGGCCGAACGGCGCGGGCAAGACGACAGCGGTCCGGATCCTCGGCACGCTGCTGCGTCCCGACGCCGGGCACGCCACGGTCGGCGGGTACGACGTCGTACGGGATGCCGCCAAGGTCCGCGGGATCATCGGCCTGACCGGGCAGTACGCCTCGGTCGACGAGGACATGTCCGGCCGCCGCAACTTGGTCATGATCGGCCGGCTGCTGGGCATGTCCCGGCCGAATGCCCGTAGTCGTGCGGAGCAGTTGCTCGAACGCTTCGAGCTGATCGACGCCGGCGACCGGATCGCGAAGACCTACTCCGGCGGTATGCGGCGCCGGCTCGACCTGGCCGCGAGCCTGGTCGGCAACCCCCGCATCCTGTACCTCGACGAGCCGACGACCGGTCTGGATCCGCATGCCCGCAACGGCGTGTGGGAGACGATCCGCGACCTCGTCCTGGACGGGACCACGGTGCTGCTGACCACGCAGTACCTCGAGGAGGCCGACGCACTGGCCGACTCGTTGATGGTGTTCGACAAGGGCCGCGTGGTCGCATCCGGCCGACCGGCCGAGCTCAAGGCGCAGGCCGGTAAGCAGACGCTCGACGTACGGCCGTCTGAGCCCGCACACCTCGAGCGCGTCGCCGCCATCGTGGCCGAAGCAGTCGGCGTCCGACCGAGCGTCGACGTCGTCAACGCCTTGGTCAGTGCACCGGTCACCGACGGTACGGCGATGCCCGTGGTGGTCCGCCGTCTCGACGAAGCCGGTATCGCGGTCACCGAACTGGCGCTGCGACTGCCCAGCCTGGACGAGGTCTTCCTCGCCCTGACCGGTCACGCCGCCGAAGAGCGTCCCGCCGACATCCTGGAAGGAGCAAGCCGATGACCACGGCAACCCTTGAGCATGCACCCGCCGTACAGAGGTCCCGGCCGTTCGCCTGGGTGCAGCAGAGCCTGACCCTGGCTTGGCGCAACATCGTCCGGATCCGCCAGAACCCCGAAGCCCTCGCAGACGTGACGTTCCAGCCGATCATCTTCCTGACGCTGTTCCTGTTCGTCTTCGGTGGCGCGATGAACCGGGGCGAGGGCTGGCAGGGCTATCTGCCCTGGCTGCTCCCCGGCCTGCTCGTCCAGACCGTCGTGTTCTCCACCATGGGCACCGGCGTCGGCCTGAACGACGACTTCGCCAAAGGCGTCTTCGACCGCTTCCGCAGCCTCCCGATCGCGCGCATCTCCCCGCTGATCGGCGCCGTCCTCGGCGACGCCGTCCGCTACATGCTCTCGATCGTGATCCTGATGACGACCGGTTTCGCCCTCGGCTTCCGCTTCGAGAACGGCGTCGGCTACGGCCTGCTCGGCCTCGTCATCGTCCTCGGCTTCGCCCTGTCGATGTGCTGGATCTGGGTCTGGCTCGGCCTGACCATGAAGACCGCCCAAGGCGTCCAGGGCATCGCCTTCCTGGTGATGTTCCCGCTCACCTTCGGCAGCAACATCTTCGCCCCCACCAGCACCATGCCCGCCTTCCTCCAGGAGTTCGCCAAGTACAGCCCCATCCCCTACCTGGTAGACCTCGAACGCGCCCTGATGGGCGGCGGCGCCATCCAGAAGCCCCTCCTGGTCACCCTGGCCTGGATGATCGGCCTGGTAGCCGTCTTCGCCCCCCTCGCCATCCGCGCCTACCGCCGCCGCACCTAACACCCCCCCAAAGGTGGGTCCCCTTCTCTTTGTGCACGAGATCCAACTTTGAGAACCCACCAACCGTTTTTCTGGGCTCCAGACGGTTGGTGGGTTCTCAAAGATGAGCGGAGCGCCCAAAGAGAAGGCGGCTGGTTGGGGGACGGCGGGCGGCTCTTTGGGGGGAAGGGGGGAGGGGGAGGGAGGAGTCAGTGGGGGATGTCGGCGAAGGCGAGGGGTTCGCGGGTGCAGAGGTAGGTTGCCCAGTGCAACTTCACCGGGGTGCCGGTGGCGTCTCGGGTGATGGTGAGGAGTTCGCCGGTTTCGCGGCCGGAGGTGGTGCGGTAGGTGTCTTCGGCGATGCGGTCGAAGACGGCGGGGGCCTGCCAGTCGGCGGCTGCGGGGGACTTGGCTTGGAGGACGCCGGCCTTGACGGTGAAGGTGAAGGGGGAGCCCTCGGTCCACCAGGTGCCCAGTACGCCGGTCAGTTCGGCGGGGACCGGGGTTCCGGGGAGCCAGGGGTCGGCGGGGAGTGGGTCCAGGTCGAGGACCTTGGTGATCAGGTCGGTGGCGAGGAGCGATGGGGCGGGCGCCGAGGTGGAGGACTGTAGGCAGATGCCGGCGGTTCCGGACTCGCGGTGGACGAAGGTCGAGGTGATGTGGCCGGGCATGCCGCCGTCGTGGCCGACGAAGAGGCTGTCGCCGCGGCGGAAGAGCATGAAGCCGAGGCCGAAGGCGAGTTGCCAGCGGGCGGTGTCGGCCATGATCTGGACCTGGCACATCTCGTCCAGGGTCTCCTTGGACAGCACCTCCGAGACCGGGTTCGCGATGAACATCGCCCACTTCGCGAGGTCTTCCGCCGTACTGGCCAGACCGCCGCAGGCTGCCATCGCCTTGATGTCGAGCAGCGGTTCCTGCACCGGTACGTCGGTGAACGGCGGCACGTAGTAGCCGGTCGCGGCCGGGCCGCCGTCCATCCCGACTGTCGTCCGGCGCATCTCCAGCGGATCGAGGATGCGGGCCTTGATCGCGTCGTACCAGGGCTTGCCGTCGAGCCGGGCGACGACCTCGCCGAGCAGTGAGTAGACCAGGTTCGAATAGTGGAACCGGTGGTGCGGCTTGCCGACGCGCTCGGCGTCGTTCCAGCCGGCGACCAGTTCGTCACGGTCGGGGAACCTCATCAGGTCCCACACGTCGCCGACCGGTTCGCGCTGCATGCCGCTGGCGTGGCTGAGCATCTGCCGCAGGGTGACGCCGCCGTGCTTGCTCTCCGGAACGTGCGTCTCCAGAGGGTCGTCCAGGCTGAGCTTGCCCTCGTCGCGCAGCGCCAGTACGGCGACCGCCGTCAGCGTCTTGCTCTGCGAGGCGATCAGGAACTGCGAGTCCGCCGTCGGCGGTACTCCCGGGGTGTCCAGATCGGCGGAGCCTGCGCCGTGCGACCAGACCAGCGATCCGGCGCGGGCGACAGCGCCCACCACTCCGGGAACGCGGCCGGTGGCCTGGCGATCAGCGACGAGTCGAGTGAGGGCGGTTTGCGTCTGCGCGGCGAGTTCGGTCACGACAGTCGACAATAAGCGAGGGTGATGACAAAAGGCAGAGGCCCCGGGGCACCTGGATGTGCAAGGCTGGGTAGGTGCGCATAGCGGTGCTCGGTCCTCTCGCGATGTGGGCGGCCGACGGGACTCCGCTCGACGTCCGCGGGGTTCGCCTGCGCGGACTGCTCGCCCGGCTCGCGCTGAGTGCCGGGAAGCCGGTCAGTGTCGAGACCCTGGTCGACGGCCTGTGGGGGACCGCGGCACCCAGTGCCAACGCGCTGCAGTCGCTCGTGTCCCGGTTGCGTGCGAGTCTCCCGGCGACGGAGTCGAGCATCGCGATCCAGTCCGGCCCGGCCGGCTACACACTGACCATCGGTGCGGACTGTGTCGATGCACAGCAGTTCGAAGACCTGGTACGCCGGGGGCGCGCGCTCCTCGGGGCAGATCCGGAGCAGGCGTACACACTGCTCGCCCAAGCCGAGAAGCTCTGGCGTGGTGAGGCCCTCGCGGACCTGCGCGACCTGCCGTTCGCAGCGATCGAGGCGGACCGGCTGACCGAGCTCCGGCTTGGTGCGGCCGAGGACCTCGCCGAAGCCGCGGTCAGCTGCGGCCGAGCCCGCGACCTGATCACCGAGCTCGAGCACCTCGCCGTCACGCATCCACTGCGCGAACGCCTCCACGAGCTGCTGATCCGCGCTCTGTACGCCGACGGCCGCCAAGCCGAGGCCCTGACGGCGTACGAGCGAGTCCGTACGACGCTCGCCGACGAACTCGGCGCGGATCCGGGCACACGGCTGCGTGACGTACATGTCGCGGTCCTGCGCGGAGACGCGGTCGATCCGGTCGCGGTGTCCACGCCCGCGCCGATGCCGGCCGTGCCGCGGAGCAATCTGCGCGCACCGGTCACCAGCTTCGTCGGCCGTCATGAGGATGTCGCCGAGCTCAGCCGGCTGCTCAGCAACGGCACCAGACTCGTCACCATGGTCGGCCCCGGCGGTGCCGGGAAGACCCGGTTGGCGACCGAGACCGGTCGGACCTTGGTGGAGCAGAGCGGTGACGGCATCTGGTTCGTCGAGCTCGCGCCACTCGGTGACGCGGCCGACGTGGCCCCCGCCGTACTGTCGGCGCTGGGAGCCAGCGAGTACGTCGACCTCACGCCACCGTCGAGTCTCGTGCCCAAGCAGCTGCGGGCGAGCCGCGCCGCGACCGACCGTCTGGTCGAGGTGATCGCGGACCGCCGGATCCTGCTCGTGCTCGACAACTGTGAGCACCTGGTCCAGGAGGTCGCCGGACTGGTCGATTCGCTGCTCGCGGCCTGCCCGCGGCTGCGGGTGCTGACCACGAGCCGGGAGCCCCTGAGCATCCTCGGAGAGCACCTCCACCCGGTCGGACCGCTCGGACTCCCACCCGACGCGATGCCGGCGGGAGAGGCGCCGTACGACTATCCGGCGGTACAACTCTTCGTCGACCGGGCTCGCGCGGTGCGGCCGGACTTCGCGTTGACGCCCACCAACTGGGCCGCGGTCGCCGAGATCTGCCGCCGGCTCGACGGGATGCCGCTGGCGATCGAGCTCGCCGCGGCCCGGTTGCGCGCGCTCACTCCGGAGCTGATCGTGGATCGGCTCGCGGACCGATTCCGCTTGCTGACCAGCGGTTCGCGGACGGCGTTGCCCCGGCACCAGACGTTGCGCGCGGTCGTCGAGTGGAGCTGGGATCTCCTCGATGCCGACGAGCAGGCGGTCGCTCGCCGACTCTCGCTGTTCTCCGGTGGGGCCACATTAGAGGCCGCCGAGCAGGTCTGCAGCGACGACGATCTACCGCCCGAGGCGGTCCTCGGCGTACTGGCTTCACTTGTCGACAAATCGCTTGTCGAGGCGGTCGCCGGTGAGCGGTCGGTGCGCTACCGGATGCTCGAGACAGTTCGCGCGTACGGCGCCGAGCAGCTCGCGGCGGCTGGTGAGCGGGATCGGTTCCGGCAGGCGCACACCGAATACTTCCAGCGGTTGCTGCGGAAGGCCTCGCCGAAGCTTCGGACCGGTGCGCAGGTCGAGTGGATCGCCCGGTTGAAGGCGGACCACGACAACCTGACCGACGCCCTCCGTACGGCGATCGATTCCGGTTCGGCGCGGGCTTCCGTGCAGATGGTGTCGGTGCTCGCCGAGCTCTGGAACATGAGCGGCCGTCCGACCGAGGCGGTCGGCTGGATGCGCGCAGCGCTCGCCGTACCGGGGCCGAGCGTGCCGGTCGAGCGGGCGATCACGTTGATGATGCTTGCCTTCGGCACCATGTCCACCGAAGAGGACTCGGAGTCGATGGTCCCCAAGGCGCTGCGTTCGCTGGCCGAGGTCAGGCTGCTGTCGCGGCGGTACCCGACCGTCTGCGACTCGGCCGTCGGCCGGTTCACCAACGCGATGTGGGCAGCGCTCCGGCGGGACACGTCGGCGTCGTTCCTCGAGCTCGAGGCGGCGCGTGATCATCAGGATCCGTGGACGCGGAACATGGCCTCACTGCTGCTCGCGATGTTCCGCGACAACGAGGGCGAGCCCGTCCAGATGGACGCCGATCTGGGTGTCGCACTCGAGGGGTTCCGTGGTCTCGGTGACCGCTGGGGTACGTCGATGGCGTTGCGTGGACTGGCCAGTCTGCAAGCTGCTCGCGGTGAGCACGAGGCTGCGTTGGTCTCGCTCGAGGAGTCGATGAGCCTGTTCGAGGAGCTCGGCACCACCGAAGGGATGGGGCAGCTGCTCGGTTCGGCGGCGATCAGCCGGCTCGAGCTCGGTGATGTCGAGGGTGCCCGGGCAGTTCAGCAGCAGGCACTTCGGATCGCCGAGGAGAACGGCTCCCGCGAAGGCGAGGCGATGTCGCTGTTCGGCTTCTCCCGGATCGAACTGCGGGCCGGCCGGCTCGACGAGGCGAAGGAGCTGGCCGAACGCGCGCGCTCGATGCTCGGCCCAGCGTTCGACCGGGCTCCGCAGGCGATGGCGATGCTGCTGGCCCAAACCGGCCGGATCGATCTGCGGCGCGGCGACCTGGAGTCGGCCAGGACCTTGAGCCGGGAGGCGGTCGAGCTCGCCCTGACCAGTTCGGACATGCCGATCACCGCGGTGGTCGTCGATACCGCAGCCGAGGTCGATCTCGCGTCGGGCGACCACGAGGCGGCCGCACGGACCCTCGGTTTGGGCGCCGCGCTGCGTGGGATGCGGAGCGTGCCGGATGCCGACGTTCGCGCCCTCACCGAGCAGCTCCACGAGCTGCTGGGTGACGACGCGTTCGAGACGGCGTACGGCGCTGGTGCGGCGATGAGGCGCGATGACGCCCTCGCCGAACTGCGCAAGCGGTTCAGCTCGTCATGAGCTGAATCGCCAACTCCTGCAGGGATTTCTGCACCTTCTGCTCGGGCGGCCGCGGGTCGGCGAGCATCCAGTCGTAGATGACTGCGTTGACGGCCCCGAAGAAACTCAGACCGACGAATCGGAAGTCGCGTCGTTCGATCTCGCCCTTGGCTGCGGCACTGTCGCCGAGGTCGCGTACTCCCGCGATCAACAGATCCCGGAACGCGATCCGCTGCTCCTCGACGGCCGGGCTGGTGCCGACCACCTCGACGAACGAAATCCGCGCCCGGCGCAAATCGGCCATGATCGTTTTCAGATAGCTGTCGACCGCAGCAGTGATCCGCTCCTTGACCGGTCGACCGACGGTCTGCCGGATCGCGTCGCCGGTGTTCCGCACGGTCAACTCGATGACTTGCGCGTGCACCGCGAGCAGCACGGCTTCCTTGTTCTGGAACTCGTGGTAGAAGTGCCGCGTGGACACTTTCGCCTGTGTGCACAGGCGTTCCACCGATGTCGCCGGGTACCCTTCGGTCCCGAACAACTCCACCGCGGCGGCCAGTAGTCGCTCTCGGCGCGCTGCCTTCCACTCCTCGACCGATCGCCCGGAATAACGGCGTACGGAGGGTTCCCTCATCACACCTCTTGTCGCTACCCCGTGCCAGATCCCGGACATCCTATCCACCCTTCGGCGCAACAGGAACCGGCACGGGGTCCGACATCAGTTCATCGACTCGTACCCGGTCCCGCCGTCGAGCAGTTCACGGACGATGTCGAGGTGCCCGAGGTGCCGCGCGGTCTCCTCGATGAGGTGACACAGCACGTACCGCACCGAGGCCTGCCCGCTGTCCCGCACGACTGCGCGCTCGACGTCACCAAGGTCCATCGACGCGACCACGGCGTTGGATCGTGCGTTCTCCGCCTCGTACTCGTCAAGCAACTGCGCCAGCGGTACGTGGTCCACCAGCATCTCGGCATCGGGATGCCCATCCGGTGTCCACGGCGTCTGCCCGGTGTCCGGAATCCCAGCAAGATTCTGCTGGAACCACGAGTACTCAACCCACCGCAGATGCGCCACCAGCCCGGCCACATTGGTCAGCGGCGAAGTAGGCAGCACCACGCGATGCGCATCGGCTTCACTCAAGCCTTCACACTTCACCCGCACCAACGAGCGAAGGTGGTCAAGCCAACCAACAAGCTGGGTCCGCTCGTCACCGGTCAGGGGTGGTCTCATGCAATCTCCTCAAGTTTGGTGTAGCCGGTTCGGCCATCGATCAGTTCACGAATGATGTCGAGGTGCCCGACATGGCGGGCGGTCTCCTCGATCATGTGACAAAGCACGTACCGCAACGACGCGGCTTCGCCCTTCGTGGCGTACGGGCCTTGTTCGAGAGTGTCGAGCGAGAGGGCGGCGATCGTCTCGTTGGATCGCCGGCATTCCGCGTCGTACTCGTCGAGGAGCTGGGCGATCGGTACGTCGTCGACCAGCATCTCGGCGTCGGGATGGCCGCCCTCGGTCCACGGGGTCTGGCCGGTGTCGGGGACACCGAGCAGGTTGAGCTGGAACCAGGCGTACTCGTTCCAGCGCAGGTGGGCGACGAGGCCGGCCGGGGTCATCAAGGGCGACGTCGGCACGACGTTGCGGTGGGCATCTTCTTCGGACAGTCCGGTGCACTTCATCCGGACGAAGGAACGCTGGTGATCGAGCCATCCGATCAACTGCTCGCGCTCAGGTGCGGTCAGGGGTGGACGCGGTACGTCGGTCATGCGAAAGCTCCTGTGATGGGGAGCCGCCCGACCTCAGCCGTGGGTACGGCGGACGGGCGGCGCGACGGTTCGGTACGACATCGCACTCACCTCCTTCCGCGTAGGGCAGCACGGTACAACGAGGGGGTGTCGGCGGGCGAAGGATTATTGGAAGCGGATCTGTGCCACTCACCAAGTGCCGTGAACGGGCGATCGCGGCCGAGGGCTGAGCGTGGCGGCGGAGGTGTTGCGCGAGTTGGTGAGTGGGGGCGGTCCGCGCAATGGCAAGCTTGGGGGACAGCGCCCGCCCGCGTGAAGGGGTTCGACGTGGATTCACGGTTTGACCGGCCGTTGTACACGCGTGCCGAGGTGGCGTTGCATCTCGGGTTGCCGGCTACGACGCTTGGGGACTGGTTGCGGTCGGGGGCGTTGGCGGCTGGGGCGGGTGGGCGTGGGGAGCCGACGATCACGTTCGCGGGGCTGGTCGAGACCCACATGTTGCGGCAGCTTCGTCGTACTGGGTTGTCCTTGCAGGCGATCGGCGAGGCCGCGGTGGCATTGCGGTCGCGGGCTGGGCGGCAGTACCCGCTGGCCTGGTCGGGGCTTGCGCATGACGGGCGCGACCTGCTGATCGAGATCGCCGCCGAGGGGCGCGAAGCCGGGTGGGAACGCATCCGCGACAGCCAAGGGGGTCTGCCGGGTGTGCTGCGCCGGGGCTCGGCCGCGATCGGGTGGTCCGATGACGGGTACGCCGCGACGCTGCGACTCGTGATCTACCAGGACATCGACGTCATCGTGGACCCGTCGCAGTCGCGCGGTCAGCCGGTTATCGCCGGCTCCGGCGTTCGCGTCGAGGATGTTCTCGACCGGATTCGCACGGGGGCGTCGTACCGGGAGATCGCCGGAAAGTTCGACCTCGAGGACTTCGAGGTCGAGGCCCTCGTCCGTCCGCACATCCGGCCGCCGGCCTTCCGCAAGTCGCGTTTGCCGGAGCCGCAGGACGCGCTGATCTAGCGGTACAGCGCGAGTGCTCCGGTGAGGGAGTCGACGGCCTGCCGCGGGCCGTGGATCGCGAGGCCGAGGTATTCGACGTCTTCGGGCTTGGTGCCGGCCAACGTGTCGCTCATCTGCTGATAGGTCCTCGCCTGCTGGGCGATCTGGTTCATGTCGTGCACGACGACGTCGTCGCGAGCCGCGGCCTGTGCACGCAACTCGTGAAGCCGTTCCGGCGACGCCTTCAGCACCGGGATCGGGTACGCCGACATGGCAGTGTGCGGATTCCCGCCGGCATCCACGGTGTCGGCCCCGACTGTCTCGGCATGCCGGTGGCCGAGGCCGACCCCGAGCAACGCCGCGGTGTTCAGAGCGACGCCAACCGGGGCGTCGGCGGAAATGATGACCACGATCTTGTTCGTCAGCACAGTCGGAACGTATCCCGACGTACAAGATTTCACCCGCGCAACCGAACATCGTTCGGCAGATCTGCGAAAATCGTGGTCATGGACGAACTTGATACGGCGTTGCTGCGGATCCTGCAGAACGATGCCCGCCGCACCAACCGCGAGATGGCCGCCGAGCTCGGCATCGCCCCGTCCACCTGCCTGGAGCGGATCCGCTCACTGCGCGAGCGCGGGGTGATCAGCGGCTACCACGCCGCCGTCGACCTGAAGGCGATCGACCGCGCCATGCAGGCCATCATCTCGATCAAACTGCGCCCGCAGGCGATGGCCAAGGCCACCGCCTTCCAGGACTACGTGATGCAACTCCCGCAGACCCTCGACATGTTCATGGTCTCCGGCGCCTCCGACTTCCTCGCGCACGTCGCAGTCCGAGACGCCCAGGCACTCCGCGACCTCGTCCTCGACCTCGCCAAACGACAGGAGATTGCCGACATCCGCAGCTCGGTGGTCTTCGAGCACCACCACCGAACCACGGTCCTCCCGCTGTAGAGGGTCAGCGGTTGTCCTTGATGCGTTTCGCCTTGCCCAGTGAGCGTTCCAGGGCGTGTGGGTCGAGGATCTCGACGGTGGCGGTGACGCCGACGCGGTCCTTGATGCGACGGGACAGTACGGCGGCTGCGGTGCTCCGGTCGGTGAATCCGGGGGCGGCCTCGACCTGGACGGTGAGTTCGTCCAGGCGGCCGGGGCGGGTGAGGATGCAGAGGTAGTGCGGGGTGAGGCCGTCGACCTCGAGGATCTGTTCTTCGATCTGAGTGGGGAAGACGTTCACGCCGCGGACGATCATCATGTCGTCGGTGCGGCCGGTGATCTTCTCCATCCGGCGCATGCCCGGGCGCGCCGTACCGGGGAGGAGGCGGGTCAGGTCGCGGGTGCGGTACCGAATGACGGGGAAGGCCTGTTTGGTGAGGGTGGTGAAGACCAGCTCGCCCTCGGAGCCGTCGGGGAGGACCTCGCCGGTGACCGGGTCGATGATCTCGGGGTAGAAGTGGTCTTCCCAGATATGCAGGCCGTCCTTGGACTCAACGCACTCCTGCGCGACGCCCGGGCCCATCACCTCGGACAGGCCGTAGATGTCGACCGCGTGCATGCCGGTGCGTTGCTCGACCTCGGTGCGCATCTGCTCGGTCCAGGGTTCGGCGCCGAAGATGCCGATCCGCAGCTGGGTGTCGCGCGGGTCGAGGCCGCGGCGTTCCATCTCGTCGATGATCGCGAGGAAGTACGACGGGGTGACCATGATGATGCGAGCGCCGAAGTCGCGGATCAGGTCGACCTGTCGCTCGGTCATCCCACCCGAGACCGGTACGACGGTGCAGCCCAGTCGCTCGGCGCCGTAGTGAGCGCCAAGCCCGCCGGTGAACAGGCCGTAGCCGTAGGCAACATGACAGATGTCGCCAGCCCGGCCCCCGGCCGCGCGGATCGAGCGGGCCATCAGATCTGCCCAGGTGTCGATGTCCTGCTGGGTGTACCCGACCACGGTCGGCTGGCCGGTCGTCCCGGACGAGGCGTGCACCCGCGCAACCTGGGACTGCGGTACGGCGAACATTCCGAACGGATAGTTGTCCCGCAGATCCTTCTTACCGGTGAACGGCAGTCGGCTCAGATCGGACAACTCCTGCAGATCACCGGGCGCGAACCCGACCTCGTCCAACGCTGCCCGATAGTGCGGCACGTTCTCGTAGCACCGCCGTACCGTTGCCTGCAGCAACGACAATTGCCGGGACCGGAGCTCGTCGACCGACAGCCGCTCGCCGGGATCGAGCAACTCCTCGGGACACGCATCACCGAGCATCTTCAGTACTCCTAGGGACGGGCTAACAGGGTCGCGATGCCCTGCCCGACGCCGATACACATGGTGGCGAGCGCGTACCCGGCGTCGCGGTGGCGAAGCTCCAGGGCTGCGGTGAGAGCGAGGCGCGCGCCGGACATCCCCAGGGGGTGACCCAGGGCGATGGCGCCGCCGTTCGGGTTGACGTGCTCGGCATCGTCGGGGAGTCCGAGCTCGCGCAGGACGGCCAGCGACTGTGAAGCGAAGGCCTCGTTCAGCTCGATCGCGCCGATATCGGACAGTGCGACACCGGTCCGAGCGAGAAGTTTGCGGGTGGCCGGCGCGGGCCCGATCCCCATGATCCGAGGCGGTACGCCGGCCGTCGCGGTACCGACGATCCGCGCCAGCGGAGTAACGCCGAGCCGCGAGACCATGTCGCCGCTCATCACGAGCAGGGCGGCCGCGCCGTCGTTCATGCCGGACGCGTTGCCCGCGGTCACCGTACCGCCGTCGCGGAACGGCGTTCTGAGTCCGGCCAGGGCTTCGAGGGTGGTCTCGCGCGGGTGCTCGTCGGTGTCGACGACGGTCACCGCACCGCGCTTGCCGGGGATCTCGACCGGCACGATCTCCTCGGCCAACCGGCCGTTCGCCTGGGCCTTGGCTGCGCGCTGCTGACTGCGCAGCGCGAACAGGTCCTGGTCCTCGCGGGAGATGTTGTAGTCGGCGGCAACGTTCTCCGCCGTCTCCGGCATCGAGTCGATCCCGTACTGCGCCTGCAGCACTGGGTTCACGAACCGCCAGCCGATCGTAGTGTCGAACACCTCGGCCTGCCGGGAGAATGCGGTAGTTGCCTTAGGCATCACAAAAGGTGCCCGCGACATCGATTCGACGCCACCGGCGATCAGTACGTCGTTGTCCCCGGCAATGATCGATCGGGCGGCATACGCCAGTGCGTCCAGACCCGACCCGCAGAGCCGGTTGATCGTCGTACCGGGAACCTCGACCGGGAGACCCGCGAGCAGCACGGCCATCCGGGCCACGTTGCGGTTGTCCTCACCGGCCTGGTTCGCACACCCGAGCGCGACATCGTCTATCAGCGCCGGGTCGAGAGTCGAGTGTCGGGCCAGCAGGGACCGGATCGCGTGCGCGGCCAGATCGTCCGGGCGAACGCCGGCCAGCGCACCGCCGTACCGGCCGATCGGGGTCCGGACTCCGTCGACCAAGAACGCCTCGCGCGTCATGCCTGCTCCTCAATGATCGTTCCCGACAACTGGCGGCTGCGGCCGCGGAATTCGGCGATGACGTCGTCGCCGCGGCGGACCGTCACGTCGTAGATCGCGTTCCGGCCGAAGGTGGTGCGCTCGGCCGCCTCGGCGACGAGCAGGTCGCCGAGGTGCGCGGGCGCGACGAAGACGATGTCGCAGGCCTGCGCCACCGTGACCTGGTTCCGGGAGTTGCAGGCGAAGGCGAACGCGGAGTCGGCCAGGCTGAACACGAAGCCGCCGTGCGCGATCCCGTGCCCGTTCACCATGTCGTCGCGGACCGGCATCTCGACCGACGCCGTACCGTCCCCGACCGCGACCAGGCGCATACCCAGGCCGGCGCTGGCGGTGTCCTCCGCCCACATCGCCGCCGCTACGCGGTTCGCCAGATCCATACCGACTTGCCCCTTCGGGTGAGGGTTTGTGACACTCTAGCCCCGATAATGCCTCTGACTGTAACATCGCCAGCATGACCGATCTGCTGGCTGCTCATCGTGACCGTCTCGACGCCGCTCTGACCGCGATCCGCAGTCGCGGCTACCACTCCGCGTTCCCGGAGTCCCCCAGCCCGCGGGTGTACGGCGAGACGGCGGCAGCCGACGGCCAGGCCGCCTTCGAGGCCCACCTCGGTACGACGTTCGCCGTGGAAACCCCCGGGTCCCGCGGCACGGTGGTCACCGAGGAGTCGCCGTTCGGGATCAAACTCGACGTGTCGTACCCGCGGACGGTCGAATCCGGTCTGGACGAGCTGCTCGAGGCGTCGCGCAAGGGACTGACCGCCTGGCGCAACGTGGGGGTCGACGGCCGGACGGGCGTCGTGCTGGAGATCCTGGACCGGCTGCACAAGCGGGTGTTCGAGCTGGCCAACGCCGTTCAGCACACCAGCGGCCAGGCGTTCGTGATGGCGTTCCAGGCCGGTGGCGCGCACGCGCTGGACCGCGCGCTGGAGGCGGTCGCCTACGCGCACGAGGAGATGAGCCGCTACCCGGCCGAGGCGCTCTGGGAGAAGCCGGCCAAGGGCGACCCGATCCGGATGCAGAAGAACTTCACCGTCACCGGCCGCGGCGTCGCGCTGGTGATCGGCTGCAACACCTTCCCGACCTGGAACTCCTGGCCCGGCCTGTTCGCCTCGCTCGTCACCGGCAACGCGGTCGTCGTGAAGCCGCACCCGCTCGCGGTGCTGCCGCTGGCGATCACCGTCGAGGTCTGCCGCGAGGTGCTCGGCGAGGCCGGTTTCGACCCGAACCTGGTCACCCTGGCCGTCGAGAAGGCCGGCGACGGCCTGGCCAAGCCGCTGGCCACCCGGCCCGAGGTGAAGCTGATCGACTTCACCGGGGGCAGCGAGTTCGGCGACTGGCTCGAGCAGAACGCCACCCAGGCGAGTGTCTTCACCGAGAAGGCCGGCGTGAACGCAGTCATCATCGACTCCACCGACGCCTTCAAGGCGCTGACCGGGAACCTGGCCTTCACGCTCGCCCTGTACTCCGGCCAGATGTGCACCACCACCCAGAACCTGTTCATCCCGGCCGGCGGGATCGAGACCGACGAGGGGCACAAGTCGTTCGAGGAGGTCGGCGCCGGGATCGCCGGTGCGATGGGCAAGCTGCTCGGCGACGATGCCCGCGCGGTCGAGATCCTCGGTGGCATCGTCAACAACGCGGTCATCAGCCGCCTCGACCTGGCCGGCGAGTACGGCGACGTCGTACTGGAGTCGCGGGCGATCAAGCACCCGGCCTTCCCGGATGCCGTGGTCCGGACGCCGCTGCTGGTCGCGCTCGAGGCCAAGGACACCGATGTGTACGGGCGCGAGTGCTTCGGGCCGGTGTCGTTCCTGGTCAAGACCGCGGACACCGCGGAGTCGATCGAGCTGTTCCAGCAGACCGTCACCGAGGGTGGCGCGATGACGGCGGGCATCTACTCGACCGATGCCGGTGTCCTCGACCAGGCCCGCGAGGCCGCGCTGGACGCAGGGGTCGCGCTGTCGGAGAACCTGACCGGTCCCGTGTTTGTGAACCAGTCGGCTGCGTTCAGTGATTTTCACGGCACTGGAGCCAACCCGGCAGCGAATTCGACCTATACCGACGGCGCATACGTTGCGAGCCGCTTCCGGGTCATTCAGTCTAGGCGTCATGCCTGACGCTTTGGATGCCGCCAACCTTCGCGAAGCTCTTACCTACTACGACCGCTGGCTGGCGTTCAACCAGCGCTACCAGCGGGTGCCTGGAGTTCAGACTGCTGTCCACGCCGCGGACGGGATCGCCTTCTCCGCGGCGTACGGCCTGGCCGACGTCGAAAACGCCGTACCGCTGACCGAGTCCCACCTGTTCCGGATCGCCTCGCACTCGAAGACCTTCACGGCGACGGCGATCTTCCAGCTGGTTGAGCAGGGGCGTGTGCGGCTCGACGACGCGGCCGCGCAGCATGTGACCGAGCTGGTCGGTACGCCGCTCGGTGAGCGCACGGTCCGCGAGTTGCTCGCGCACTCCGGTGGCGTGACGCGGGACAGCGGCGCGGCGGACTGGTGGCAGTTGGCGACGCTCTTCCCCGATCGGGATCAGCTGCTCGCCGTACTGCGGGATTCGGGTGCTGCGGTGTTGCCCGAGAACGACCGCTTCAAGTACTCGAACATCGGCTACGGGTTGCTCGGACTCATCATCGAGGCTGCGAGTGGTACGTCGTACAACGCGTTCGTGCAGACCGGGATCGTCGACAAGCTCGGGCTGAGTGGGCTCGGGCCGGAGCTGGATCCGGCCCGGCTCGGTGAATACGCGGCCGGGCACAGCGCGCTCTCGTACGCCGAGACGCGGGTGCCGATCGAGCATGTCGACACCCGGGCGCTGGCGTCCGCGACCGGGTTCTTCGGGAACGCTCGTGACCTGGTGACGTATTTCTCCGCGCACTTCCCCGGTGACGAGCGGCTGCTGTCGGACCGCTCGAAGCGTGAGATGCAGCATCCGCTCTGGAAGGCGGGCAAGGACGACGGCGTGCGGTACGGGCTCGGTCTGCAGGTGACGAAGATCGGTGAGCGGGATTACTTCGGGCACGCCGGCGGCTACCCGGGGCACATCACCAAGACCTTCGTCGACGGTTCGCGCCGGCTGGCGATCTCCGTGCTGACCAACGCCATCGACGGTCCGGCAGCCCAGCTCGCCGAGGCTGGTCTGAAGCTGATCGACCTGGCCTCGTCGAAGGATCGTGGTGACGCGGCCGGGCTGCACCGCTTCGTCGGCCGCTACGCCAACCTGTGGGGCGTCACGGACATCACCGTCCTCGGCGGTCGGCTGTACGCGATCGACCCGACCGACACGGACCCCGCCGACGACCCGCAACCGCTCGAAGCCGACGGCGATCGCCTGCGCGTCACGGGTGGATCTGGGTACGGCGCGTACGGCGAGTCCTACGGGTTCACGTTTGATTCAGATGGGGCTGTGGAGTCGGTGCGCGGATCCAGCGGACTGCTCATGCACCCCATCGACCGGTTCGCCCTACCCGCCCGGGTTACCGTGCAGGAGTGACGATCCACGGCGACCACCCGTTTCTGCCGCCCGAGTCCGAGCGCAGTCCGGTACGCCGGCTGCGCGGGCGGTTGCCGTCACCGGTCGGTCTCTGGACCACATCGTACGGCGGGAAGCGGGCGGGGCTGACGGTCTCGTCGATGCTGATCGCCGACGGGGAACCCGGGTTCGTGATCGGCCTGATCGACCCGGACTCGGACCTCTGGGAAACGTTGCACAAGGCAAGGACCGCCGTGGTGTCCCTACTCGGCGGTCCACACCAGCAACTAGCCGACGCCTTCGGCTACGTCGCGCCCGCTCCCGGCGGCCCGTTCCGGATGATCGACTGGACCGACACCGACTGGGGCCCGGCCCCTGCAGGCGTCTCCACCTGGGCCGGCTGCACCCTCGTCACCCCCGACCCACCCGAGATCGGCTGGGCCCTCCAAGTCCAACTCGAGATAGCCCACGTCGAGCTGGCGACCGACGACGTACCGCCCCTCATCCACCGCCGAGGCCGCTACACCACCCTCTAACCGCCCCGGCCATCAGTGGTGGCAGGAGACAGGCAACGGCGGCCGGAGCCCTGTGGCACCAAGTCTCCGGCAGGTAGTTCGTGTCTCACGCCACCACTGGTGGCGCGGGGCGAGGGGGTGGGCGGCTGTGGTGTAGTGGGGAGATGCGAGCGACCACGATTCATGCGCCGTACGACATCCAGCTGACCGAGGTGCCGGACCCGAAGATCGATGGGCCGACTGATGCGCTGGTGCGGGTTGTTGCCTCGTGCATCTGTGGGTCGGACCTGTGGCCGTATCGGGGGGAGAACAAGATCCGGCCGGGGAGCCGGATCGGGCATGAGTTCGTGGGAGTCGTCGAGGAGATCGGCGCCGACGTGCGGACGGTCAAGCCGGGGGACTTCGTGATCGCGCCGTTCGTGGTCAGCGACGGGACGTGTGCGCACTGCCGGGCCGGCTTCCAGACCGCGTGCGAGAACCTGGTCGGCTACGGCAGCAAGCAGGCCGACGGCGGTCAGGGCGAGTACGTGAAACTCCCGTACGCCGATGGCACGCTGGTCACGACTCCGGAACCGCCGGACGAGTCGATGATTCCGTCGCTGCTAACGCTTTCCGACGTGATGGGGACCGGCTGGCACGCGGCTCGGTCCGCGAGAGTGAAGGCTGGCGACACGGTGGTCGTGGTCGGCGACGGTGCGGTTGGACTGTCCGGCGTACTGGCGGCCGCACGAATGGGTGCCGAGCGGGTGATCGCGCTGTCGCGGCACGAGTCGCGGCAGCAGTTGGCGGTCGAGTTCGGTGCCACGGACATCATTTCGGAACGCGGTGACGAGGCGCGGGACGCCGTACTGGCTCTGACCGATGGTGTCGGCGCCGACGCGGTGCTCGAGTGTGTCGGGACCGGGCAGTCGATGGAGACCGCGTTCGACGTGGCGCGGGCCGGGGCCACGGTCGGGTTCGTCGGCGTACCGCATGGGGTCGAGGTTCCGATCGGGACGATGTTCCGGCGCAATGTCGGCCTGGCCGGTGGGATGGCGCCGGTGCGGGCGTACCTGCCGGAGCTGATGGCCGACGTACTGGCCGGGGAGATCAACCCCGGGAAGGTCTTCGATCTGGACCTGCCGCTGGCCGAGGTCGCGGACGGGTACAAGGCGATGCACGAGCGCCGGGCGATCAAGGTGCTCCTTCGCCCATAACGCTCTGTGGTCACGCAATAACCGACAAAAACGCGCGAAACCGCTCGTATGGTCTCGCTCTCACAGCAGTTGTGCGGTGCGATGACGGTTGCGCAACGCGCTCGCGCGCAGCGTTGACACCGGGGTTCGGGATGCCCAGAGTGGGGCGGTGTCAAGGGGGCATCGTTGTCATCGGCGGCGCCACAACTGCTTGATCGGAGAGTGGAAAATGCGTGGTGGTCTGAGCAAGACCTTCGCGGTGCTGGGCGCGGCGGGTCTTCTCGCTGTCAGCGCCTGTGGCAACAGCGACGACGGCGGTGGCAGCGGGAACACCGCCAGCAAGGACGTCACCGTCTTCACCTGGTGGGCCGACGGCGGCGAGAAGGCTGGTCTGGACGGCCTGGTGTCGGTGTTCAAGACCGACTGCAAGGACTACAACTTCGTCAACTCGGCGGTTGCCGGTGGCGCCGGTTCGAACGCGAAGCAGGTGCTGGCCAACGACCTGCAGGCGGGTAAGCCGCCGTCCACCTTCCAGGCGCACGCCGGGGCGGAGCTGAAGGACTACATCAACGCCGGTCAGGTCGACGACGTCAGCGGGCTGTACAAGGACTTCGGTCTGGACAAGGCTTTCCCGCAGAACCTGATCGACCAGCTGACGGTCGACGGCAAGATCTACTCGATCCCGGCCAACGTCCACCGCGCCAACGTGGTGTGGGCGAACCCGGAGGTCCTGAAGAAGGCGCAGATCGACGGCAGCAAGGCACCGGCCACCGTCGACGCCTGGATCGCGGACCTGACCAAGCTGAAGAACGCCGGGGTCAAGGCGCCGCTCGCCGTCTCCAAGGGCTTCGCCCAGGAGATGCTGGTCGAGGCTGTGCTGCTCGGCGAGCTGGGCACGGACACCTTCAACGGTCTGTGGGACGGCAAGACCGACTGGGCCGGTGCGAACGTGACCGCCGCCCTGAACAAGTACAAGACGCTGCTGAGCTTCACCAACGTCGACCGCGAGGGCATCGACTGGCCGGACGCGCTGCAGTACGTGAACAAGGGCCAGGCCGGCTACACGCTGATGGGTGACTGGGTCGCCGCGCAGCAGCTCGCCGACAAGGTGCCGGACTCGGCCTACACCTACTTCCCGTCGCCGGGTACCGCGGGCACGTTCCAGTTCCTGGCCGACTCCTTCACGCTGCCGACCAACGGGCAGAACCCCGAAGGCACCAAGTGCTGGCTGAAGACCGTCGGCTCGGCCGAGGGCCAGAAGGCGTTCAACACCAAGAAGGGTTCGATCCCGGCCCGCTCGGACGCCAACGCGGCCGACTACCCGAAGTACCAGCAGGTCGCGATGGCCGACTGGAAGAAGGACAAGATCGCGGGCTCCTGCGCCCACGGCTCGGCCTGCTCCGCCGGTCAGAACAACGACATCCTGTCCGCGCTGAGCCAGTTCAGCGGTGCCCAGGACGTCGCGAAGCTGCAGACGGCGCTCGGTACCGCGATGAAGACGAGCTGATGCACAGCGAGTTGGGGATCTGAGCATGTACGGAAGAATCCGGACCTGGGGCCCTGGCGCCCTGGTGCTGTTGCCGACCGTGCTGCTGCTCGGGTACTTCGTCTACGGGTTGATCGCGTGGTCGTTCAACACGTCGCTGACCGATCGGCACACGGCCCGCAAGGGCCCGGCCGACTACGTCGGCTTCGAGAACTACGCGAATCTGTTCGGTGAGGAGCGGTTCCTCAACTCGCTGAAGAACCTCGGCGTGCTCACGGTGGCGTTCATCGTGGGCACGCTGATCTTCGGCCTGCTCTGGGCCCTGCTGCTGGAGAAGGGCGTCCCGGGCGAGAGCATCTTCCGGTCGGTCTTCCTGTTCCCGATGGCGGTCTCGATGATCGCCTCGGGCGTGGTCTGGGCCTGGTTGCTGAACCCGTCCCAGGGCGACGACGCCCGCGGACTGAACCGGCTCTTCGGGATTCTGCATCTGAACTTCCTGGAGAATCCGTGGTGGACCGCCGGCAGCCGGTGGACCACGATGGCATCGATCGCGCTGCCCGCGGTCTGGCAGCTGTCCGGCTACATCATGGCGCTGTTCCTGGCCGGCTTCCGCGGCATCCCGAACGAGCTGCGCGAGGCGGCCCGGGTGGACGGCGCCTCGGAGTTCAAGCTCTACCGGCACGTGCTGTTCCCGCAGCTGTCCCCGATCGCGCTGTCGGCGCTGATCATCCTGGGGCACATGTCGCTGAAACTGTTCGACCTGATCTACGCGATCACCGGGCCGAACCAGTTCCGCACCGAAGTCCCCGCGGTCTACATGTGGAACACCTTGTTACGCAGTGACCAGGCCAAGGCGGCGGCGATCGCGATCGTGCTGCTGGCGTGTGTCGCGGTACTGGTCATCCCGTACGTCGCGTACACCGTTCGGCAGGAGGCAGAAGAGTGAGCGCCGCAGATGCGACCGGTTCGGCCGCGGCGGCAATCCGTCGTACGCCGAAGAGCCGCGGGGTGATCGCGGACGGTTCCACGCGCAAGAGCCGGACCGTGCGCTACATCCTGCTGATCCTGTTCCTGCTGTTCGTGCTCACGCCGGTCTACGTCGTGGTCATCACCAGCTTCAAGACCTCGCAGGACACGACGGCTGCCGCGCAGTGGTCGTTGCCGGAGACCTGGACGCTGGAGCCGTGGCGCAAGGCGTGGGACGTCCTACAGCCGTACATGATCCGCTCGCTCACGCTGGCGATCCCGTCCGCGATCATCGCGTCGATGATCGGTTCCGCGAACGGGTTCGTGCTGGCCCGCTGGCGGTTCCCAGGCGCGAACCTGGTGTTCGCGTTCATCCTGTTCGGGATGTTCATCCCCTACCAGGCGGTGATGCTGCCGCTGCGCACGACGTTCACCGAACTGGACGTCACCCGCGGAGTGCCGACGCTGATCATCGCGCACTGCATCTACGGCATCCCGATCTGCACGCTGATCTTCCGCAACTACTACGCGACCATCGTCCCGACGGAGATCATCGAGTCGGCCCGCGTGGACGGCGCCGGCCTGATCCAGACCTACGCCCGGATCATCCTGCCGATCTCGATCTCCGGTTTCGTCGTCACGCTGATCTGGCAGTTCACCTCGGTCTGGAACGATTTCCTGTTCGCCCTGTTCCTCACCCAGCAGAACAACGGCCCGGTGACACTGGGGCTCGCGGCCCTGTCCGGCGGCCAGAAGGTCGACTACGCGGCCAGTATGGCGGGCGCCCTGATCACGTCGTTCCCGACGCTGATCGTCTACATCGTGCTCGGCCGCTGGTTCATCGGCGGCCTGATGGCCGGAGCGTTGAAGGGCTGAGGTATGTCGTGGTGACGGTCCGTACATCTTTCCCGTTCGGATGTACGGGCCGTTGTCATGTGCTCACGGCGTGTCTCAATAGTTGTCCACAGGACGCGCGCATGGGCCTGCGGCGAGTTAGGCGTGGACTGTAATCTCACGAAGGTGACCAAGTCACCCCGAGGGCGAGACGGACGGCGCAGCCACCTGCGGCTCGTCGATTCGAACCCGGATCCCACCCAGGCTCCCGCGGCCGGCGTCGACGTCGACACGACGCCGAGTGTCGCCGTGCTCGAGACCCTGCTGGAGACGCTGACCCTCGACCTGGCCGCCGCCCCGCGCAGTCTGCACCCGGTGATCGCCGAGGCCTCGGTGGCCCGGTCCGCCGCGATGCTCGCCGACCAGCTCTGGCCGGCCGGACGCCCGGACGAGATCGGTGAGGTCGAGCGGTTCTTCTGGGCCGACGCCGCGCGAGTGCTCGGCGAACGGCGTGACCCCGAGTCTTTCCAACTGCTCACCTCGCTGGCCCGCACGGTCGGACCGGCCGGGCGGTTGCCGCTGCAACGCGCGCATCTGTCCCGGTTGCGCACCGAGGACGAGGTACCCGACTGGGTGACGCGGATCGCCGGTTTCCGGCTGACCAGCGCGATCGTGTCCGAGGACATCACCGGCGACGGACTGAGCGTCGTACTGGATTATGACGACGAACAGCATCCGCACACCGTCGTAGTCTTCATCGACAACAACATCGGCGCCATCGTGAAGGACGTCTTCGTCGGCCCACCGGTCGACCGCGTGCTGGACGCGTACCAACGCGGCGGCCGCGTCACGATCCGCACCGTCCGCCCCGCAACCGCGGCCGGCATCATCCTGCAGGCACTCGGCGAAACCAACGATTACGACGACCCACCCGTGACCGAGGACTTCGAGTTCTTCTCGGCCCTGCTGGTGAATCGCCTCACTCAGTTGCCCGAACGCCCCATCCGCCCGCCGATCCGCCCCCTGCTCTCACCGCGCCAGCGCGACCAACTGGTCGACGAGTTCCTCGACTCCTCGTTCGCTTTTGAGCTCCCCGACGATGCAGCCGATATCGTCCGCCTCTGGATCGACCACGCCGTCGATCACACAGTCGGCGGTCCGCTGCGAGTGAGCGCCGTACTGGTCGAACTCTTCCTGGCCCACTGGCTACCCCGCAAGGTCCTTGCCGACAGCACCTACTTCGCCGCCGTACCCACCGTCGTCAAAGCCTGGCTCGCCCACGCCGGCGACCGCACCCAACTGGCCCTGGACGTAGTCGAAGAAGCCGTCGACGCCGTAGACGTCTGGACCCCAGCCCTGGAAGCCGCCGCCATCATCGACCCGGTCGGCGAACGCGTCTTCCTCGACGACACCACCAGCGACCTGGAAGACGCCTACCGAGCCCTCTCCGGCCTGGGTTCCCCACCCCAACCAGACCTCCAAGGCCTCGACAAGTCCCAAGCCGCCACCCTCTCCGTCCTAGCCCCCCACGCCTGGCTCATGGCCGGCGAAACCCTAGGCACCGCCTACGCCCCCGACGCCTTCGACATCGCCGAACGCCTAGTCCGAGACGCCCCCGACTTACTGGCCAAAGCCCGCCTCTCCACCTGGCCCCGAGCCATCGTCTGGCTCCTGGCCCACCGCCACCGCCTGGTAGGCCCCGGCGAACCCCTAACCCCCTACTCCCTGGCCACCGACCTGGCCTCGTCCCCCGCCACCCTCCGCAAAACCGCCAAGCTCCTGACCGACACCTTGATCCTCCCGCGCTAGCCGTTCAGCTGGTGCTCCACCCGGTGGCGGATGTACCCATCCGGGTGGGACCGCGCTATCGCCACGGCCGCGTCCACCAAGTCATGAAGTTCCGGCGGGTAGAACGACTTCCAGAGAGGCAGTCCGGGGAGGATCGAGCGCCGCACGTCGAGATGCTCATTGGCCACGAACTCCCGCAGCGCGGCCGCGTTCCAGTCGACTTTGAGGACCGAGCGGTCGTCGGATTCGGGGTGGCCGGGATTCTGCGCCTGCACCAAGGGCATCTTCAGGCCTATGTCTGACCAGTACCAGGCTCGTGCGGCACCAGCACGCTCAGCGTCGGTTCCGGTGCGCAAGTACCCGAGAAGGGCTGCCCGGACACGCCGTCGCCCGAATGCGTTGAGTGCCGGCTCGACGAAGTGCCGATTGAAGCTGGGATCGGGGTCGTGGACGGCAGCCTTGAGCAGTACGTCGAAGGATGCCGTCGGCAGGCTGATCCCGCCACGGCAGGCCCGAAAGAGGGCTGTCCGGACGTTACGTACCCAGTCGTGCCGATCACCGGCCGGATCCGGGGCGAGCCCGAGTGTGGTGACGACGTCCGCAAGGCATTCGAAGAACATCTCCGGGTGATGTGGCGTACGGTCCGGCAGCGCTTCGAACACCTTGGAGGTCTGTGCATCGTCGCTGTCCACAGCCACATTCAACCGCACGAGGAGACGGCCAGCCGGGTGCCGGATCGCCCTCCGCAGCAGCCGCCTTGCGCGCGCCCACCCAACCGTGTTCATCGCGTCGTGCAGCACCAACCCACCACCTCAGCCATCGGGTGCAACACCCGCGGCACTCCCACCCCACACAACCGCGGTTCAGCAAGCCGCGGGCACGCGACGGAGGAGCGCGCGTGTCCCGGAGCGAGGGCTGCGGCGATGGCGGACCTGCAGGCCATCACAATCGCGACTCACCCACAGCGCGCCCGCTCAAACACACTGCGCCAACACAGTTGTGATGGCCCTGGCGTCCGCGATGACGATCAGCCACGACGGCCCGCGCGACCGCCCCAGCCTCTCGAGGGCGGCACCTCGGCACGCCCCACCCCACACAACCGCGGTTCAGCAAGCCGCGTGTCCGCGACGGAGGAGCGGGCGGGAGCGGCGGCGGTTGCGAATGGACGGTTGGCGGAAGGTGTTGTTGTGAGGAAGCGGCGGCAGCCGCGTGGACGGGTGGGCGGGGCGTGCGGGGCGGGTAGCACGCGACGGAGGAGCGCGCGTGCCCCGGAGCGGGGTGCTCACCGCGGTGGGTGGGTGCCCGGAGCGTGGGCGCGGGGTGGAGGGTGAATGGGGGCGAGCGATACTGGATGTATGCATGTGCGTGCGCCGGAGCTCAAGGGTCGTGGGTGGTTGAACACCGGGGGACGGGAGTTGGCTTTGGCTGACTTTCGGGGGCGGTTTTTGCTCCTCGATTTTTGGGCGTTTTGTTGCGTGAACTGTTTGCACGTGTTGGACGAGTTGCGGCCGTTGGAGGAGAAGTACGGCGACGCGCTGGTGATTGTGGGGGTGCATTCGCCGAAGTTTGCGCATGAGGGGGAAGAGGCGGCGGTTCGGGCCGCGGTGGAGCGGTATGAGGTGGGGCATCCGGTGCTGGATGATCCGGAGTTGGTGACTTGGCAGAACTACGCGGCGCGGGCTTGGCCGACGTTGGTGTTGGTGGATCCCAACGGGTACATCGTGGCGCAGTACTCGGGTGAGGGGCATGCGCATGCGTTGGATGCGTTGCTGGCGGAGCTGATCGCTGAGCACGAGGCTGCCGGCACGTTGACGCGGGGGAAGTCGCCGTACGTCGCTCCTGAGCCGGAGTGGTCGGAGTTGCGGTTCCCGGCGAAGGTGATTGCCTTGGACAACGGGAATCTGCTGGTGGCCGATGCGGGGAACCACAGCATCGCGGAGCTTCAGGCTGACGCAGAGACGTTGGTACGGCGGATTGGCACCGGGCAGCGGGGTTTCGCGGACGGGGTGCAGGCGAGTTTCTCGGAGCCGAATGGGTTGACGCGGCTGCCGGTTGAGATCGCTGAGCAGGTTGGGTACGACGTGGTCGTGGCGGACACCGTCAACCACGCGCTGCGCGGGATCGACCTGGCGAGCGGTGAGGTCAGCACGCTCGTTGGGACCGGCAAGCAGTGGATGGATGGCGACAGCACCGACGTACTGAGTTCGCCGTGGGATGTCGCGTGGTTCCAGGACAAGGTGTGGATCGCGATGGCGGGCGTTCACCAGTTGTGGACGTTCGATCCGATCACGAAGGTCACCGAGGTGGCAGCTGGAACGACGAATGAGGGGTTGAAGGATGGTGAGCCGCGCGAGGCGTGGTTCGCGCAGACGAGTGGGCTGGCGGTGGATGGGGATCGGCTTTGGCTGGCCGACTCGGAGATCTCGGCGCTGCGGTGGATCGACAGTGAGGTGCACACTGCTGTCGGGACCGGGTTGTTCGATTTCGGGCTGCGGGACGGGAAGGCGAGCGAGGCGTTGCTGCAGCACCCGCTCGGGGTGACCGTGCTGCCGGACGGTTCGGTGGCGATCGCCGATACCTACAACGGCGCCGTACGGCGGTATGACCCGCGTACCGACACTGTCGACACGATGGCGACCGAGCTCGCCGAACCGAGCGGTGCTGTTGTTGTGGGCAACGAATTGCTGGTGGTGGAGTCGGCCGCGCATCGGTTGACCCGGATTCCGCTCGGGGCGTCGGCGACGGCGTCCGAGTTCAGCACGCGGACGCAGCGACCGCCGATGGACATCGCGGCCGGCGAGGTGACGCTCGAGGTGGTGTTCACGCCGCCGCCCGGTCAGAAGCTCGACAACCGGTACGGTCCGTCGACGCGGCTTCTGGTCTCGTCGACCCCCGACACGCTCCTGCGCGAAGGTGCCGGCGACTCCACCGATCTGGTCCGGCGACTTGTGATCGACGAGCGCGTAGGCGACGGCGTACTGCATGTCGCAGTGCAGGCCGCGTCCTGTGATGACTCGGATGCGGTCGAGTTCCCCGCTTGCCACATGCATCGGCAGGACTGGGGTGTGCCGGTCCGCGTCACTGCTGACGGACCGGCACGGTTGCAGTTGGTGCTGTCAGGCGGCTGAGCGCCTACTCCTTGATGTCGCGGTGGTGCTCCTCGACGACCCGGTACTCCTCTTCGATGGCCGGGTCGATGGCGTCCGTCTCCACCCGGCGCCGCCGGTTCGTGATGTAGAACGACAGCACGATTCCAGCCGCTCCGGCCAGCAGCAGGATGTAGCCGACCACCTGCAGGTTCACCGCATCCCAGGTGTCCCGGACCGCGAACGCGAAGATCGCGCCCACCACCATCAGAAAGATCCCCACACCGATGCTCATCCGAGCCTCCTAGTGAAGTACGTCCTGCTCAAGACGCTACTCCGTGCGCACTCTGTAATCCATCACTTGTCAGACACGCCACCAGTACCCCACCAGAAACACCCACAAGCCTCGATCTAGTTGTGGCGGAGGTCGATGTCTCCGCTGACGGTGGTGGCCGTCAAACTGTGGGTGGCGGCCGAGTCGTTGCCCAAGGTGTTTTCGACCTCGCCGGAGCGGGTGTTGGTGGTTACTCGGTAGCCGGTGGGGGCGGTGATTTCGACGTCGCCGCTGGTGCCCTTGACCCGGATGTCGTTGGCTTCGGTCAGGTCCAGGCCGATGTCGCCGGAGGAGGTCTCGATGTCGATCGGGCCGCCGCGCAGTCCGTCGGCGTCGATGTCGCCGGAGTTGGCTTTGATGTTCAGGCGGCCGGTGAGGTTCTGGATGGAGACGTCGCCTGAGGTCAGGTCCAGTTTCACGTCGCCGGTGACGTCGTTGAGGTCTACCTCGCCGGAGCGGGAGGTGGCGTCGACGCCGGCTACTCCGGTGAAGGAGAGGTCGCCGCTGCCGTTCTCGCCGACGACCTTGGTACCGCGTGGGACGGTCACCTCGTAGTCGGCGCTGCAGTTCCAGCCGCAGTCGCCGTCGAGTTTCAGAGTGCTGCCGTCGACCGAGTAGGCGTCGCTGCGCTTGAAGAACCAGAAGTGGCGCATCTGCTTCACCGTCGTGGTGTCGTCGTCGGAAACCTTGATGTTGATGTCGGCGTTGTCGGCCGCCAGCCGCACCGTGTCGATCTTGGCGTCGATGCGGTGCTCGTCGTCACTGTCTCTTCCCCCGAACTGCCATAACCCGACGCCGGCCGCGATCACCAGCACCACGACCCCCAGCTGCCTGCTCTCCATCGTCCGCCTCCCAGCGTGTCAGCCTCGACCGTAGGCTGCGGACGCCGTACGCCGGATCAGGCAGAACCCCCTAGCCGCCCCTGAGCCGAACCTCAGGGACACCTGAGGTCAGGAGCGGTGATCGCCGCGCGACACCGCCCCGGCGAGGTCGTCGCCGATGGCGCCGAAGAAGGTCCGTGCCCAGAGATCGTCGCCATGCCAGTACGGCCCGTCGGCGCCGGGCAGCGACGACGGGGCCTGCCCGCGTTCGAGCGCGCGGCGACAGTCGGCGCATAGCGGCAGGGTCAGCGTGGCGCCGTCGGACTTCACCTGGGTCTTCCGTCCGGACGACCGGCCGTGCAGTGGGTTGAACGCACACAACTCCGGTACGGCGTCAATCGGACGGTCGGCCGCCACCGCGACCGCGGCGTCGTACTCGCGCCTGGCCTTGTCCAGCAGGACCATCGCACCGACCACGTCGACGAGATCCTCGGACGAGTCGAGCACCTTCTCCGCGGCCTGGCGCGCGTCGAGGGCGGCCTGCTGATGCGAGAGCCCCAACCCGTGGGCGCTCGGCAAGGCGGCCAGCTTCGAGCCGAGCGTGGTCAGCTCGAGCGCGGTCTCCCGAGTCAGCTGCCGGCGCTGCTCGGCCGCCACCGTGGCAGCAACATGCGGCGGGATGCTGAACGACTTCTCGCGGCGAGGTCGCCGCGGTCGGCGCGGCCCGCCGCGGCGGGCCCGGTCGATCACCAGGCTGAGGCCCACCAGGACGGCGGTGCCGAGGACGATGAACAGCGCGACCTTGACGCCTGACGGGCCGGCCGAGTCCGCATCCGCGTCGCGTCCGCCACCATCCGACTCGGTCGGCTTCACCGGCGGCAGCACAGGCGAAGCCAGCAGCTCGTACATCCGGGCGAGCACCTCGGTCGGACCGGCGTCGTACCCGGTGTCGGCGAGTGCGCGTTGCCGGTATGGCCGGACCTGGTCATCGTCGAGCTGAGACAGCTCATGCACCTGGTACCACGGGAACCGGCTGCCGCCATCAATCACGACGTACAGGCCGGGCCGGTCGAGAGCGTCGATCACCAGCGTGAGGACGTTGCTTTCCTTGCCCTGGAAGGCGTCGCTCGGGGTCAGCGGCAGCACGATCGAGTAGACCGGGTATCCGAGCGCCTTGGTCTTCGCCCGAACGTCGGCGCGCATGCTCTCCGGCAAAGCAGCCTGGTACGCCGGATCGACGTACAGCCGGTCCTTTTCCAGGGCAGTCGCGATCTCGCGCGCCCGTTCGGCCGGGGTCTGCGTGGTACCGGCCTGGGCGGGCGTCACGGTCAGCATCAGCAGCGTGACCACCGCGGTCAACACCACGGCCGTCAGCTTGGGCAGCACCTTCACGAACGTCCTCCACGTCTTGACGCGACCAGGGCCGCCACTCCCAGCACGACACCGGCCAGCAGCGCGCCGCCGGCCATTCCGAGCGCTCCGCCGCCGAGTCCGTTGCGGATCGCGTCGCTGGTGGTGAACCGTTCCGGTTCGGGTTCCGCGACCGGCCGCGGTGTCAGTGGCGTGGTCCGGGCCGGCTCGGCGTCGTACCGGTCGTTGAGTTTCAGTCCGTCGAGGAAGTCGGAGAGCTGGCTGCTCATCGACTCGTCACGGCCCGACGACCAGGTCGAGCCCCCGGCGTACGCGTGGATCTCGTGCGCGACCGCGTGAGTCTCGTCGCCGTCCATCACGACGTACACGCCCGGCTTGCTGTTCGCGTTCGCGAGCCAGCCGGCCAGCAGTTCGGGGTCGCCCTTCTCCTGGAACCAGGTGCCACTCGGTACGACGGCGACGTACACCGGGGCCGGCGCCGTGCGAATCTCAGCCAGCATCGGACCGACGTCGGCCACCGAGGCATAGTCGGGGTCGATGTACAGCGGGGTGGTCGCCCAGGCCTCGATCGCGGCGCTGATCCGGGGATCATCCGGAACCGCGGCCGTGGCGGCCGTCGGGATCCAGAGCACCGCAACCGTTGCCAACAGCAACATCATTGCCCGCCTCATCGGACGTCCTCCGGCCGCTTGCAGACCCGCTCGGCCAGGTCGTCGGTCAGCGCGCCGAAGCCGGACGCGACCATCGGGCTGTCCTCCGGATCCAGGGTCCAGTACGGGACGACCTCGCGACCGCGACCGAGCAGACCGGTGCTGCGGCTCACCTGCAGTCCGTACGGCGTCTTGCCCTTGTGGAGCCGCTGCGCGCAGGTCCGGCAGGCCGGGACCTCGACGCCGTCGGCCCAGGCGACGCGGGTCGTCCCGGTTCGGTGGGTCGGATCGAAGAAGCAGGGCGGCTTGACCGTGCCGCCGACGGCTTGCTGAGCCTGGCGAGCCAGCACGAGAGCGCCGGTCACCGCGAGCAGGTCGTCCGGCTGATCCGCGCGCAATGTGCGGGCAGCTTCCAGCCGGCGGTTCGCGTCGTCGCGTTGGTCGAGCTGTGTCAGCGACAGGTTCGGCCGCTTCTCCAGTTGCCGAATGGACCGGGCGGCTCGCCTGATCAGCTGGTCGGCCTGCTGACGGATCTGGTCCCGGTACGCCGTCGGTTCGTCGGCCTTCGGTCGTGTCGCCGGTCGACGGCGGCGCCGGTTGAGAACCAGGACCAGGACGAATCCCGCGAACCCGCCGACGCCGAGTCCGATGAACGCCGCGCGGTCCTCCTGGTCGGTGATCGACGGGGTGTCCGCCCGACGCGGCGGTTTCAGATCGCTCGCCGGAGCCGGCGGCAACGGGCGGCCGTCGTACGCGGTCTCGGCCTGCTGGATGGTTCGGACGATCTGCGGTGCGGGCCGGTCGTCGACGATCTGGCGACGCTGTGGGTCGTCGGCCCGGACGCTGGTGATGTCGCGACCCTTGAGACCGCCGGGCCGGAACAGCTGCTCGACGCCGGTCCAGTAGTCGTCCGACACGACGCGGACGATGTACAGGCCGGGCTGCCCGACCCGCGCCTGCAACAGCGTCGGCAGGTCGTAGAGCTTCTCCCGCAAGTACGGCGTTCGTGGGACCAACGCGACGTACACGGCGAAACCGGCCCGCTCGGACTCGGCGCGGATCCGGTCGAGCTCGGTGGTCGGGATGGCGGGGGCGATCCGGGAGTCGACGAAGATGCGGTCGGTCTGCCAGCCGGTCGCGATCCGGTCCGGGATCGATGGGGTGGCCGCGTGGGCGGGGAGAACCGGCAGGGCCACGAGGACGGCGAGCAGCGTGGCGAGGCGGCGGAGCGTGGCGGACATCGCGGACAGCCTACGACGACCTGACGGATTCACGTTCGCACAGACGCAGCCCTGGGACGGATGGTTCCGGCACACCGCAGCCCTGGCTCGGACAGGGGAAGCCAAGCCAGGGATGCAGGTGCCTCGGGCAGAAACGCTGCTCCACGGAACCGCTTCAGGAGAAGGGCAGATGGCGGGGCAGATCGATCTGCCCGTCCCCTGATGCGGAAGGAATCAGAACGCGGACTCAGGGAGATCCATGATGTCGAGGTCGGTCAGCTCGGCCTTGATCCGCTCGGCGCGGACCGACGGCATCGTCGAGCGGACGAACCACTGAGCCGCCGCGACCTTGCCGCTGTAGAAGTCCTGGTCGGCCGGGGTCAGCTCGCCGCCGAGCCGCTCGAGGGCGACCTCGGCCTGGCGCAGCATCAGCCACGAGCAGACCACGTCACCGAGGACGAACAGCAGCCGCGAGGTGTTCAGGGCCACCTTGTAGACGTTCCGCGGGTCGCCGTTCTCGGCCTGCGGGTTGCTCGCCATCAGCGCCTGGCCCATGATCCCCAGCAGCTTCTGGGTGTCCTCGAGGCCCTTCGCCAGCAGCGCGCGCTCCTCCTTCAGGCGGCCGTTGCCGGCCTCGGAGGCGACGAAGCCCTGGATCTGCTCGGCCAGGTGACCGAGCGCCTTGCCCTGGTCCTTGATGATCTTGCGGAAGAACAGGTCCTGGCCCTGGATCGCGGTGGTGCCCTCGTAGAGGGTGTCGATCTTGGCGTCGCGGACGTACTGCTCGATCGGGTAGTCCTGCAGGAAGCCGGAACCACCGAACGTCTGCAGCGACTCGGTGCCGAGCAGGGTCCACGACTTCTCTGAGCCGTAGCCCTTCACCAGCGGCAACAGCAGGTCGTTCACACCTTCCGCGACCAGGTCGTGCTCACCGGCGTACCGGGCCTGCTCAGCGCGGTCCTGGTACGTCGCCGTGAACAGCACGAGCGCGCGGAGTGCCTCCGAATACGCCTTCTGCGTGAGCAGCGAACGCCGTACGTCGGGGTGGTGGGTGATGGTGACTCGCGGCGCGTCCTTGGCCGGGTTGGTCAGGTCGGCGCCCTGCACCCGCGTCTTGGCGTACTCGAGCGCGTTCAGGTAGCCCGAGGACAGCGTCGCGATGGCCTTCGTGCCGACCATCATCCGTGCGTACTCGATCACCTGGAACATCTGCGCGATGCCGTCGTGCACCTCGCCGAGCAGCCAGCCCTTGGCCGGTACGCCGTCGCCGAAGGTCAGCTCGCAGGTCGTGGAGACCTTGATGCCCATCTTCTTCTCGACGTTCGTGACGAAGGCGCCGTTGCGCTCCCCGGTCAGCTCGCCGGTCTCCAGGTCGAAGTGGTGCTTCGGTACGACGAACAGGCTGAGCCCCTTCGTCCCGGGGCCGCCGACCCCCTCGATGCCCTGCGGGCGGGCCAGCACGAGGTGGACGATGTTCTCGGTCATGTCCTGCTCGCCCGAGGTGATGAACCGCTTCACGCCCTCGATGTGCCAACTGCCGTCGTCCTGCAGCGTGGCCCTTGCGCGCCCGGCGCCGACGTCGGAACCGGCGTCCGGCTCGGTCAGCACCATGGTGGCGCCCCAGCCGCGCTCGATGATGTGGTGCGCGATCTTCTTGTCACGGTCGATGCCGTTGCGCCACAGCACGTGGGCGAAGTTCGGTCCGGCGGCGTAGATGTGCACGGCCGGGTTGGCGCCGAGCACCATCTCGGCCGCGGCCCAGCGCAGCGACGGCGGGGTCGGCTGACCGCCCAGCTCGGCCGGCAGCTCGAGCTTGAACCACTCGGCGTCCATGTAGGCCTGGTAGCTCTTCGTGAACGACTCCGGCATCCGCACCTCGTGCGTCTCCGGGTCGAACACCGGCGGGTTCCGGTCGGCGTCCTCGAACGACTCGGCGATCTCGTTCTTCGCCAGCCGGTCGATCTCGCCCAGCACCTCACGCGCGGTGTCGACGTCCATGTCGGCGTACGGTCCCTGCCCGAGCACCTCGCCCCGGCCGAGAACCTCGAGCAGGTTGAACTCGATGTCCCGCAGATTCGACTTGTAGTGACTCACAGGGGTCTCCCTCGACCTATACTCGCCAGTAACTTGAGTATATACCGGCCGGTAATAAAGGCAAAGCGGATTCACTGTTCGCGTGACCACAAAGCTGATCTACGAGACGCACTCCACAACGCTCGACAACGAGAACGGCATCGCCACGGGGTGGCTGCCGGGCGAGCTCTCGGCCGAGGGAAGGCGACACTCGGCGGAACTGGGGGCGCGAAACCAAGGGGTCGACGTGGTCTTCAGTTCGGATCTGCGGCGCGCCGTACAGACTGTCGAGCTGTCCGGGCTCACCGCCCCGCATTTGAGGGACTGGCGGTTGCGCGAGTGCAACTACGGCGAGCTCAACGGGGCCCCGAGGGATGCGCTCGACCCGAGAGTCGAGCGCATCCGGACGCCGTTCCCCGGCGGCCAGAGCTACAACGACGTGCTGGAACTGACGCGGTCGTTCCTAGCGGACGTCAAGCGCTGGTACGGCGGCAGCGTGGTGCTCGTGGTCGCGCACTCGGCGAACAGATGGGCGTTGGAACACCTGCTCGGCGGGGGCGTGCCGTTGGAAAAGCTGATCGCCGCACCGTTCAACTGGCAGCCGGGGTGGGAATACGAGCTCTAGGGCGTGTAGACGGTGTTCTTGCCGTAGAGCTTCTGGGTGAAGGCCGACATGTACGACGCGGTGTTCGCCTCGGTCAGGTTGTAGGTGAGGAAGACGCCGTAGCCCTCGCGCACGGTTTGTGCGGCGAGCTCGGCGGCCCTCGTCTGGCTCGTCGCGGTGTAGCTGACCGCGGCCGGTGAGAGCCGCGACTTGTCGGTCGGGCCGCTCGGGACTCCCCAGCTGCCGTAGTACGGCTGCCAGGCGTAGTCGAAGGTGTTCCGGATGTCCCCGGCGCCACTGGTCAGTCGGTCCGATGCCGGGCCGATGTCGTACAGCGTGATGAGCTTGCCGGCCGGCATCTTCGCGCGCAGGGCCTGGACCAGCCAGATGAACGAGTCCGCGTTCGGCTGGCCGGTGCCGTTCTTGCCGTACTCGACGTACTCGTCGTCGAAGTCGATCCCGTCCAGGCCGTAGCGGGCGACCGCGTCGGCGAGTTCCTGGGCGAAGGCTTCGGCGGCGGCCTTGTTCGGGAAGTTGGCGAACCCGGCGCCCTCGTGGTTGCCGAGGATCGAGAGGGTGACCTTGATGCCCTTGGCCTGCAACGGGCGGACCTGGGTGGCGACGTTGTTGAGCACGTTCGTCACCTGCGTGTTGAAGTGCAGGTACGCCTTCTTGGTCGTCGTGTTGTAGTTGATGTTCGCGGCGAAGATCACCGCGATGTCGATCACCTGACGGCCGTCGTTGGCCAGCTTGTACTTGCCGGCGCTCAGCATGCTGTGGTCGTTGACCTCGATGTAGGCCACCGTGGTCGGCTTCTTCACCGCTCGGCAGGCCGCGGTCGCGGTGGCGGTGCCGGTCGCAGCCACGGCGGTACCCGCCGCGATAGCTGTCAGAAGGGTCCTTCGGCGCATGAGTTCGCTCATTCGGTCGGCTCCTCGTCACAAGGGTGGGCGGTCCGCTGTACCGGTCGAACTAAACCGGTATAGCGGACTGATCATCGGCCGGGCCCAAACCCAGTGTCAAGGGATCAACTCGGAGTGACTACGACGATCTCCGTCCGGGTCCCGGTCTCGACCTTCACCTCGACGTCCTCGCCGTGCGGAATCAGCAGCGCGTGCTTCGAGGTCGCGCTCCACGCACCCTCGCCGTACCGGTAGGAGAGCGTGGCGTCCTTGGCGGCGACCGCCCAGCCCTGGTTGTCGGGCAGCCGGATCTGGACGGGCAACGTGGCGCCGCGGTTGGGCTCGCCGCCGCCGATGATCTGCGCCTTCCCCTTCGCCCGCTGCAGTACGGCGTACACGCGGCTCGCGTCGGTGTCGATCTGCTGCTCGCCGAGGTAGACGGAACTGCCGTTGGCCGTCACGCCGTACCCGATCCAGAGCGATGCCGAGAACATGTAGTGCTCCGGGTCGGCGGCCGCTCCGACGGTGTTGGTGAAGGTGTCCCGGGCGTCGCCGGCGAGTTGCTCGGCACCGGCTGACATCGGCCAGAGCCCGTCGTTCGGGATGTCCGACGACCAGAGTCGATCGTCCGGCGTCGAGTTGCCCATGGTGTTCACTCCGCCGTTGGCGATGGCCAGGTCGGACGGGCCCTGCGCCGGCAGCGTGTGCAGAGCCAGCTTCTTCGCGTCGGTGTTCTCCGGGAGCTTGACGACGCCGACGCCGTTCTTGAACTGCACCTGCGTGTACTTGCGGCTGCTGCTGCCGTTGCTGTCGTCGTACTCCCGCGCTGGTGACCAGCCGACCTTCTTGCCGGTGTCGAGCACGACCAGGGTGTTCCTGGTGACGAAGCCGGTGGTCAGGCTGACGCCGGGCGCCGGGTAGGTGTCCGCGACGACGGCGGGTTTGCCATCCGTGCCGTCGGCGACGAATCCGACCAGCGTGTGCACACCTTCGCGGTCGAGCTGGATGTTGTCGTGATGGCGGAGATCGGAGTACTGCCCGATGATCGCGACCCGCCCGCCCGGGGTCTTGCCGGCCCAGAAGACCTGCGGTTCGCCCTGCATGCGGTCGAAGATCCCGCGGTCCCGGTTGCCCGAGTTGCGGTGCGACTTCTCCCAGGCGGCCAGTGCCTGGTCGAGGTAGTTCTGGTCGCCGGCCAGGTCGCCGCGGGTGTGGCCCTTCATCAGGAAGCCATAGGGATCGTTCTGGACCGGTACGCCGGCCACTGGTGCGTCCGTCAGCTGGTGGTAGAGCGAGGGACCGGTCAGCGTGACGCCGCCGACTGCCAGCACGACCATCGTGCTGACTGCCAGCGTGGTCAGGCGCCGGCGGCGGAGCCGGCGGGCGCCGCCGACGCGGACCCGGTCGAGTACGTCGGGTGCGGCCTCGATCTCGTCGACACTGGCCATCAGCCGGTCCTTGAGTTCGGTCTTGGTCATCGCAGTCCTTCCAGGAGTGCGGGTTCGGTGATCAGGCGGAGGCGGTCGAGGCCGCGGGAGGTCTGACTCTTGACGGTGCCGAGTGAGCAGTTCAGCGCTTCGGCCGTCTGCGCCTCGGTCATGTCCTCGTAGAACCGCAGGACGATCACCGCGCGCTGCCGTGGCGGGAGCTCCTGCAACGCCGCGAGCAGTCCGTCCCGAACGGCGTACTCGTCCGATCCGTCGGGTGCACCCGGGTCATGGTGGTCGGCGAGCGCCACCTCGGGCTTACGGCTCTTGCTGCGCCACCTGTTCGCGGACAGGTTGGCCAGCGTCTTGCGGGCGTACGGTTCCGGCGACCCGTGGATCCGTCGCCATTTCACGTACACCCGCTCGAACATCTCCTGCACGAGGTCCTCGGCCGCGGCCCGGTCCCCAGTCAGCAGTACGGCGGTCCGCAGCAGCCTGGTTGCGCTGCCGCGGACGAATTCGTCGAAGTCGTCGCCCCGAGACACCCGGTGCTCCTCCCCGTGATCTGGTCTGTACCGAGAATGACACCGGCAAGGACCGCAAGGTTGAGACAGAATGTTTGTCGTGACCAACCCACCCACCTCGCACCGGCGCTCGCTGGTCGCGGGCACGGTCGGCAACTTCGTCGAGTGGTACGAGTTCGGCGCCTACGGCTTCTTCGCGACTGTGATCGCCGCGAACTTCTTCAGTACGACGGCCACCAGCGACGCCGAGAGCCTGATCAAGACGTATGCCTCGTTCGCGCTGGCGTTCTTCTTCCGCCCGATCGGTGCCGCGATCTTCGGCCGAGTCGGCGACCGGATCGGCCGTCGCCCGACATTGATCCTGGTGCTGCTGCTGATGACCGGCTCGACCACGCTGATCGGCGTACTGCCGACGTACGCGAGTGTCGGGGCCTTGGCGCCGTGGCTGCTGACCCTGGTCCGGGCGCTGCAGGGGTTGTCGGCCGGTGGTGAGTTCGGTGGTGCGGTGTCGATCATGACCGAGTTCGCGCCTGCGGGTCGTCGAGGCCGGTACGGCGCTTGGCAGTCGTTCACCGTGGCTCTCGGCCTGCTCGCCGGAGCCGGGCTGGCGGCGATCCTGGCCACCGTGCTGAGCAAGGAAGCGCTGACCGACTGGGGTTGGCGGGTGCCGTTCCTGGTCGCGCTGCCGCTCGGTCTGGTCGCGCTGTGGTTGCGGCTGAGGCTCGAGGAGACGCCAAGCTTCACCCGGACCCAGACCGCTGCTGCTCAGCCCGGGGCAGGGGGTGCTGCTGAGCCGCGGCCAGCGGGTGCTGGTGAGGTGGCGCGGGCGATCGCGCTCGGGATCGGGCGGCTCATGGGCTGGTCGGCCGCCGGATACACCTTTCTCGTCGTGATGCCGTCGTACCTGCAGGCGACGCTGAATGCGACCTTCCAGCAGGCGCTGGTCGCGACCGTGCTGGCGAACGCCGGTTTCGCCGCGTCGATCCTGCCGGCCGGGGCATTGAGTGACCGGATCGGGCGTCGGCCGGTGATGATGACCGGCGCCGCGCTCGTCGTCGTACTGGCGTTTCCGCTGCTCAACCTGCTCCAGGACAAGGAAGCCGGTACGGCGGCCAAGGGGGCCGCGGTCTTCGTCGCCGGGCTGGTCGTGGGGTTGATGGCCGGGCCGGGACCCGCGATGCTGGCCGAGATGTTCCCGACCCGGGCGCGCTACACCGGGCTCGGCCTGGCGTACTCGCTGTCCAACGCAGTGTTCTCCGGGTCGGCCGGTTTGATCATCACCGAGCTGATCAAGCAGACCAAGAACATCGATATTCCGGCCTGGTACGTCGTGGTGACGTGTGCGGTGAGTGTCGTCGCACTGGCGACGTTGCGCGGCGACGATCATCGACGGGAGTTGCGGGACTGACATGCGAGTCATCGGCTTGATGTCCGGGACGTCGTACGACGCGATCGACGCGGCGGCGGCCGACCTCCGCCTGGACGGGGATCAGTTGGTGCTGACCCCGCTCGGGATGCTCAGCCAGCCGTACCCGGACGAGGTCCGTCGGGAGTTGGCCGGGTTGTTGCCACCGGCAAGTACTTCCGTTGAGCAGGTGTGCCGGTTGGACACCGGGATCGGGCAGGCCTTCGCTCGGGTGGCGCAGCAGTCGGTCGAGCAGCTCAGCGGTGGGTACGCCGATCTGATCGTGTCGCATGGGCAGACGGTGTTCCACTGGGTCGACGACGGGCAGGTGCGCGGCACACTGCAGCTCGGGCAACCGGCCTGGATCGCGGAAGCGACCGGTACGACGGTGGTGTCGGATCTGCGATCGCGCGATGTCGCGGCCGGTGGGCAAGGTGCGCCGCTGGTGAGCATCATCGACGTCCTGTGGTTGCGCGGGCGACCCGGCGTACCGATCGCGTTGAACCTTGGTGGGATCGCGAATATCACCGTGGTGGACGGGGATCCGGTCGCGTTCGACACGGGGCCGGCGAATGCGTTGATCGATGCGGTGGTCACCGAGCTGACGGTTGGGCGGCTCGGGTTCGATGTCGACGGTGTGATGGCTGGGCGTGGGCAGGTGCATGCGGAGTTGCTGGAGCGGCTGCTCGCGGAGCCGTACTACGCGTTGCCGGCGCCGAAGACCACTGGCAAGGAGCTGTTCAACCTCGCCTACCTGGCTCGGATGATGGAGGGTCTGCCGGAGATCCCGGCCGACGACGTGGTCGCGACGGTCACTGCGCTGACCGCCCGCACGGTCGCGGACGCCGTACGGCGGCATGGTGGGACCGAGGTGATCGCCTCGGGCGGTGGGATCCGGAACCCGGCCCTGATGCAACGGCTGGCTTTGGAACTGGAGGGCGTGCCGGTTCGGACCAGCGACGAGTTGGGTCTGCCGTCGGCGGCCAAGGAGGCGCTGGCCTTCGCCGTACTGGGGTTCCTGACCGTGCACGGGCTCGGCGGGACGGTCCCGAGCTGCACCGGCGCCCGGCACTCGAGCGTGCTCGGATCGATCACTCCGGGTCTGGGTGGTGTGCCGCATGTCTCGGCCGATGTTCGACCTCCGGCGAGCCTTCTGATCGAGTGAGCGCGACACTAGTTCCGTGACGAGGTTGTTCGTGGTGACAGGTGCGCCCGGGGCCGGCAAATCGACCGTGGTTCCGGAGCTGGTGCGGTTGAATCCGGGCAATCTCGTCGTGATGGACATGGACGAGCTGCTCGACGACCAGGGGCGGTTGTTGGGGATCAGCATCGCGAGTCCGACCGCGGCACCCATCTGGCCGGCGTACAACGCGGTCTGGTTGCGGATCACCGAGCTGATCCGGCGGTCCGGCATTCCCGTTCTGCTGCTGACGCCGGGGTTGCCCAGTGAGCTGCCGGAAGGGCGCTGGCTGCACCTCGACTGCCCGGACGCCGTACGGCGGAAGCGGTTGGCTGCGCGCGGTTGGCTTCAGGATCAGATCGACGACGCGCTGGCTGATGCGGCCGAGCTGCGGAAGTACGTTCCTCGGTCGGTGCGGGGTGACGTCTCGCCCGAGCGGGTCGCGCGCAGCATCCTCGACTGGATCCGCGGCGAGCGCTTCGGTAAGACCCTTAGTCTCTGGACTCGCTTCCGCAACTAAGGCGTCCCGCCCACGCCGCGTGATGGACAAGACGCTGTCCAGATGACAACATGTTGTCCATGACGATCCCGCCCCGCGCCGACTGGCCGAAGCCGGCCGAGGAGACCGAAGGCGGTGCCCTGTTGACCGACGTCATCCTCGCCACCTTCCGCCTGAACGCCCGCCTGCTGGAGGCGGCTCAGGACCTAGCCGCCCACGGCGGCCTCACCGCAGCCTGGTGGCAAGTCCTCGGCGGCGTCATCGACGAACCCCGCTCAGTCGCCGACGTCGGCCGCATCATGGGCGTCAGCCGCCAAGCCGTCCAACGCATCGCCGACCTCCTGGTCGACCGCGGCCTGGCCGAATACCGCCCCAACCCAGCGCACCGCCGAGCCAAACTCCTCGCCTGCACCGAACCCGGCTACTGGGCCATCCGCCAAATCTCCGTAGCCCAACACCCCTGGGCCGCCGACCTCAGCGCCGACCTCCCCCTCAAAGACCTCCAAACCACCCTAACCACCATGCAATCCCTCATCACCAGGCTCGAACATGGGTGATGACGCTGGTGAGCGCACGGCGGAGAGCATCACCGTTCGCACGGATCCGGAGATCGAGCGGGCGCTCGACGTACTGACCCGGGGCGGCACTCCGCGGCCGACGGTCATTCGGCAGGCTGTCCTCGAGGCGGCCGCGCGGCTGGAGCGTGCTGTGGCGATGCGGCGAGCAGTCCTGCGCATGCCGCTCGGGGATCCAGATGGTGTCGAGGCCGGCGCCGCACTCGCGCATGAGCGGCAGGACCACGCCCTGCCTTGATCGCTCACCAGGCTCGAACAAGCTTGATGGTTTGGGTTTTGCCGTGGGTTTGGTGGGTGGTGAAGGTCAGGCGGGTGCCGGTGAGGGTTCGGGTGACTTGTACGCCGGGGGTGGGGGTGGCTGGGCGTAGGTATTGGGCCCAGAGGTTGAGGGTAATGGTCGCTCGGGTGGTGGTGGGGTCGGCGACGGCGACTGTGGTTTCGGTGGGGGTTCGGCGGATGAGGGTGGCGGCGGGGCCGTCGATGGTTAGGCCTGGTAGGTGGTGAGGGCCTGGGGTGAAGGTGTTGGCGGCGGTCAGGCGTAGGGCTTGGTGCTGGATCGCTTGTAGGCGTGGGGTGTTGGCCAGTACGGCGAGTCGGCCGTGGCGGTAGGCGCGGAGTGCTGCCTCGGTCGCTTTGGGGACGAGCGCGTAGGCGAGGGCGCGGGTGGATCCGGCCGGCTGGGCTGCGGTTAGGGCGAAGACCTGTTTGGTGACTGGGGTGTCAGGGTTCGCGGTCCGGATCGTGCGGCGGCTGCGCGTGACGTCTTGCAGGGTTGACGAAACGTCGGTGGGGGCGAGGAAGTAGTAGCCGACGGCAACGTTATCGGCCACGTACCGCAGCCAGCGGGGGTCGCCGGATCCCGTCCAAGGGCGACCATCTCGCCGTACGCCGGTGATGGTCACGGAATCGCCGGGCGCGGCGATGCGGGTGTCGAGGGTGGTGGTGACCGCGCGGTCGGGGTCGTGCAGACCGGCGGCGAGTACGACGATCTCGTCGTCGAGCAGGAACCACGACTTGGTTGCCGAGGCGTTCTGGTACGTCATGAAGTCGGCCGGGAGTTCATCGCGGGACACGTAGGCGAAATCGTCGGACTGCACCCAGCCGACTGCGCCGTACGCGTCGAGGGTTGCGCCACCGGAGTGCTGGTTGGTGCCGGTCGGGAAATAGACGTACGTGTTCTGCGCCTCCGACGACGGCGTGAACTCCGGCGGGCGGTTGTAGTACGCCGTCCCGTAGAGCTCGGGGATCGTCTTGCGGGTCTCAACCGGCGCGGTTACCCCGCCGAGCGCGTACGGCGAGACGGTGGTGAAGTAGTCGACGCCGTACGAGCGGGTCTGGTCCTGACCGCTCAGGTACAGGTAGTGCGCGCCGTCGCCCTGGAACCACGGCATCAGGTTCTCGCCGCTCATGTACTCGTACTTGCTGATCCGCTCCGAGTTCCGCGCGAGCGCGAACGCATACCCCGGTCGGCGGTGCACAGTCCGGTCCATCGCGTTGAACGCCGTACTGCTCGCGGCCGGGTTGAGGTCCGCCGGTACGACGGTCGGGTCGGCACGCAGATCCGCGAACCGCGCGATGCTCACCGGCGAAACGAAACTGTTCGGGTTGATCGTCGGCCGCGCGGTGAACTTCGCGAACGCCTTCAACCGGGCCGCGTCCTGCGCTCCCGCGTAATCGGCGAGGTCGACGACTGCCTCGACGATCACCGCCACATCGTCGTACCCGGTGCCAGGTCGGGAGACCGCACGGCCCTTGACGATCTCCATCATCCAGCCCTCGAAGATCAGCGGGGCGAACCCGTCCTCGACCCAACCCTGGACGACGCCGATCAGCTCACCGGTCTGCGCGTACGACGTACCGGCGAGCACCTTGATCGTCTGCACGACCCGACTGAGCAGGGCTTTGCCGTAGGAGCCCGTGTACGCGACGGACGAGTGCTGGATGAAGGAGCCGTCGGCGTAATACCCGTCGGTGACGCCGTGCTGGAGGTTGTACGGATCGATGGTCGCGAACACGGTGAACTGATCCGTCAATGCTTTCCGGATCCGCGCTTCGTCGTTGAGCAAAGCGCCTTGCAGGACACGGTTCGCGGTGATGTCGACCAGGTTCGCCCCGGTGTGGAACCGCGAGTCGAGATCGACGTCGCCGTTCTTCCCATTCCGCAGATAGGAGTCCATCGAGGCGACGTACTGCGTGATGAGGTCGGCGGGCGCGTCGATGAGTGCGAGTGTTTTGGAGACGAACGTGGAGACGCCGATCTCCCAGGTGAACCAGTTGCCGTAATACCCCTTGGCCTGATCGCCGTACCAGCCGTCGTGGAGGCGGCGGAGTCCGTCGGCTACCCGGGTGCGGACCTGCTCGTTGCCTTGCAGGTCGGAGGCCGGGCCGGGGCGGCGGTACGCGAGGGCGATCTCGTAGAGGTGCAGGTACGACGCACTCAGATTCGGATCGCTGGTCCCGAGCGGGAGTCCCGCGAAGAGCTCGTTAGCGCCGGCCCGATCCATCGCCGCCAACCACGTCCGCGCGGTCGCGTCCATCGCGGTCAGCTTCGCGGCGACTTCCGGCCGCACGTTCGATTCCGCCGTACCGGCGTAGATCGCAATCGCATTGGCAAGCAACAAGCTCGCCTCGTTCGTGGTGGCCGTGGTGGCCGCGGTGGCGCGAGCCGGGTTGACCGCGGTCAGCAGAGCTGCGGCGGGGACGAACGACAGCAGGCGGCGGCGACTGATGTACACAAACACTCCCAGGGCGATGGGAAAAACCTCACCCCAGAAGTCAACCAGCCGCAACTATCTTCCAGCAAGCGTTTACCACCCCCCAATCGCCTGCCCGCAACATCCTTGCGGGCGAGGCGTCCCGGCTACCTATGCGCTCTCACCACGAGCTGGTACGACGTTGTGCACGGTTCAACCATCTGCGCGGGCCGAAGGTGGTTGAGGGGTGCCCAAGGTGCGCTGGCCGGGGCGACCTTGAGCACGGTTCGACCGTTTCGGCGGGCCTCACATGGTTGATCGGTGCTCAAGGTGATCGCTGGCCCGCGATCTCGGGTCCCCGGGGCGGTCTGGTGCGTTAGTCGGAAGAAAATCGTCGCGGGGACCCGAATTTTTACCGGCTAACGCAAGAACTCGAGCATCCCGCACCTCAGCCACAGCCCGTCAGCCCCCGACGACGTGGAACCGCGGTAGCCGACCTCGCCAACCCGCCCAGCCACCCGCATGGCCCGCCCTCTTGCGTTGTCGGCCGCCTTTGGTGGTCGAGTCGGGGTCCAGGCCCGAAAGGACTCGGCCGGGGACGTTCGCTGTGGCTGATCGCCGCGTCCGGCCGACTAAAAAGAAAGCGTGGCTGGGCGCCGCGGTGGCTGAGGTGGATGGTGCGGTCGGCGACCGCGGCTCCACGTCGCCTGGGGCTGCCGGGCTGTGGTTGCCGTGCGGGAAGAGGCCTGCTGACAGCTGACCCACCCGCACCTCACCAGCCACCCCGCGCCCCATCAATCGTGCCGCGCCTCGCCACGCGCGCCGCGCCTCACCGAACCACCCCGCGCATCATCAACCGCGCCTCACCACACGCACCGCGCCTCACCACGCGCGCCGCGCCTCGCCAAACCACCCCGCGCATCATCAACCACCCCGCGCGTCGTCAACCGCGCCTCACGAAACCGCGCCGCGCCTTGCCAACCGGGCCGGGCCTCGGCGTGTGTGCAGTGCGGTGGTGCGTTGGGCGGTACTTTTTTCGCAAATAGCCCCCCAAAGTTACCGAGCAACGCGACCTCCGCGGCTAACGTCCGATGATCCGGAGACCGGGTCTGCGTTAGACCGGGGCTGCGGGTTCTTCGGACGTTGTGGCAGGGGCCCCGGATACCGCGGAGTGAGCCTTACCGGTCTTGGGGTTCACTCATGAGGTGGTGAGGGGTGGACGGAGATCGACCCCGCGTCCTGAGGGGAGCGGGGTCGGTGGGGTTAGGAGCCGCCGGCTCCTACTAGTTGGCCGTCCATGGAGAGGATGCGGATGGGGCCGCCGGTGGTTTTGGCGGGGATGACGAGGGCGATCTGGTGGAGGTAGTCCTGGTGCAGGGTTTGGGTGAACTTGACCATGCTGCTGAAGGCGGTTGCTTCGCCGCTCGTCCAGTAGGCGTTGGAGCCTGGTTCTACTCGTTGCAGGTACTGCTCGGTGAGGGTCAGGAAGACCAGGCCTTCGCCGTCTGCGGTCATGAAGGTGACGGGGGTGCCGGTTGGTTTGTAGGTGTCGGTGACGGCGGCGATGTAGGGCTGGGCGGCGTCGGCGACCTTTGACTTGGCGCGTTGTTCGAGCAGCTTCGTCGTACCGGGGGAGGCGGTGAAGAGCTTGGCCTCGGCAGCCTTCGGACCGCCGCTCAGGTACGCCGCGAGGGTTGGGGCGACTGCGGTGGGGTGGGTGGCGAGGTTGGCTACGTCGGCTCGGCTTGGGGTGCGGACGCCGTCCATTGACGGGAGGTCGATGGAGGGGCCGGGGTAGACCGAGTGGGTGAGCAGCCAGGGTGCGCCGGCGCTCTCTCGCTGCCAGACGCCGAGCTGCCGGGTGCCGGCCGAATTCGAGACGCCGGTGGTGACCACGAAGCGCATCGGGTATGCCGTGAACTCCGGTGCGCCGACCACCGGATCGGTGAAGGTGAACGGCTTCCCGATGGTTTTGCCGGCGGCGTCCAGTTTGCGGCCGATCTGGTAGCCGGCGAGGGTCTGGGCCAGGGTCGGTTCGGCCTCGATGGTGGCGGCGAGCTTGTTGTCGCGGGTCTGGTTGGCCTTGTTGTTGAGCTCGTTGTACTTCGTCACCACGGCTTTGGCGTCGGCGACGGTGACTGCGGGGCGGCGGTCGGGGACGGTCAGGTTGTTCTTCGGCGGCATCAGACCGCAGCTGGTTGCCGTCAGCAACAAAGCGCCGCTGGCGAGGAGTGCCGCCGTGCGCTTCACCGCCTCGTCGCTCTTGGAGAACTCGGGAGACTCCATCAATGGCAGTGTCTCGGCAGGCGGAGTGGGCGCGGCAGAGGCCTGATCGGCGAAGGTGGTGGTCGAGACGGTAACCGGCATCGCGGCGGCTGAGGTGGCGGGGGCGAGCGGTGTGGGGGCGGCGAACGAGGTGGCGGGGGTGAGCTGCGGGGTCGGCGAGCTGGATGTCGGCAGGGTTGCGCGGGACTTCGCCCTGGCTACTTCGGCGGGGGTCATCAGCATCGGTGCCGACCGCAACGGCTGGATGCCTGCCAGCGGTCGCGCGGGTCGCGTCGGGCGCACCGGAGGCTCGGTCTGGAGCTGAGCGGCCGACGAAGGCTTGGGCTGGGCGATCACCGCGAGCTTCTCGGTCGCTTCATCGGCCACCACCTCAGGAGCCCGGTACGCCGGAACGTCGTCCGCCGGGGCGAACGGGCTGGTCTCGCGGGCGGGCGCCGCCGTACTCAGTGCGACTGCTGTGGCGACCGGGACCAGCAATTCGTCGGTGGTGTGTGACGGCGAGCGGCGGAAGGCTAGGGCGATGCCTAGGGCGAGGGCGACTATGCCGGCGCCGAGGATGAGGAGGCTGATGCCGAAGGAGCGGTGTAGTTCGATGCCGAAGCTGACGTTCGCGTCTACTGCGGGGGTGCCGTCGGCGTTCATGACGACGACTGAGTAGCGGCCGTCTTGCATGGGCCAGGCGATCGACTGGTTGCCGTTGCCTCCGGACTTTGCGACCCACCAGTCCAGGTCGCCGGGCGGGGTGAGCTTGTGCTCGAAGCCGCGCATGGTCTGGGTGCTGATCGTGGAGGGGACGTCGTACCGGATCACGCGGGTGTGGGCGGCGCCGTTGAGGTAGTCGGCGACATCCAGGTCCTGGGCGATGCCGACGAACACGGGCTTGGGCCCGGTGACGCTGACGCGCAGGGTCGGACCGTGGCGGTCGAGCAGGTCGGGTGCGGTGACCACGGCGACGCCGTCGCTGGTCAGTGCGCGGCCTCCGGTGGAGATGGTGTTGTCCGGGCCGACCAGCCAGAACGCGGCGGCGGCACCGGCGACGCCGACGACCAGGCCGATCAGGGTCAGCAGCAGGCCCAAAGCAGTGCGGGCGAAACGCATCAAGAGCTCCCGTTGGTACGACGAGACCGGCCCGCGGACGGGGGACCGGACAGCGGGCTCGGCCGCGGGCCCCGTCGGGGATCCCGTACTCCACCCGTTGCCGTACCTAACTGACGGCGCACGGATCTGTTACGATCCCGTCAATAGTGAACAGCCATTCGTAAACTCCCGGGGGTGTTCGTGGCGCGTCCGCGGCTGGTCGACGACGAGGCGATTCTGGACGCGACCCGGCTGGTGCTGGCCGAGGTCGGCCCGGCGAAACTCACCCTGGCCGCCGTCGGCGCGAGAGTCGGCCTGGCGCCCCCGACGCTGATGCAGCGCTTCGGCAGCAAGCGCGGTCTACTGCTGGCGTCGGCCGCCCGCTCACCGCAGATGGTGCTCCGGGCAGCCGAGGCGGCGGAGGCGGCCAATACGTCCCCGCTGGCGATCCTGCGCGACTTCGCCCTGACGGCAGTCGCGCACATCGAGCGCCGCGAGCAGCTCGGCAACGGTCTCGGCTTCGTCCAGCTCGACGTGTCCGATCCGGAGTTCCGCGAACATGCCCTCGCGCACTCCGCCGCCATCGTGAACACCTGCGCCCGCTTCTACCGAGCCGCGGTGACAGCCGGCGAGCTCCGGGAAGAGACCGACGTACAGGCGCTTGCGCGGCACACCCTGGTCTGTTTCAACGGCGCGCTTCAGGTCTGGGCGGTGAACGGCTGGGGTTCGCTGTCCGCCTTTCTCACCGAGCAGCTCGACCTGATGCTCGCGCCCTATCTTCCGAAGAGGTCCTGATGTTCTTGCGGGTATTCGTGTTCTACCTGGTCACGTTCGTCTTCAGCGGCGTGCTAAACGCCGTCCAGGCCGCGGCCGGGCCCGATCCGGCGCTGATCCAGCTGGTGCAGTTCGCGCCGGCACTAGGGGTCGGCGTGATGTTTCTGCTGTTTCGCCGTACGACGCGTGTCGCCGCCCGCTGCACGCCTGCGCAGGCGGTCGCGGGGCGCAGTGCACTCGTCGTCGGCATCGTCATTGCCGCTCTGCTCGTGTCGGTGCTCGTGCACCTCGTCGCCGGGCAGCCGTGGCGAGCGCAGAGCCCCGAGTTCCCCATCGGAGTGCTCGTCCTGACGATGCTCGTCGGAGCGGCGGGTGAGGAGCTCGGCTGGCGGGCCTACCTCCAGCCCTACCTGCAGACGCGCTTCTCCGTCCTTCGATCCTCGCTCGTCGTCGGCGTGCTGTGGGGCCTGTGGCACATCGGCGGCTTCGAGCACGGCCTCGTCTACATGGCCCTGTTCGTGACGATGGCGACCGCGCTGTCGGTGGTCCTGGGCGCCGTACTGCGGACTGCGGGCGGGATCAATCTGATCGTCGCCACTCTCGCGCACGCGGCGGTCAACCTCGGCCTCATCGTGGTGTTCAGCGAAGAGTCCGGCGCGCTGTTCCCGATGGCGGTGCTCGCGGCGGTCTGGATCCTCGCGGCGATCGCCACGCACCTCAGCCTGGGGCGAGAGCCTGGGCGGGTGTCGCCGCCCAGGCTCGCTGAGATCAGGGCTTGACGGCCAGTACGGCGCCGATCAGGCGTCCCCAGGCTGTTACTTCGTCGGGCTCGTCGACCGGGCGCCACAGGGCTGCTGGGACCAGGCCCGGCGGAAGGATCGTGATGCCTTCGGGGAGGAGGGCGAGGATCTCCTCGTCGGAGCGCCAGCGACCGCGGCCGATGGACTGCTGGACGACCTCCTGCAGCTGGAGGCTGCGCGGGTCGTCGGCGCTGCGGAAGTGGCTGACGAAGAAGTAGCTGCCGGAGGGGACGCGGTCGTACCAGAAGTTGACCAGGTCGGCCGGGTTCTCGTCGTCGTTGAGGTGGTGCAGGATCGCGCTCAGGATGATGGCGACCGGCTTGTCGAAGTCGATCAGCGAGCGGGTCTCCGGGCTGTCGTAGATCGACTTGGGCTCGCGCAGGTCGGCCTGGAAGACGACGGTGTTGTCGTTCTCGGCGAGCAGGGCGCGGCCGTGGGCCAGCACGATCGGGTCGTTGTCGACGTAGACGACCTTCGACTCGGAGGCGTGCCGCTGGGCGATCTGGTGGACGTTCTCGGCGCTCGGCAGGCCGCTGCCCAGGTCGAGGAACTGCCGGACCGGCGTGGTCTCGACGATCTCGCGGATCGCCCGGACCAGGACGGCGCGGTTGTCGAGGGCGAGCGCCGGCGAACCCGGCATCTCACTGACGATGTGGTCGACAAGGGCCCGGTCGACGGCGAAGTTGTCCTTGCCGCCGAGCATGTAGTCGTAGGCGCGGGCGATGCTGGGCGTGCTCAGATCAATACCAGGGGGAGCGGTCTCTTCGCTGTCCTGGGGTACTTCGTCGGCCATTACGGCAGTCCTTCCGGTCCCTTGGCGTGTAACTCCCGTCACTCTATGTCGAGTCCGTGGCCGCGCGCACCGGCGGGAGCCCGGTGTTCTTTCTTTCGTGGTCGAGAGGACCGGCTCCGTTTCGGCCGGGGCCGGAAACATTCGTGGTTCCGGGGCCGCAGAGAGCGGATGTCAGAACATTCGAAGGGGCCCGAAATGACAGAACGCCAGATCCGAAGACCTGGCGTTTCTCTTGGAGCGGGTGACGAGAATCGAACTCGCACTGTCAGCTTGGGAAGCTGATGTTCTGCCATTGAACTACACCCGCATGCATCGCCCAGCAGCGGCGAGCGGAGAAAGCATAACCGATGGGTGGGGGCGCCGGTACGGCGGGTCCGGCGCGCCGCCCGAGGCAGTTGTTGCGCGGTCAGCGGAATAGGCCGGAGAAGGTGGCCGAACGCATCGAAAAGCGGTCCGGGACGGTTTGCGCGGGGGGTTCCGGGGCAGTTTTCCACAAAGGGCACGTCCAAGGACTGGGCATGCCCGTCATCTTCTGGCAGATTAGAACGCGTTGCCGGGGGCAACATTCGACGCAACGTGAGGATGCGGTCCTTGCCGGGACCGGACAAGATGGTTGCGGGGCAACTGGATGAAGGGGTGAACGGTGGCAACAGACACGAGTGACGCGCTGGAGAACCTGGAGAAGGAGCTCGTCACGTTGGCACGGCGGCTGCGCGGTCTGCAGCGGACGCTGTCCGACGAGGCGCATCCGGACCTGGAGCCGGCGCAATATGCGTTGCTCAACCACGTCGAGGAGCTGGCGCCGGTGCGGATGGCCGACCTGGTCGCTGCGCTCGAGGTGGACAAGGGACCGGTCAGCCGGGCCTGTGCGCGACTCGAGGAGGAGGGCCTGCTCAAGCGCGCCGCCGACAAGACGGACGCCCGGGCGACCTTGCTGACACTGACTGCGGCCGGCAAGCGCAAGCTCGCCGCGGCCCGCAAGAAGCGGCACAAGGTGATCGAGGACCTGCTCAAGGACTGGTCGCCGGCACAGGTGAAGACCTTCGCCACGCAGGTGGGGAAGTTCAACAAGCTGTCCGACTAGTTCGTTGCCTCGGGCCACAGGAGTGGTGGTGTCTCACGCCGGGGAGCTGAGGGCTCCGGACGACCCGCCACCAGCCTCCTGTGCACGGCCGAGGCAGGGAGGAACTGGGCGCAGAGCAGCACGCTTGCTACCGTGCATCCGTGCTGCTCTCCGACCGCGACATCCTGGCCGAGCTCGACGCCAAGCGCGTCCAGCTGGAACCCTTCGACGCCGCGATGGTGCAGCCGTCGAGTGTCGACGTACGGCTGGACCGGTTTTTCCGGGTCTTCGAGAACCACCGGTATCCGCATATCGACCCGGCCGAGGAACAGCCCGACCTGACCCGTGAGGTCGAGCCAGAGGGTGACGAACCGTTCATCCTGCACCCGGGCGAGTTCGTGCTCGGATCGACGTACGAGCTGGTGACGCTGCCCGACGACGTCGCCGCCCGGCTGGAGGGCAAGTCCTCGCTGGGGCGGCTCGGCCTGCTCACCCACTCCACCGCCGGGTTCATCGACCCCGGCTTCTCCGGGCACGTGACCTTGGAGCTCTCCAATGTCGCGACCCTGCCGATCAAGCTCTGGCCGGGGATGAAGATCGGCCAGCTGTGCTTCTTCCGGCTCTCGTCACCGGCCGAGCACCCGTACGGCTCGGCGAAGTACGGGTCGCGCTACCAGGGGCAGCGCGGCCCGACACCTTCGCGTTCCTACCAGAAGTTCCACCGCACCGACATCTAGGCGGTCGGCTTCATCGCGATCAGGACCTTGTCGACGTCGTAGTTGTCGGCCTTGTCGTTCTGCAGGTAGGTGGCGCCGTACTCGGTGATGGCGGTCGGCGACGGCGTCCCCAGCTTCGGGTCGAACAGGGACAGGTCCGAGCCGAACTTGTTGCCCACGTCCTGGCTCGGGTCACCGGTCGGCGCGCTGCTGCTGGTGCCGTCGGTCGGCGTGGTGCTCGTCGACGGGGTCGAGCTCGGGTCGCCTGAGGGCTGCGGGATGTCGGCGCCGGTCTTGGCGTCGAGCATGATCGGCTGCTCCTGGGCGGTGCCGTAGACGACGCCGTGGAAGGCGCCCGTGGTGAGCGGGACGACGCGGCTGGCCGAGTTCTTGTTGTAGCCCCAGACCTTCTTGCCGGTGGTGTCGTCGATCCCGATGATCTCCTCGGTACCGCCGTTCTGGCCGGTGCTGCAGACGACGGCGGTCGCCTGGTCGCTGAGACAGCTGTAGCCGTAGGCCTTCTCGGTACCCAGCGTCGACTTGATCTGGCCGACCAGCGTGCCGGTCGCGATGTCCACGGCGTACAGGCCGCTGTTGTACGTGTACACCATCGACTTCGGGTTCGGCACGTACGACGAACCGTTGAAGTAGGCGTGTTTGGTGCCGCTGGCCTCGGGGGTCAGGTAGTCCATCTTGGTGGGGATCTGCTTGCTGATCTTGCCGCTGGCCCCGTCGAAGATCACGATCGTGCCGTCGTGCGCACCCTCGTTGTTGGAGGCCTTCGCGCCGACGACCGTGCCGTTCAGTACGGCGGCCGGTGCGATGAAGGGAGTGATGGTCGCCTTCTGCGTCTTCGGGTCGGCGAACACGGTGAAGTCGCGGCTGCCGTTCTTACCGCCGTCGGAGCTGTTGGCGTGCAGCCCGATCGCGACCTGGCCGGTCGCGGCGTCGTACGACTGGGAGCTGATGTCGCCGGCGGTGGTGCCGGGCCCGAACTTCTCGGTGAAGTCCGTCGTCGTTTCGGCGATCGTCTTGCCGTCGACGGCGTCGATCCACTGGACGACGAGCAGGCCCTTGGCCTTCTGGGTGCCGTTGCCCTTGTCGATCTGGCTGTAGGCGATCACTGCGACGTCCTTGCCGTCCAGCTCGACGGGCATCACGTCGCTGTGGTCGGCGGTGGTGATCGTTTCGGTCTTGGCCGTGGCGAGCACGGTCCACGGGTCGCGCTGCCCGGCGATGTGGCGGCCGGTGAGACCGGTCTTCGCGGCGACCAGCGCGGTCTGGCCGACCATCCCTGCGGAGAGCGTGTCGTCGTCGGAGGCGCCCTTCTCGACCGGGATGCCGTACGCCGCGACGGGCGTGAGGCCCTTCGGTGGGTCGAACGATGCGACCGGCGGGGGCGCGGGAGTGCCCGGTGTGTCACCGCCACCCTTGGGTGCGTCGCTGCCCTTGTTGTCGTCCTTGCCGCCGCAACCGGCGACCAGGATCAGCAGGGCGGCGGCGGTGGCGACGGCCTTGGCTGTCGGACGCTGCATCGTTGCTCTTCTCCCCAAGTCAAACGAAGTGATCGCTTGAAACCTAGCAGCGTCCCCGGGGCCTGATCGCGGTTACCCACAGGCGTTGCATCAAGCTGCAACACAAGAGGTCAGCGCACGATCGAGAGGCCGGTACCGCGGGGTTCGGGGCGGGCGTGCCGGCCCTGCGGCGCCGGGGTCGTCAGCGGCTCGAGCTTGTCGGCCAGCCGGCGCAACGCGATCGCCAGACCGTGCCGGGGACCGCTGTCGGTGGACTGGTGCTCGTGCAGCAGCGCACGGGTCTCGGCGGCCCGGACCTGCTCGGCGACGCGGTAACGGGCGACCTCTTGGTGTTCGGTGATCATGGCCGTACTCCTTCGCGTGATGGTTTTTGGCAGTGCTTCGCCCAGGTCCCGCCGGACCGATGCCGGCGAGACCTCCTGGAGGCGTGGTTCAGACCTTGACGATGGTGATGTCGCCAGTGACGGTGCGGGCCCGCAGAGTCAGCGAGCGGGCGCCCGCCTCGGGCTTCTCGCTGGGCTCCAGCTCGGAGCGGATCCGGCCGGTGACCGTCTTCAGGTCCAGGTACGTCGGGATGCCGTCGGGAACTCCGACGCGCACATCCCCGTTGGCCGTCTCGGCCTGGATGCTCGGCCCGTCGGCCACCTCGACGGTGACGTCGCCGGAACCGGAGGTGGCGACCGAGTGGTCGCGGATCCGCTCGATGGTGATGTCACCCGAGCCGACCTTGACGCTGGCCGGTCCGGCCGCGTCACCGATCCGGACGTCGCCGGAGCCGGTGCTGAGCCCGATCGTGTCGGCGGCCTCGCCGATGTCGATCGAACCCGAGCCGGTGCTGCCCTTGGCGACACCGGACACGTGCGAGACCCGTACGTCGCCACTGCCCGTGCTGACCGCGAGGTCGCCCTCGACGACCTCCAGACGGATGTCGCCGGAGCCGGTGGACAGTCGAGCGGCGCCGACCGGGACCTCGGCGGTGATGTCACCGGAGCCGGTCTTGGCTCGCACATCGAGCACCGCCGGGGTGGTGATCCTCAGGTTGATCTCGGGGCCGCGGCGAGTGCTGAACCGCCTGCCCTTACGCAGTTCGACGATCAGCTCGCCGTCTTCGACGGTGTAGACGACGTCCTCGTCGGTGCCGTCCTCGACCTCCAACTCGACGAACGTCTGGGTGCCTTCACCCTGGGCGAGCAGGACCTGGCCGGAGCCGATCTCGATCCGCGCCTTGGTGACCTCGCCGTCCTCGGCGATCAACTGACTCGTGAAGCCGCTCACTGTGCCCACCCCTGGAATCGCTGGCTCGAACCGCGCTCACCGCGGCGGTGCTCCTTCTCCTCGCGACGGCGCTCGCCCTCGGCGCGGCGCTGGTCACGCTCACCGCGACGCTCGTCACGGCGGCCGTCACGCTCACGCCGACCCCGGTCGGGACCGAAGACGCCGTTGTCGCCGAAGGGGCCACCGGGACCGAACACACCGTCCGGGCCGAAGACACCATCGGGTCCGAGCGGTCCGTCGGGCCCCAGCGGGCCGTCCGGGCCGAACATCCCACCGCCACGCGGCGGGCGCGGTGGCCGCGGCGGGCGCCCCGGGCCACCACGGCGGCCCCGGTCGCTCAGCGACATCATCACCGTGCGCATCAGCCACGCGTTCGAGGAGATGCCCTCGGCAGCCGCGGCTTCGTCGACCTTGTTCTTCACCGACATCGGCAACCGCAGCGTGATTCGCGCGGTGGGCTCATCGGCCTCCGGGGCAAGGTCGTTGACCTCGGAGTCGTTGTCGTCTTCCAGTACGTCGTCCGTGTCGTCGGGTCCGGTCAGCTGGCTCGGAGCCGGCGTGACCACGAACTCGGGACGGCCACCGGCCATCCGGAGCTCGACCGAACCGGGGGACAGCTCACGGCTGATCTCCCCGGCGGCGTCGGACAGGGCTGAGATGAGGGCCAGGCGGCCAGCGTCATCCAGCGTGGCTGCGAGGCGCTGGGCCACGGAGCGAGTTTGGTCGTCGGCCAGGGCGGTCGCGTTCTCCACGCTCCGCCGGACCGACTCGAGATAAGGCTCAAGTTCCATGACGCCAACTATGACGTCATCGTGACGTCACTGTCAACCCCGTCTGATGTCATCAGGGCGTCAGAGGCAGAATGGGTGACACCACAACCATGGAGGAAACGTGTCCAGAGGAGTACTCGTGACCGGCGCATCGCGCGGGGTCGGAGCCGCCGCAGCCATGGCCTTCGCCCAGGGCGGTGACCGCGTGGCCCTGCATTGCCGCGGCTCGGTCGAGCGCGCCGAAGAGGTCCGCGCAAGCCTGCCCGGCGACGGCCATGCGGTGGTCGCCGCTGATCTCGGTGATTCGGCCGCAATCCCTTCCCTGGTTGAGGAATCAGCCCGCCTGCTCGGCCGCATCGACGTACTGGTGAACAACGCGGCCATGTACGTCGACGAGCCGGTCGCGGGGTCCCGGCGAGTCGGCCATCCGCTGGCCGAGACGTCGTACGAGGAGTGGGTCACGGCCTGGCGCCGTACCCTCGCGGTGAACCTCGAAGGCGCCGCCCATGTGACCTGGTGCGTCGCCCGGCAGATGCTCGACATCGAGCCGTCAGACGGTGTACGGCGGGGTGCGATCGTCAACGTGGGGTCGCGCGGCGCCTATCGCGGTGAGCCCGACGTACCGGCGTACGGGGCTTCGAAGGCCGGATTGCACGCGATGGGCCAGTCACTTGCCGTCTCGCTGGCGCCACATGACATCACCGTGACGTCAATCGCGCCCGGCTTCATCGCCACCGACCTGACGGCCGACTTCCTGACCGGCCCCGGCGGCGATGCGATCCGCGCCCAGAGCCCCTTCAACCGAACCGCCACCGCCGAGGAAGTAGCCGCAGCCATCCACTGGCTTGCCTCTTCCCCGGCAGGTTGGTCGTCCGGCGCCGTCCTCGACTTCAACGGCGCCTCACACCTGCGCTGACGGAGCGGTCAGCCGTAGACCTCAAGTTCGACGATCCGGGAGTAGGTGTTGCCGTTCCCGGCCAGGCAGAGGATGCGTACGGCGTCTGCCTGGACCGGATCGAATGTCGAAGCGACGTGGCCGAGGGTGTTGCCGCGGACCTGGGCCACGGTCTGCCAGTCGCCGGTGCCGCTGCGGACCTGGACGTCCCAGTCGCGCAGGCCGTTGGTCGCGGCCGGGTACTTCACCGAGTCGAGGGTGTAGAGCTCGACGCGGTTGATCGTGGTCGGCGCGGCGAGGGCGACGGCGTAGTTGTCCGGGAAGACCGCGCGGGTCCCGTCGTTCCAGCCGGTCAGTGTGTCCCAGTGCTCGGAGTCGTGGTCACCGTCGACCCCACCACAGACGGCGAAGTTTCCGTGGGTCGACGAGGCGGTGGCCTGTTCGCCGAGTGCCACATTGCTGCCAGGATCCTTTGAGGGCAAGGGATTCACGGTCACCGGCACGGTCACCTTGGACCGGTCGACCTCGAGCTCGATCGAGTAGTTGCCGGGCTGGGTGTCGCGCGGCACGCGGACCTCGACCGGCGCGGAGACCGGCTGGTCGGGGTCGATCGCCGGGAGCCAGGACGAGAACAGTCTGCGGGACAGTTGCAGCGGACCACTTGGGTCCAGCGTCAGATCGGCGTACCGGTCCTCGGTGCCGGTATTGGTCATGGTGAGCGTCAGGTTGCCCGGGAAACAGGGCAAGCCGACGACGCTCAGCTGCTCGGGTTGCACCGACACCTGTACGCCGGACCGTGGCGGTGCGCCATTGGTTGCCTGGGGCAACGCAATCGCGGCCGCGACCGCCGTACCGAGGGCGACGGCCGATTGCCATCGAATCGTCATCGCGGTCTCCTCAGAGGGTCTGGATGCCCGGGCGGCCGTCCTCGACGAGGAGTTTGGCGCGGGTGCTGACGGTGCCGTTCGGGATGCTGACCTTGTCGACCACGCGGTAGTCGGAGATCCAGCGTTGCGGGGTGACGCTGCAACTGACGTAACCGCGCTGGAAGTTGCCGAACTTGATGTGCGGGTTCTCCTTGAGCAGCGTTACGCCGCCCGGATCGAGGTCCATGCCGTCCATCGCGGACGAGATCGACGTACCGACGAACTCGGTGCCGACGGTCGGTGAATCGGGGTTCGCGAAGTCCATCTTGAGGTCGGACGCCACGCTGCGGTGCAGGTCGCCACCGATCGAGACCAGGTTGCGGAGTTTGCGCTCGTAGGCGGCGCCGAGGACGCGGTTGCGGGACGCTTCGTAGCCGTCCCAGGTGTCCATCGGGACCAGGATCTCCGGGCCGTCCTTGACGTCGAGCCGGGCCAGCGCGTTCTGTTGCGCCAGCACGTTCCAGCGCGCCGAGGAGGATGCCCAGCCGTCGAGCAGCCACTTCTCCTGAGCGTCCCCGGTGATCGAGCGAGCCGGATCCTTGGTTTCCGGGCCGGGCGCCTTCGACCCGTCGCCGTACGCCTGGTCCGAGCGGTACTGCCTGGTGTCGAGGACGCTGAACTCCGCCAGCCGGCCGTACTGGAACCGCCGGTAGAGCTGCATGTCGGGACCGTTCGGCAACTGCGCGAGCCGCAGCGGCATGTGCTCCCAGTACGCGCGGAAGGCGTTCGCGCGCCGTACCAGGAACTGCGCGGGCGGAGCGCTCGGATGCGCCTCGTCGGCCCAGTTGTCGACCACCTCGTGGTCGTCGAGCGTGACCACCCAGGGCGCGGAGGCGTGCGCCGCCTGGAGGTCGGCATCCATCTTGTACGACGCGTACCGGACGCGGTACTCGTCCAGCGTGACCGTCTGTTGCGTCATCCAGGGTTCGTTCGAATGCGGCCGGATGCCACGGTCGATCCCGAACTCGTAGATGTAGTCGCCGAGGAAGAACACCACGTCGTGCTCGCGCCGGGCCATGTCGGCGTACGCCGTGTACCAGCCCTCCCACCAAGCCTGGCAGGACGCGAAGGCCAGCGACATCTCACCGACGACCGCATCCGCCGCCGGCGCCGTCCGGGTCCGGCCGACCGGGCTGAGCTTCCCGTTCACCCTGAAGCGGTACCAGTACGGCCGCCACGGCCGCAGTCCGCGGACATCAACGTGCACCGAGTGGCTCGACTCGGGCCGCGCCCGGGTCGTGCCCTGCCGCACGATCCGCCGAAACCGCGGATCCTCGGCGACCTGCCACCCGACCTCGACCGGCCGCCGATTCATCCCACCGAACGGCGCCAGCGGCTCCGGCGCGAGCCGCGTCCAGATCACCACCGCATCCGGCAGCGGATCGCCGGACGCGACCCCGAGCGTGAACGGGTCCCGGCGGTCACCGCGACCGGTCGCCCCGGCCAGCGCCTGCGCCACCCCGGGCAGGTCACCGGACAGCGCCAGCGCCGCCGCCGCTCCTGTGACCGTCAGAAAGCTCCGTCGAGTACTCATCGGCCCACCCGATCATCCGCCGGTGACAACTTCCGCGGCAGGTAGGTTTCTACCCGCCTAACGTCACGTTACGAGAAGTTCTCACGTATCGGCGTGAAATGACCGAATCCGGCCTCAGCTGACGATCTTGCTGGCCGGCGGCGGCGTGATGCTGACCGGCTTGTTGTAGTCGGACATGGTCATCACCATGGAGGTGCCGCTGACCTCGAACTCCATCCGGCGGATGAGGTGCGACTTGTCCATCCAGATCGTGTAAGGGAGGACCGCGGGCACGCCCTTCGGCATCTTCTTGCCCTTACCCGCGTACGCCTTCGCCGCGTTCAGGTTGACCTCGTACTGCTCCATCTTCTCGCCGACGATGGTGTCCTCGCCGACGAACTTGATGCTGACCAGGCTCTTGTCGAACGACTTGAACGCCTTGGTCGGGTCGCCGCTGTCGAGCAGCTGGTCGAGTTGGTCGATCTGTCCGGACTTGAACTTGACGTACTTCCCGGCCGGAGTCGCGCCGGGGATCGACGCGTAGCCGGTGCCCTTGGTGACGATCATCTTGGCCGTCTTGCCCTTGAAGGCCGCGCCGCTCATCTCCATCGACATCGCCGCCGGATTGAAGGTCTGGACGCCCCGAATCGTCATGACCGTTTGGGTCCCGGCCTTCAGGGTGGCGAACGTGCGCCACGACTTCTGCTTGGTGAGCGCGGTGTTCATCGCGGGGACGAAGGTGACTCGGTTGAGGCGGGTGACCGCGGGTGGCGGGGTGCTGACGGCCTTCTGCGGCTCGACGGTAAAGCTGGGTAGCGGGACCGGAGCGGCGGCGGGCTTCTCGTTGCCTCCGCAGGCGGCCAGGCCGAGGGCCAGGGGTACGACAGTGACCGTGGCGACGGCGGCACGGAACTTCATGAGTGGTTTCCTCCCCAGGTGATTCAAACGCCGCAGCTTACGGCCCGAATCACCTGAGGAGGAAGGGAATTGCACGTTGTTGCAATCAGCCTCGTTTGACGGAGGCGAGCAGCAGTTGGGCGACGTCCTGGACCTCTACCTCTTCGCGGGCCGAGCCGTCGGCCTGCTTGGCGGTGAGACCGTCGGAGAGCATCACGCGGCAGAACGGGCAGCCGGTGGCGATCTTGTCGGCGCCGGTTTCGACGGCCTCGGTGGTGCGGTTGACGTTGATCCGGCTGCCGATCTTCTCTTCCATCCACATCCGGGCGCCGCCGGCACCACAGCAGAACGACTTGGTCTTGTTCCGCGGCATCTCGGCGTACTCGGCGCCGGGGATGATGTCGAGCAGTTCGCGCGGGGCGTCGTACACCTGGTTGTGCCGACCGAGGTAGCACGGGTCGTGGTAGGTGATCTTCTGGCCGTTCAGCGTGCTGTCGGCCGGGGCGACCGGGGTCAGCTTGCCCTCGCGGACGAGCCGGTTGAGTAGCTGGGTGTGGTGGATGACGTCGAGCTCGACGCCCAGCTGCGAGTACTCGTTCTTCAACGTGTTGAAGCAGTGCGCGCAGGTGGAGACGACCTTCTTCGCGCCGGTCTCCTTGAAGACCTCCGCGTTCTGCATCGCCAGCTGCTGGAAGACGAACTCGTTGCCGGACCGCCGCGCCGGATCACCGGTGCACGTCTCACCATCACCCAGTACGGCGAAGCTCACGCCGGCGATGTCGAGCAGCTCGGCCACGGCCTGCGTGGTCTTCTTCGCGCGGTCCTCGTAGGCGCCCGCACAGCCGACCCAGAACAGGTACTCGACCTCGGCCAGCGTCTCGACATCGGTGCCGACCTGCTTGACCTCGAACGGCAGATCCTTGGCCCAGTCCATCCGGCCGGACGGGCTCATGTTCCACGGGTTGCCCTTGTTCTCCAGGCCCTTGAACAGCCCGTTGAGCTCGGACGGGAACGACGACTCGATCAGCACCTGGTAGCGGCGCATGTCCATGATCGCGTCGACGTGCTCGATGTCGACCGGACACTGCTGCACGCACGCGCCGCACGACGTACAGGCCCAGAGGGCTTCTTCGTCGATGACCGCGACGTCGGCCGGACCGACCAGCGGCTTCTCCTGCTCGTCGAGCACCAGCTGGGACAGCGACTTGCGGTCGTCCTCGGCAGCCAGCAGGTACGGCGCTTTGGCGTACGCGTGCTCGCGGAGTCCCATCATGATGAGCTTCGGCGACAGCGGCTTCTCGGTGTTCCAGGCCGGGCACTGCGACTGACAGCGACCGCACTCGGTGCAGGTGGTGAAGTCGAGCAGGCCCTTCCAGGTGAAGTCCTCGACCTTGCCGACCCCGAGTGCCGCGTCCTCGTCGAGCTCGTCGATGTTCTCGAAGTCGATCGGCTCGCCCTTGACCATGATCGGCTGGAGCGCGCCGAGCGCCGTACCGCCGTCGGCGTTGCGCTTGAACCAGATGTTCGGCCAGGCGGTGAAGCGGTGCCAGGCCACGCCCATGGTCGCGTTCAGCGAGATGGTGATCATCCACGCGAACGAGATCAGGATCTTGACCATCGCGACCAGGTAGACGGTGTTCTCGAGCGCGTGCTCGGACAGCCCGCCGAACAGCGCGTCGCCGACGAACCAAGTGCTCGGGAAGTGGAACTTGCTGCCCGCACCGAGTGCGTACTCCAGGCCGCGCAGCAGCACGATGCAGACCAGTACGCCGAGGATCGTGTACTCGACGTAGTACGCCTGCCAGGCCGTGGATCCGAAGAACCGGCTGTACCGGCCCTTCTCGCCGCGGGGGAGGGCGCGCAGGCGGATCGCCATCAGGCCGATGATCGAGATCAGACCGGTCCAGGTCAGGAACTCGCTGACCCACTCGAAGACGAACCAGTGCCCGATGATCGGCAGCGCGAAGTGCGCGTCGAACAGCTGACCGAAGGCCGTCACCAGGCTGAGCACCAGTCCGAGGAAGCCGAACGCGACGAACCAGTGCAGGACGCCGATGTGGCTCCACTGCAGCATCCGCGTGTGCAGGAGGGTTTCCTTGGCCAGCGTGGCGCTGCGCTGCCCCGGCTGGTCGGTGCGGCCAGGTGCCGGCTGCCCCAGCTTGATGACGGACACGATGTGCCCGATCGTCTTGCCGAACAACGCGACGCCGACCAGGGCGATCGCGAGCGACACGATGATGGCGAGGATCTGCATACCAGCGATGTTATTGGTTGGTTACCGCTCAGTCATGTCGGTGTCGGGCTCGTCACGCGTGAGATGTGACCGTGATCAAACCTCCACAGAGCGTTACCGGGAACTCCTTGCCGCGGAGTAGACCAATCCGTAGGTTTCCAACCACTGCGAATGCAGAGATGGAAATGATTTCACGGGAGCATAGATGCGTTTTCAGCGGGCAGCGGTCGCAGGCGCGGTGCTGGCGAGTGGGTTGCTGGGGCCGAGCGCGGGTACGGCGAATGCGGCGTCGGTCGACCCGGAGGTCCGGGTCGCGAAGAAGTGCGACACCAAGACGGTCTACTGGTACACGCGCGGCGGTAAAGAGGTCTACGTCGGGACGAACCTCTACAGCGAGTGGCTCGAGGGCCCGGGCCGGATCACCTACCAGAAGACAGCGACCTCGGAGTCGAACTCGGCCTGGACCGGTGACCTCGGGGTGAGCATCCCGCTGGTGATCGCGGAGATCCAGAGCAAGTACGCCAAGACCGTGGGCAAGTCGCACTCGGTCTCGCAGACCTGGTCGTACACCGCCGAGGTCCCGGCCGGAAAGATCCGTCGCCTGCACCAGCTCAAGCAGTCCTGGCGCGTCCAGGTCGTCCGCTGGCGCTACACCACGTCCGACTGCAAGAAGACCAAGGAACTCAGCAGCAAGACCGCGACCTTCCCGGTCAAGAACCGCGACTACATGTGGATCCTCATCGGCCGCGAGTGAAGGTCAGTCGGCGAGGCGGCGGAGGCGGGCGGCGACGGCGCCGCGGCGGCGATCGGCCGGCGGCAGGTTCGCCTCCAACGTCTCGAAGATCTCCAGGTCCTCGGCGCCGGTGGCCGTCTGCGAGAAGTGCCACAGCAGGTCGGGATCGCCGGCGTCGAGCACGCTGCGCCGGACGGTCGCGTCCAGCTCGTCGCGCTCGGCACGAAGAGCCGGAGCGTCGGACCGGGTGAGCAGTGGGCCGGTATAGAGGTCGACTGCGGTCCGCAGATCACCGCGGCGCAGTGCGTCCTGTACGTCGGTCACGTCGCCGGTCACATCGGCGATGATCCGGTACGGCTTCGTGTCGAGGACCCCGCCACCGAGCAGGTTCCGCAGCCGGTGCATCTCCGCGCGAACAGTCGTCGGGTTCCCCTCGTCGCCGTACAACTGGAGCATCAACTGCTCTGCGGTCAGCCCGGACGGGTGCAGTAGGAGAAGAGTCAGTACTTCGGCCCTTCGCAACGTGAGAGCGATCTCGCGGCCGCCGACGACTGCGATCGGCTGGCCGGCGCCGAGCAGCTTGAGCCGCAACGACGGTCGGGTACGGCGGATCGGCGTACCGGGGATGCGGAGCAGGTAGCCCTCGTCGAGCTGTTCGACCAGGCCCTCGCGGCCGTCGCCGAGGTCGATCCGGTCGGTGCCAGCGGGCACTTCCAAGCGATCCGGCAGCCACTCATGCGGTTGTACGGCGAGCACGCGCCCGGTCGGAGTGAGTAGTGCGCCCGGCGCATCGCCAAGCGCGACCAGGTGCTGCATGTTGCGGGCGCGGAGCTTCTCGTCGGACGCGGCCATCCGGACCCGCAGTTGCCCCTCGGCGAGCTGAGCGGCAGCCGTCACCAGCGCCACCATCGCGGGATGAACAGTGCGCAGCGGACCGGAGACGTCAACCGCGCCGAGCAGCTTGCCGGTGTCCGGGTCATGCACCGGCGCGGCCGCACACGTCCACTCGTGGATCCGGCGAACGAGGTGTTCGGCCGAGTGGATCTGCACCGGCTGGCCGACGGCGAGCGCCGTACCCATGCCGTTCGTACCGATCTGGTCCTCGGACCACACCGCCCCTTCCGACAGGGCGATCCGATCCGCCTGTCGCCGTACGGCGGCCGCCCCTTCGCGCCACAGAATCATCCCCTGCGCGTCGGTGATGATCATGATGTGCGACGCCTCGTCGGCGATCGTGGTCAGCGTCTGACGCAGTACCGGCAGCACCGCCTGCAGCGGGTGGTTGGCGCGGACCGCCTCCAGTACGTCGTGGTCCACGACCACCGGAGGTGCGTCCAGCTCGGGATCGACCGCAGCCGCCAGCGACCGCTGCCACGATTCCGCGACCAGTTGGCGAGGTGCCCCGGGCACCCGGTGACCACCGAGCACTTCGTCGTACAGCTCGCTCAACCGGCGCGCCTGGTCCGCCGCGTCCATCGCCTCACCTCGCGTGCAACGTCGGTGCAACGTCGCGCTCCGTAGATTCCGCCTCAGGTATCCCGAGGAGGACCTATGACGATCTTCGCAGCTCCCGGGCAGGATGGCAGCCCGGTCACCTACAAATCCCGCTATGAACACTTCATCGGTGGTGAGTGGGTCGCGCCCGCGAAGGGTGCGTACTTCGAGAACCCGTCGCCGGTCACCGGCCAGAACTTCACCGAGATCGCCCGCGGTACGGCGGACGACGTCGAGCGCGCCCTCGACGCCGCCCACGGTGCCGCGCCGAGCTGGGGACGCACCTCGCCGGCCGAACGAGCAGACATCCTGAACAAGATCGCCGACCGGATCGAGGCCAACCTCGAACTGCTCGCGGTCGCCGAGAGCTGGGACAACGGCAAGGCCGTCCGCGAGACGCTGGCCGCCGACCTCCCGCTCGCGATCGATCACTTCCGCTACTTCGCCGGGGCGTTGCGGGCGCAGGAAGGATCCGTGTCGGTGATCGACAACGACACGATCGCCTACCACTTCCACGAGCCGCTCGGCGTGGTCGCGCAGATCATCCCGTGGAACTTCCCGATCCTGATGGCGACCTGGAAGTTGGCGCCCGCGCTGGCCGCCGGCAACGCCGTCGTACTGAAGCCGGCCGAGCAGACCCCGGCCTCGATCCACGTACTGCTCGAGCTGATCGCCGACCTGATCCCGCCGGGTGTGCTGAACGTGGTCAACGGTTTCGGCGTCGAGGCCGGCAAACCGCTTGCCTCAAGCAACAGAGTCGCCAAGGTCGCGTTCACTGGTGAGACCACCACCGGCCGGTTGATCATGCAGTACGCCTCGGACAACCTGATCCCGGTGACGCTGGAGCTCGGCGGCAAGAGCCCGAACATCTTCTTCGAGGACGTCGCCAACACTCGCGACGAGTTCTACGACAAGGCGCTCGAGGGTTTCACGATGTTCGCGCTGAACCAGGGCGAGGTCTGCACCTGCCCGTCGCGGGCGTTGATCCAGTCGTCGATCTACGACCAGTTCCTCGGCGACGCGACCGCGCGCACGCAGGCGATCAAGACCGGCAACCCGCTCGACACCGACACGATGATCGGCGCCCAGGCGAGTAACGACCAGTTCGAGAAGATCCTCGCCTACATCGAGATCGGCAAGGCCGAGGGCGCCAAGGTGCTGACCGGTGGCGATCGGCTGGAGCAGTCCGGCGACCTGGCCGGCGGGTACTACATCCAGCCGACCATCTTCGAGGGCGACAACAAGATGCGGATCTTCCAGGAGGAGATCTTCGGTCCGGTCGTCTCGGTGACCCGGTTCGACGACTACGCCGACGCGCTGAAGATCGCCAACGACACCTTGTACGGTCTCGGCGCCGGCGTCTGGTCGCGCGACATCAATACGGCGTACCGGGCCGGTCGGGAGATCCAGGCCGGGCGGGTCTGGACGAACTGCTACCACGCCTATCCGGCGCACGCGGCGTTCGGCGGGTACAAGAACTCCGGCATCGGCCGCGAGAACCACAAGATGATGCTCGACCACTACCAGCAGACCAAGAACCTGCTGGTCAGCTACAGCCCGAACAAGCTCGGGTTCTTCTGATCGTGGTCGACCGATCGGGGCGGTGGGGTGGGGAAGGTATTCAACGAGTTTTGTTGAGTGAGTCGGCGGGCGAGTGGCTCCGCCGGCTCACCGACCTGCACGGCCCGCTGATGTTCCACCAGTCAGGCGGGTGTTGTGACGGCAGTTCGCCGATGTGTTTCCCGGACGGTGAGTTCCGGATCGGTCCGGCCGACGTGCACCTCGGCGACCTCATGGTCGAGGGGCTCGCGAAGCCGGTCGGATTCTGGATGGCCGCCGATCAGTACGAGTACTGGAAACACACGCAGCTCACTGTCGACGTCGTGAAGGGGCGCGGCAGCGGTTTCTCGGTCGAGGCGCCGGAGGGCGTCCGCTTCCTGATCCGCTCGCGCCTCTTCACCGACCAGGAGTCCGAAGCCCTCGGACTCCTCTGAAGCGAGTGCCGACCGTCCGGTGGCGTTGCCGGGCGGCCGGCACTCTTCTACAGATCCAGTACGGCGTTGTAGATCGCGCTGCTGTCGATGTCCGCACCCTTGAGCCGCAGGATCGTACGGCGTTGCTCGTCTGTGCACGCCGCCACTCGCTGCGCGAACTCCACGTGCGGCCGATCGATCACATGCAGCCAGAACGTCAGCTCGATCTTCCACGTCGCGGTGTGCAGTACGGCGTAGTACCGCTCATCGGTGATCGCCGGAGTCGGCCGCCGCTCGCCGCGCTCGTCCCGGAAGTCGATCGACTCGAGCTCCACCCGCTGTGCGAGCGTGGTCAAACCGCCCAACACCGTCGGCCCGGTCGCGTCGGGCGCGTCGAACATGACGTCGAGATCGCGCACGACCATCAGGCCGGACAGCGCGCTGCCGATCAACGTCGGTGGCCACGGGAACGCCGTACCGAGGTCTAGCCGGTCGAACAGTTCGTGGGCCTCGGATTGCAGGGCCTGGGCGCTCTCGACGAGTGACATGGACCCATTCTCCGGAAAGTCGCGGGGAATCCTTCGGTATTTTCCCGATCGGGCAGAACGCCGGATTCGCGCGGAAAATCGGGCCTTCCATAGGCGGCTGTCACGGGTCCGCCCATGACATTTGTCAGAGGCGTGATCGCTGGCTTCCGGTCGGCTGCGGGGCGGACGATTTCGAGCACCAAACCCGCCCACATCGAGGAGTTCTGTTGAGGCAACGGAATCTCGTGTCCGCCCTGGGCGCCGGCGCACTCGCCGTCGCGGGACTGACCGCAGCTCAAGGGGCCTACGCGGCCCCGATCACCCCTTACACCGCCGGAAAGCACGCGGCTCAGGTCTGCTCGGCCGCCAAGGCCAAGCACACCGCGAGCTGCCACGCGATCAAGCTGGTCGCGAGCAACGGCGTCACCCCCAGGACGGCCACACCCCCGGCCACCGGTCTCACCCCGACCGGCCTGCGGAACGCGTACAAACTGAACGGACTGAGCGCAGGCGGCCGAACCGTCGCGATCGTCGACGCATACGGCTACCCGAACCTGGAGCGCGACCTCGGCGTCTACCGCTCGCAGTTCGGCCTGTCCGCCTGTACGACGGCCAACGGGTGCCTGCGCATCATCAACCAGACCGGCGGGACCACCCTGCCGACGTTCAATGTCGGCTGGGCCGGTGAGCAGGCGCTCGACGTCGATGCGGTTTCGGCGGCTGCGCCGGACGCGAAGATCCTCGTCGTACAGGCCAAATCGGCCAGCTTCGCCGACCTCGGTACGGCGGTCCAGACGGCCGCCAAGCAGGCTGGTGTCGTGGCGATCTCGAACAGCTACGGCGGTGGTGACGCCTCCGACAGCAGCTACGGCCAGTACTACAACCACCCGGGGATCGCGGTGACGGCGTCAACCGGTGACGACGGTTACCAGGGCGGCAGCTACCCGGCATCTTCGTCGTACACAACGGCTGTTGGCGGTACGTCGCTGGTTGCCGCGAGCAACTCGCGCGGCTGGACCGAGACTGTCTGGGACGGCGCCGGGTCCGGCTGTTCGACGTACAACACCGCTTTGAGCGCGGCCGCGTCGTTCGGAACTGGTTGCTCGAAGCGAGCGATGGCTGATGTGTCGGCCGCGGCCGATCCGGGCAAGGGCGGGATGGCGGTCTACTACCCGACCAGCAAGACCGCGTCGACCTGGGCGCAGTTCGGCGGGACGAGTGAGGCCGCGCCGATCATTGCCGCGGTCTACGCACTGTCCGGCAACACCGCCGGCTACGCGAACGCGCTGCCCTATGCGCACCCGGGCTCGCTGTTCGACGTGACCAGCGGCAGCAACGGTAGTTGCCCCACGACCCAGTGGTGCAACGCCCGCACCGGCTGGGACGGGCCGACCGGACTCGGTACTCCGAACGGAGCAGGCGCGTTCTGAGTACCGACTGAA
>NZ_BAAANF010000025.1:0-51804 GCF_039529655.1 Kribbella yunnanensis | reverse complement strand
ACCGCGATGGGGACCCGGCCGCTCGGTTACGTCCCTTTGCGCGTTGCTTTTAGTAATGTGCCGAGCACGAAGGACAACCCTCGTCTCCGCGCCATTCCGGGGAGTTCTCTTCCCCGGCACCGCATCCAGGCTTAAGGTCGGGCGCGGACGGGTCGCGGAGGGCGATCCGCGCAGGTGACTTTTCTGGAGTATCGCTGTGACCACATCACGCAGGCGACGGGGGCTTCTCGCCATCTCCGCCGTCTCCGCCGTCAGTCTGCTGGCCGTCTCGATGGCCAACGGCGCGACGGCCGCCCAGACCGCCGGCCCCGGCGAAGGCAAGGCCGCGAAGTCCGAGGGCATCGCGAGCAAGGAGCGCAAGGGCAACTACGACGCCCGGACGCCGAACGCGAAGACGACGTACACGCGGGCCGCCAAGGTGGCCGGCAAGGAGTCGGACGCCTCGGAGAAGTTCCGCAACTCGCTCGGCACCCAGGGTGTCGTCGAGCTCGACGCGAACACCGGGACCCCGGCCCAGGTCACGAAGCTGGACGGCTTCCTGACCGGTCGCAGCGCCAAGAAGGCCCAGGACGTCGCGCTGAACTACGTGAAGGCGCACCCCGAGGTCTTCAAGCTCGCCGCCGCCGACCTGGCCACGCTGAAGCTCCGCAAGGACTACGTCGACGACCTCGGCACCCACCACATCTTCTGGTCCCAGGTGGTCGACGGGATCGAGGTCTTCGGCAACGGCCTGAAGGCCAACGTCACCAAGAACGGCCAGCTGATCTCGGTGATGGGCTCGCCCGTCGCCGGCCTCACCGCCCAGGCCGAGGCCCGCTCGGCCGCCCCGGCGGTCTCCGCCGACGACGCCCGGGCCAAGGCCGCGAAGGACCTCGACGGTACGGCGAAGTCCGCGACCACCAAGTCGGTCGGCTCGACCGTTGTGTGGAGCAACGGCGACCAGGCCAAGCCGGTCTGGTTCCACACCGCCGACGGCCTGCGCAAGGGCTGGATGACGTATGTCAACCTCGGCGGCACCAAGATCTACACGCACGTCATCGACGCGCAGTCCGGCGGCCTGCTCTACCGCCGCGACCTGTCCGCCGAGGGATCCGGTGACGCGCTCGTCATCGACAACTACCCGGGTGCGGCCGCCGGTGGCAAGCAGCGGGTCGAGAACCTGATCTACAACAAGTGGCTGCCGAAGAACGCCAAGACGCTGCTGGAGGGCACGTCGGTCCAGGCCTTCGCCGACGTCAACGACGACAACCAGCCGAACACCGGTGAGACCGTCAAGGTGCCCGGCACCAAGACCGGCGCGGAGTACAAGCTGACGACGTTCAACAGCAACCCGCTGTGTTCGGCGGCGTTCGTCTGCACCTGGGACCCGGCCAAGCCGGACTCCTGGAAGACGAACATGAACGAGGACGTCACCAACGCGTTCTACCTGGCCAGCAACTTCCACGACTGGCTGGCGAAGCCGCCGATCAGCTTCACCCCGGCGGCCGGCTCGTTCGACGCGGCCGGCGGCGACGCCGTGAAGCTGAACGCGCTGGACGGCGCCGCGACCGACCCGAACGGCGGCCCGGACGCGAACCACATCAACAACGCGAACATGAACACCCCGCCGGACGGCATCGCGCCGACCATGCAGATGTACCTGTTCGGTGAGCCGGGCGACGACAAGACGGTTCCGAGCAGCTCGTCGACGTCGGCCGAGATCCTGTACCACGAGTACACCCACGGTCTGTCGAACCGCCTGGTCGTCGACGCCGGCGGCAACTCGACGCTGAACAGCATCCAGGCCGGCTCGATGGGCGAGGCGTGGAGCGACTTCTACGCGCTGGACTACCTGGCCTCGCACGGTCTGGAGAAGGACACTGTCGCCAACGGCGAGATGCGGATCGGCAAGTACGACACCGCCGGTGGCTCGATCCGGACGATGCCGAACGACTGCCGCGTCAAGGCCAAGGAAGCGGCCTGCGTCGGTATCGACGGCTCGCAGGGCGGCTACACGTACGGCGACTTCCCGACCATCGGCGGCACCCCCGAGGTGCACTCGTCCGGTGAGGTCTGGGCCCAGACGCTCTGGGACCTGCGCGAGCGCTTCGGCCGCAGCTACGCGGTCAGCATCATCACCCGCGCGATGGAGCTGTCGCCGTCCGACCCGACCATGCTCGACATGCGCAACGCGATCGTGCAGGCCGACCTGGTCGCCAGCGGCGGCAAGAACGCCGGCATCATCTGGCAGGTCTTCGCCAACCGCGGCATGGGCTGGTACGCCGGTGTGATCGACGGCGGCGACGCCTTCCCGGCCGAGGACTTCCACAAGCCGCCGACAGGCAAGACCACCACGCTGTCCGGCACCGTTACCGACAAGGACACCGGCAAGCCGATCAAGGGCGCCCTCGTCTTCATCGGCGGCCACTCGTCCGGCTTCGCCGGTGATTACGCAGCCACCACCGACGCGGCCGGCAAGTACACCATCACCAAGGTCGCCCCCGGCACCTACCCGAAGTTCGTCGTCGCCTCCCCCGGCTATGAGCTCGCCGTCAACCCGGTCGTCGTCAAGGCCGGCGCCACCGCCAGCTTCGCCGTACGGCGCAACTGGGCCGCCGCCTCCGGTGGCGGTACCGTCACCGACTTCAACGGCCCGGACCTGAGCGACTTCGGCTGTGGCCCCGGCGGTGCGATCGACAACGCCCAGGGCACCGGCTGGGGCAGCACCACCGGCGACGACGACGGCACCCCGACGAACGTGATGATCCCCAAGCACATCGACATCAAGCTCCCGTCGAAGGTGACCATCGACTCGTTCAAGGTCGACCCGTCCAACGTCTGCGGTGACCCGGGCAGCGCCTCCACCGGCCAGTACCGGATCGAGACGTCGGTCGACGGCACCACCTGGGCCACCGCCCAGGAGGGCACCTTCACCGCCGCCAACCGCGGCAAGTACAACGTGGTCACCCCGACCGGCAACGCGACCGGCGTCCAGTACGTCCGGTTCGTCATGCTGGCCCCGCAGGTCCCGGGCTGGCCCGGGGCATGCCCCGGCCCGTTCGGCGGCTGCCAGTACACCGACATGACTGAGATCCAGGTCTTCGGCAAGCAGTAGTCCCTCGCACTACCCAGAACGGCCGGTCGGCCCCCCCGACCGGCCGTTCGCCATACCCGGCCCTCGCATCCGCCCCCACCACGGTGCCCCGGCCGCAACTGGTGGCCGGGGACAGGAAGTGATGGCCGGAGACCTATGGCAACAGGCCTCCGGCCATAACAAGCTGTCTCCGGCTCGCGGGCGCGGCATCCACATACTGGGACCGGTCCAGTAAGTCTACTGAGTTGGTTTAGTTTCAGAGGGTGGATGCAGGGAGCGGTCGGTCGGCGCTCCGCTCAGGTGGGCGGAGCGCTGACCGAGCCGCGCTCGATCAAGGTCGGTACGACGGTGGTGCGGCGGACCCGGCGGTTGGTGTCGACCGTGGCGGTGACGCGGGCGACGACGTCGGTGACGAGGTCGTCGAGGGGCCAGTGGAAGCTGGACAGGGGTGGCGTGAGCAGCTGGGAGAGCGGCTGGTCGTCGTAGCCGAGCAGCGACAGGTCCTCGGGGATGCGGAGGCCGAGCTCGCGGCTGGCGGCGTACACGCCGAAGGCCATCGAGTCGGCGAGGGCGAGGATGCCGGTCGGGCGCTCGGTGCCGCTCAGCAGGGCGCGGGCCACGTCGGTGGCGCCGGCCAGGTCGTGCGGGCACTGCAGGACGCGGATCTTGAGGTTGAGGTCGACCGCGATGCGGTGCGCGATCTCCTCGGCCGGGCGGTCGATCTCGGCGCGCAGGGTGGGGCTGAGGACCGCGACCTCGCGGTGACCGGCCTCGGCCAGGCGGCGCAGCGCCGTACTGACTCCCGTCTCGTTGTCGAAAACCACCTCGGACTTCGCCTTCGCACCGGGGAGGGCGTCGCCGATCGCGATCACCGGGGCCTGCTCGGCGATCGCGGACCAACCCGGCGCGGCCGGGTCGATCGGGATCACCACGATCGCGTCGGCGCGGTGGTCGACCAGGTGCTGGGCCAGCTCGAGCTGGCGGCCGGCGTCGCCGGCGGAGTCGATGATCCACGCGTTCCGGTCCGGGGCGAGGAGCTCGCGGCCGAGAGCGGCCGCGAGGCGCTGCTGCCAGAGGTCCTCGAGGGACGCGCACAGCACGCCGATGGAACCGCTTCGGCCCGAGGCGAGGGCGCGGGCCACCGGGTCGGCCTGGTAGCCGAGCCGCTCGGCCGCCTCCTGGACCCGCTGCCGGGTCTCCGGGGTGCCGTGCAGGCCGCGCAGTGCGTAGGACACCGCGGCCATCGACAGGCCGGTGTCGGCCGCGATGTCTTTGAGAGTCGGCCGTCGGCTTCCGGACATGCTCAGAACCCTAGCCCGAGGCTCGGACAGAAACTTGACAAGAGGGCCTTTGAAGCGCTTCACTCTCTAACTACTGAAGCGCTTCAATCTGATCAAAACGCGGGCTTGGAGGAGGAGCTGTGATCGACATCCACCAGCACCTCTGGCCGGCCGAGTTCATCGACCGCCTCCGGGCCCGGACCGAGCCGCCGTACCTGGACGGCTGGACGCTGCACACCGCGACCGAGACGCCGTACGAGGTGGATCCGGCCGCGCACGACGTCGACGCCCGGGTCGCGATCGAGCGCGAGCTCGGCACCGACCTCGCGGCGGTGTTGCTGTCGAGCCCGCTCGGGATCGAGTCGCTCGGCGACGATGCCCTGCTCGACGCGTGGCACACCGGTGCGGCTTTGCTGCCCGAGCCCTTCAGGGCCTGGGCCTCGGTGCGACTGCCCGAGCCGGATCTCGATGAGGCGAAAACCCTTCTGGACAAGGGATTCCTGGGTTTCCAGCTTCCCGCGCATGTGCTGACCACGCCGGCCGGCTGGTCGACGTACGGGTCGCTGCTTGAGATCGCGGAAGGCTGGGACCGGCCGGTGCTTGTGCACCCCGGGATCGCCGAGCCGGCCGGCGACGTACCCGGCTGGTGGGCCCCGGTGGTCGACTACAGCCAGCAGTTGCAGGCCGCTTGGTGGGCCTGGCACGCGTACGGCGGTCGTCGCGAGTTCCCGCGGTTGCGGATCTGCTTCGCCGCCGCGGCCGGCCTCGCGCCCGTGCACCACGAGCGGCTGACCGCCCGCGGCGGCCGCCTCGGCACCATCGACACCAACCTGTACGTCGACACCTCGAGCTACGGCCCGCAGGGAATCGACGCGGTCGCGCGCGTCCTGGGCATCGACCAGGTCGTCCACGGCACCGACCGGCCCTACGCCGGCATTACCGAGCTCCGCCAAGGCGCCGCCGCAACCGCGGTGATCCGCCACGACAATCCGAACCGGTTGCTGTTCGGGGGAGACCCCAGCGCCGGCCGTCCATCTCCTGAGAGGGGAGTGCAGTGACTGCTCAGCCCATCGACGCACCCGTCGTCCCGGCACGTCAACCCAGCCGGCTAGTGGATCTCAACAACTGTCTGTCGCTGGATGACCTTCCAGGTCGCGACCTCACCCCGCAGGAACTCGCCGAGCTGGCCTCGTCGATCGCCGCCCAGCCGCACCTGTGGGAGGACAAGGTTGCCTACAGCGATGACGAGCGTGTCTTCGCTTCCCTGCACCGCGATGCCAACGTCGACGTCTGGCTGATCTGCTGGACCCCCGTCAACGACACCGGCTGGCACGATCACGACACCTCCTCCGGTGCCGTCGCTGTCGCCAAGGGCACCCTCGTCGAACACAACCTGGCCATCGGCACCGAGTCGATCGAGACCGAGGTCCCGGCCGGCGCCGTCTACGGCTTCGGGCCCGACCACATCCACCGCATGGTCGGCCGCGACAAGGGCAGCGTCAGCGTCCACGCCTACAGTCCGCCGCTGTGGCGCATGGGTCAGTACTCCGTGAAGGACAACGTCCTGCGCCGGGTCTCGGTCTCCTACGCCGACGAGCTGCGCCCGATCGACTGAAACGCCCTGCGATAACCGATCGGCGAGGTCCGCACCTGGCGGGTGAAGTGCTGGCGCATGTTGATCGCCGTACCGAACCCGCAGTGCTGCGCGATCTCCTCGATCGGGATCGTCGTCGTCTCCAGAAGCTCCTGCGCGTGCTGGATGCGCTGCCGCAGGAGCCACTGGAGTGGCGTCGTACCGGTCTGTTCGCGGAACTTGCGGTTCAGGGTGCGCGGACTCACGGTCGCGTACGTCGCCATGTCGGCCAACGTGATCGGTTCGGCGAGGTGTTCCCGGATCCACCGCATCGTCGGCTCCAGCGAGCCGCAGTCCGGACCGGGCTCCGGGTGCACGATGAACTGCGCCTGCCCGCCGTCCCGCAACGGCGGTAACACGATGTGCCGGGCCACCTCGGCGGCGATGGCCGAGCCGAAGTCCTTGCGCACCATGTGCATGCACAGGTCGAACCCGGTCGCCGCCCCCGCCGAGGTGAGGACATTGCCGCAGTCGGCGAACAGAACACTCGCGTCCACCTGAACATGCGGGAACTGCTCACCTAGCGCCTCGGCCGACGTCCAGTGCGTCGCCGCGACCTTCCCGTCCAGCAGGTCGGCCGCGGCGAGCACCAACGCGCCACCACAGATCGACGCAATCCGCACACCGCGCGCATGCGCCTCCCGCAGCAGCGCCACCAGTTCGGCCGACGGATGGCTCACGTTGTGCCCACCCGGCACGATGATCGTGTCCGCCGTACGAGCGTCCTCCAGTGTGTAAGGCGCGTTGATCTGGAACAGCTCCAGCCCACCCGGCCCCCACATCGACGTCCCCGGACGCTCGGCACACACGATCACGTCGTACAGCCGCGGGCCCCACAGCTCACCCGCCGCCTTCTCCAACGACCGCGCCGTCCCGAACACCTGCGCCGGAATCGCCACATCCAGCACAGCCGACCGCTCCGCGACCACCACCGCCACCCGATGCATGACCACAATCTATCGAACAACGGCATTCTTGCCACTGTCTGATCCGATCACCAGACAGAACCATGAATCCATGCTGCTTGTCCGGATCGCTGTCTACGCCCTCGCACTCCTCCTCATCGTCCTCCTCGGCTACCTCGCCGACCGCCTCCTCAATCACGCTGCCCCACCCCGAAAAGCAACCCACTCGCCTGCACCATCTCAGGATGCCGATCAGCAAGCCGCGCACACTCAAGCGCAGTCTCCAGCGGATCCGGTTCGTCGTCAGGTAGGGCCAGTCCGTTGTAGTGACGGTCGACCATGATGCTCAGCCAGTCGCCGGCCACGGTCAGCCCGTAGATCGACACTGCGCGCAAACCAGCACCAGTGAGCTCGGACCGCAACTGCGCCACCGTGTGGTACGCGGTGTGTGCCCGTCGGCTCGCGGTTGGGTTGACTGCCACCGCCGCCACGAACCCGCCGCATTTCGTGACCCGAATCGCTTCCCGCAGTGCGGCGCGGCGGTCTGCCGCGTGCACCAGGTAGTGCATCAACCCAGACAGATAGGCCGCATCGAACTCCTCATCCCCAGTCTGCAGCGCGACCGGATTCAGCATCCGCACGTCGTACCCGTCCGCCAGCAACAGCTGCGCATGAACCCCTGGCCCACCCCCGATATCCGCCACCTTCGCAGGCGGCGCCGGCAGATACCGCCCCAACAGCTCCCGCACCCGCGCCAGCTCCAGCCGCCCCTCGACACCCGAGCCCAACACACTCTCCGCACGTTCGTCATGGATCGTCATGACGAACAAGCCTCACCACACTTCACCTCCCCAGGGAGGGCAGATCGCGGGGCATTCAGGGGCATCCAGGGGCAGATTGCCAATCCCCGTTCAGCATTCGGGCCGCCCTGCTGCTGAACGCCTGCTCTGCCTGCTCGATGATCCGCAGCCTGCCCAGCCGCCGACGGAGCAACGGCCGGGGCCAGACGATGCGTCGCCAGCCGATCCGGTACTGGATGAGGGTCGAGAACAGTTGGACGATCAGCCACTCGGCCGGGGTGATGCCGTCGGATCTTTCCGGGATCGCATTCGCCTCAGGTGGATCGCCGATGTTCATCGACAGCGCCGTCGACGCAGGCGGGTTGGCCCAGGCGAGTCGGGCGTGGACGGTGACCTCCGCGCGCAGCAGCTCGACCAGGACGTTGTAGACGTGGCCCAGCTCGGCACTCTCTCCGCTGACCCAGCCAGTTGAGTAGGCCAGCGCGCCTTTCAGTTCGGCTCCCATCGCCTCGAGGCGATGGAGTGTCTCCGGCGAGTCATCGATCCGCCGGTAGATGCGTTCGGGGTAGTGCCCCCACGCATTCAGAGCTTTGATCGCGTCGGCGTATCCGTCGCGGATGAGTTCGGTGCGGGCGCCGGTGCGGTCCAGCATCTTGCCGGCCAACGTTCCCAGCACCGACGATCCGAATGCGATCGGCACGATCGCCGTCCACCCGGTGACATCCGGCACCGATCCACCCCCGTCGCTCGACTGCCGACTCACCCACGATTCTCCGTGGTGGATGGTGAGCCGGCATCAGCGCGCGCGTCGCCCCAGGGCGACGTGAGGTCAGGCCCAGGATTCGGCGTGGGTGGGGATGCCGTTGGGGGCGGAGAGTTCGGTGGTGATGTCTTCGGCGTCGGGGTCGAGGGGGTCGAAGGGGGTTTCAGGGACTACGTAGGCGCGGGCACCGGCGAGCATTTCGATGCCGGGGAGTTCGAACCAGGCTTCGCCTACCTCGCGGCTGATTTCGAAGATGGCTTGTTCGGCTGTTTCGACGGGGTCGGGTTCGCCGCCTTCCTCGAGTTCGGCGGGGTGGCGTTCCTGGGCGGCGCGGCCGGCCTCGAGGAGGGTGTCCAGGTCTACGACGCGGAGGTCGAAGCGGGAGACCACGCTGATGATGTGGTCCTCGTCGGTGTCGTCCTCGGCGTCGGGGTCCTCGGTTTCGTCGAGGAGGAGGGGGGTGGTGCCGGTGTGGTCGAAGACGGCGTCGTTCCAGTCGGCGACGAGTTCTTCGAGGGCGGCGTTCTGCTCGTCGAGGGACTCGTGGTTCTCGGAGCCGGTCATCGCGAGCAGGGCCTCGGTGTGGGCCTGGAGGCGCTCGGCGAGCTTGCGGCTGGCCTCGGCGAGGGCCTCGCGGCTCTCGGTGGAAAAGAACTGCTCGGCGGGGGCGGTGATGTCCAAATCAGTCACTGGCGGTTCTTCCTCAAATCGGTGGGGCTACTGCTCACGCGTAAGTATGAGAGAGACGCGTGAGAGCTGTGTCGGCGGGTGTGAGAGAGCTGTGAGAAGCCTCCTGACCGGGCAGCGAGCGGTGTGCAGTGGAGCCATGAGCAATGTGAGGTGCAGTCGTGGCTGACGTGATCTATCTGGCCGTCGCTGCCGTCGTGTTCGCGGCCGTCTGGTTCGCGCTGCGTGGAGTGGAGAAGTTGTGAGCGCCGAGAACATCGCCGGGCTGGTGGTGGCCGTGGCTCTGGTCCTCTACCTGGTCGCCGCCCTGATCTTCCCCGAGAGGTTCTGATGTCCGACACCGCCGCCGGCCTGTTGCAGGTCGGCTTCCTGGTCGCGTGCCTGGCCGTGGTCTACCGGCCGCTGGGCGGGTACCTGGCCCGGGTCTACACCTCCGAATCCGACCTGCGGGTCGAGCGGGGAGCCTACCGGCTCTTCGGGGTGGACTCGAAGGCAGACCAGACCTGGGCCGTCTACGCCCGGTCGCTGATCGCGTTCTCCGCGGTCAGTCTGCTCTTGCTCTACATCCTGCAGCGGGTGCAGAGCCACCTGCCGCTGTCTCTAGGTCTGCCGAACGTCGAGTCCGGCCTGGCCTTCAACACGGCGGCGTCGTTCGTCGCCAACACGAACTGGCAGTCGTACTCGCCCGAGGCGACGATGGGCCATCTGGTCCAGTTCGCCGGCCTCGCCGTACAGAACTTCCTCTCCTCCGCCGTCGGTATCGCCGTCGCGGTCGCGGTCATCCGCGGGTTCGCCCGGTCCAAGACCGACCGGCTCGGCAACTTCTGGGTCGACCTGACCCGGACGGTACTGCGGGTTCTCCTCCCGATCGCCGTGATCGGGACACTCGCGCTGGTCGCGATGGGCGTCGTACAGAACTTCTCCGGTGGTCACGAGGTCACCTCGGTGGTCGGCCAGGCGCAGACCATCCCGGGCGGCCCGGTGGCCAGCCAGGAAGTCATCAAGGAGCTCGGTACGAACGGCGGTGGCTTCTACAACGCCAACTCCGCGCACCCGTTCGAGAACCCGAACGGCCTGTCCAACCTGTTCGAGATCTTCCTGCTGCTGCTGATCCCGGTCTGTCTGACCCGGACGTTCGGCCTGATGGTCAAGGACAAGCGCCAGGGCTACGCGATCCTCGGCGTGATGGGCACGCTCTGGGCGGCCTTCACATTCTCCGCGACCTTCTTCGAGGTGCGCGGCAACTCGCTGGAGGGTAAGGAAACCCGCTTCGGCGAGTGGGCCTCGGCGCTGTTCGCCAGTTCAACCACCGGTACGTCGACCGGCGCGGTCAACGCTGCGCACGACTCGTTCTCCCCACTCGGCGGCGGTACGACGCTCTTCCACATGATGCTCGGTGAAGTCTCGCCAGGCGGTACCGGAACCGGTCTCTACGGCATGCTGATCCTCGCCGTACTGACGGTGTTCATCGCCGGACTGATGGTCGGCCGAACCCCGGAGTACCTGAAGAAGAAGATCACCGCGCGCGAGATGAAGCTGGTTTCGCTCTACATCCTCACGACGCCGACCGTCGTACTGGTCGGGGCGTCGATCGCGATGGGTCTGGCGGTGGCGCGGGCGTCGATCTTCAACACCGACAGCCCGCACGGGTTCTCCGAGGTGCTTTATGCGTTCACCTCGGCGGGCAACAACAACGGGTCGGCGTTCGGTGGGCTCAGTGCGAACATCCCCTTCTACAACACGGCTCTCGGCATCGTGATGCTGCTCGGCCGCTTCGTACCGATCGTGTTCGCGCTCGCCCTGGCGGGTTCGCTCGCCAAGCAGCAGCCGGTCCCGGTCACCCAGGGCACGCTGCCCACCCACAAGGCTCTGTTCGTCACGATGCTGGTCGGTGTCGTCCTCATCGTGACCGGCCTGACCTACTTCCCAGCGTTGACCCTCGGACCGCTTGCGGAGGGACTGTGAGCACCATGACCAAGACCCCGGCTCCGACGACGGAGCGGGCGGTCGAGAAGAAGGCACCCTCGGGGCTGTTCGACCCGAAGATGCTGCTGACCTCCCTGCCGGACGCGCTGCGCAAGCTCGATCTGCGGGTGATGGTGAAGAACCCGGTGATGTTCGTGGTCGAGGTCGGTGCCGTTGCGTCGACGGTGATCGCCTTCACCGACTCCACTGTGTTCGTCTGGTGGATCGTGGTCTGGCTCTGGCTGACGGTGATCTTCGCCAACCTGGCCGAGGCCGTGGCCGAGGGCCGGGGCAAGGCCCAGGCCGAGACTCTGCGCCGGGCCAAGACCGAGACGACTGCTCGCCGGCTCACTGAAACTGGAGAGGAAGAGGTCCCGGCGGCCCAGCTGCAGCTCGGGGACCTCGTCGTGGTCGAGGCCGGACAGATCATCCCGGGTGACGGCGATGTCGTCGAGGGTGTGGCGAGTGTCGACGAGTCGGCGATCACCGGCGAATCGGCCCCGGTCATCCGTGAGTCCGGTGGCGACCGCAGTGCGGTCACCGGTGGGACGAAGGTGCTGTCGGACCGGATCGTCGTGAAGATCATGACCAAGCCCGGTGAGAGCTTCATCGACCGGATGATCGCGCTCGTCGAGGGCGCTGCCCGGCAGAAGACGCCGAACGAGATCGCGCTGAACATCCTGCTGGCCAGCCTCACGATCGTGTTCATGATCGCCACGATCACGCTGCCGACCTTCGCGAACTACGCCAACGTGCACCTCAGTGTGGTGATCCTGGTGGCCCTGCTGGTCTGCCTGATCCCGACCACGATCGGCGCGCTGCTGTCCGCGATCGGCATCGCCGGCATGGACCGGCTGGTGCAGCGCAACGTGCTGGCGATGTCCGGCCGTGCGGTCGAGGCGGCCGGTGATGTGAACACCTTGCTGCTGGACAAGACCGGAACCATCACCTTGGGCAACCGGCAGGCGGCCGAATTCATCCCGGTCGACGGGGTGACCGACACCGAGCTGGCCGATGCGGCTCAGCTGTCCAGCCTGGCCGACGAAACGCCGGAGGGCCGGTCGATCGTCGTACTGGCTAAGAACGGGTACGGACTGCGTGAGCGGCACACCGGAGAGTTGCCGCATGCAACGTTCGTCGAGTTCACCGCACAGACGCGGATGAGCGGTGTCGACATCGACGACCGGCAGGTCCGCAAGGGCGCGGCCGGAGCGGTCAACAACTGGATCAACGGCCACGGCGGTACGTCGGATCCGCGGCTCGGTGAGATTGTCGACGGCATCTCGGCCTCGGGCGGTACGCCGCTCGTCGTGGCCGAGGCGGTCGGCGGGACGGCTCGTGCGCTCGGCGTGATTCACCTGAAGGACGTGGTGAAGGCCGGGATGCGGGAGCGGTTCGACCAGATGCGTGCGATGGGCATCCGGACCGTGATGATCACCGGTGACAACGCGCTGACCGCGAAGGCGATCGCCGAGGAGGCCGGGGTCGACGACTTCCTGGCCGAGGCGACGCCCGAGGACAAGATGGCGCTGATCAAGAAGGAGCAGGAGGGCGGCCGGCTGGTCGCGATGACCGGTGACGGCACCAACGACGCGCCGGCGCTCGCGCAGGCCGATGTCGGGGTCGCGATGAACACCGGCACGTCGGCGGCCAAGGAGGCCGGCAACATGGTCGACCTGGACTCCAACCCGACCAAGCTGATCGAGATCGTTGAGATCGGCAAGCAGTTGCTGATCACCCGGGGTTCGCTGACCACGTTCTCGATCGCGAACGACGTGGCCAAGTACTTCGCGATCCTGCCGGCGCTGTTCGCGGCGGCGTACCCGGGACTCGACCGGCTGAACATCATGCAGCTGCACTCGCCGGAGACGGCGATCATCTCCGCGATCGTCTTCAACGCGCTGGTGATCGTTGCCCTGGTCCCGCTCGCGTTGCGCGGCGTGCGGTACAAGCCGTCCTCGGCCTCGGCGATGTTGCGCCGCAATCTGCTCGTGTACGGCGTCGGTGGGCTGATCACGCCGTTCGTCGGTATCAAGCTTCTCGACCTGGTGATCTCGTTGATCCCGGGTCTCCGGTGAAAGGTCGCATGATGAGGCAGTTCGGGGTTGCAGCGCGAGTGCTGCTGGTATTCACGGTGGTGCTCGGTGTCGCCTACCCGCTGGTGATGACCGGGGTTTCGCAGCTGTTGTTCCACGGCAACGCGAACGGTTCGATCGTGAAGGTGAACGGCAAGGAGGTCGCCTCCGACCTGATCGGCCAGTCCTATGAAGGCAAGGAGTGGTTCCACACCAGGCCGTCGGCGGCCAAGTACGACGGGAAGGCGAGCGCCGCCTCGCAGTACGGGCCGAACAACCCGGATCTGCTGAAGCTGATCAACGAGCGTCGGCAGGAGGTCGCGCAGCTGGAAGGAGTCGCCCCCTCGCAGGTGCCGGTGGATGCGGTGACCGCTAGTGGAAGTGGGCTCGATCCGGCGATCAGTCCGGCGTACGCCGCTCTACAGGTGAACCGGGTTGCGCGGGAGCGTGGGCTTTCGGTGGCGCAGGTGCAGCAGTTGGTGAAGGAGAACACGCACGGTCGCGCGCTGGGCTTCCTGGGAGAGCCTTACGTCAATGTCGTGACTCTCAACGCTGCGCTGGCATGATCAAGGTATGAAGCGCGGGCAGCTGCGGGTCTATCTCGGGGCCGCGCCTGGTGTCGGGAAGACGTACAAGATGCTGGGCGAGGGTCAGCGCAGGCTTGCCCGCGGCACCGATGTAGTGATCGGCTTCGTGGAGACGCACGGCCGCGAGCACACCGCGGAGATGCTCGAAGGACTCGAACTGGTACCGCGGCGGATCGTCGACTACCGCGGTGCCAGCTTCACCGAGATGGACCTGGACGCCGTACTGCGGCGGAAGCCCGAGGTCGCGCTGGTCGACGAGCTCGCGCACACGAATGTGCCGGGCAGCCGGAACGAGAAGCGCTGGCAGGACATCGAGGAGCTGCTGGCTGCCGGGATCGACGTGATCTCGGCGGTCAACATCCAGCACCTCGAGTCGATCAACGACGTGGTCGAGAAGATCACCGGCGTACCGCAGCAGGAGACCGTGCCGGACCGGGTGGTCCGGTCCGCGGATCAGATCGAGCTCGTCGACATGACTCCGGAGGCGTTGCGGCGCCGGATGGCCCACGGCAACGTTTACGCGGCCGACAAGATCGATGCTGCCTTGGGCAACTATTTCCGGGTCGGCAACCTGTCGGCACTGCGCGAGCTCGCACTGCTCTGGCTGGCAGATCGGGTGGATGCCGGGCTGCAGCAGTACCGGCAGCAGCACGACATCGATTCGACCTGGGAAGCCCGAGAGCGGGTCGTGGTTGCGCTCACCGGCGGTGCCGAGGGCGAAACGCTGATCCGCCGGGCGGCCCGGATCATGGCGCGTTCGTCCGGTGGGGATCTGCTGGCCGTCCATGTGGCTCGCTCCGATGGATTGACCGGAGCCGATCCGAAGCGGCTGGCCGAGCAACGCAGTCTGGTCGAATCGCTCGGCGGCACCTATCACCAGGTGGTCGGGGACGATGTCCCGGCCGCGCTGCTGACGTTCGCCAAGGCCGAGAACGCGACCCAGCTGGTGCTGGGCGGTTCGCGCCGGTCGCGGTGGTCGGCGATCACCGGGCCGGGGATCGGGTCGTCGACGATCCGGGATTCGGGCGATATCGACGTACATATCGTCACGCACTCGCAGATGGGGCGCGGGCGGTTGCCGCGGCTGCGCGGGAGTCTGTCGCGGCGACGCAAGATCCAGGGGTTCGTGCTGTCGATCGTGCTGCAGCCGATCCTGGCGCTCGCGCTCGATCTCGGCGGCGACCGGCTGAACCTGACCAGCGACGTACTGGCCTTCCTGCTTGCCGTGGTGGTCGTTGCGCTGGTCGGTGGGCTGTGGCCGGCGCTCGTCACCGCGATCGGTGGGTCACTGGTGATCAACTACTTCTTCACGCCACCGACCAGGACCTTCACGATCGCCGAGGTGAACAACGCGCTCGCGTTGGCAATCTTCGTGCTGGTCGCGGCGCTGGTGAGCTCAGTCGTGGACCGGGCAGCTCGTCGTACCAGACAGGCGGCCCGATCCGCCGCCGAGTCGGAGACTCTGTCGACCCTGGCCGGTTCCGTGCTGCGCGGTGAGACCGCGTTGCCTGCTTTGCTCGAGCGGGTTCGCGAGGCCTTCGGGATGACCGGGGCCTGCTTGATGGAGCGGGTGGACGAGGACGAGTTGACCGAGGTCTGGCGCCCGCTGGCCTCGGCCGGGACCATGACCTGCGGCCGACCCGAGGAAGGCGATGCCGAAGTACCGGCGCGCGACGACCTCGTCCTGGTGCTGCAAGGCCGCCAACTCGCCGCGGACGAGCGACGGCTGGTCGGTGCGATGGCTCTGTACGCCGCCGCGCTGGTCGATGGGGAGCGGTTGGAAGAGGCCGCCGCTGAGGCGAAGCCGCTTGCCGAGGCAGACAAGCTCCGTACGGCGTTGCTTCGTGCGGTCGGTCATGATCTGCGCTCGCCGTTGGCGTCGGCCAAGGCGTCGGTGACTTCGTTGCGCAGCGATGATGTCGAGTGGAGCGAGTCCGAGCGGGCCGAGTTGCTGGAGACCGCGGACGAGTCGCTCGACCGCCTGTCCCGACTGGTCGACAACCTGCTCGACCTGAGTCGCCTGCAGGCCGGCGTACTGCCTGTGTTCACTCGGCCGATGGCGCTGGACGAGGTGATTCCCGGCGTACTGACTGAGCTTGGTGACGACGGTGAACGGGTCGTCGTCGACATCCCGCACACGCTGCCGCTGATCGAGGCCGACCCGGCGCTGATCGAGCGCGTGATCGCGAACCTGGTGGCGAATGCGCTGCGGTACTCACCGCCCGAGCGCGGGCCGTTGGTGACCGGGAGTTCGCTGGGTGACACGGTGGAGATCCGGGTGATCGATCGAGGGCCGGGGATTCCGCGCGAGGATCGGGATCGGGTGTTCGCGCCGTTCCAGCGGCTGGGCGATACCGACAACACGGTCGGGGTGGGGCTTGGGTTGGCGTTGGCTCGGGGCTTGGCCGAGGCGATGCAGGGTTCGGTTCAGCCTGAGGACACGCCCGGTGGTGGGTTGACGATGGTGGTTTCGGTGCCGGCGGCCGTCACCGCCGACCTGCCGGTACCTGGAACGCGGGAACGAACGGGGACAACTTCTGATGACTAGAGTCTTGGTGGTCGACGACGAACCGCAGATTGTGCGGGCGTTGCAGATCAACCTGAAGGCACGTGGTTACGAGGTGCATCTGGCCGGCACCGGTACGGCGGCGCTGAAGGTGGCAGCGCAACATCCGCCGGAGCTGGTGATTCTCGATCTCGGGCTGCCGGACTTCGACGGCGTCGACGTGATTCGTGGGCTGCGCGGTTGGACCGAAGCGCCGATCCTGGTGCTGTCCGGGCGAACCGATCAGACCGACAAGGTCGAGGCGCTGGATGCCGGAGCGGACGACTACGTCACCAAGCCGTTCGGAATCGACGAGCTGCTGGCGCGGATGCGCGCCGTACTGCGGCGTAGCAATCTTGCACAGGATGAGCCTGTCGTCACTGTCGGTGGGATCCGCGTGGACCTTGCTGCGAAGCGAGTCACGCTGGAGACCGGTGAGGACATTCGGCTCACCCCGACCGAGTGGCATCTGCTCGAGGTCCTGGTCCGGCATCCGGGCAAGCTGATGGCACAACGCCAGTTGCTGACTGAAGTTTGGGGGCCTGGGTACGAGAACGCGAGTGGAAACCTTCGCTTCTACATGGGTCAGCTGCGCCGCAAGCTCGAGGATGATCCGGCCCGGCCAAAACATCTGCTGACCGAACCCGGGATGGGCTACCGTTTCGAGCCGTGACTACTACGGGGGACCCACGCCGGGCCAACTACGCCAAACGTACCGCCGATACGCACGCGGCCTTTTTCACAAGGCATTTACGACCGGGAATCAACCTGCTCGACCTCGGTTGCGGGCCGGGATCCATCACGGTCGGACTGGCCGAGCGAGTACATCCAGGCACGACGACAGGCTTCGATCTCAACCCAGGCCTGCCTGAAGGGGCAGACGCGATCACAGTGGTACAAGGCGATGTGACCAAGGGACTTCCCTTCGAGGACGGAACCTTCGACGCGATCTTCTCCAGCGCGATGCTGCAACACCTTCCGGATCCACTCGCTGTGATGCGTGAAGTACGCAGGGTGGCGCGTCCCGGTGCGGTCGTCGGTTTCGTCGACGCCGATTGGGACGGTCAGTTGCTCTACCCGACGAATCCGTTGCTAGAGGCATCTTTCGAGGTGATGCGCCGGTTGCGCGCCGGTACGTCGCCGTACGTCGGCAAGCAGTTGCGTTCGCTACTCGTCGAGGCCGGTTTCGTCGACTGCGAGAGTTACGCGCGGGTCGTGCACCACGGGACGCCGGAAGAGGTCGCCGGTGTCGGTACCTTCACCGCGAGCCTGATGTCCGGTCAGCGCGCCCAGATCATCGAGAACAACATCGCGACCGGCGCCGAGGTGGACGAGATGGACCTGGCTTGGCAGAACTGGTCCCAGGAACCTGGTGGATTCCTGGCCCGCTTCTGGATCGAAGCCGTCGGCTGGGCGCCGGAAGGCTAGAGCGTCCGATTCGTTCAAGACAGCCGGGTCGTGGGTGCGGGAAGCTCTGGGTATGGACATCTTCACCGCAGGTCGTGATTTCGTACGACGCGAGGCCCGGCTGGTCGAGAACCGGTTGTTCTCCGCTGTCTTCGACGGCGCCGATCCTGCTGGGGTCGTGGACGCTTTGCGTGGCTATCAGAACGCGGACGGTGGTTTCGGCCACGGTCTGGAACCGGACAAGCGGTGCCCGGACAGTCTCGGACTCGACGTCGAGACGGCGTTCGACATCCTGCTGGCGTCCGGTGCCCGGGACGAGACGATGGTTCGCCGGGCCGCTGACTGGCTGGCGTCGGTCGCCACGACCGAGGGCGCGGTGGCGTTGGCGGCGCCGGTGATCGAGAACTATCCGCGCGCCTCGCACATGAGCGAGTGGACCTACGAACCTGGTCTCAACCCGACCGCCGGACTCGTCGGCCGGCTGCACGAACTCGGCGTCGACCACCCTTGGCGCTCGTTGGCCGGTTCGTGGTGCGCTGCCGAGCTGGATCGCGGTCTGCCGACCGAAGCGCACTCGTTCCACGAGGCGCTGATATTCCTCGAGCACACCGGCGATGTGGATCTTGATCGGATCCGCGAGTGGCTGCCCAAGCTCTCGTTCTACCGTGCCGATGCGGACGATCCGTCGTACGGTGTGACGCCCTTGCACTTGGCCTCGACTCCGGACAGCCCTTGGCGTGCGTTGTTTTCCGAGGCGCAACTGGACGCGCACCTCGATCGGCTGATCGCGGATCAGCAGGACGATGGCGGGTGGGCGATCACTTGGGAGCCGCCTGGTCAGGCCGCGACCTTGGAGTACCGCGGCATCGTGACGGTTGGTGCACTGCGGACCTTGAAGGCCTACAACCGGTTGTGAATCAGGCGGTCCGCGAGTTCGGTGCGGGTGTAGAGGACGACGCGGCCGGCGCGGGCGCGGGCGACCAGGCCGTTCGCGTGCAGGGTGGCGAGGTGCTGGGAGATCGCGCTCGGGCTGACGTTGCGTCGGCGGGCGAGCTCGATGGTCGAGGTCGGGGCGTCGAGCGCCATCAAGAGGTCGGCGCGCGTCTTGCCGAGTAGGTCGGCCAGTGCGCCGGCGGCCGGTTCGGGTCGCGTCTCCCACAGCGTGCCGATTCCGCGCGCCGGGTAGGCGACCGTGGGCGGTTCGTCCGGGTTGAGTGGGGCGATCGTGTGTTTGGCGAACAGGGTCGGGACGAGCCAGAGGCCGCGGCCGCTGACGTCGGTCTCGTAGTCCAATTCGTACGACGAGATGCGCATCCGCAACGCGCCGTTGGACCACACCACGCTGGGATCCAGTCCGGTCAGTACGGCGGCCGCGCCGTCTCGGGCAAGCAATTGCGCGCGGTGGATCATGTCCGCTTCGAGCAGGGCGCGCATCCGCGGCCAATGCGGTTCGATCGCGAGTGTCCAGTACGCCGCGATCGCCGTACAGACTCGGTCGCGGAGTCGGCGCGGGTTGGCGCACAGGTCGACGAGGACGGGCGGAAGCGGGCGGCCGTCGTACGCGCGGATGATGTCGGCGACGGCTTGCCGGGGTGGGGTGGCGCGGATCTGGGCGAGTTCGTCGTGGACGTCGGGGAGTGGTGACGACGGGCGTGGGGTGAGGAAGTCCGGGAGCCAGTGGAGTTGCGGGGAGACCAGGGCCATCAGGAGGTCGCGGTCGGGCCAGTCGGCTCGGGCGGCCGTCTGCCGAACCCACGAGAGGTGCAGGACGTGCGCGGACGGCTCCGTCAGGGCCCACAGACTGGTCGCCGTCTCGAGCAACGGCGAGCACGCGAAGCGCATGTCGGCGATGTCGTCGACGCCGAGCTGGTAGGTGATCATTGAGGCATAGGCTAACTTTCTGGCGCTGCTCGGGCTTGCTGTCGTTCGCTGTCCGGCATGAAAGAGATCCGCCTGGTGTCCCGTCCGTCCGGCTTCCCGACCGCTTCGCAGTTCGAGCTCGTCGATTCACCTTCGCTTGAGTTGGTGCCGGGTTCGGCGCTGGTCGAGAACCTGTGGCTGTCGGTCGACCCCTATATGCGGCAGCTGATGGACTCCTTGTGGCCGGTCGGGGAGGTCGGCGAAGGTCGAGCACTCGGCCGGGTGCTGCAGAGCCTGACCCCGTCGTACGAACCCGGCCAGATCGTGTTCCACCGGCAGGGCTGGCGGACGCATGCGGTGGTCACTCCCGAGGACAGCCGGCGGATCGACCGGGTGCCTGGCGTCCCGTTGTCCGCGCATCTCGGGATCCTCGGCGGTACCGGGCTCAGCGCGTACGTCGGCCTGAAGCGGATCCTGCAGTTGCAACCGGGCGAGACGTTGTTCGTTTCGGCCGCGGCCGGTGGCGTCGGTACGGTGGCCGCCCGGCTCGCGCGGTTGCTGGGCGCCGGTCGGATCATCGGGAGTACTGGGTCGGCGGAGAAGGCGAAGTGGTTGACGACCGAGGTCGGGTTCGACGCCGCGCTGAACTATCGGGACGGGTCATTGGCCGAACAACTGGCCGCGGCAGCACCGGACGGAATCGACGCTTGCCTGGACAACGTGGGTGGTGAGCACCTCGCGGCGGCGATCGACGTGCTCAAGCCTGGTGGGCGAATCGCGTGGTGTGGCGCGGTGTCGACGTACAACGGGGAGGGGGATGTTGCGCCGCGCAACCTGTTTGACGTTGTGGAGAAGGGGTTGCGGCTGGAAGGGTTCCTGGTTCGCGACAACCTTGATCTGCGGCCCGAACTGATCGACTTCCTGACGCCGCACCTGCAGTCCGGCGCGGTGGTGTCGGACGAGACAGTCGTGCATGGCATCGAGCACACGGTCGACGCGTTCCTCGCGATGCTCCGCGGCGAGAACCTCGGCAAGATGCTGATCCAGCTCTAACGACAGGACGTATATGCCTGCAACGCCGTTCGCGCGGTGAGGTCAGGCGGGCGCGAGGCAGTACGTAGGCCTATACGTCCTGTTCTTAGGCGGATTCGGCGGGGTGTTCGACTTGGCGGTCGCCCCATTGGGTGAGGATGCCGCGGGCGATTTCCAGGTCTTCGCGGAGGGAGCGGTCGGTGAGGTCGTCGGGGAGGGCGGCCAGGGCGTCGGCGAGCCAGGGGGCGATGGCGGCGGGGGCGAGGTCGTCGGGGGTGAGGCCGGCCAGGCGGATGGCGCGGACGGCGGTGACTAGTTCGCTGGCGATGACTTCGCGGAGGGCGTCCAGGAGCTGAGCAGTCAGTACGGCGGCCTGGGGCGCGAAGCTGGCGTGGTGTTCGGCGCCGCGGGACAGGGTGGCGGTACCGAGGGTGGCCGGCTGGGCGGCGGAACGAACCGCGGCCAGGGCGTCGTGGGCGACGTACTCGATCATCATCACGCCGGAGCTGGCCTCAGCGCCGCTCGCCAGGAAGCGGCTCAGGCCGGTGAAGTCCGGGTCGACCAGGTTGGCGACGCGGGACGTCGAGAGGGTGGCGACGCTGTGCAGGCTCAAGCGGAGTGAGTCGAGAGCGAGCGCGATCGGCATCGCGTGCCAGTTGCCGTTGTGCAGCACAGTGTCGCCCGCCACCAGCGGGTTCTCCGCCGAGGCGTTGATGTCGATCCGCAGACTGTTGCCTAGGGCATCTACATGGTCGACGGCTGGACCGAGTACCTGGGCGAACGCACGGAGACCGAACGGGTCCTGGATCCGGGCCGGTGGGAGCGGGAGACCGTCGAGCAGGCCGCGCATCCGGCGGGCGACGCGGACCTGACCTGGTTGCGGGCGGGCCTCGTGGACGCGGATGTCGTAGACCTCGGCGTTGCCGCGCAGGGCGACATGCGAGAGCGCGCCGACCAGGGGTACGACGTTGATCAGGGTGGCCGCCTCGACGTACGCGAGGCAGCATTCCGCCAGCGTGATCGCGTTGCTCGACAGCAGTGGCAGCGCGCTGGTGCCGTCGATGACCGGGCCGAGGACGAGACCGAGCTCGGCGAGTGGGCCGAGGTCGCCGGTACCGATCGCGCCGCCGCGGTGCAGATCCGGGAGCACATCATCGTTGAGCAGGGCAACAATCGCGTCGGCGACCGCTGGTTCGAGACCAGAGCCGCCCGAGGCCAACTGGTTGACCCGGATCAGCAGACCGAGCCGTATGACGTCCTTCGGGTACGACGTCGTACCGGTCGTGGAGTGTGATCCCAACAGGCGCGCGCCGTGCTCGGGGTCCGAGGTGAGGACGTCGCGGTTGGCGCCGACGCCAGTGGTTCGCCCGTAGACCGGTCGGCGGCCGGCCACCTCGGCGACCGCCAGAGCCGACTCGTGCATCCGCTTCCGGGCGTCGTCACCCAGCCGCACCGCGGTCCGCCGCTGCGCCAACGCAACGGCCTCCAACGGCGCCAATCCACCCCCGGACAGCTCCACCGGCTCCATTGGCCCAGTGTGAGACCGCCCACGCCCCGCGAGTAAGCGCCGCGCCCGGATCGGTGTCTGAAATCCGAGACGTCTGCACGTGGACAAGCGAAAGGGCCCACCCCGCCCCGGGTGAGCCCTTCGCTGCTTGGTGGACTACTTCTTGCCGTAGCGCTTCTGGAACTTCTCCACGCGGCCCTGAGTGTCCATCACGCGCTGGTTACCCGTGTAGAACGGGTGACTGGCCGACGAGATCTCCACGTCGACGACGGGATAGGTGTTCCCGTCGGTCCAGACGATCGTCTCGGTGCTCGCGCTGGTCGAACCGGTGAGGAAGCTGAAGTTGCCGGACTTGTCCCGGAAGACGACCCGGCGGTAGTCGGGGTGAATGTCTTTCTTCATGCTGCACTACTTCCTTCCAGATAAGGGGCGAACGGGTCGGTCAGGTTGTGGACCGTTTCATCCGCACGAAGGACACAACCATCGAGGCGTGCCCGTAATTCCCGGGTGTCGAGACCGACTCCGGTGATGGACAGGTACGACGCCCGGTCGCCGTACTCGGGGTGCCATTCGAGGGCCGACCGGGCCTGGTGCTGCTGGCCGACGCCGGCCCAGCGATCGGCGGGCAGATCCGCCAGCCACGGACCCAGTACGCCGATCGAGATGTTCGTGCCGAAGCTGTCCCAGCTCAGGCGATTGCGGTGCTGGGTCGCGATCCAGACGGTTCCGCGACCGCGCGCCGTACCGGTCACGAGCTCCTCGAGCACCTCGTAGAGCCGCTCGGGGTGGAACGGTCTGGCGGACTGCCAGACGAGGGTTTGTGCTTTTTTGTCGTCCTGGAGTGGTGCAGTAATAGAGCCCGGCTCGGTGCGGGTCTCGGCCGCATCCGGATCATGCAGCCGTACGGCGAGGAGCCCGGCCGGCGTGGTCTGCACGCGCGCCTGCGGGTTGATTGCCTGGATGAGCGCGCTGGCGGTCGGGTCCGAGGCGCTCAGTACGACGGCGTCCGCGTACTCGAGCTGGCGCGCAACCACCTCCGCGATGACGCGACCGTCCTCGGCGGCGGTCGCGATCCCGCGGTCCTGGATGAACTGGTCGCCGGTGAGGTCGTCGACCACGGTCGCGGTGTCGACCGCCGTGATCACCGCATCGACCCGAAGCTCGTCCTCGCGGGCAATCTCCTCCGCCAGCGACTGTGTGTCCCCGGCACCGGGCACCGACACGATCGCAACGCCGTACCGGTCGACGGCGGCGATGCTGGTCAGCAACTGCACCAGCGATCCGCGCATCGCACACGACACACACGGGTGCCCCATCCGGATCGTCTCCTGGTCGATCACCCCGGTCGCCGTCCGCGCGATCCGCACGACAGAACCGCTCGGCAGGTCGCTCACGTCGTACTCGATCAGCACGCCCGTCGGGCCCGCGGCGGCCAGCAGGTTCGCACCCACGGCCCCTCGGAATCCCTCGTCGACACCGGTCAGCAGGGTCACCGGCAGCATCCGCACTCCCACCTTATTGAAAATGATTACCAGTACAATGTACACTCTCGGCAGAGGAAAGGAACAGCATGGCCAAGCACAACGAACTCCGGCCGATCGTCAAGCTCCGCAGCACGGCCGGCACCGGCTTCACCTATGTAACGCGGAAGAACCGCCGGAACAATCCCGACCGGCTCGTCATCCGCAAGTACGACCCCAAGCTCCGCCAGCACGTCGACTTCCGCGAAGAGCGCTGATGGCCAAGACCAGCAAGATCGCCAAGAACGAGCAGCGCAAACGCACCGTCGCCCTCTACGCCGACCGCCGCGCCGAGCTCAAACGCATCATCGCGTCGCCAACGTCGTCCTTCGACGAGCGCACTGCCGCCCAGTTGAAGCTCCAGAAGCTCCCCCGCGACGCCAGCCCCATCCGCATCCGCAACCGGGACGCCGCCGACGGCCGCCCCCGCGGCTACCTCCGCAAAGCCGGCATCTCCCGAGTCCGCTTCCGCACCATGGCCCACCGCGGCGAACTCCCCGGCATCACCAAGTCCTCCTGGTAAACCCCAGCCCGCCGCGACGTGGATGCCGCGGCCCCCGACGGCCCTCCGAGCTCAGGTGCTCGGAGGGCCGTCGTATGCGTACCGAAGGACTGTTAGTAGTCCCTGCCCGCCGATCCCCGCAACCGTCCGCCCACCTGAGCAGGCGCCGAGCGACGCACCTCTAACAGTCCGTCGGTACGTCGATCAGCCGTGGAGCCGGCGGGTGAGGGCGGTGGCGGCTTGGCGGAGGCGGTGGGTCAGGTGGAGGCGGTCGGCGGGGGTGAGGGTGTCGGTGCGGAAGGTTACTGAGATGGCGGCGGCTGGGTGGCCGGCGTGGTCGAGGGCTGCTGCGGCCAGGGAGGAGACGCCGGGGGTGATGTGGCCTTCTTCGTAGGCGTAGCCCTGGCGTTTTTCTTCGGCTAGCAGGCGGCGGAGTTGAGTGAGGGACTCGGGGCCTGTGTCGGTACGGCGGACGAAGGAGTCGGTGGTGGGGAAGAGGGCGCGGACCTGGGCCGGGGGGAGTTCGGCGAGGAGGGCTCGGCCGGAGGCGGTGAGGGTGGCGGGGAGGCGGACGCCTACGTCGGTGACGAGGGTGACGGGGCGTGGGGGTTGTTCTTTGAGCAGGTAGACGAGTTCTCGGCCGTGGAGGACGCCTAGGTGGGCGGTTTGGCCGATCTCGGCGACCAGTTGGCCCAAGAGCGGGCGCGCGAGGCGCTCCAGCGGGTCGTGGCGGAGGTAGGCGGAGCCGATTTCGAAGGCGGCTACGCCCAGGCCGTAGCGTTTCTCCTCGGGGAGGTGGACGACGAAGCTCTCGTCCATCATTGCCCGGAGCAAGTGGTACGTCGACGAGCGTGGCAGGCCGACCGCGGAGGCGATGCGCTCCATCGGTACCGGCCCGGGCTGGGTCGCCAGGAACGTCAGCACCCGCAGGGTGCGGGTCGAGGCGGGAACGTTGCCGCTCACAACGGCAGGGTAACCGGCCTGTCTCAGATTCCGGACGATTGGCGAGCCGAATTCTTTCCGGAACGTCGGCGTAGCCACGACCGCAGCAGTTCGCCGACCACTGCGAAGGCGAACAGAGCGGTCGCGATCGGCCAGTCGAAGTAGTCGTCGCCGGAGAGCAGGAAGCCGACGCCGACCGCCAACGCCAGGAAGAAGAGCAGCGACAGCACGAGCCGGGTCACAGTTCCTTCTCCGCGGTCCAGGCCGAGCCGGCGATCCGGTAGCCGAGCCATTCGTTGACCGCCAGCATCGGTTTGTTGCCCGAATCGTTGCCGGTGTACGCGCTCACCAGCCCGGCGTCACGGGCGCGCCCGAGGGCGACGGCCTTCACGAGCTTGGCGAGTCCTTGGCCGCGTGCAGCCGGGATGGTCCCGGTGAGTGCCGACCAGATCACCTTCCGCTGCGGATCGGCGGTCGTGGTGACGAACGACAACACCGAAGAGCCATCCAGTACGGCGATGCTCAGGTCGCGCCGCAGTTCCGGATGATTCCACTCGACGGCGAACCATTCGTCGTACGGCGGCGCTGACGACAATCCGCTCGGATCACCATGCGCGACCGCGACCGTGGCATGCCAGATCTGCTCGGGCTGTACGGCGTTGTAGTCGACCAACCGAAGTCCGTCGGGGACCGGGGGAGCAGCCGGTACGGCGCTCAATTCCGCATGCGAATGACTGAGCTCCCGACCGATCGTGAATCCGCGGTTGGCGGCGAAGTCCCGCGAGTCGTTCGACGCGACGACGAGCAGTCGCGCGGCGCCGGCCTCGATCGATCGTGCGGTGATGCGTTCGAGGATTGCGGAGCCGATGCCCTGTCCGCGGAACTCCGGCAGCACCTGCACGGTGATCCGCACCCGCGGCGCGACCGCGTCGGGAGCCGGCAGGTAGATGTTGCCGTAGCCCACGATCTCCGAACCGGTCGTCGCGACCAGCACCACCCGGTTCGGGTTGTTCCGCAACCCGGCCTCGACACCACGCGCTGTCATCACCAGATGCGGCATCGCCGCCGCCCAGACCGCCGCAATTCCAACCGCATCCTCCGGCACCGCCGTCCGGATCTCGAACACCATGTACCGACTGTAGTCGCGCGCGAGGTCCACCAATCGCCCTCGACCTTGGGCACGGATCAGTCATTCCAGCGCGCCCCAAGTGGTTGATGGATGCCCAAGGTGTCGCCGCCGGGACCACCTTGGGCGCGGGTCGGTCACTGGGGGTCGCGAAAAGTGGTTGAGGGGCGCTCAAGGTCGAGGTGTCTCGGGTTCGAGACAGATCCCGCGTGTCATCGGGTGTCCACGGGTCGATCCAGGGGGTCCAATGATCGGGTGGATGAGAGCAGCAGCACGGTGATCGTCGGAGTCGGGCCGTTGAGCGCGGCCGACGTCGTTGCGGTGGCGCGGTACGGCGCTCAGGTCCGGATCAGCGACGAGTCGCTCGAGGAGATCGCGAAGTCGCGGGCCGCGATCGAGGCCCTGGCGCACGCGGATACCCCGCACTACGGCGTGTCCACCGGGTTCGGAGCACTCGCGACCCGGCACATCGCGCCCGAACTGCGGGCCCAGTTGCAGCGCAGTCTGGTTCGCTCACACGCCGCCGGCTCGGGCCCCGAGGTCGAGACCGAGGTCGTCCGGGCGCTCGCACTGCTGAGGTTGTCCACGCTCTCCACCGGTCGTACCGGGGTGAAGGTCGAGACGGCTCAGGCGTACGCCGGTCTGTTGAACGCGAAGCTCACTCCGGTCGTGCACGAGTACGGCAGCCTCGGTTGTTCCGGCGACCTCGCGCCGCTGAGCCATGTCGCCCTCGCGGTGATGGGTGAAGGCCAGGTCCGCGATGCCGACGGCAACCTTCGCGACGCCGCCGAGGCACTACAAACAAACGGCCTGCAGCCAGTAGTGCTCGCCGAGAAGGAAGGTCTGGCGCTGATCAACGGCACCGACGGCATGCTCGGCATGCTGGTGCTCGCGCTCGCTGACCTCGACCGGCTGGTGAAGACCGCCGACATCGCCGCCGCGATGAGCGTCGAAGGTCAGCTCGCCACCGACCGCGTCTTCGCCGCCGAACTGCAGGCCCTGCGTCCGCAGCTCGGTCAGGCATCAGCCGCGGCCAACCTCCGCACGATCCTCAAAGACAGCGGCATCGTCGCCAGCCATCGCGGCCCGGACTGCAACCGCGTCCAGGATGCCTACTCCCTCAGGTGTTCTCCCCAGGTCCACGGTGCTGTCCGCGACACGGCCGCCCACGCCGCGACCGTCGCCGACCGCGAACTCGCCTCCGCGATCGACAACCCCGTCGTACTGCCTGATGGTCGAGTCGAGTCGAACGGCAACTTCCACGGCGCCCCGGTCGGATACGTTCTCGACTTCCTCGCGATTGCCGTGGCCGACCTGGCCAGCATCAGCGAACGCCGTACCGATCGCTTCCTCGACGTTGCCCGCAACCACGGCCTGAACGCCTTCCTGGCCGACGATCCCGGGGTCGACAGCGGCCACATGATCGCGCAGTACACGCAGGCCGCGATCGTCTCCGAGCTGAAGCGGCTCGCCGTACCGGCCAGTGTCGACTCGATCCCGAGCAGCGCGATGCAGGAGGACCACGTCTCGATGGGCTGGTCGGCCGCACGCAAGCTGCGCAGGTCGATCGACGGGCTGCAGCGGGTGCTCGCGATCGAGATCCTGACCGCCGCCCGCGCGCTCGACCTGCGTGCGCCACTCACTCCCTCCCCGGCCACGGCCGCCGTACGGGATGCCCTGAGGCAGTACGTCGAGGGGCCGGGGACCGACCGTCATCTGGCACCGGAGATCGAGCACTCGGTCCGTCTGGTTGCCGATGGCACCTACCTCACCGACGTCGAGGCCGTCACCGGCCCGCTCCACTAGAAGGGATCACCCATGTCCTCCGGACCCCGTCCTGTACGCGCCGCCCGCGGTACCACCCTGACCGCGCAAGGCTGGCAGCAGGAAGCCGCGCTGCGGATGCTGCAGAACAACCTCGACCCCGAGGTTGCCGAGCACCCCGACGAGCTCGTCGTGTACGGCGGTTCCGGTAAGGCGGCCCGGGACTGGAACTCGTTCGACGCGATGGTCCGCACCCTGACCAACCTGAAGGCCGACGAGACCATGCTGGTCCAGTCCGGCCGTCCGGTCGGGGTCATGCAGACCCACGAATGGGCGCCGCGGGTGCTGATCGCGAACTCGAACCTGGTCGGCGACTGGGCCACCTGGGAGGAGTTCCGCAAGCTCGAGGCGATGGGCCTGACGATGTACGGCCAGATGACGGCCGGCTCGTGGATCTACATCGGGACCCAGGGCATCCTGCAGGGCACGTACGAGACGTTCGCAGCGGTCGCCGCGAAGAAGTTCGGTGGCACCCTGGCCGGGACGATCACGCTGACTGCGGGACTCGGTGGCATGGGTGGCGCGCAACCGCTGGCTGTCACGATGAACGACGGCGTCGCGATCTGCATCGACGTCGACTCCACGCGCATCGACCGACGGATCGAGCACCGTTACCTCGACGTACGGGCGTCTTCTGTCGACGAGGCGCTGACGCTCGCCGAAGAGGCGCGTAAAGCAAGGCGTCCGCTGTCGATCGGTGTCCTCGGCAACGCGGCCACGATCGTGCCGGACCTGCTGCAGCGTGGCGCGCCGATCGACATCGTCACCGACCAGACCTCGGCGCACGACCCGCTGATGTACCTGCCGGTGGGGATCGAGTTCGGCGACTGGGTGACCGCTCGCGAGAAGGACCCGGCCGGATTCACCGAGCGCGCGCAGGAGTCGATGGCGCGGCACGTCGAGGCGATGGTCGGATTCCAGGACGCCGGTGCCGAGGTGTTCGACTACGGCAACTCGATCCGCGACGAGGCCCGCAAGGCCGGGTACTCGCGGGCGTTCGAGTTCCCCGGATTCGTGCCGGCGTACATCCGGCCGTTGTTCTGTGAGGGCAAGGGCCCGTTCCGGTGGGCGGCGCTGTCGGGCAACCCGGCGGACATCGCCAAGACGGATCAGGCGATTCTCGATCTGTTCCCGGACAACGAACACCTGACTCGCTGGATCAAGATGGCGGGTGAGCGGGTCGCGTTCCAGGGCCTGCCGGCGCGCATCTGCTGGCTGGGTCAGGGCGAGCGGGACAAGGCGGGTGTGCGGTTCAACGACATGGTCGCCTCGGGGGAACTCGAGGCGCCGATCGTGATCGGCCGGGACCACCTGGACACCGGCAGTGTGGCCTCGCCGTACCGCGAGACCGAAGGAATGCTCGACGGCTCGGACGCGATCGCGGACTGGCCGTTGCTGAACGCGATGGTGAACGTCTCGTCCGGCGCGTCGTGGGTGTCGATCCACCATGGCGGCGGCGTCGGCATCGGCCGGTCCATCCATGCCGGTCAGGTGTCGGTTGCCGATGGCACCGATCTGGCCCGGCAGAAGCTGGAGCGAGTGCTCACGAACGACCCGGCCATGGGCGTGATCCGCCATGTCGACGCCGGATACGACATAGCAGAACGAGTCGCCGCCGAACGTGGGGTGCGGGTCCCGATGCGGGAGTCCTGAACACCGGCTGCGACCGGCTAAATCCCTACCGTTATGGTGCACTTTCCCGCGGACCGAGATTCCCCCAGATCACGTGGCAAGACGATCTCGGTCCGCTAGGGTCAATCGGGCGACCGACGACAAGCGCGAAAGGGCGCCATGATCGAGTTCAAGGACGTCACCAAGAGGTATCCGGACGGCACCGTCGCCGTCGACAACCTGTCTCTGCGGATCCCGAGCCACGAGATCACCGTGTTCGTCGGACCCTCCGGCTGCGGCAAGACCACCTCGCTCCGGATGATCAACCGCACTATCGAGCGCACCAGCGGCACGATCTCGATCGACGGCGAGGACATCAACAGCAAGGACCCCGTCACGTTGCGGCGCGGCATCGGCTACGTGATCCAGAACGCCGGCCTGTTCCCGCACAAGACCGTGGTGGAGAACGTCGCCACCGTGCCGAAGCTGCTCGGCTGGGACAAACGCAAAGCACGCAGTACGGCGATGGAGCTGCTCGAGCGGGTCGGTCTCGACCTCAAACTCGCCGAGCGGTACCCCGCCCAGCTGTCCGGTGGTCAGCAGCAACGAGTCGGCGTGGCCCGGGCGCTCGCGGCCGACCCGCTGGTGATGCTGATGGACGAGCCGTTCAGCGCCGTCGACCCGATCGTCCGCAACCAGCTGCAGGAGGAGTTGCTGCGGCTGCAACGCGACATCGGCAAGACGATCGTGTTCGTCACCCACGACATCGACGAAGCGATCAAGCTCGGTGACAACGTCGCCGTACTGCGCGTCGGTGGCAAGCTCGCCCAGTTCGCCCCGCCGGCGGAGTTGCTCGCCAACCCGGTCGACGACTTCGTCGAGAGCTTCATCGGCAAGGACCGCGGCTACCGCGCACTGACGTTCGTGACCGCCGACGAGCTGCGACTGGCCGACGTACCGGCTGAGCTTGCGCGGGCCGAGGACGGGTCGCCGGTGGGTTGGCAGAACGGTTCGGGCAAGGTCGAGCCGATCGGCGCGACCTTCCAGAAGGGCGACTCGCTGCGAGCTGCGCTGGACGCCGTACTGACGTCGCCGGTCGGCAAGGGTGTCTGCGTCGACGAAGCAGGCAAGGCGGTCGGCGTGATCGAGTACGCCGCTTTGGCTGAGGCGTTCCGCGCATGAAGTGGGTCGGCGACAACTGGCCGCTGATCTGGGAACAGTTGCGCGAGCACCTCTATCTGGCGCTGGTGCCGATGGTCCTCGGGCTGCTCATCTCGCTGCCTCTCGGGTACGTCGCCACTCGCTATGCGCGGTTGGCGAACCCGCTGATCGCGATCGGTGGCGTGCTGTATTCGCTGCCGTCGATCGCGTTGTTCATCGCGATGCCGGCGGTGATCGGGACCCAGATCCTGTCGCCGCTGAACATCATCATCGCGCTGACCATTTATGCGGTCGCCCTGTTGATCCGGAACGTGATCGACGGACTCCGCTCCGTACCCGAAGATGTTCGACAGGCCGCAGTGTCGGTGGGCTATGGCACGCTGCGAAGAGTGCTGACCATCGACCTGCCGATCGCGATCCCGGTGATCTTCACCGGCCTGCGCGTCGTCACGGTCGCGAACATCTCGATGGTCAGCGTCGGCGCGATCATCGGTATCGGCGGGCTGGGCGAGCTGTTCACCCAGGGCTTCCAGAACAGCTTCCTGACGCCGATCGTGGTCGGCATCGTCGCGTCCTTGGCGCTGGCGCTGCTCTGTGACGTGTTGCTGGTCGGGTTGCAGCGGGTGCTCACACCGTGGGCTCGCGCGACGTCCCCGCTGAAGGATGCGATCTCATGATCCAGGGCCTCTTCGACTTCCTCGGCACCGCGGCGAACTGGTCGGGCTCCGAAGGCATCCCCACCCGGCTCGCAGAGCACATCTACTACACGTTGCTGTCGCTGCTGATCTCCGGCGTCATCGCGTTCCCGGTCGGGCTGCTGATCGGGCACACCCGGCGTGGAGCGTTCCTCGCGATCAACCTGGTCAACGCCTGGCGGGCGCTGCCGACCCTCGGTCTGCTCACGCTGATCGTGCTGCTGATCGGGATCGGGCAGGTGCCGGTGATCATCGCGCTGGTGGTGCTCGGCATTCCGCCGATCCTCGCCTCGACGTACGCCGGTGTGTCCGGCGTCGACCGGAACACCATCGACGCGGCCCGTGGGATGGGCATGACCGGACGCGAGATCCTCACCAAGGTGGAGATCCCGATCGCGCTGCCGCTGATCATCTCGGGGCTGCGCAGTGCGACCTTGCAGATCGTCTCGACCGCGACCGTGGCGGCCTTCGTCGCACTCGGCGGGCTGGGGCGCTACGTGATCGACGGGCTCGGTGTCCGGGACTTCCCGCAGATGCTGGCCGGCGCCGTACTGGTCGCGCTGCTCGCGATCGTGCTCGACCTGCTCTTCGCCCTGATCGCCCGCTACGCGGTCTCGGCCGGACTCACCGGCCGGCTGCGCCGCAACACCAAGACTTCCACTGCACCGGCACCGGCCGGCGCGAACTGAACGGACCCTGGAGGATCCCGTGTTCAGAAGAACCTTCATCCGCAGTGCCATCGCCGCGTCGGCCGTGTTCGCCCTCGCGGCCTGCGGAGGAAACGGCGGCGGCGACCCGCTGTCCCCCGGTGGCGACGCCGGCGGCGGCAAGGCGCCGGACAAGGTCGACTCGATCACGGTCGGGTCGGCCAACTTCCCGGAGAGCCAGCTGCTCGCCGAGATCTACGGCCAGGCGCTGGCCGCCAAGGGCATCAAGGTGACCAAGAAGCTCAACATCGGCGCCCGCGAGGTCTACATGGCCGCCATCCAGGACAAGTCGATCGACCTGCTCCCGGAGTACACCGGCGCGACCCTGGTCTACTTCAAGAAGGACGCCACCGAGAACGAGGCCGAGGCCGTCTACAAGGCGATCCCCGGTGTCCTGCCGTCCGGTCTCGAGGTGCTGGACAAGTCCCCGGCCACCGACGAGGACGCGGTCGTGGTCACCAAGGCGACCGCCGACAAGTACTCGCTGAAGTCGATCGCCGACCTGAAGCCGGTCGCCAAGGACCTGGTCGCCGGCGGCGGACCCGAGTTCAAGACCCGCAAGGCGGGCGTGGCCGGGATGAAGGACGTCTACGGCATCGAGTTCAAGGAGTTCAAGTCGCTCGACCCGGGCGGCCCGCTGAGCCTCGACGCGCTGCTGAAGAACCAGATCCAGGTCACCCAGTTCTTCACCACCCAGTCGGCGATCAAGGACAACAACCTGGTCGTCCTCGACGACCCGCAGCACATCCACCTGCCGAACAACGTCGTCCCGCTGATCCGCACCGACCACAAGAGCCCCGACGTAGCCACCACCCTGAACGCCATCCAGGCCAAGCTCACCACCGAAAGCCTGACCGACATGGTGAAGCGCATCGGCGGCGGCTCCGAAAGCGCCGACGCGGTAGCCAAGGACTGGCTGTCGAAGAACCCGCTGTCTTGAGTTTCGAAACCCTGTGGGCGGACCAGTCCGCCATCGGCCGTAACCCCGAAACCGGCGGCTACACCCGAGGCGGCTGGACCCCCACCGAACGCGAAGCCACCGCTTGGTTCCTGGACCAGTGCACCCGCCGGGATCTGAAGGTCGAGTCGGACGGTATCGGCAACCTCGTTGCCTGGTGGGGTCCGGCGGATCAGCCTGGTGTGGTGACCGGCAGCCACCTCGATTCGGTCATCGACGGCGGCGCCTTCGACGGACCGCTGGGAGTAGTGTCCGCGCTCGCGGCTGTAGATCAGTTGCGGCGTGACGGCTTCACTCCGCGGGTGCCCATCGGGGTCGGGGCCTTCGTGGAGGAGGAGGGGTCCCGGTTCGGGATGCCTTGTCTTGGATCGCGTGTTGCCGCTGGGGTTCTGCCTGCTGACAAGGCCCTGGCGTTGACGGATCGGCAGGGTGTGACGCTGTCGGCCGCGCTGGAAGCGGCCGGCGTCGATCCGGCCGGGGTCGGGCCTTCGCCGTTGCTCGAGCGGATGGGGACGTTTGTCGAACTGCACGTCGAGCAAGGGCGTGGTCTGACGGCACCTGTGGGTGTGGCGAGTTCGATTTGGCCGCATGGGCGGTACCGGTTCACATTCGAGGGCGAGGCGAACCATGCCGGCACCACGTTGATGGAGGATCGGCACGACCCGATGCTCACCTATGCGATGACCGCCCTCGCCGCCAACAAACAAGCCCGTCTCGCCGGCGCCCGCGCCACGTTCGGCCGACTCTCGATCGAGCCGAACGGGACGAACGCCGTACCGTCCCGCGTGATCGCCTGGCTGGATGCCCGGGCCGCTGACGATGCGACACTCGAGTCGTTGCTGGAAGCAATCACTCGGCAGGCCGTCGAGCGGGCCGAACGCGACGGTACGACGGTGGCCGTCGTACCGGAGTCGGTTTCCCCGATCGTCGACTTCCCGGCCGGTCTGCGGGACCGCCTGGTCGGCGTACTGGATGGTGCCCCGGTCCTCCCGACCGGCGCCGGCCACGACGCCGGGGTGTTCTCGGCGGCCGGGATTCCGACCGCCATGCTCTTCGTTCGGAACCCGACCGGCATCTCGCATTCGCCGGCCGAGTTCGCCGAAGAGGACGACTGTCTGGCCGGTGTCGAGGCGCTGGCCGCCGTACTGAAGGATCTCGCGCAGTGACGTCGTACTGGTGCTCAACCGCACTCCTCCCCACCGGCGTCGCGTCGGGCGTCCTGGTGACCGTGGCCGACGGCCGCATCACCGCGGTCTTGGTCGACGCGCAGCCCGGTGATGCCGTGAGGCTGAACGGCCTCGTGATCCCCGGCCTCGCAAACTGCCACAGCCACGCGTTCCACCGCGCGCTCCGCGGCCGCACGCAGACCGAGCGCGGCACCTTCTGGACCTGGCGCGAGCAGATGTACGCCGTCGCATCCGCGCTGACCCCGGATTCGTACTACGACCTCGCCCGCGCCGTGTACGGCGAGATGCTCCTCACCGGGATCACCGCCGTCGGCGAGTTCCACTACCTGCATCACGCACCCGGCGGCCGCCGATACGACGACCCGAACGCCATGGGCGCGGCCCTGATCGCCGCCGCACGCGATGTCGGCCTGCGCATCACCCTGCTCGACACCTGCTACATCGCGGGCGGAATCGACCAACCGCTCAACGAGGTGCAGCAGCGATTCAGCGACGGCGATGCCGCCTCCTGGGCCGCTCGCGTCTCGGCGCTGAAGGGCGCCGACGATGTGGTCATCGGTGCGGCGGCACATTCGATCCGCGGCGTTCCGCAGGATCAGCTCGGGGCGGTCGCGTCCGCGTTCCCCGATGTACCGCTGCATATTCACCTGTCCGAACAGGTCGCCGAGAACGCAGCCTGCCTCGAGGCCTACGGGCGAACGCCGTCGCAGGTGCTCGACGAGGCCGGGTTCCTGAGCGGCCGGACGAGCGCGGTCCACGCGACTCACCTGACCGGCGTCGACATCGGCGTGCTCGGGAGCTCCGCGACGTACTCATGCTTCTGCCCCACCACCGAACGCGACCTCGCCGACGGCATCGGCCCTTCCGTGGCGCTGCGCGATGCCGGGTCGCGGCTGACGCTCGGTTCGGACAGTCACGCCGTTATCGACCTTTTCGAAGAGATGCGCGCGGTCGAGCTCGACGAGCGGTTGTCATCGCAAGAACGCGGACACTGGTCAGCGCCTGAGCTTCTCACCGCCGCAACCGTGGACGGTCACCGCTCAATCGGTTACGCCGACGTCGGCGTGATCGAGGTGGGCGCTCGCGCCGACCTGGTCGCGGTCCGGCTCGACAGCATCCGTACGGCGGGAACCGGTGGAACCGTGGAGACCGCAGTCTTCGCCGCGTCGGCCGCCGACGTCACCGACGTGGTGTCGGACGGACGCCACTTGGTTGCTGATGGCAAGCACGTTGCGTTGGATGTCGCCGCTGAGTTGGCCTCCTCGATCGCTGCGGTGACCACGTGACGCCGCGGGGCGCTTTCAACTCGATCGGCGCGATTGGACTGATGACCTCATGACCTCCCTTCTCGTGACCGGGATCGGTTCGCTCGTGACCAACGACCCGTCCCATGGCGGGCTGCTCGGCGAGATTCTCGATGCAGCGCTGGTGATCGAGGGCAGCACGGTCGCGTGGGTCGGCCCGCGTACCGCCGCACCCGTTGCTGACAACGCGATCGACGTCGCCGGGCGAGCCGTGATTCCCGGGTTCGTCGACTCGCACTCGCACCTCGTTTTCGCGGGCGACCGGGCCGAGGAATTCGCGGCCCGGATGACAGGAACGCCGTACTCGGCAGGTGGCATCCGGACCACGGTCGCGGCCACTCGGCAGGCAACCGATGAGCAGTTGACCGCGAATGTCGCTCGGCTTGTGACCGAGATGCGCCGGCAGGGGACGACGACGGTCGAGATCAAGTCCGGGTACGGGCTGACGGTTGCGGACGAGGCGCGGGCGCTGGAGATCGCGCGTCAGTTCACGGACGAAACGACGTACTTGGGTGCGCACGTCGTACCGGCCGATTACGCCGACGACCCGGCGGGCTACGTCGACCTGGTGACCGGGTCGATGCTGGATGCCGTTGCAGCACACGCGAAATGGATCGACGTCTTCGTCGAACGCGGCGCCTTCGACGAGGACCAGGCCCGCACGATCCTGCAGGCCGGCATCGCCCGCGGCCTCCAACCGCGAGTTCACGCCAACCAGCTCGGCGAAGGCCCCGGTGTCCAACTAGCCTGCGAACTCGGCGCCGCTGCAGCCGACCACTGCACCTACCTCACCGACGCCGACATCGACGCCCTAGCCCAAACAGGCGTAGTCGCCGGCCTCCTCCCGGCCATCGAGTTCTCCACCCGATCGCCGTACCCCAACGCTCGCCGCCTCATCGACGCCGGCGTCACCGTAGCCCTGGCCACCGACTGCAACCCCGGCTCCGGCTACTCCTCCTCAATCCCCTTCTGCATCGCCCTGGCAGTCCGCGAAATGCACATGACCCCCGCCGAAGCCCTCTGGTCCGCCACCGCCGGAGGCGCCAAGTCCCTCCGCCGTACCGACGTAGGCCACCTGACCCCCGGCGCCCAAGCCAACCTAGCCATCCTCGACGCCCCCACTTACCTACACCTCGCCTACCGCCCCGGCGTACCGCTGGTGGCGCAGACCTACGTGGCTGGGCGGCCGGTGTAGGCCCGGACCGCCATCACCCAATAACCTCACGCGACGCCCCTACCTCGCGCTCAGCGCAGCGCTCACGCCGCCTGCCGGAGGGAGTTAGTGGGTGATGGGAGTCCGGCCGCCTGTCTCACCACGTCAACCACCCACTCGCCGTCGTACAAAATGTCCTCCCAGCTGAAGCGGAGAATCCGCCAGCCGCGGATCGTCAGGTTCACCTGCCTGCGGCAGTCCCGCACGAGTGCACTTCGGGTGCTGTGATGCTCGAACCCATCGGCCTCCAGACCGAGCCGCAGGAGGCGGTTGCCCAGGTCGATCCGGGCTGAGAAGCCGTCGCTCTGGACGAGCACCTGGGGAACGAAGCCGTCGATTCCTGCCTCGATGAGCAGGGCGCGATGGGCCGATTCGAGCACCGACTCCGCGCGGGCGTCGGCCAGTGCGACGGTTCGCTGGATGCGTCGCCGATGCGGACCGCGAAGCCGTGATGCGGTGTGCAGAAGGTCGTCGTGGTCCATCCCCATCCGAAGGGCAGAGTCCGTGATGGCCAGTCCATCGCGCAGCGGCAGGATGCGGATGCAATCCAGGACCGTGCGGATGGGCGTGGTCACGTCGTCGAGGGCGGGCGCGTCGCCCCAGTGCAGGGTGCAAGGCAGTCCGGCTCGACGCCTGGCCCGGTCCAGCGGGAGGGTGACGTGCGGCAAGTGTGGCGGATCGATGACGCCGAATCCCCAGTGCTGGGCTGCGCTCAGATGGGACACCACCCCGCCTTGGCTGCGCGCCGCTGCCAACGCCGGCGGAGCCTCCGGCAGCGCATAGACCCCTTTCGCGATCCGCCGGATCTGTCCGCCGGCCAACGCCGTCCGGACCGCGCGAGCGGACACGAGCGTGCGCAGTTGGGCCAACGTCGCGGTTCCGCCGCGTCTCCCGACCACCTCAACGACATCAGGCATTTCTCCATGGTGGCGGCAACGGCGATCCGGCGTCGGACGTTATCCACAGGCGGACCGCCACCACCGTCCAACCTCCTGAGATGCCGTCGCCACAGGCGGGCCTGAGCGTGCGCGCCGCGCCGCGTCCGCGGTTAGTGGGTGGTGGCGGTCCGGATAACCACCTGCAGATCCGAGCTGCGTCCGCCACGCTTGGAGGTATGGACATTCAGAGGCGGTTGAAGATGGCGTTTCGGTGGCGGGCTGATCGGGGGGTTTGAAGGTGTTCGGCTGACGTCACTGGGTGGTGGCGGGATGCTGGGTTGTTGCGGGAGATCGGGCCGGCGTTGGCAGGGTTGTACGGGGAAGTGCCGACGGTTGTGGTCGGGCCGGTCTCTCGGGGGTCGTTGGTGGGGGCGGTGACTGCGGTGGCGTTGGGCGTGGGGTTCGTGGAGATGCGGAAGAACGCGGCGCCGGCCATGGACAGCGATCGGTGGGTACGGCGGACTGCCGGGCCCGACTACCGGGATCGGCAGCTGGAGTTCGGGTTTCGGCGGGCTTTGGTTCGGCCGGCCGATCGGGTGTTGATGGTGGACGACTGGGCGGAAACCGGGATGACCGCTCGGGTGGCTCGAGAACTGGTGGTCGACTGCGGGGCGCGGTGGATCGGGGCGGCGTGCATTGTCGACGGGTTGTCGGATCCGCGGTTGCGGCATGACCTGCCGTTGAAGGGGCTGCTAGATGTGCGGCAGCTGTAGGACGAGGGGCCTGCCGCCCTGGTGTGCCCTGCTGAGTCGCGGGGCGGCAGGCCTGGTCGTCAGCCGGCGGAGCGGAGCTCGGTGAGTACCTGCTCGGCGGTGCGGAGGGACTCGGTCTGCTTCGAGACCGGGGAGGAGTCCTCCAGGCCGGAGGCGACGGTGCCGTTCTTGTTCACGACCAGGAGGCCGCTCTGGTTGGTGAGGACGTAGCCGTCGTGGTTGAACTCGGGGGCGATCTTGGTCAGGACCAGGATCACGTCCGAGCCGACGCGCGGCGTCTGCCGTTGTTCGACGACGATGGGAGAGCCGCTGATCTCGGTCAGCAGTGCGAAGTCGACTTCCTTCGCCTGTACGCCGCGGACGTGGTCGGTGACCTGGGTGGTGAAGACCGTGTACTTCGCGGTCGGGTCGCCCTTGGCGAGCAGGACGTCCTTCTTCGCCTTGGTGATCTTGCCGCGGACGACCAGGTCGGAGGCGGTGGCGAGTTGCTTGAGGTCGGCGCCGGCCAGGTTGTCGTCGGTGTCCGTGTTCGCCTCCGTTCCGTCGGTGTGCTGGTAGAGGGAGCGGTCGTTGTGCTGGTGGGTGGCGTGGTCGTGGTCCGCGGCCGCGGGGGTCGCGTCAGAGCCACAGCCGACCAGGGCTGCGGACAGTGCGAGGGCACCGAGCGCAGCGGCGATCTTCGAATGGGTGTTCATCGGAGTTCTCCTTTCCGCCGGGCTCAGTAGTTCGCGTTGATGGAGTCTTTGTCGTGCTGGTCGAAGTACGTGACGATCGGCGGCGCGGCGCCGGACGCCATACAGGTCGAGTTGACGCCGTCGCGGTGGCCGAGGCCGGCCACGTGACCGAACTCGTGGGTCGCGGTCTTGCGCCACTGGGTCGTGGTGCCGATCGTGCGGCCGTTGAGCTTGACCGACTTCGACGCGCAGCGCGATCCGGACCAGGCGTTGCAGGAGGTCAGGCCGTACCAGCTGTCCGGATAGCTGGTGGCGTACGACGAGACGTTGTAGGAGCCAGGGCAGTGGACACTGCTGGCGTTGACCTCGGTGGCACTGACTTGGCTGATCGCGTAGTGCGAGCCGTTCTGGCCGTCGGTCCATCCGGAGACGCAGACGCTCCAGGTGCGGGTGTTCAGGATTCCACTAGCCGCGCCACGGCCGTGGCCGGCCATGGCAGCGGGTGCGGTGAGCACCGTCGTACTGATCAGGATGACCGAGCCGACGGCGATCGAGCGCAGGGTGAAGTGGCGGAAGTTCATGCGGGACTACCCCCTTCGAGGTGCCGAGATTGGGCGTTCAGGGCACGTCGCAAAAGCCTCCTGGGGCAGCCGTGAGGCGTCAATGGGAAACGGAGGTCTTTCCCGGTTTTCCGCAGATTTTCGGGGGTCTACAGCTCCTTGACCAGGAGGGCCATGGTGCCGCCGCTCGGGTTCGGGCGGGTGCCTACCTGGGTGTAGCCGCGGGCGGTGTGGAAGGCGAGGCCGGAGGTGTCGGCCAGGTCGGAACGGACCCGGGTGACCACTCGGGCGAAGGGTTGGGCGGCGCGTTCGATGGCACGGTAGACGGTGGAGGCGACGCCCTGGCGGCGCCGGTCGGCATCGATGACGATGCGGTCGACGAACAGGAACTGGTCGGCGTAGTTCGTGGTGAACCAGCCGTACTCCAGGCCGTCGTAGGCCGATCCCGGGGTGAAGGTGAGGACGAAGCCGATCGGGCGGCCGTCGTCCTCGACGACCACGGCATGGGCCGCGATCAGTCGGAGCCAGTCGAGGCGGTCGAGGCCCAGGGGGTCGACCAGTCCGTCCGCGGTGGCGTTGAGGGCGAGCACCGACGCGTAATCGGCAGGAACGAGCGGGCGGAGTTTCACCTGGTCAGCGTCCCATGGAAGGCCCATTCCAGGGAGGGGTTCCCCTGGCCGGACCCCGGCCGGGACCCCGAAATCCGGGATCGCCCTTGGGAATGACCTGGAGCCTGTGCAATGTTGAGTCCAGTGAACTCAAGTTTGTTCAGTCACGGATTTGAATACCGGGCGACCGAACGGCAACATTGAGTCTGTATCACTCAACTCGTGGAGGTAAAGCATGGCCCGCGCGGTCGGTATCGATCTCGGTACGACGAACTCCGTCATCGCCGTACTGGAAGGTGGCGAGCCCACCGTCATCCCCAACGCCGAGGGAGCGCGCACGACGCCCTCGGTGGTCGCCTTCGCCAAGAACGGCGAGGTCCTGGTCGGCGAGGTGGCCAAGCGCCAGGCCACCACGAACGTGGATCGCACCATCCGCTCCGTCAAGCGTCACATGGGCGAGGACTGGAGCGTGGACATCGACGGCAAGAAGTTCAACCCGCAGCAGATCAGCGCCTTCGTGCTGCAGAAGCTGAAGCGGGACGCCGAGGCGTACCTCGGGGAGCAGGTCACGGACGCGGTCATCACCGTGCCGGCCTACTTCTCCGACGCGCAGCGCCAGGCGACCAAGGAGGCCGGCGAGATCGCGGGCCTGAAGGTGCACCGGATCGTCAACGAGCCGACCGCCGCCGCGCTGGCCTACGGCCTGGACAAGGGCACCGAGCAGACCATCCTGGTCTTCGACCTCGGTGGTGGCACGTTCGACGTGTCGCTGCTGGAGATCGGTGACGGCGTCTTCGAGGTGAAGGCGACCAGCGGTGACAACCACCTCGGTGGTGACGACTGGGACGCGCGGATCGTGCAGTGGCTGGTGACCCAGTTCAAGAACAAGAACGGCACCGACCTGTCCGGCGACAAGATGGCCATGCAGCGCCTCACCGAGGCCGCCGAGAAGGCCAAGATCGAGCTGTCGTCCGCGGCCGAGACGAGCATCCACCTGCCGTACCTGAGCCTGACCGACTCCGGCCCGCTGCACCTGGAGGAGAAGCTCTCCCGGGCCGAGTTCCAGAAGCTCACCACCGACCTGCTCGAGCGCGCCCGCGCGCCGTTCAAGGCCGTCATCAAGGACGCCGGCGTGGACGTGTCGAAGGTCGACCACGTCATCCTCGTCGGTGGCTCCACCCGGATGCCCGCCGTGGCCGAGCTGGTCAAGGAGCTGACCGGTGGCAAGGACCCGAACAAGGGTGTGAACCCGGACGAGGTCGTCGCCGTCGGCGCCTCCCTGCAGGCCGGTGTGCTGAAGGGTGAGGTCAAGGACGTCCTGCTGCTCGACGTGACCCCGCTGAGCCTGGGCATCGAGACCAAGGGCGGCGTGTTCACCAAGATCATCGAGCGCAACACCACGATCCCGACCAAGGGTTCGGAGATCTTCACCACCGCCGAGGACAACCAGCCGTCGGTGATGATCCAGGTCTACCAGGGTGAGCGCGAGATGGCCCGCGACAACAAGTCGCTCGGCAACTTCGAGCTGACCGGCCTGCCGCCGGCGCCGCGGAACGTGCCGCAGATCGAGGTCACCTTCGACATCGACGCGAACGGCATCGTGCACGTGAACGCCAAGGACCTGGCCACCGGCAAGGAGCAGCGGATGACGGTGACCGGTGGCTCCGCGCTGCCGAAGACCGACATCGACCAGATGGTCCGCGACGCCGAGCAGTACGCCGAGGAGGACCGCAAGCGCCGCGAGGCCGTCGAGTCCCGCAACCAGTCCGAGGGCCTGGTCTACCAGACCGAGAAGTTCCTGTCCGAGAACGAGGACAAGGTCCCGGACGACGTCAAGACCGAGGTCAAGGACGGCGTCGCGGAGCTGAAGAAGGCGCTCGAGGGCACCGACGACGAGGCCATCAAGGCCGCGTCGGAGAAGCTGTCGCAGTCCAGCCAGAAGATGGGCGCCGCGATGTACGCGAACGCCCAGGCCGCGGGCGGGTCCGAGGACGGCGCGCCGGCTGATGACCAGGCCAAGGCGGACAACAACGACGACGATGTCGTCGACGCCGAGATCGTGGACGAGGACCGGCCGCAGGACAAGAAGGCGGAGGACAAGTGACGGATCGACCCACAGGCGGCGAGTTCGGCGACGGTGACCCCGTCGTCCGGGACAAGCGCCGGATCGACCCGGAGACCGGTGACGTGCGGGAGCCTGCTGACCAGGCTCCCGCGGGAGTTCCGGACGACGTGTCGTCGCTGACCGGTCCGTCGGCCCAGGAAGCCCTGCTCACCGAGGCCCTCTCGGAGCGTACGGCGGACCTGCAGCGACTGCAGGCGGAGTACGTGAACTACAAGCGCCGGGTGGACCGGGACCGCGAGGCGAGCCGTGAGCTCGTCATCGGCACCGTGCTCACCGAGCTGCTCGGGATCCTGGACGACGTCGGCCGCGCCCGCGAGGCGGGCGAGCTCGAAGGCGCGTTCAAGGCGGTCTCGGAATCGCTGGAGCGGGTCACCGAGAAGCTCGGCCTGGTGAAGTTCGGCGAGCCCGGCGACGCGTTCGACCCACGCATCCACGAGGCGCTGCTGCACAACTACTCCGACGAGGTCGACGGCCCGACCGCGACCATGGTGATGCAGCCGGGCTACCGGCACGGCGAGCGGATCCTGCGGGCGGCCCGGGTGGCCGTCTCGGAGCCGACCGAGAAGCTGCCGGAAGCCCCGGCAGAGAGCACGGCAGATGACGAACAGGCTGCGGACAAGTCCGAGTAGCGGGAGGGGAGGCGTCGAGTGAGCACGAAGGACTGGATAGAGAAGGATTTCTACAAGGTCCTCGGCGTCTCCAAGACCGCCGAGCAGGACGAGATCAAGAAGTCGTACCGCAAGCTGGCGCGGAAGTACCACCCGGACTCCAACCAGGGTGACGCTGGAGCGGAGGCGAAGTTCAAGGAGGTCTCCGAGGCGTACGACGTGGTCGGGGACACCAAGAAGCGCAAGGAGTACGACGAGGCGCGGCGGCTGTTCGGCAGCGGCGGCTTCCGGATGCCGGGCGGTGGTCAGCAGGGCGGCGGGTTCAACTTCGACGTCGGCGACCTGTTCAACCGTGGTGGCAGCGGTGGCGCAGCCGGGGCCGGTGGCGGTCTGGGCGACATCCTGGGCGGCATGTTCGGTGGTGGTGGGCGGTCCTCGACCTCCACGACGACCGCACGGCCGCGGCGTGGGCAGGACATCGAGACCGAGGCGACGATCGAGTTCGCCGAGGCCGTGAACGGTGTCACGGTCGCGCTGCGGATGACCAGTGACGAGCCCTGCAAGACCTGTCGCGGTACCGGAGCGAAGTACGGGACGGTGCCCAAGGTCTGCCTGAAGTGCGAAGGCACGGGCATGCAGACCTCGGTCCAGGGCGGCGTGTTCGCCATGACCGAGCCGTGCACCGAGTGCAAGGGACGCGGTCTGGTCGTCGACCAGCCGTGCGAGACCTGCCACGGCTCCGGCCGCGGCCAGTCGAGCCGGACCATGCAGGTCCGGATCCCGGCGGGTGTCCAGGACAACCAGCGGATCCGGCTGAAGGGCAAGGGCGCGGCCGGCGAGCGGGGTGGTCCTTCGGGCGACCTCTACGTCACCGTGCACGTCACGCCGCACCGGATCTTCGGCCGGCAGGGCGAGCACCTGACACTGAGCGTCCCGGTGAGTTTCACCGAGGCGGCCCTCGGCGCCGAGATCAAGGTGCCGACACTCGACGGCCTGCCGGTCACCGTTCGGATTCCGGCCGGTACGGCGAATGGCAGCAAGCTCCGGGTTCGCGGCAAGGGCTCGGTGCGCCGGGACGGCACCAAGGGCGACATGTTGCTGACCCTGGAGGTCCAGGTCCCGCACGAGCTGACCGACGAGCAGCGCACCAAGCTGCAGGAGTTCAGCTCGGCCTCGGACCAGCCTGATCTACGCGCCGGGTTGTTCGGGAGCGCCTGAGATGGGCATCCCGTTCAGCCAGGTACCGACCTGGGACGACCGCACCCCGATCTACGTGATCTCGGTGGCGGCCCAGCTGGCCGGTATGCATCCGCAGACCCTGCGGCAGTACGACCGGCTCGGCCTGGTGGTGCCGAGCCGGGCGTCCGGCCGCGGGCGACGCTATTCGGCGTACGACGTGGCGCGGTTGCGGTATGTGCAGCACCTGTCCCAGGACGAGGGTGTGAACCTGGCGGGAATTCGGCACATCCTCGCGCTACAGTCGGAAGTAGAGGATCTGCGTTCCCGGGTGAACCAGCTCCTGGCAGAGGTTCAGCGGGGGGTCGGCGTCTCGCGACGCAGCACCTCCAGCAGGGTCTTCTCGGCCGGTCCCGCCGGCGACGTGATCGCCATGGGCCGCCAGCAGACCACGACACGCTGGATCCGCACCCAGCCGCTGGAGCTCGGACCGCGCTGATCCTCGAGCGCTGAGAACCTCGGCGTGCACAACAGAACCACCGGAGGTTCCCCGAACCCCACCCCTCGGGGCCTCCGATCCGGTGGAAGTCGTCGAATCCCCCCTCGACACTTCCACAGCCGGAGTCGCACCCTCCCCCGGGTGTTCTTCGGCCCCCGCGGGGTGGTCCGCTCTACCGGGCCACCCTGCGGCTCTCATCTCTGCTCGTTCATTTGCCGGACACTTGCCTGGTTGGACCGCGACGTACGCTGGCCAGGTGACGCTGAGCCTGCAGACGGACCGGCTGTTGATCCGGGACTGGCAAGAAGACGACGCCGAGGCCGCGCTGGAGATCTACGGTTCGCCCGAGGTGGCGCCGTGGCTCTCGCCGGCTATCGACAAGGTGACCGACGTGGCCACCATGGGGATGATCCTGACCGCCTGGATCGAGGCCCAGCCCAACTTCGTCGTACCGGCCGGCCGCTGGGCCGTGGTCCGGCAGGAGGACGGCGAGGTGATCGGCGGGCTGTTGATCCGGCTGCTCCCGCCATATGAGGAGGATCTCGAGATCGGCTGGCAGCTGCGGCCGTCGGCCTGGGGCAACGGGTTCGCGTCCGAGGCGAGTAAGGCGTTGATGGGTTGGGCGTTCGAGACCCACGACGTCGACGAGCTCTTCGCCGTCGCGCGGCCGAACAACAAACGCGCGATCGGCACCGCCCGTCGGCTCGGTATGGAGTGGGTCGGCGAGACGGACAAGTACTACGACCTCAACCTGCAGGTGTACCGGATCCGCGCCTCGGAGTTCAGTCGGTAGCCGAAGGCAACCAACGCCAGCGCGCAGAGCAGATACGAGTTCACGAGCACGCTCTGTACGGCGGTGTAGTGCAGCTCGCGGTCGTTGCCGAACGGCATCCACCACGGCAGTCCGATCAGGAAGATCGTGATCCAGGTGGCGGAGAATGCTGTCCGCAGGGACCGCAGCTTGCCGCGGTTCTGCCAGGCGAGTGCCGCGGCCGGGATCGCCCAGACCCAGTGGTTCGTCCACGAGATCGGGGAGACCGCGAGCCCGGTGAATCCGGTCACCACGACGGCCTCGAAACCCAGACCGCGCTCGTGGAGCCGGCGCGCGACGTACAGGCCGGTGACGGCCACGATGATTGCCGCGAGCAACCATGCGGGTGAGTCCCCGGTGAGTCGTACGAGCGCGCCGCGCAGCGACTGGTTGCTGAAGTAGTGCGGCGGGCCCACGCGGCTCGGGTCGAAGATGTACTTCGTCCAGAAGTCGATCGTCGAGGTGGGAGACACCAGGAACGCGATCACCATGGTGAGTGCCGTGGTCAGATTCGCAACCAGGGCCTCGCGGTACCGCTTGGTGATCAGCAGGAAGACGATGAAGATGCCCGGTGTCAGTTTGATGCCGGTGGCAACGCCGACCAGGATGCCGCGGTAGCGCCGAGGGATCAGTCCGAGTAGATCCACCATCAGCATCGCCAGCAGGACCAGGTTGATCTGGCCTTGCCTGAAGGTCGACTGCACCGGCTCGAAAAGCAAGGCGGCCCACGCGATCAGTACGCCGGTCGACCAGCCGAGCTTCTTCGCCGTGGCCCACCCGATCACCAGCAGCGACAGCGCCGACGCGATCGTGACCAATGTGCGGGCGAAGGGAAGACCGATCGCGAACGGCGAGAACACCAGCGCGGCGAACGGCGGGTAGGTGAAACCGAGACCGATGTGGGGGTAGTAGGTGAGATGCGCGGTGTAGATGTCCTGGCCGTTGACGAGCCCGCGGGCCCCCGCGTAGTAGATGCCGAGATCGCTCATGTCAGCCGACCAGGGATGCCAGCGCAGGAGACACAGGATCGGCAGAATTATTGCCAGCAGCACCAATCGTCGCTTACTCATGCGCGACGCCGCCAAGCTGCGATCAGCAGCACCGCCGCGCAGATTGCGTAGGAGTTGCCGAGATACAGCTCGAAGCCGTGGTGATGCAGTTCCCGATCGTCCAGGTACGGCGCCAGCCAGGGAAGCCCGATCCCGAAGGTGACCGTGGTGAGCGCTGCAAGTCCGACGCGGGAGACCGTGGTCGCGCGCGACCAGAGCAGTGCGCAGGCCGGGAGCGCCCAGACCCAGTGAGCGCTCCACGAGATCGGCGAGATGAGCAGCCCGACGGCGGCGGTCAGCAGGACGGATTCCAACAATCTGCCGCGGTCGAAGGCACGCCGTACCGTCCAGAAGCCGATGGCCAAGGTGGCGAGGATCGCGAGGATCCAGAACGGCTCGACTCCCTGGGGGCCGCCGTTCAGTCGGCCGAGGACGCCACGCCAGGCCTGGTTCGTGACCAGGGTGCTGGAGCCGGGGCGGGTCGGGTCGAAGACGTACGTGCTCCAGAACTTCCAGGCCGCGTCCGGCATCGCCAGGAAGCCGACCAGCATCGTGGCGGCGGTCGTAGCCGCGGCCGTGGCCGCCTCGCGATAGCGACGGGTCACCAGGAGATAGACGATGAAGATGCCGGGGGTGAGTTTGATCCCGGTCGCGATCCCGATCAGTACGCCGCGGAACCGGTGCGGTAGGTGTCCGAAGAGGTCGATCATCAGGATCGCGAGCAGCATCAGGTTGATCTGGCCGTAGTGGAACGTCATCCGCACCGGCTCGAGCGCGAGACCGGCTGCGCCTAAGGCGATTCCGGCCGCCAGCACCTGGTGGGTCGACCAATTCGGCTTCAGTGCGCGGAAGGTGACCGACCCGATCACCAGCAGGGCAAGGGCGGAGAGCGCGGTCATGAGCGCTCGGCCTGCACCTGTGGGGAGGAAGCCGAGCGGTGCCATCAGAAGCGCGGCGAACGGCGGGTAGGTGTAGCCGAGCAGATCCGGGGATGCGTGATGCGCGGTGTAGATGTCCTGGCCGTGCAGGACGGCCTTCGCAGCGGCGACGTAGACGCGGAGGTCGTACAGATCCTTCGTCGGCGGCCAGATCGCCACACAAACGGCCACGAACGCTGCCGCGGCCAGACTCAGCGCGAGGACCGGGCGGGTGATCCGGCCGTTGCCAACGGCCCCTTCATGGGCGGGGCGAACAGGACTGATCGTCATGCCTTCGACAATCCCGGCGAGACCCGGGTCGCCACATCGCCGCCAGGTATGGACCGTGCTCACCGCGGGGTATGGGCCGCCATGGCCGAGTGTCACTCCTGAGAGTGACGGCTTCCGGCCCGTCCCGCCGCCACAATGGTCAGGTGAAAGAACTCCTGACCGGCCGGCGCGCGCTCAGGATCGACTCCGCGATCGCGTTCGCCGCCATGGTCAGCCTGCAGTCGCGTCCCCACTGGCAGGCGGGCGACTGGCTGTGGCTGCGGGTGATCCTCATCCTGTTTCCGCTGCTGATCGCGATCCGCCGGATCGAGCCTGCGCTCGCACTGCCCGGCCTGGTCGTCGGTGCGTACCTGGCCGTCGCACTCGGCCAGGCGCCCTGGCTCCTGTACGTCGGCATCGTCCTCGCGCTGTGGTCGTTGGCCGGCCGGTGCCGGCAGCGGACCGTGATCGCCGTCACGGCGGGATCGGTGTTGATCCCGATCGTGCTGGACGTGGCCCGGGTCGCCGTCGCAGAAATCCTGCGTCCGTACGATTCCTTCGGCGGCAACCTGTCCCAGCTCTTCGAGAACATCGTGGCCGCCGGTGCGCCTGCTGTGGTGCCCTGGCCGCGGGTGGCCCTGATCGCCGTCGTGGCCATGGCGTTCCTGCTCGTACGGCGGGATCGAGCGCACGTCGTACCGGCTCGTCAGCGCTGGGCCGACCTGCGTGCGTACCTCGTCGATCCGGTCGACTCCTGGGTCCGATACGCCTTGCTGGCCGGCGCGCTCGCGGGCATGACGCTGGTCGAGGTCCGCACGGACTTGCTGTACGGCGGATGGTGGAGCGCGCCGAGCTGGATGCCGTGGGGTGTCGCAGCGGCCGCATTGGTGCTGGTGTTCCGACGTCGGCCGGTGGTTCCGGTGGTGGTGCTGACCGCGGCGAGCCTGATCGCGAACTGGCAGTCGTACACCCACTACGTCCCGCTGTACGCCGCGCTCGGGGTGGCGTTGTACTGGCTCGTCGTCACCCCGAAGAAGTCCCGGAGCTTGCGCTGGACGTTGCCGGTGGCAATCGGCGTACTGATCCTGCTGCCGCTGATCACGCGGGTGATGCGGGTCAGGTACCTGCAGTTGATCTTCCCCGAGATCAAGCGCCGCGGCTGGGACTACACGTGGAACACCGTGCTGCACAACTCGACGTACGACGGGATCGCGCAGAACATCTGGCCGGTCACACTCTCGTTGATCCTGCTGCTGCCGGTGCTCGCCGCGATCGCGGTTCGGCAGTTGCGGCGGAATCGTGAGGCGGCGCGGCGTGAGGCTGAGCTGGAGCGGGCGGCTGAGGAGCTCGAGGCTGAGCAGGTTGTTCTCACCGAGCGCGCGATCATCGCTCGTGATCTGCATGACGTGGTCGCGCATGCGGTGAACCTGATGGTGATCCAGGCCGAGACCGGGCCGGATCTCGTACGGCGCGGGGAGGCCGACGTACTGGCGGGGTTCCAGCGGATCGGGGATGCCGGGCGGCGGGCGTTGAGCGAGCTGGACCGGTTGTTGTCGACGTTGCGCGATGAGGACGGGATCGCCGATCCGCAACTGGCTCCGCAGCCCGGGATCTCCGACCTGTCACAGTTGGTCGCGGACGTTTCCGACGACCACCTGCCGATCGAACTCGACCTGCAGGGTGATCTCGAGACACCACCTGAGGGTCAGCAGGTGACGGCGTACCGGCTGGTGCAGGAGGCGCTGACCAACGTGGTCAAGCATGCGCGGGCGACCGGGGTCCGGGTGGCGGTGCGGAGCGAGGAGACGGGGGTGCGGGTCGAGGTGACCGATGACGGGGTCGGGTTCGACGTCGCCGCGGCGCGTCGGGGGAACCGGCACGGGCTGGCGGGGATGCGGGAGCGGGTCCGGATCGAGGGCGGCACGCTGGACATCCGCAGTACGCCGGGCGCGGGCACGACTGTGGATGCGTGGATGCCGGTCGGTGGTCGTCGGTGAACGATCGGCCGATCAAGGTGATGGTGGTCGACGACCAGGATCTGGTCCGGGACGGGATCGCGATGATCCTCGACGGGCAGCCCGATATCGAGGTGGTCGCCCAGGCGGTCGACGGCGCGGACGCGATCCGGCAGGCGGCTGCGATCCTCGACCTGGCCGTCGTACTGATGGATGTCCGGATGCCGGTGATGGACGGGCTCGAGGCCACTCGGCAGCTCGCCGGGGGACCGCGGGTGCTGATCCTGACCACCTTCGACCTCGACGAGTACGTGTACGACGCCCTGCGCGCCGGGGCCAGCGGGTTCCTGCTGAAGCGTTCCTCGCGGGATGAGCTGATCAACGCCGTCCGGGTGATCGCGGCCGGCGATGCGTTGCTGGCGCCGCCGGTGACCCGGCGGCTGATCGACCGGTTCGCCGACACCCGCCTGGATCCAGCGGTGGCGGCGCGGATCGACGTACTGACTGCTCGGGAGCGGGAGGTGCTGGTGCTGGTTGCCAAGGGCAACTCGAACGCCGAGGTCGCGGACGAACTGCACCTGACCGAGCACACCGTGAAGACCCATGTCAGCCGGATGCTGGCCAAACTCGGTCTGCGGGACCGGGTACAGGCGGTCATCCTGGCGTACGACGCGGGACTGGTGACGGCGGGCCAGAGGTAAGAAGTGGACAACGGTGAGAACTGGCCAAGACGACTCGTTGACGGGGGTCGACAGTCGCCCGAAAACTGGCTGACGTGCTCACTTTCGCCGCCCTCCTGAGTCCTGTCCTCCTCTCCGCCTCCCTCCTCACGGCACCCGCTGCGGAGCCGACCATCTTCTACATCGACTCGGTCGCGGGGAACGACGCCGCTTCCGGGACGAGCGAGACCACACCCTGGAAGAGCCTGGCCAAGGTCAACGGCTACGCCTTCGATCCGGGTCAGCAGATCCTGTTCAAGCGAGGTTCGTCCTGGACCGGGTCGCTCAACCTGTCGCGCAACGGCATCACCGTCGGCGCCTACGGTTCCGGCGCGCTACCGAAGATCGGTGGTCCGGTGCTGAACTGTGTGAACGTCACCGGCGACGACATCTTCATCGGTGATCTCCGCGCCAGCGGCTGCAACTGGGCCGGGTTCGAACTGTTCGGCGACAGCATCGTGCTGGACACCGTGCAGGCCGACAATAACGTCGCCGGGATCTCCATCACCGACGGTTCGGACTGGAACGACATCCGCTGGAGCACGCTCGTCAACAACAACAAGATGAGCGTCGACGACGACACGCACCCCGACGACGACTCGGGTGCCTTCGGCATCCTCGTGCACGGCGACGACAACAAGATCCGCCACAACACCATCAGCGGCAGCTTCCACACCAGCCACGACTACGGGTACGACGGTGCCGCGGTCGAGATCTTCAACGGCGACCGGAACCACATCGAGTACAACAAGACCGCCGACAACGACACCTTCACCGAGCTCGGTCACGAGGCCGGTCAGACGTCCGACGACAACGTCTTCGCCTACAACTCGGTCACCTCGACCAAGCCGTCCGGCACCTTCCTGATCACCCGCGGTGCCCAGAGCCACATCGGCCCGGTACGCCGGACGCTCGCGATCAACAACTCCGTCAACCTGCCGAACGGCGACGGCTGGAGCTGCGACCAGGGTTGCGGCCCCGGCATCCTCAAGCTGCGCAACAACATCGTCAAGGTCGGCAAGAAGGTCGGCTACGACGACTCCTTCGACACCCACAACCCGGCGGACGCGGCCGACGAGGACCGCGGCGTCTACCAGGGTGCCGTCTACCAGTTCACCCTCGGCGCCCGCTCTGTCAAAGCCGACCCCCTCTACACCAGCGCCACCGACCTCCGCCTGAAAGCCGGCAGCCCCGCCATCGGCCGCGCCGAAAACTCCGGCTACCCCGAAGACCTAGCCGGCAAGCCCCTCACCGGCCTGACCTCCTGGGACGCCGGCGCCTACCAACGCTGACCCACCCACCCACCCACCCCC
>NZ_BAAANF010000024.1:0-11735 GCF_039529655.1 Kribbella yunnanensis | reverse complement strand
GGAGCGGCGGGGTTCGGGGGTCAGCCGGTGACTGGGATGTGGGTTTTGATGGGGGTGGGGGTTGGGGCGTTGGGCGGGCCCTCGACCGGGGGGGGCGGGGTCGGCGTGGGGGTTGGCGTCGGCTTGACCGTGGCGGGTTTGGCGCAGGTGGCTGAGGCCAGGCGGATGATTTGGGCGCCGTTGCCTAGGTTGATCTTGAGGCCGGTGATGGTGAAGGAGCCGTCGGCGTTCTTGATCTGCTCGTTCACCGTGATGGCGATCAACGGGTTGGCCGGGGTGCTGAAGGTCTCGGTGGTGCTGGGGATCTTGATGGTTTGGCCCAGCAGGGTGAGGGCGCCGACGTCGATGCCGCCCTTGGCGCCGGAGCACCAGACGTTGACGGCGTCGATGCCGACCAGGGAGCTCGGTGGGGTGAGCAGGAGCTTGCAGAGGTCGGGGAGGTTCTTGACCGGCAGGTCCTTGGTGCTCAACGAAGGCAGCGGGATCGGCAGGCCCAGGTCCGGCAGCTTGATGTCAGGCAGCGGGAGGTCGTCGGCGCCGGTCGGGGGCAACGCGTCGCACTGCTTCTTCAGGTCGGGCGGGATCGGGATCTGGCCGAGGATGTCGGCGCCGACCGAGATGTCGATGAGTTCGACGGAGGCCGAGTTGTTGCCGGCGTTGACGGTGCCGGCGCGGACCGCGAGCAGTGGGTTGTCGGGGAGTTCGAGGGCCGAGGACTTCTTCGGCTTGCCGTCGAGGGATTCGACGTACGGCGTCTTGTCGACGGGTACCTGGCCTTCGGCGCTGACGGCGTAGGCCGACGAGGGCCGGGTGGCCGCGCTCCCCACCGGCGTACTGGCGACCAGGCTGAACGCCACGACTCCGGCCACGGCGGCTGCCGTGACGACGGTCGGTGCGAGCTGTCGGCGCATCTCCGGTCTCCTCACGTACGTCACTTGTTGTCGATCTGAACGAGAGTCCCGAGCGGGACCCGCTGAAGTTTCGCCAAGGCGGTCTTAGGCACCCGGACGCATCCGGCGCTGATCGCGGCTCCGAACACGTCGGCGCGCGGCCAGCCGTGGATCGCGACCGTACCAGGTCCGCCACCGAACGTGTCGAGAGTGGGACTGTGCGCACCCAACGGCAGCACGATCGGCGACGCGGAGCGTTTGTGGTCGACGATCGAGCCGAGCAGGAAGGTGCGTCCGGCCGGGGTCGGGGTCTTGCGCGCGCCGACACCGGCCTTCCACGCACCCAACCGCTTGCCGTTCTCGAACAACTCGATCGTCCGCGACGCCGTGTGCACCCGGATCAGGTACGACGAGGAGGCGCGATCCAGGTCGTCGTCGCGCATCCAGCCGGTCGAGCGGTTCGGCTTCGAGGGCAGCAGCACGCGGACCCAGCCGTCGGTCTGCTCGACCACGGGTAGCCAGGTCGGCCCGAACTGCTTCGGCCCGATCTTGGCGAACGGTTCGCCGTCCGGGGCGGAGTACAAGGCGGACTCGGATCGCGGGTGGACGACGACGCCGTCGGTCGCCGCATACGGCTCGGGATCGAGGGGTGCGGTCGCGAGAGTGGTCGCCGTACTGGATGCGGCGAGGGCTGTGAGGTCGACCGGTGGTGGTTCGTCCTCGTCGTTGCCGAGGATGCCGATGACGGCGACGACTCCGAGCAGCAGCAGGACCGCGAGGGCAGGCATGGAGCTGCTACCGAGCTCATCCCGCGACCTGCGCATCTCCCCAGCTCCCCGTGACCGGCCTACTGTCCGACGACGACAATAGGCCGATCCGGAGCGTTACGCCACGGTAGGTGACCCGTGAGTAGCAAACGTTATGGCGTATCCGGGTGGTTCTTGTTCCGCCGGCGCAGGTAGCGCTCGAACTCCGCGGCGATCGCATCGCCCGAGGCCTCCGGCAGGTCGGCGGTGTCGCGCTGCTCCTCCAGGGAGTGCACGTACTCCGCGACCTCGGGGTCCTCTTCGCTCAGCTCGTCCGCCCCGCGCTGCCAGGCGCGGGCCATCTCGGGCAGCTCACCCTCGGGGATCTGCAGGTCGAGCAGGGCCTCGATCTTGCTCAGCAGCGCCAGGGACGCCTTCGGGCAGGGGGAGCCCGCGATGTAGTGCGGGATCGCGCCCCAGATCGACACGGCCGGTACGCCGAGCGCGGCGCAGAGGTCCGCGAAGACGCCGGTGATGCCGGTCGGGCCCTCGTACGTCGACGGCTCCAGGCTCCACGAGGCACTCAGCTCGGCGTCCGAGGAGGTTGCCGAGACCGGGATCGGCCGGGTGTGCGGGGAGTCGGCGAGCAGGGCGCCCAGTACGACAACGATCTGGGCGTTGGACTCGTCGACGACCTCGAGCAGCTCCTGGGCGAAGCCGCGCCAGCGCATGTTCGGCTCGATGCCACGGATCAGCAGTACGTCGCGGTCGGTGTCGGCCGGTTGGGCCACGTAGACCCGGGTTGTCGGCCAGGTCAGCTGCCGGTCGCCGTTCTCGTCGAAGCCGACCTCGGGCCGGTTCACCTGGAAGTCGTAGTACTCCTCCGGATCGATCTCGGTGACGAGCTCGGCGTTCCACTCCTCGATCAGGTGGTCGACCGCTCCGGTGGCCGCTTCGGCGGCGTCGTTCCAGCCCGCGAACGCCGCGATCACGACCGGGTCCCTCAGGTTCGCGAGATCAACCACTCGCAGGCCCCCTGTCGTCTGTTAGCCATCCGGCAGGGTGCCGGAATCCGGACTGCCAGCCTACGTCGTCCGATCACGCCACGCGCGACGTTTCACCCCCGGCGGAACGTGTCGACCTGCGCAGAAGGAAAATGGTTCCAACACAGGACAAAGTGGAGGGGGAGCCGTGCTGCAGGCCGTGCTCTGGGACATGGACGGAACGCTGGTCGACTCGGAGAAGGTCTGGGCGGAGGTGCAGCTCCGGGTGCTGCCCGAGCTGGGTGGGACCTGGACCGACGAGGACAGCCTCGGGCTGATCGGCAGCGATCTGCGCGACGCCGTCCAGGTCTGGCTGAAGGCGCTGCCCGCCGGTGTGATCACCGGTGAGGAGCTGGCCGAGCGGATCTTCGGCGAGGTGATCGTGTCGCTGCGCCGGGAGGTCGAGTTCCAGCCCGGGGCGCTCGAATTGCTCCAGGCGCTGCGCAAGGCCGACGTACCGTGCGCGCTGGTCTCCGCGTCGTACCGGGTGATGATCGACGCGGTCCTGAACCACCTGCCGGACGATCCGTTCGACGTGATCATCGCCGGTGACGAGGTGACGAACGGCAAGCCGCATCCGGAGCCCTACCTGACCGCGGCGGCCAAACTCGGGGTCGATCCGACGCAGTGTGTGGTGATCGAGGACTCGATGACGGGCACCGAGTCCGGTACGGCGGCCGGTGCGTACGTCGTCTCCGTACCGCACTGGGTGCCGATCCCGGAGGCGCCGCGCCGTCTGGTCGTGAACTCATTGGAAGTCGTGACTCCGGAGTCACTGCGGCAGTTGCTCTCCTGAGGCGCTACCGTCACTTGGTGCCCTCGGGGGCGTTACTGGGGTAGTTGGGCTGGGGAAGGTGACATGTTGAGCGAGTTGTGGCGGCGGTTGGTGGTGACCGCTGCGGTCGGTGGGCTGGGTGTCGGGCTGGTTGCGTGCGGTGAGCCGGACGACAACGCGCCGCACACCGGCACGACCAGTCCGAAGGCGATGGTGCTGCGGCTGGCGACCACCGACACGATCAGCTCACTCGATCCGGCCGGTCCGTACGACATCGGTTCGCGGACCGTGCAGGCGAATCTCTACCAGACCCTGCTGACGATCCTGCCGGGGAAGCCGACGCCGGTCCCGGATGCGGCGGATTGCCAGTTCGATTCGCCGACGACGTACACGTGCAGTTTGAAGGAAGGTCTGACCTTCCCGAACGGGCATCCACTGACCTCGTCGGACGTGCGGTTCAGTTTCGACCGGATGCTGACGCTGAAGACTCCGGGTGGGCCGGCACCGCTGTTCGCGTCGGTGAACTCCGTGAGTACGCCGGACGAGCTGACCGCGGTCTTCAATCTGAAGGCTCCGGATGCGCGGCTGCCTTATCTGCTGACCACGACCGGCGCGTCGATCGTGGACGAGGAGTCGTACCCGACGAAGAAGCTTCTCGATGCGACCGCGGTCGGCAGCGGGCCGTACCAGTTGACGGCGTACCGGCCGGGGGAGTCGGTGACGCTGGCGCGGTTCGCGGCGTACAAGGGGTCTCGCGCCGCGCAGAACGACGGGGTGCAGCTCAGTCTGGTCAAGGACGCGGTGGCGCTCAATCAGGCGATCACGAACGGCAAGACGGATCTGGCGTACCGCGGGTTCACGATCGGGCAGCTCGACAAGCTCCGTACGTCGAGTGCCGTGCAGGTGGTCGAGTCCGACGACGCGGTGATTCAGTTCGTCGCGTTCCAGCTCAAGTCGGTGACGTCGCGCAAGCTCGCCGTACGACGGGCTGTCGCGCAGCTGATCGACCGGCCGGCGCTGGTGAAGAAGGCGTACGCCGAACACGTGAGTCCGCTGTATTCAATGGTCCCGCCGAGCTTCGGTGGGGCGACGGATGCGTACCGGTCGGAGTACAAGCAGCCGAACAAGGCGGCCGCAGCGGCGATTCTGAAGGCGGCGGGGGTCAAGGGCGCGGTGCCGTTGACGCTCGGATGGACGCCGACCCGGTTTGGCCCGGGGTCGAAGGCTGAGGCGCTGGAGCTCAAACGGCAGCTGGACGCGTCGGGGCTGTTCCGGGTGACTCTGCGGAGCGCGGAGTGGCCGGCGTACCAGCAGTTGGTGCGCTCCGGGGTGTTCGACCTGTACCTCGCGGGGTGGATCCCGGAGTACCCGGACGCTGACAACTACCTGGCGCCGTTCGTCGGGGTCAGCGACCCCTTCCCGAACGGGTACCGTTCGGCGGCCGCGACAAAGCTGCTGCAGCAGGAAAGAGCCGAGCAGAACGGCATCAAGCGCGCCGAGCTGCTCGAGCAGTTGCAGGGCGTGTTCGCCCGGGAGGTGCCGGTAGTCCCGACCTGGCAGGGGCGACTCAGCGTAGTCGCGGGCAAAGATGTGCAGAACGTTTCCGGAGCGCTCGATCCGCTCGCTTTTTTGCACCTGTCGGGCCTGCGTAAATGACACAAAGATGCCATGACAGTAACGTTTCGCGAGGTAACCGCGACCCTCGGTAGGAGGGCGTGCTTTACTGCGGAAACGTCCACGATACGGGACGATTTCCTGGCGATCACGATCGGGCAACGCACCGCATTCGGCGTTTGACTCCAGACCGTAATGGCGGCAGGTTAAGGCGGCAGCCATACCGGATTTTGCTCCGGTTCAACCGAATGAGGCAGGGGAGTCGCATCGCGTGAGCGCACCACTCGAGGTCGAACCGGGGTCGACGGCGGCCCAGCCGGAGGCCGTCCTCGACGGAGTCAAGAAGATCGAGGGCCGTTCGCTCTGGCAGATCTCCTGGACGCGGCTGAAGCGCGACAAGATCGCGATCGCCGGTGGAGTCTTCGTCCTGCTGCTGATCATCGTGGCGATCTTCGCGCCGCTGATCTGCAAGCTGATCGGCATCACCCCGAACGACTTCCATCAGGACCTGGTCGATCCGTCGCTGCAGACGCCGATCGGCCGGCTCGGCGGCATCAGCTGGGACCACCCGCTCGGGATCGAGCCGGTCAACGGCCGCGACATCCTGGCCCGGATCCTGTACGGCGCCCGGATCTCGCTGCTGATCGCCTTCCTGGCGACTTTGCTGTCCGTGGTCATCGGTGTCGTGATGGGGGTCGTGGCCGGCTACTTCGGTGGCTGGGTCGACACCCTGATCAGCCGCTTGATGGACATCTTCCTGGCGTTCCCGCTGGTGCTGTTCGCGCTGGCGCTGGTCGGCGCCATTCCGGACTCGGTGCTCGGACTGACCGGCGATCCGCTGCGGGTGGCGCTGATCGTTTTCATCATCGGCTTCTTCAGCTGGCCCTACATCGGCCGGATCATCCGCGGCCAGACGCTGTCGCTGCGCGAGCGCGAGTTCGTGGACGCGGCCCGCAGTCTCGGCGCGCGGCGGCCCTACATCCTGTTCACCGAGCTGCTGCCCAACCTGATCGCGCCGATCCTGGTCTACTCGACGCTGCTGATCCCGACCAACGTCCTGTTCGAGGCTGGTCTGTCCTACCTGGGTGTCGGCGTTCGGCCGCCGACAGCGAGCTGGGGCGACATGCTGTCGATCGCCTCCAAGTGGTACCAGGTCGACCCGATGTACATGATCCCGCCGGGCCTGTCGATCTTCGTCACGGTGCTGGCCTTCAACCTGTTCGGCGACGGGTTGCGCGACGCGTTGGACCCGCGGTCGCGGTAGTACTTCTCTCCAAACCGGGAGCCGTGTGAAGGCACAGCTCTCACCACAAAAAGGGGTGCAACAAGAGATGAGTCGGAAGCGCATCACGACGGTGACCGCCGTCGCTGCGGCCGTCGCCTTGAGTCTGGCGGCTTGCGGGGGACCGAAGGCCAAGCCCGGAGGTGGCACCAGCGAAGGTGGCGCCACGCCGGAGGCCAACGCGGCCGTGGACAAGGTCTACAGCCCGAGCGACAAGAAGGGTGGCACGCTTCGGATGGGCATCACCGAGGCGTGGGACTCCACGGACCCCGGTGACACCTACTACGGTCTGTCCTGGAACCTGGTGCGGAACTACGTCCGCCCGCTGATGACCTTCAAGGCCACTCCGGGCGAGGACGGCGGGAAGCCGGTGCCGGACCTGGCCGAGGCTCCTGGTGTGCCGAGTGACGGCGCCAAGACCTGGACCTACAAGATCCGCAAGGGCATCAAGTTCGAGGACGGCACGCCGGTCACGTCGAAGGACGTCAAGTACGCCGTCGCGCGGTCGCTGGACAAGGCGACCCTGCCGAGCGGTCCGACGTACTTCAACGACTTCCTGCTGGACGTGCCCGAGGGCTTCAGCGTCTACAAGGACAAGGAACTGGCCGGGGTCGCGAAGGCGATCGAGACGCCGGACGACCAGACCATCGTCTTCCACCTGAAGAAGGCGTTCTCGAGCTTCGACTACTTCGCGCAGCTGCCGTCGACCGCTCCGGTCCCGCAGGCGAAGGACACCGGTGCGAAGTACAAGGAGCACCCGGTCGCGACCGGTCCGTACAAGTTCGGTTCGTACGACCCGAACAAGGGCTTCGACCTGGTCCGCAACGAGAACTACGACGCGTCCACCGACCCGGACTCGGGCCGCAAGGCGCTGCCGGACAAGTTCACCATCGCGTACAACGTCGAAGGCACCGACATCGACCAGCGGCTGATCGCCGGTGACCTCGACGTCGACCTCGCCGGTACCGGTGTGCAGCCGGAGACCCAGGCGAAGGTGCTGGCCGACCCGAAGCTGAAGGCACACACGGACAACGTGCCGGCGCCGCGCCTGAACTTCACGGTGCTGAACACCGAGGTCCCGCCGCTGGACAACGTCCACTGCCGCAAGGCGATCCTGTACGCCGCCGACCACGAGGGTTACCAGCGCGCCTACGGTGGCCCGATCGGTGGCGACATCGCGACGAACCTGATGCCGCCGTCGGTGCTCGGCTCGCAGAAGTTCGACGACTACGGTTTCGAGGCCGACAAGAACGGCAACGTCGAGAAGGCCAAGGACGAGCTGAAGCAGTGCAACCAGCCGAACGGCTTCGCGGTGAACATCGCGTTCCGTGGTGACCGCAACAAGGAGAAGGCAGTTGCCGAGACCCTGCAGCAGTCGCTGAAGAAGGCCGGCATCACGCTGACCACCAAGCCGTACCCGACCAGCGACTACACCAAGCTGTACGCCGGCAAGCCGGACTTCGCGAAGGCGAACAAGCTCGGCCTGATCGTCTACAGCTGGGGTGCGGACTGGAACGACGGCTTCGGCTTCCTGCAGCAGATCGTCGACAGCCGGACCATCCGGGCCACCGGTGGTAACACCAACCTGGGCATCCGGCTCCCCGAGGTCGACGCCCTGGTCGACAAGGCGATGTCCGAGACCGACGAGACCAAGCGCAACGGCTACTGGGTCGACGTCGACAAGAAGGTCATGGAGAACGCCGGCGCGCTGCCGGGTATCTGGGCCAAGGGCCTGCTGTACCGCCCGGACACCGTGGCCAACGTGTTCACGAACGCCGGTCAGAACATGTACGACTACGCGGCCATCGGCCTCAAGTAGTAGTCGTTGCCCTGACCAACCAACCGAAATCGCTCAGCAGAGGTAGGTGAAGGCTGACGGTGGCCGGTGATCAGCGATGATCACCGGCCACCCCGCCGAGCACGGTGTTCGCATATCTGGTCCGCCGGGTGATCGGAGCAGTAATCCTGCTCTTCATCGTCACGGCCGTGACATTCGCGATCTTCTTCCTGGTTCCCAAGCTCGGCGGCGCGACCGCCGACGACCTGGCGTCCCGCTATGTCGGCAAGAGCGCGGGGGCGGCGCAGATCCACGAGACCGCGGTTCGGCTCGGCTTCACCGACCCGCTCTACGAGCAGTACGGCCGCTTCGTGAAGGGCCTGTTCGTCGGGCAGGACTACAACTACGGCCCGGCGACCGAGCACTGCCCGGCGCCGTGCTTCGGCTATTCGTTCCTGACCCAGCAGCCGGTGTGGCCGGACCTGGTCGCGCGAATACCGGTCACCGCCTCGCTGGCGGGTGGTGCGGCCTTCATCTGGCTGATCACCGGCGTCGGCACCGGCATCGTCTCGGCGCTCAGACGCGGTTCGGTCCTGGACCGGTCGCTGATGTCGGTCGCGCTGGCCGGTGTCTCGCTGCCGATCTTCTTCACCGGCCTGCTGTCGCTGTCGATCTTCAGTTACGGACTCGGCTGGACAGTCCAGGGCGGTACCAACCCACTCGATGAAACGAACCCCATCTGGTGGGCGTACGACCTCATCCTTCCCTGGGTGACACTGGCCTTCCTGTACGCCGCGTCGTACGCGCGGCTGACCCGGGCCGGCATGCTCGAGACGATGAACGAGGACTTCGTCCGGACCGCGCGGGCCAAGGGCCTCACGGAGCGGACGGTCGTGATGAAACACGGTCTGCGCTCGGCGCTCACCCCGATCCTGACGATCTTCGGTCTGGACCTCGGGTTGTTGATGGGTGGCGCGATCCTCACCGAGACGACGTTCTCGCTGCCCGGTATCGGTCAGTACGCCGTCATCGCGCTGCGGGTGAACGACCTGCCGAAGGTGCTCGGCGTGACGCTCGTCGCGGCGTTCTTCATCGTGCTGGCGAACCTGATCGTTGACCTCCTGTACGCCGTCGTCGACCCGAGGGTGCGCATCTCGTGACCGAAACCGCAGACAACACCGTTCAAGGCACCACTGTCCAGCGGCTCCCCCGCGGCGAGGCGTTCCTCGACGTACGGGATCTGAAGGTGCACTTCCCGACCGACGACGGTGTCGTCAAGTCGGTCGACGGGATTTCGTTCCAGCTCGAGCGCGGCAAGACCCTCGGCATCGTGGGGGAGTCCGGCTCCGGCAAGAGCGTGACGAGCCTGTCGATCATGGGGCTGCACGCCCCTGGCGGTGCCCGGATCACGGGCGAGATCTTTCTCGACGGTCAGGACCTGGTGTCCTCGACGCCGGAGGAGGTCCGCCAGCTCCGCGGTAAGCGGATGGCGATGATCTTCCAGGATCCGCTGTCGGCGATGCACCCCTTCTACACGGTGGGCCACCAGATCGTTGAGGCCTACCGGGTGCACAACAAGGTGAGCAAGCAGGTCGCGCGTAAGCATGCGATCGACATGCTCGACCGGGTCGGCATCCCGCAGCCCGACAAGCGGGTGGACGCCTACCCGCACCAGTTCTCCGGCGGTATGCGGCAGCGCGCGATGATCGCGATGGCGCTGTCGTGCGACCCCGACCTGCTGATCGCCGACGAGCCGACGACCGCGCTCGACGTGACCGTACAGGCGCAGATCCTGGACCTGATCCGGGACCTGCAGCGCGAGTTCAACTCCGCGGTCATCATCATCACCCACGACCTCGGCGTGGTCGCCGAGCTCGCCGACGACATCCAGGTGATGTACGGCGGCCGCGCGATCGAGTACGGGACCGCGGAGGACATCTTCGACAACCCGCAGCACCCGTACACGTGGGGTCTGCTGGGCTCGATGCCGCGGATCGACCGCGAGCGCACCGAGCGGCTGATCCCGATCAAGGGCACGCCGCCGAGCCTGATCAACGTGCCGAAGGGCTGTGCCTTCAACCCGCGCTGCAACTACGCACACCTGAACGGCGGCGCCAGCGAGACCGAACGCCCCGAACTGCTCGACATCGGCGCCGGCCACAAGGTCGCCTGCCACCTCTCCCCGAAGGAACGCCAGCACGCGTGGGAGACCGACATCAAGCCGAAGCTGTGAACGGGACGACACTGTGACTACTCCACCCGATACCTTCCCCGCCCCACCACCCCGGTCGGAAATCGATCCCCTTGCCGTCCCGGGCGTGGAAGCACCTGCCATTGGCGAAGAGCTGCTGTCGGTCGACGGCCTGGTCAAGCACTTCCCGATCCGCAAGGGCCTGCTGCAGCGGCAGACCGGCGCCGTACAGGCTGTCGACGGCCTGACGTTCAACGTGACCCGTGGCGAGACGTTGTCGCTGGTGGGCGAGTCCGGTTGTGGCAAGACGACGACCGGCCGACTGCTGACCCGGCTGCTGGAGCCGACCGCGGGCAAGATCGTGTTCGAGGGCCGCGACATCAGCCACCTCGGCGAAGCGAAGATGCGGCCGCTGCGTCGCGACGTACAGATGATCTTCCAGGACCCGTACGGTTCGCTGAACCCGCGGCACACCGTCGGCAAGATCGTCGGAGCGCCGTACCGGCTGCAGAACGTGAAGACCGAGCACGGCGTGAAGCGTGCGGTGCAGGAACTGCTCGAGCTGGTGGGCCTGAGCCCCGAGCACTACAACCGCTACCCGCACGAGTTCTCCGGCGGTCAGCGGCAGCGCATCGGCATCGCGCGTACGCTAGCCCTCCGCCCGAAGCTGATCGTCGCCGACGAGCCGGTGTCGGCGCTGGACGTGTCGATCCAGGCGCAGGTCGTCAACCTCCTCGAGGACCTGCAGAAGGAATTCGACCTCACCTACGTGATGATCGCCCACGACCTGTCGGTCGTCCGGCACGTGTCGGACCGGGTTGCGGTCATGTACCTGGGCAAGATCGTCGAGATCGCCGACCGCGTCAGCCTCTACGAGACCCCGATGCACCCGTACACGGTTGCGTTGCTGTCGGCGGTCCCCGTCCCCGACACGAAGCGCAAGGGCAACGTCAAGCGCATCCGCCTCGAAGGCGACGTACCGAGCCCGATCAACCCGCCGCCCGCCTGCCGCTTCCACACCCGCTGCTGGAAAGCCCAGGAAATCTGCAAAACGGTCGAGCCCCCGCTCCTCCAGCTGGCCCCCGGCCACCAGGCCGCCTGCCACTTCCCGGAAAACCAGGCCGGCGCAACCTCCACCACCCCAGCCGCCACCAACCAAGCCGGAAACTAACCGAACCAGCACCAGCACATCACCACCAGAGCCAGCGCCTGACGAACCCGTCAGGCGCTGCTTTCGTTCCGCCCTCCGTGCCCAAAGGTGGGTCGCCTTCTCTTTGTGCACGAGATCCATCTTTGTGTATCCACCAGTCATTTTTCGGGGCTTCGCGTGGTTGGTGGGTTCCCAAAGATGAGCTTCGTGCACAAAGAGCGGCGGGGGTGTTGGGGAACGGGTCGCTGCTCTTTGGGGGCGAGGTGG
>NZ_BAAANF010000023.1:163633-359976 GCF_039529655.1 Kribbella yunnanensis | reverse complement strand
CCCCGCAAGCCCACACGTCGCCGAACTCCTCGCCGTCGCCCGCCAAATCCTGACCGGTCTCATCAACGACCAGGTCGACCTCCTCGCCGACCTGCGCGAACCCGTCGGCCACGGCACAAGTCCTCGGCCAACCTGAACCGCGGCCGTCTCGCTGTAGTGATCTCCGTCGCGTGCGGCAGGATGGCAGAAGCCGTGCGGATACGATGACCGAACAGCTACCCAGCCAGGAGAGGGCGCGTGTCGACCGCAGACCGGCTACTCGTCCCGGTCGGCCCAGATGCCGCGCCGTGGCGGACCATCTCGCCACAACGGACGATTCTGGTGATAGTGCACACCGTCACTGCGTGGAACAGGTTCGCGGACATTCTTCCGGTCTTCGACTCGGACCGGCGAGTTCAACTCGTCTTCACCTTCCCAGATGCCTCAGCAGTATCGGCAGGCCTCGAAGACCATCTCGCCAGGCAGGGTGCGCGAACCATTCCCTGGGAACGTGCGGTAACCGTCGATTTCGACCTCGCCTTGTCGGCACATCACAGTGGCGACCTGCACAAGGTGCGCGCACCATTGGCCGTCTTGTCACATGGTATGGGGTATACTAAATACTCACACCGGGACACCGGGACACCGGGACACCGGGACACCGGGACACCGGGACACCGGGACACCGGGACACCGGGACACCGGGACACCGGGACACCGGGACACCTATGGCCTCACTGACCGGTGGCTGGTGCGTGACGGCGAGCTCGTTCCGGCGTCGATCGTTCTCACCCATGATGAGCAACTCCGGCGGCTGGCCACCGCTTCACCGGCAGCGCTGAGTTCGGCTTTCGTCGGCGGCGATCCGTGCTTCGACCGCATGGTGGCGAGCGAGCATCAGCGGAATCGGTACCGCCATGCGCTCGGTGTCGACGATGACCGGACGATCGTCGCGGTGACATCCACCTGGGGCCGCCGGTCCCTCTTCGGTGCGCATCCTGATCTCATCACGGAGCTGACAACCGAGCTCGAGATCGACTCGTACGTCATCGCCGTGATTCTGCACCCCAACACCTGGTACGCCCATGGCCCCGCCCAGATCCGCCTCTGGCTCGGCGAAGCTCTCCGTGGCGGCCTTCGGCTCATCCCTCCAGCCGAAGGCTGGCAACAAGCCATACTTGCATCTGACATCGTCATTGGGGACAACGGCTCAGTTACCGGGTACGGCGCGGCGACCGGCCGACCGACTCTCCTCGCCACCTTCCCGTCCGAGGATGTCGTCCCCGGCTCGGTGATCGATGCCCTCGGCCAGTCGGCAGCCCGGCTCGACCTCCGCGCCGCATTCCAGCCCCAGCTTGCCGCAGCCCATCCCGCGGACCCGGAGGTCCGCACTCTGACGACATCCGCTCCGAGCGAGGCCAGCGACCGCCATCGTGCGGAGTTCTACCGCCTGATGAACCTGCCCGAACTCGCCTCGCCCGCACTACTGCCCATCTACAGCTCGGATGACCTGCGCCCGATCCGCAGCCCATTGACAGCGTGGTGGGCATCAACCTCAACCGATGCCGAAGGCAACATCACCGTGCGGCGCTGGCCGGCCGACCCCGTCGGACGCCCGAACCACCCGCCGCAGGACGTGCATCGACATCTCGTCGTTGCCGCCCACGAACCTCGGCGAGATCTGTCCGGCAACGCCGCCATCTGTATCATCGAGGGCTCCGACAGCCACACCACCGCAGCCTCGGTCCTTCGCCAACGACCGGTTTGCTCGTTGGTGGTGACCCGCGAGAGCGCAACCACCTGCACCCTGACACACCGCGCTGGCTGGTCAGCGCGACTGACCGCCCGGCCGGACCAAGGGCTCGACCTCGATCCCGCCATCCTGGCCTCGGTCATCCACGACCAGTCATCCTTCAGGCGGGGCGGACCGATCCTCCCCCTCGCCTTCGTCGTCTACCTGGGTTCCCGGCGGGTCACCGTCAGCATCACCGAAGTCCGCAGCGGGGTCCAGTGACTCGACCCGGCGGCGAGCCTCGCCAACCTCATCGGCCCGGAGAACCGCAAAGAGCTCGTACGCTCGCCAATAAGCGCGCAGCGCGTCAGCATCCTTCCCCTGCGCCACCAGCGCATCGCCCAACGCCCATCGCGCCTCAGCCTCGAACCGCTGGATCCCATCCCTGGCGAAGAGCTCGGCAGCCTCCGCGAAGATACTCACAGGATCTTCCGTGCTCGCGGTGTTGGCCGCAACCACACCCAACACCATCAAGCACTTAGCCCGATTCTCCAGCTCCGACGTACTCGGATCGAAGTACTGAAGCGCTACACGGACCCACCGATCCGCCGTCGCGTACTCGGGCCTGACCAGCAAGTCCCGTGACCGTTGCAGACCTAGCAATGCGATCGCCCGCGATGACTGGTCGGCCGGCATCGCTACACCTACGCGGCGAATCACCGCCTCCGAGGCGTCGTACAGGCGCTGTGCCTCGACGGAATCGCCCTCCCGCGCAGCGACCTTGCCGAGCCACTCCAGCGCGCTTTGCTCACCCAGCGCATGCCCGATCGAGACCGCGCAGTCGTATGACCTCTGAAAGTCAGCCCGTGCTGCAACCAGGTCACCGAGTGCCAGGTGAGCCGTACCTCGGTGCGAATGGAGCTGCATGGCGGCGGCCTTGATACCAGCTGCCTCGGCTGCGAGCAGACCATCGGTCATGCATCGCAGCAAGGCCTCGTTATGCCCATGCTGGTGAAGGTACTTGAACAGCCCGACACACAATTGCCATGCCACCTCATGTTGCTCATTCCTAGCCGCCGCAGTCACACACGCGACCAGTGCCTGCCACTCGGCCGCTAGCCAGTCCAGAGCCTGGGTCCGGCTCACCGGTCTTGCAGCCTGCTCGAAGGCCGATCCGACCCGCCATCGGTTCGCGAGCGCGGCATCCCTGGGGACAAGCTCGGCCAGATACCACTCCGTCACCCTACGGATGACGGCGGCCCGATCGTCGAAGTCCTCGATCCGCGACTTGGCATCGGACTGCACCATCGTGAAGAACGCGAACCGACCGTCCTGTGCCGTCTTCCGCAGGATGTTGGCGTCCTCCAGGACATCGAGCATTTTCGCGGCTGATCGCGCGTCTGTCTGAAGAGCCACAGCCGCTGCTGGAGCACCGAAGTCAGGCCCAGGAAGTAGCGCGAGCAGCCGATAAGCACGCTTCTGGGCACCGCCCAGGGCCTCGTAAATCTGATCGAAGGAAGCCGCCAGCCGCCCCGACTCGTCGACTTCGACCAAGTCGCCTGATTCGGCTGCCTCGACCAGTCTCCGCGCAAGCCCGGGCCGCCCGTTCACCTGGGCGGCGACGATGCGGATGAGCAGTGGATGACCGTCGCACAAGGCCACCACCTTCCCCAGCGTCTCCGGATCAATCTGACCGGCGGTTCCCTTCAGCCTGTCGACCATCAATCGGTAGGCATCATCAGACCCCAACTCCTGCAGCGACACTGGCGCGAAGTCGTACTCCATCAGCTCCCGAAGGTTGGTTCGTGTCGTAACTACCACGGTCGCACTTGGTGAGGACGGGATCAGCAGCCGGACCTGCTCCGCGCTGACGGCATCTCGGATCAGCATCAAATAGAGATGCCCAAGCGACAGGCTGTGGAACTTGTCTGCCCGTTCCTTGTCACTGGCTGGGAACTCGGCACCAGGCACCCCGAGGGCACCGAGCGCTTGGCCCAGCATCTCGCTCACCGACACCATCCGCCCGTCAGCCTCTCGAGCCGCGATCTCGATGTAGGTGCCACCGAACTCCTGCAGGTTCTCATAGAAGAACTGCGTGGCCAGGCTCCATCGCCCTCGGCCCGGCCGCGCATGTACGTACAGCAGGCACGGCAGACCGGCTTCCCAGCTCACCGCCCGATGCCGAACCATCTGTCCGCGTTCTTCGACCCGATCCACGAACGGTGTCACCCGGCGCGGCAACGGACTCGCAGGAATCATCAGATCGTCCCCCAGCACACGGTCGGTAGCGTTGCGTCATCATAACCAGCCGTCACCGAGAGCGATCGAGCAAGAGTTGTTGCTCGCGTCAGCCGAGATGCGTCGCGGGGCCTGCTCGACCAAGCGTCGTCAGTTGCCCGCGACCTGCAGCGCCCGTCGTCCGCCCGCCACCAACCACATTGGATTCCCTCAGCGGTGTCACTGATCCATGCCGAGGGCGGAGTCGTCAGGGACTCCCAACACGGCACGGAGTGCCTCACGGTAGGCGTCACCAGTGCGGCGGACTGCGCCCCGTTCGAGCTTGGCCAGGTAGTGGGCGTCGAACGGGCGGTTCATGCTCCTCGTGTGCCAGAGCCAGACACAGACTGAGTGCGCGAGTTCGGCGCGGGACATGGGACGGGTCGCGTCGGCTGGGGACGGGATGCGGAGCCTCGCCTCGCGCAGGGTCGTGTTCGGAGACGGCATCGGCTGGTCCTTGGATGGAGAGCGGGACGGGCGCGGACGTAGCGTCAGCACACCCGCCCCGCTTGCTGAGTGGAGCACAGAACCTCTCGTGGGCAGTCGGCATGCGGCACCCCGGGTACCGGGCCGATCTAGCGTCGCTCCAGCTCCCGAGTCAGGAGAGCGGACTGGGCGACATCCATCGGGATCGGCCGCTTCAGCTCTCGGCGCAAGAGCAGGATCCGGGAGTCGATGGCCACCCGCGGCACGCCGTCCGGGTAGTCATGGAGAAGATCCGCCAGAACGTCGATGCCAAGGCCGACTCCGTTGTCGAAGCCTTCATCGCAACCCCGTTTCCAGAGCCGCCAGAACATCCATCGGTGCTTCAGACGGTTAATCACGGGGATCATGCACCTCTTTCCGCGAGCCAGGCTGGAGAACGGGCCCCTCGTCCAACCACTCGGCCCCGGCGTCGTCACGGTGGTAACCCCTGTGATCGCCGCGGAGACATCTCCGGCCGGTCATCGGGTTCTCACCGTCGCAGTCGAGGTCCTGGGCGGACCGCAACACTGGCCATCCGCCGTTGGTGACTCGGGCGTCCCCTGTTCTCCCGTTCATGGATCAAGCATGGCGATCGAGCCGGCTGAGATCGATCATTCCCGCGTATCCCCCGACTTAGGGAGACAGGAATACAAGCAGTGGGTAACACTGGAGACGTGTCATTCGGGAACCGCTTGCGCCAATACCGGGACCACCGCAGCTGGTCACTGGGCGATCTGTCGCGCGCCACGCACTACAGCCGGCAGTACCTGTCGAACATCGAGAACGGCCGGAAGCCCGCAAGTGAGGATGTCGCAACCGCCTGTGACCGTGCTCTGAAGGCGAAGGGCGAGCTGATCGCCGCGGCCCGGCAGGACACCACCGCGCGGCTGAGCGAAACTCCGTGGCAGACGGCGGAGCTCGTGGCGAGGCTGCAGGCGACAGATACCACCGCCGCCACGCTGGAGGCGTTGCACTCGACTGTCGAGGAACTGTGTTGCCAATACAACCGCCGTGACGCCCTCGAGCTCCGTCAGGAAGCTCACGAGTGGCTGCAACATGTCGGTAGCCTCCTGCGCCGCCCCGTAGGTCTGAAGGCTCACTCGGAGCTTCTTGTCGCCGGCGGTTGGCTCGCGCTGCTCGCCGGATGCGTCGAGTACGACCTCGGGCTCGCAACGGCATCAGAGTCCACCCGGGTCGCTGCGATGCAGCTTGGCTTGGAGGCCGGCCATCCGGAGATCGTGGGGTGGGGCCATGAGATGACGGCCTGGTTCGCGCTGACCCGGGGCCAGTTTCGCCGTGCTATACAGACTTCGCTCATAGGTCAGGCCGCTGCCCCGAACTCGAGCGTGACGGTCCAGCTCATGGCCCAGGAGGCGAAGGCGAAAGCACGACTCGGCGAGCCCGGTCTGACTGGCATCTTGGAGTCCGGCCGCGATCTGCTCGATCACCTGCCGTATCCGGATCGCCCTGACAATCATTTCAAGGTCGACCCGGCCAAGTGGGACTACTACTCGATGGACGTCCACCGGCTGGCTGGCGACGACGCGCAGGCCGCCGAGTACGCCGAGGCGATCATCCGCGACAACACTGGTCCTAACGGGACGGAGCTGAGCCCGATGCGGATCGCCGAGTGCCGCATCACCCTGGGTTTTGTCGCCAGTCGGCAGGGCGACCTTGAGCAAGCCGTTGACCTCGGCGTGGAGGGCCTGAAGGACGGACGGCAGAGCAAGGTGCACCTGCGGATGATCGGCGCCGAACTCAACCAGGAGCTCCATCGAAACTTTCCTGGTGAGCACCTCGTCTCCGACTTCGGGAATGCTCTCGAGAGCCTCTGAACCACGCCACCTGGCATCGGTGCTAGAGGTCAAGTGATGGCCCTTCCGGGATATCCGGTGCGGGCGGTTCAATGCGCCTCGTTGTGGCTGCGCGCACCTGGCGAGAGTGTCGATAGTCAGCCAGCGGACGAGTCCGGAGTAGCTGACTGTGCAGGCGCTGCTGGCCCCCGTCCGAGAGCCACAGACTGGCTGGCGAGTGTCCGGATGACAGCTCGACCGCGTGGACCCGCTGAAAGGTCTTGGCAAGCTCCGGTAGGAAGTCCTGGACTGTACGCCGAGCGGCGCCAGGATCCATGATCCAGACGACCACCGTGTCGGTGGCGCTATGGGCACTCAGAAGCACAGCCTGCTGGGCGGACAGAACCGCATCACAGAGAGGGACTCCGATCCACCGCCCTCCCGTCAACCTGCTGACCCGTTCGATTGCCAGAGCGTCCAACGGATCGTTCACCAAGACGGGCAGTGCGCCGCCATCCAGAAGATCACCTTGCTCCGCAAGCCCCACCAGGCTTTCGGAGCGCCGGTGGATCGATGTATCTGGCGACCTCGTGTAGTAGACACCTCCTTCGCCTTGGCGCAAACCAATGAATCCGACGACCGTAGAGTGCTCGTTCCTTGCCGGAAGCATCAATTGGTCACGGAACCGGTCGACAACTCGCCCGTCGGGATCGCGCACGCCGAGACCAGCCTTCTGAACGGTCGCGAGATCGAAGCGTTGCGACCTCAAGTGATCCACCAAGCGTGACCGCGCGTCGGGCGCATAACCAACCCACCACTTCGCCTCCCTAGCCAGCACCTCGTGTGCGCCTCCGGCCTGAAGGTGCGTCCGAGCCCACGTTCGTCGCCCCCGGAAGAGCTCCCGTCGATAAAACCGGGCCGCGGCACTGTTTGCCTCGAGCAACCGCCGCCGTTCGGCGGCTGTGACCAGGGCATTGGGGTCGGGCACCTGCGACCCCACCCGCTTCTTCCACGCCTCCAAGTGATCCACACCTCGAAGGTCGCGGCGGCGGGTCCATTCCGGAACCGGGTTTCGAGATTCCAGGACTCGGGCGTTATTGCTGCAGCGGCGCATCCCCGAACTTGAGTACCGGTACGTCGTAGAGATCCGCCAAGCGCTCACGCGAGAGCCTCGGCCCGGCTACCTCAACCACGTACATCTCCGTCAAGAATTGAATCCGGGCACCCAACAAGTGGCTGGTGTGGGCGGTGGCTGACTGGGACTTGAGTCCGACCGAGACGTGAATGTGCGGCCAGACGCTGCCGGACGCCTCGTCGTACGCGAGCGTCCCGCCGCCGACCGCCTCGACGTTCTCGAGATGCACCGCGCTCCAGACCGGAGCCTCCGGATCCTCCAGCATTTCGCAGGTCCCGACGAGCTGCACATCACGCATGCCGGCAATAAACATCGGAACGAATCCCTGTCGCACGTCGTTCTGCGTGCAGAATTCGGCCAGCGCAGAGTAGAAGTCGTCTCCGTGATCGAAATGGACCGCAAAGGTTCGCCCCATGGTCAGTTCAGCAGCGCGCACGGTCATCTCCCTCGAGGACATCGATGTAGGCAACGTAACGAATCACGGTGTTCAGACCACGGGTCGACAGCAGCCGACTACGCGGATGGGCAATGTCATCGACGCCGGTTGCAGCGAGCTCGCCACACCTTCTGCGGAGCCATCCCCACGGCACATCCAGGTAGTCAGCCAGTGCCGCCAACCGACCGACAGGAGTTGCCTGGTTCAGCAGTGTGCCCGCGATCGCCTCGCCGGCGAGCCTCTGATAAACGCCCAACCGTGGCTGCGAGGCGCTCGCCTCGACGCACCACAATCCTGGGCTGTCCAGCCAGTTGGCCACGACCGCACGCCTTGCCAGGACGAAGCCCTCCACCGCAGCATGCTCAGGTTCGGCGCTGAGAACAATCCTGATGCCGAATGCCTCCATCAGCGCCATCGCGAGCAGCAAGAGCACTCGCTCATAGCGCGGTGATGCCTTGACCTCGCTCTCTGGGATGCAGAAGCCCCTCCGCATGTCCGCGAACCGGCTCGACGTGTGCCTCAAGTACTCGAACTTGTGCGACCACAGCAACCACGAGGCCGCCTCCTCCCCTTGCTGCTCCCGTGTCCAGAAAAGCGGTGAACTCCCCAGCTGATGAAAATTCCGGATAATGTGGCCGGAGCAGAACCGCGATCCCAGCCACTGGCGAGCCACCGGATTGAGAACCGGTACCTCGTCGACAGCCCCTCGCGAGACCGATCGGCCTTCCTCCTGAACCATGTACGCCCGGCTCCGTGCCAACTGGGCATCGTCGGCCAGCAGCGCCGAGTCGGCGTTCGCCGTCGCCCAGATGATGCCGACGGTCAGATCGTCCACCACGTTCGCCAGGGGCACTGCTTGCGGACCCGAACGCCGTCCGGCGCGCTCGACGAATCGCCGGCCATCGGCAACATAGTGGCGCTCATCCTGATCCACTGCCACGATCAGCGAACGCCGATCGGGCCGACTCATTCCGGCCAGCATCTCCGCTGTAGGAGCAACCAAGAGCATCCCAGTGCCGGCCTGACCTGCTTTCGAGTAGTGAGCAGCGATCTCGGCGCCGCGATACGCCCTGCCCGCTGGAACCTGCAGTCTTCCACTGGAGCTCTGCGCGATTCGTTCGTCACCGAGTGCGGTCAGGTCCATACTTGCCGGAGGTCGCTTGGACAGTCGCGGCCTGTGGAATCCCAGCTCCTCAGATGTTCCCACGTGGAGCACTTCGCAGAATGCCGCCCGGACATCCTTCCGGGGCCACATGTACCACCCACGCTCGTAGTCAGAGATCGACTTCGGTGAGAGCTCGACCACGCGACCCGTGGCGCGGAAGATCGCGCTACTCACCTCGTCGGCCAGATCCGCCTGTGACATCGCCCCACGCGCCTGCCGCAGCAGCTTGTTGGGCCGGCGCTTACCGTCGGCCACGGCTGCCTCCCTCCGCTATGTCGGTGCAAAGTACCTTTGTGCCCTGCATGACCCCTCCTCTTCACCGGCTGTGCAGGCACAGTGGTCCGCGGTCCGCGGACATCGCCACGGCACGTTGCGACATCTCCGAGACAACTCGATTGACGCCAAAATGCCCCGAAATGTCCTAGGTTAGGTTCCGTGGCTAACGAAAGACTGCGGGCGGCGATGGCCGAGAACGGCCTCACCCACCTTGCGCTCGCAGCAGAGCTCGGTGTCAATGTGAAGACCGTCGAGCGCTGGGTCCTCAAGGACCTGGTCCCCTTCCCACGAAACCGTTACGCCCTGGCTTCCAGGCTGGGCAAGGACGAGTCTTACTTCTGGCCCAACGCGCTGACTCGAGACCGGGCCGCGGCAGTCTCCGAGAGCGAGATCGTCAAGGTCTACCCACGTCGCACCGACATCTCAGGGGAGGAATGGCGGCACCTCCTCGACGCAGGCACGGAAGAGATCGGCATCCTCACCTACGACGGCCTCTTCCTGGCCGAGGACGCCGCGGCACAGCGCATCCTGCGCCTGAAAGCCAAGTCCGGGATCCGCATCCGAATCCTGCTAGGCGACCCCGACGACGTCAGTGTTGCGATCCGGGCTCGCGAGGAGGGCATCGGAGATGCGCTCGCCGCCAAGATCCGGACGGCCATCGCCCTCTACGGCGACCTCACAACCACCGACGGTGTCGAGTTCAGGCAACACCAGACGGTGCTGTACAACTCGATCTACCGAGCAGACGACAGACTTCTGGTCAACACACACATTCACGGGCTGCCTGCGGCACACGCCCCAGTCCTGTACCTGCAGAAGATCTCGGGCGGGGAGCTCGCCAACCACTACATCGAGAGCTTCGAACGTATCTGGCACGACGCCACTCCCTTGATGCACGGCTGACTCGGCTGCCAACTGCACTTCAGTCAGCGACCGCGCCGACGGACCATGCCGCAGCAAAGCTCGCGAGGTACGCATCGAACAGCTCGCCCGAATCCCCACGACGGTAGCGGAATACCGGCGACTCAGCTGACGCGACGCCGGGCGAATGCTGGTTGACCAGAATCTGGTCGTCCGCGCGGTACATCGATTGGTAAAGCACCTCTTCATGCAGTCGAAGCTCAAACCGGTCAGGTACCACCAGTCGCCGAAAGGTAGCGGCCGAGTCGCGAACACGATCGCCCAGATTCTCGCCCAGCTCGTCCTCGGCCGCGGGATACGGCGAGTCGAGAGCAGACGGAGCTCCGAGCAAGACCCTCACCAGGACTCCGTCACCTGCTCGCTCCCGCAGACAAGCGAGCAGGTGCGGGTCGGTACTGAGGAACCAGGCGCTGTATGCCACCACATCGATGTGGGCCTTCGCTTCCGCGAACAGAGCGAGCCAGTCACCTCGCCGGAGCGCGCGTCGGTGGCCGTATGCGCTCCCGAGTACGCCGCTGGCGTACTGCCGCTCTGCCCCCGCGAGTCCAGGCCACAACACCTCTGCTTCGATGCCCAGCAGCTGGACCAGCGCTCCTCTTGTTGCCGGGTGAGGAACCTGCCCGCGCATCCAGTTACGAACGGTCTTCGGATCGACCGACAGCCTCGAAGACAGCTCGACCTCCGTCAGGCCCGCGTCGTACATCGCCCGCCGAAGCACCTCGTTCACACAGGATCTCCGCCCAACCAATCAATCGATGTCCGTAAATGTCTGATCGGAGGTTAGCACGCAAAATCCTGCGGCAGCGGCATCTAACAAGCGGGAGATGCCTGTAAATGTCGCCAAGTAGGCGGGGCAGCCAGAATCTCCCTCATCACCAACCCAGGTCTGGCGAACTGGCCTCCGGCTCCGGGGCGGCCGCGTCGCGCTGAGATTGTGCTCGACGCCCTGCGTGATGCTGCCCCATCAACTCCACAGTGCGTGCTGCTGCCTGGGCAACCCGCGCGCAGATCTCGTCGATCTGGGTCCTCGATTCAACCGGCGCGGTATGTGCAGCCCATCGAGCGATGTAGTCGAACGGCGCGTCTGCCGTCCCGAGCCTGTAGTGGCTGAGCACCAGGAAAGCGAAGATTTCCGCCTCGATCTGGCGCATTCCGTCGCACCGCAGGACAGCCGTCACGGCCGACGTCGAATGGAGCCGGACGTGGCCGACCTCGTGGGCCAACCGCGCAACGGCATTGAGCTCATCGAGGCGATCGGCAACGACGATCTCCCTGGTGCGGAAATCCGTATAGCCGCGTGTTGGGGCGACCATCGGCGCCCTGGCGACACTGAGCCCATTCCTGCCCGCCTGGTGCGCAAGTGCCTCCCACAGCGCGGCAACTGAGGTCAGATCTCCGTGCTCCTTGCTCATAGCGACCTCTTCTCCTTTTCGGCAGTTGGTACGTCCAGGTACGGCGATGGCCCCGGGGAACCGGGCTAGTCCCATGTGTCGCGTTCACGCTCGTCGAGCTTGTCGAACCAAGCGATGACCTCACTCGCGCGGTAGCGGATGTGCCGGCCAACCCGTCGCCCTGGTGGGCCGTAGCCATGCGTTCGCCAGCGATACAGCGTGCGCTTCGGAACCTTCAGGTACGCCGCGACCTGATCGACGTCCCAGAGAGGATCGACGTCGATGCGCGCGGTCATCAGGTGCTCCCCCGCCGTTCGCGGTCGATCTTGATGATGCGCCGAACATCTCGCGTCGTGCGTCCCAAGATTTCTGCGGCGGCTTCCGCGGATCCGCAGACTTTTGCGAGCTCGGCCGTCTCGCTGTCGGCCACCTCTTCGGCCCTCGCCACGCGCTCGCCGCATCGCAGCATCGCCTGTGCCGTCGCTGCATGAGCGCGTTGGAGATCTGTGAAGGCCTTCACCGCGCGTGCGGTCACGCTCTCGATCCTCGCCTGACGCTCGCGTGCCCGCCGCAATGCGGCCGCACGTTCGCTCGCGCCCATCTGTCACAGCTCCGGACCGTCGGGCGCGAGCGGGACGCCGTCGTCTCCATGGTCCGGCTGTGCGGTTCGGCGGGCGAAGGTATGGATCGACTGGACAAACAGCCTGGTTGCGGTGGCAGTCCGGGCCTCGATCGCATCGAAGTCCGCCTGGGTGAGTGGACCGATCCTCCGAACCCAATCGGAGATGTAGTCAACGGAGGATCGGTCAGGCTCGATCCCGTTGTTCACCAGTACGCCGTACGCAAACAACTCAGCCTCGATCTCGCGAAGACCGACACTCGGCGTCTGTGCGGAACGACCGCCTGAATGCAGCTGGAGATGGCCGATCTCATGGGCCAGACGAGCAACAGCATCTCGACGGTCGAGGCGATCTGCAATGACAATTTCGCGTCTCAGAGCGTCGATGAAGGCGTCCGCCGATGAGGCGGACTCGCGGACCACCACCGTGTAACCTCGGCGCTCGACCTCGCGTAGCAGTGCATCCCAGAGCCTGTCTTCGTTGCTCACAGCAACCTCCCACGACCTGAGTCGGGTTCTTGTCCGGCGTTCACCGGATCTGAGAGTTCGAGGTACGGCGCCGGGCTGCGCGTGGATGTGCCCCCATGTGGACGGGTCTGTTGCGAAGTCCCGACCAGCCGACGCGCGGAAAGTGATGCGGCCGCCAGGTGGTCGACGCTCCAGGCCAGGGAAGAGGTGAGTTCGCTGAAGAAGGCCGCGTTCGTGCTTCTCAACCAGCGGGACTGGAGCAAGCTCGCGTTGGCCGGCCGCCGCAGGTACCTGAGGTCGTACCTGCTGAGTTCCTGCCGAGGGACAAACAGGCGCCCCTGTCCCACCAAGGCAGCAACAGCCCGCTGCTGCCTCCTCCCAACCTGCTCAGCAGACCACACCATCTCGTCAATGGCGCCCAGGAGCCGGAGCGCCCTGTCCCGATCGGGAACCAGCGTGTCGGCCTCCAGCAGACTGTCTCCCGGACGCACAAGACGGTCCAGCGCCTCCTTCAGGTCGATGAACATCGCCTCGCTCGGCGTCCCGGTGTGGCCATGCACATCGGAGAGTCGGCGCCGCCACGATTCCGCGACCCGCAGAGCGCCGGCTTCCGCCGCCCGCACCTCCTTGTTCAACAGTCTCAGACTCAGCCGCTGCCACGGCTCCAAACCGGCAGGAGTTGCCACCCGCACCTGATCGACCAGGTACCACACGTACGCGCACACCGTGCGAATCTGCGCAGTCGTCGACCGCAAGTCTCGAGTCAGCAGCGTCTGCAGGGTCACCGAGTCGTCAGCCCGCTCCCAACGAGCCGCATAGCGGGCCAGCCTTGAGAGATCATCGTTCACAGCACCGGGCCCGGACACCGAGAGTCCGCCAAGTTGTCCCAATGCCTTGCGCTGCGGGTTCTGACCCGACAGCTTCTCGAGTTCCGCGGTGACCCTTAACAGGCGACGCCGCTCAGCTGTCTTGCTCCTCGTGGCGGCCATGACGACGTCTGCGCCAATCAGAGCGATCGTCGCGACCTCAGCTCGTCCCACCACGAGAGCCGCCGGATCGTCCAGGACCCGCGCACTCACCGCATCCTGACCGGCCAAGAGATCACTACCGGCCCCGATCGCCTGAGCCAGTCGCCCCAGCGATCGACTCGTCTGCTCGACAGGCCCGCCGTACAGGTCTGCGCAACGAAGTCGACACCGCAACCACTGCAGGTGGTTCCCCACGGCCGCCACCACAGCAGGCCAATCCGCAACAGCATCAGCTCGACGAACATACCCCGTGGATGCCGCGTCGACGGCGATCCGACGAGCCACGTGCAATAGGTCCTCATACGTCGCGCGCATCGCGCACCATCCGAATGTCCGACGCCGCAGTCCGAAGCGCGTCCCCCAACGCGAGGCGCCAGCTGAGATCCTCGATCGGTACGTCGATCTGATCGACCAACTCACTCGCCTCGTCGAGCAGCGACACCGGATCTGCCTCGAGGCTCCCCTCGTACCTGCGATACGGCGCCACATCCAGCAGGTCGCACAGCCGATAGCGGCTGAACGCCGTCATCGCCCACCGACCGTCCGCGGTCGTCGCCTCCCACATCTCCACAATCGCTTCCGCGCGCGTCACCAGATCGACGACACGTCGCCGTACCTGGTCATTGCCTGTGCTCATTCACGTTCCTCCGTTGCAGTCCTGGATCACGTAGTCCAGGACCGATCGCCTGGACCACGAGCACTCAACGGATGCCGAAGACAACTTTTTCGCCATCAGGGCAGGGCCAGCACCGCCACACTTCTTGCATCCGAGGAACGAACGCCGAGGAGCGTGTCGCATCTAATGCGACAGCCGCCGACCGTTGAGCCCATATGCAGCGCGCAACGAAGCCACCAATCGCGACTTTTCGCGGTGATCCGGGATGCTGAGCATCCACCGGCTCACCGCCGGCGAAGGCTACAAATACCTCTTCCAGCACATCGCATCCGGCGATGTCGATCGACGAATGGCCACGCCGTTGACGGCGTACTACACCGCCGACGGATACCCACCTGGACGGTGGCTCGGACGAGGCTTGAAAGGGCTCGGCAACGGCCAGCTCGCGCCGGGTTCGGAGGTGACCGAGGCCCAGATGGAGGCCCTGTTCGGTCGCGCAGCCGATCCGTTGAACGGCCGCACCCTCGGAGAGCCGTACCGCGTCTACAAGTCGCCCTCAGAACGCATCAAAGACCAGATCCGTGCGCTCGACCCCGGCCTGAACGACCACGATCGGCAGGCCGCGATGCAGCACATCCACAAGCTCGAGATGCGGCAGAAGACACGCCAGGCGGTCGCCGGGTACGACCTGACCTTCTCACCCGCGAAGTCGGTATCTGCCCTCTGGGCCACCGCCGATGTCGGCGTCCAAGAGCAGATCGTGGCCGCTCACCACGACGCAGTTCACGATGTGCTCGACCTTATCGAACAGCACGCCGCCTTCACCCGAAGCGGCCACAACGGCATCGCGCAACTCGACGCCCGAGGCCTGATCGCGACCGCGTTCGACCACTGGGACACGCGCGCCGGCGACCCTCAACTACACACCCACGTCGTCGTCGCCAACCGCGTCCAAGGCCCCGACGGAGCCTGGCGAACCGTCGACGGCCGCGTGCTCTTCCGCGCGACCGTGGCCATGTCCGAGATCCACAACGTCCTCCTGGCCGACAACCTCAGCCGCCGGCTCGGCCTCGACTGGGAACTACGCGAACGCGCATCCGAGCGGAATCCAGCATTCGAAATCGACACCATCCCCGACGAACTGATCCGCGAATTCTCGGCCCGCACCGAACAGATCGAAGCAAACCTCCGAACCCTCCTCTACGACCACTGCTCCCCACCCAGCCGCCGCGAACTCTACGCACTTCGCCAGCAAGCAACCCTCATGAACCGCCCGCCCAAGCACCACACCCGACCCCTCGCAGTGATGCTCGCCGCCTGGCGAACCCGCGCCGAACGCACCGTCGGCAACGACGCGCTCGCCACGATCCAGCAATCACTGCCCCAGGCCGGCGAACGTTGCCTAGCCGCGTCTGACCTGAGCCCCGCAACGATCGAGGCCTACGGCGCCGCGGTCGTCCTCACACTCCAGACCAAGCGCGCCACCTGGACACGGTGGAATCTCCTCGCCGAAGCCGCCCGCCAAACCCGGCTCATCCGACTCATCACCTCCCCCGACCGGTACGCCGTACTGCAAGCAATCGTCGAACAGGCCGAGCGGCACTCGATCAACCTCACCGCACCCGACCTCGTCCCGACCCCGATCCGGCGCGCCAGCGGGGACAGCGCGTTCACGATCCACAACGGCCAGATCTACACCTCACCCGTCATCCTCGGCGCCGAATCCATACTCCTCGACCTGGCCCGCGACGCCACCGGGCCGAAACTCAAGCCCGGCAAACCACCCCAAAGCAGCCTCAGCGAAGACAAGGTCCGCGCACTCCACCGCGTCACCACCAGCGGCCAAAAAGTCGAAGCACTCATCGGCCCGGCCGGCACCGGCAAGACCAGCCTCCTGTCCGCCATCACCACTGCCTGGCAGAACGCGCACGGCCCCGGCTCCGTCATCGCCCTCGCACCGTCGTCGGCCGCCTCAACCATCCTCGCCGACGCCATCGGCACCCCCGCCGAGAACATCGCCAAATGGATCTACGAATCCGTCGGCCTCGGAGCCGAAACCCGCCGCCAACACATCCAAGACACCGAGTACGCCGCTCACCTCGCCCACCTCATGCGCCGCAGACGCCGCCACCAACGCCTAGCCGCTCAGCGCGCCGCACTCCACGCCGAAGACGACCGCTGGACCTTCCACAGAAACCAGCTCATCGTCGTCGACGAAGCCTCCATGGCCAGCACCATGGAACTCGCCACCCTCGCCCGCGCCGCCGACAAAGCCGGCGCCAAACTCCTCCTCGTCGGCGACACCGCCCAACTCAGCGCCGCCGACGCCGGCGGAGCCTTCCGCCTCATCGCCAAAGACACCAACGCCGCCGAACTCAGCGACGTCTGGCGCTTCACCAACCCCTGGGAACGCGACGCCAGCCTCACCCTCCGCACCGGACACCTCAACGTCATCGACGCCTACGACAACCACGACCGCCTAGTCGCGGGCCCCGCAGACGAAATGGAAGTCGGCGCCTATCAAGCCTGGCGATCCGACACCCACGCCGGAAAGACGAGCCTCCTGATCGCCGCCGACAACGCCACCGTCGCCCGCCTCAACTCCCGCGCCCGCCTCGACCGCATCACCAGCGGTGAAGTCGAACCCGACGGCATCGAACTCCACGACGGCACCCACGTCGGCGTAGGCGACCACGTCGTCACCCGCCTCAACAACCGCCGCCTCCGCTACGGCCGAACCGGCTTCGTCCAAAACGGCGACCATTGGACCACTATCCACCGCTGGCCGGACGGCTCTCTCACCGTCGAAAACCACAACGCAGAAACCGTCACCCTCCCCGCCACCTACGTCCAGGAATCGGTCGAGCTCGCCTACGCCACCACAGCCCACCGAGCCCAAGGCGCAACCGTCGACACCGCCCACCTAGTAGTCACCGACCACCTCACCCGAGCGCTCCTCTACGTAGGCCTAACCCGCGGCCGCCACTCCAACCACGCCTACATCGCCACCCACCAACCCACCCCAGACCTCCACGAACCCAACTCCGAACAAACCATGCAAGACGTCCTCGAGGCAGTCCTCACCAATCCCGGCGTCGAGCTCTCTGCCCACGAGGTCATGCGGCAAGAACTCGACAACGCTACCCGGCTCGACCGGCTGATCCCCATCCACGAACACCTGTCTCAGATGGACGCCCGCACCCGCTTCGCACCAGCCTTCGCCTCTAGCGGCCTCGACACGTCCGACCAAGCCGCCCTCCAGGCATCGCCCGCCTACGGTGCGCTCCTCGCCGCTCTCCGCCGCGCCGAGAACGCTGGCCTCGATATCCCCACTCTGCTCCGAAGGAGCGTCCGTCTCGCCTCACTGGCCGATGCGCATGACATCGCCGCCGTACTCCACACGCGAGTCGAGCGCCTGGTCGGTCGTTCCGCTCAACACACCAGCCAGGAGCCAGTCATCATCGCGGGGCTGGTAGTGCCGGCCGCGCGGACGGCGGATCCCACCTTGGTGGTGCCGCTCCGCGAACTCGAAGAGCAGATCGCTGCCCGCGCTGACTGGCTGGCACACCAGGCAGGCGTCGACCAGCCGGCCTGGCTCCCAGCGCCGCAAGAGCCCTCGAACGCCGGAGCTAGCGTCGGACATCAGAGCGTCATCCGCGAGATTTGCGCTTACCGCGAGCGCTACGGCGTCACGGCGCTGGACGCACTCGGACCCGCTCCAGCCGCGAACCAGCGAATCCAGCTCGGCCACTACGCACGTCTCGCCGCTCAGATCGAGCACTTGTCGCAGCACAATAGGCCGGCTCGCGAGCCTTCACTCGTCTACGACGACCAGCAAGTCGATCCAGCTCAGTCACTGCCGTCGACGTGACCCGGAGACGGACAGCGAGGTACCGCATTCCGATCAGAAGCTCATCAGAGAGCCAACCGATCCGCGCCGCAACTACGACCACATCTTGTCGACCGTGCGCCAGGTGTACGCCGAAATGCGGCCTGGCGCGCCCATGGACGTCATTGCTCGCCGATCTGTGAGCACCCTCGGGCGATGATGCAGCGCTGCCTCGATCGGATCCGATTCGCGTGGTTGGCAGAGCCTTCCATCGGGTGCGGGTGATCGAAACTGAGGGGCAGTCAGGCGACGTCCGTCAGCGCGGCGATAGCCTGGCGGGTGAGTAGCCTCTCAGCGTCCTCGTAGGACCAGCGGCAGTCTTCAACCAGGGCGCGCCACGCGCCCAGTCCGAAACAGAACCACAGGCGGTCGGTGACCGCTTCGACATCGAGGTGCGGCGCGGCGAGCCCACGGACAACGAGGTCTTCGGCCGCACCATGGAGCCCAGCTCGGTAGGCGGTCAGCATGCTCTGCCACACCTGCTTCGCACCGTCATCGACATCCTTCGCTGAGTGGAGCAGGTTGATCGTTGGCATGAAGCGTTCCTTGTCGGCGCGAGTGCCGCGAGCGACAAGGGCGACACAGCCGGCGAGGTCGGAGGTTTGGCGAATCTGTCGGTTGGTCTTCGCTGCCGTTCCTTCAGACAGCCCGGCAGCCAGGAGTTCGCTGAGGATGCCGGATTTCGTACCCACGCTGGCATAGACCGTCTTCACCGCGATGCCGGTCTCCTGGGCGATATCGGTCATCGTGACCCGGGCATAGCCGCGTTCAGCGAACAGGGTGAACGCCGCCTTGAGGATGTCCTGCCGCGTGCGCGCCGCGTCCTGTTCGCGCCGTGGCGATCGATATCTGCGGCTCGGACTGTTCACCCGGCTCAGCTTAGCCGCATGAGAGTGACGTGCTATTCATTACCTATGCTGTAACTTGAATTCATTGGACCTCCCCGGATTCGCCCGGCGACAGTGAACGGAGTCGATGTGCCCATCACCCCAGTGCCAGATACCCCCCACGGCTCCGGGACCGGATTCGACGGCCCGCGGAGCGCGATCGATCTCTGGTCGCCCGAAGCGCTGACGGATCCGTTTCCGCACTACGCAGCCCTGCGCGAACTGGGCCCCGCGGTCTGGCTCGACCGGTACGAAGTCGTTGTGCTGCCGCGCTTTGCCGAGGTTCGCGCTGCGCTGGCCGACTGGAAGCGGTTCTCGTCAGCGGCGGGTGTCGGGCTCGACCCGAAGACCAATGCCGAGATACCTCCGGGCGTACTGGGCATTGACCCACCGGAACACACCGCGGCCCGGCATGGGCTCACACGCGAGCTCTCGCCCGGCCGGGTAGCCGCTGAACAGGAGCGCCTGGGGCGTATCGCTGCTGACGTCGTGGCACCGCTGCTCGCTGGGGAAAAGCTCGATGTGGTCACCGACATCGCGGCGCCCTACGTCTCGGCCGTCATCGGTGAGCTGGCCGGGCTGCCTGCAGAGGTTACCGACGGCCTGGCTCCGTTGGCAGCCCGCGCGTTCAACTTGTTCGGGCCCGCCGGTGAGGTGCAGCGCGATGGCCTGATCGCGTTCGAGCAGCTCGTCGGGCAGGCGATAGCGAGCGCTGCCGGACCTGAAGAGATCGAGCGCACGGCGACGTACATGTTCCCCGGGGTCGACACCACCGTGGCCGCCGTCGCCACCACGCTGTACCTGTTCGCCCGGCATCCCGAGCAGTGGACCTTGCTGCGCAACGACCCGTCGCTCATCCCGGCGGCCGGCGCCGAGGCGCTGCGCTTGCACTCACCGGTGCGTCACTTCACCCGACTCACCACCGAGCCGGTTGTTGTCGGCGATAGCTTCTTGCCGGTCGGCACACGTGTACTCATCTTGTACGGCAGCGCGAACCGAGACGAGCGGCGCTTCCCCGATCCGGCCCGGTTCGACATCACCCGACTGGCCCACCAGCACCTGGCCTACGGGCACGGCGTGCACCGCTGTGTCGGCGCGAACCTCGCGCAACGAGAGATCGACACCTTGCTCGAAGTTCTCGTGCCCCGGGTCCGCGCCATACAGCTGCACAACGAACCGGCCTGGAGCAGCAACTTGACCATTCATGGACTGAGCAGTCTCACCGTCTCGGCCGCACGAGCGTGATCTCGCCCGGACTACCAGTTCGGGGGCGAACTCCGCTTGTTCGACAAATCCGGGCTGCGGAGCGACTGCAGTATGAGGTCGACAGCAGCGATACCGAGTTTCGTGGGGAGCGCGGGTCGAAGCCTCGGAGGCGAGTCACGTCGAAGTTCGGTGAACCGTTCGGCTGCATCCAAGGATCGGTGCCCAGTCACGGCAGGCGGCAGCTTGCCATCGCCCACTCGCCACAGGTCTTGAGCCGCTCGAGCTCGTACGCGAACCTGAGCTCCGCGAGCCGACCATCCCACGCGACCAACGCATCCAGCTCCTCCACCCGCGCCGCGATGTCGATCACCGGCTTCGCCACCAGCCCCGGTAGGGCGGTGCTCCCAATGTGCTCCACCTCGAACTTCGCGCCAACCACCCCGCCATCGCGGCGTACAGCTCCGGCTAGGTCTCGTCGTACTCGGCCAAGGTTGTCAAAGACTGACCTCCGGGTTGCCGACTCCGTGGAGGAGTGCCTCGATGAGTTGGGTGGCCAGGACGTCGGTGTCGAGGTCGTCGGGGTTGTCGCATGCCTCGTGCATCAGGGCGTAGTAGACGCGACGGGACCAGAGTGGGTCGACGTTCGGGCGGAGGACGCCGGTCTCCGCGAGCCGGCGGAAGAGAGCGTCGGAGCGGGCGACGACCCCGGTATGGATGCGGTCGGCTTCGTTGCCGGGGGCAATAGTTGCGTTCATGGCGAAGTGCCAGGCGAGTTTGACGCCGAGGACGTTGGCGGTGGCTTGGTAGAGCGCTACCAGAGGTGGTGCGGTGTCGGGGCGGGCGGCGTCAACGGCATCGGCTAGCTGCTGGGCGGCCCAGGCGGCAAGGTCTGCGATCAGGGCCTCGCGAGTGGCGAAGCGGCGGTGGACCGTGGTGCGGGCGACGCCTGCGGCGGCGGCGATCTCTTCCATGGTGGCGGTGGGCTTGGCGCTCAGGGTGCGCTCGGCCGCCTCCAGGATCGTGCGCACGGTCCGGGCGGTGTCCGAGCGCAGCCGAGGAGCCTCAGTCATCTCGCCAGCGTACCAACTCCCATGCTACTTGCGTCATTCATGTTGCAAATCATAGATTAGATGTGTCAGAAAGATGCGACTGAGGAGTTGCGATGGATCTGCAGTTGAAGGACAAAACAGCGCTCGTCACCGGTGCCAGCCGGGGGATCGGGCTGGCCGTGGTCGAGCAACTCGTGGCCGAGGGGGTCCGCGTGGCCGCCGTCGCCCGGACCAGTACGACGGAGCTGCGGGCGACCGGTGCGTTCGTCGTACAGGCTGATCTGGCTGCTGCCGGTGGGCCGGAGCGTGCGGTCGCGGCCGCGCTGGCGGAGGTGGGGGAGCTCGACCTGCTCGTCAATAACGTTGGTGGCGGGGAGGGAGGGCCCGGGGCAGGATTCCTCGACTTTGACGACGCCGCGTGGGAGTCGGCCTTCGAGCTGAACTACTTCACCACCGTGCGGGTGACTCGGGCTGCCCTGCCGAGTCTGGTTCGGCAGCAGGGCGCGATTGTCAACCTGTCGTCGGTCGGCGCGCGGATGCCGTCCCCAGGCCTGGTGCCCTACTCGACGGCCAAGGCGGCGCTGACCGCGCTGGGCAAGGCGCTGTCGGAAGAGTTCGGACCGCAGGGCGTCCGCGTCAACACCGTCTCGCCCGGTGCCGTGCGGACGGCGCTCTGGACGTCCCCCGAGGGGTACGGCGGTCAGCTCGCCCAGCGACTCGGCATCCCGCAGGAGCACCTGCTCGCCGCGCTACCGGAGCAGGCCGGGATGATCACCGGCCGCCTGATCGAGCCGAGTGAAGTCGCGGCTCTCGTGGTCCAGCTCTGCTCACCGCTGACAGCGAGCATCACGGGCGCCGACTACCTCATCGACGCCGGTCGCTCGAAGACTGTTTGAGTCCTGTCCGGTGCCGAAGCTGTAGGCGGTGGTCGATTGGTAGGTCTGGCCGCGGCCGGCACGCTCCTCCTGCCCGAGGCCCGTGGTCGGGCAGGAGGACTTTGGAGGGCCACTGATCGACCTGCTGCGCTTGCCAAGGACCTCGAACTCGGTGAACTGCGATCCACGCGTGTTGAGCTATGCACGACTGAGGCTGCGACAGTCGCTGGGGTGAGCAGGTGTGTGGACATCGTGCAGTCGAGCCGGTCGCCGAAGCTGTCGCCGGCCTCCGCGGCCTCATCGCCAAGAACCTCGACGCAGTCGTATCCCGGAACGGCGCCTTCAGGTTCTGCCGAATCATCGATACAACCGCTGACGGAAGTCGGCTAGTCAGCACCGCAGTCGGGTGTCGCAGTTCGCCCTCCCGGATGCGCAGGCCGAACCACCACGCGCTCAGTCCATCGAGCGACAGCCGTCCGGTCGTACACCTCGACCAGGCGTCCCGCGAGGCATTGGCGCGTCATGACGGCTCACGGTGCACGATGCGCGTACATCCAAGCAGCGACGTCCAATCCCGCAAGCGCCGTACCGCGAGGGTCAAATCGCGGTGGAACGCGAGCGGTTCGGTTGGTCCTGCGTCGTCTTGGAAACAGGATTCCCAGAAGGTACGCAGAGCTGAAATCTCCTCGACGACAGCGCCGTGCTTGTTCCAGCAGGGCGGGATCGCCTTGTGATCCAAGCCGTAGCGCCCAGCGAACCAGACCACCCACTCGCCCAGTCGCTCCAGCTCCTCGTTCGCCGCGTCCGCATCGAGGTCTCGCCAGCGCACGACGAGCGGGCCGGTAGATGGCCCATCGAAAAACCGCCCGAACTCTCGGTGGTTGTTCATGGGAGCACCGTTTGCCGGCCGATGCTGAGGCGGATGGCGTCGGCGTCGGGGCGGGCGGTCCAGGGGGTCATGTTGAGGAGGATGGGTGGGGCGGTGCGGGCTAGGAGGATGCCGGTGCCGAAGGGGAGGGTGCGGATGATGTCGGGTGGGAGGATGGGGAGCCGACGAGTGGTGGTCGACGTGGTGCGGGCGCCGTTGGGGTCGCGGCTCCAGTTGCGGACTTCTTCGTCGCGTTCGCCGCAGACGGCGGCGAGGTCTTGGAGGTCGCGGGGTTGGGCGGAGCCTCCGAGGATGAGGCGGAGGGTGGCGGCGTCCCACATGGCTGCGGCGGCTTGTTCGCCCCAGCGTTCGCGGGCTTGTGCGAGGGATTGGATGACGACGTGGGTTGAGATGCCGGTGCCGCCGCCGTCTGCCATGAGGCTGGGTAGGGAGGGTACGGCGCAGAGGTTGGCGATCTCGTCGAGTTCCAAAGCCAGGGGTGGTTCGAGTCGGCCGCCGGGATTGTGCGCAGCTAGTTGGCGTGCCGACTCGGTGATGTCCTCGAGAAGAGCGGCGATGAATGCGGAGGTGGCCGACGCGCCCGCACCGGTGCCGAGCAGGTAGATGGTGCCGCGGTCGCGGATGAAGGCGGCTGGGTCAAGGCCTTCACCGGGTGGCGGATCGAAGGATCTGCGTACGGCGGGATCTCCGAGCGCGGAGAGGGCGGAGCGAACGCCGGCCCAGATGGCGTCGCGGGTGCGGCCGTCCATGCGGACGATGCCGTCGAGGGTGTCGCCCCAGCCTTCGGCGGCGTCGTTGGAACGGTTGAGGATCGTGACAGCTTCGATGGCGGAGGCTGGTTCGAGGCTCCAGCGGTACAGCTGGGCGATGCCGGTGTCGTCGAGGGCAGCGGCGTGCAGGAGCCCGCGCAGGGCCATTTCGGTTTGGCCGTGCCAGAAGGCTGCGTCGCTGACGTTGCCTTTCGCGAACCCTGCGCCAGCGGCGAGACCGCTGGCACGGATGATGGCCGTGGTCGGGGTCTCGCAGCCGCGGACGGGTGACCAGCGGATTCCTTCAGCGCGGCCAAGGCCCTGGGGGTCGAACACGGCTACCGGTCCGAGCGCCTTGCGGGATTCGAGTGTCGCGGCGAGGTTGTCGGGGCGGGTGGAGGTGGTGACGACGGCGCCAGGGGCGTCGATGATCGATCCGATGATCTGGTGCAGGCCCTTACCCGAACGTGGTGGACCGACGGTGATCCGTGAGTCTTCGACCGATGCCCAGCACTCTCTGCCACGCGCGTGGCCGAGGAGGGCACCGACGGCGGACGGCGAGTTCGTGCCGGCCTGTGGCCGTGCGGAGCGGCCTCGACGGATCACTTGCGCACGACCGACGGTGGCTTCGACCTCGCTACTGGTCGCGAGCCCGGGCCGTGCGGCGACGGCGCGGGCGCGATGGCTAGTGGTTGCCTTCCGGTTCTGCCACAGACGCAGTACGACGAACGCAGCGCCGAGGGGCGCGGCGAGAAGGACCGCGAAGACGATCCAGTACGCGACCGGGTCGAAGGACTGTCCGAAGACGGCAGCCGGGTCCCCGGGATGGATCGGGACTCGGAGGGAGTCGATCCACGGCGAGGAGACCCATCTGCCGTTGGAGAGCAGGTTGGTCAGGCCGCCGGCCAGATACAGGACTCCGGCGAAGGCGAAGGTCACTGCTGCGGCGATGAAGATGGTGTCGGTCAGGTCGTGGCCGGATCGCTGGTTCATCGCGTTCACATCCGGGCGTCGGTGTCGAAGAGCTCGACTTCGCGGGCGTGGCGGATCAGCTGTACGACGAAGGACCGGCTGGGCAGTCGCCACAGCGCCCTGCCTTTCGGGAGCTTGGCGATCGTGACGATCTCCACGTCGGTGAGGCCGAGCAGGCTCGCGGTCCTCGCGAGCTGATCGGATTCCTGGCGGAGCATGATCCGGGTGGAGCAGTCAGCGAGGAGCCCTTCGGCGAGCGCTCGGGCTTCGGACCCGAGGTCGCCGACTGCGGCGAGGTCGGACAGGCGGTGGACGATGAGGATGTTCGAGACGCCCCAGGCGCGGGACAGTTTCCACTGCTCCTGCATGCGACGCAGGAGGGCCTGGTCTCGCATGACGCGCCAGCCTTCGTCGTAGACGATGTAGCGATTGCCACCTGCGGGGTCGGCAACTGCGGCTTCGAGCCACGACGACGCGCAGGCCAAGGTCAGGCGGAGTGCTTGGTCGTCTCCGCCGCTGCTCAGCCAGGACGAATCGAGCGTGACCATCGGGAGGGTGGGGTCGAATTCGGTGGTCGACGGTCCGTCGAACATGCCGGATAGGTCACCGTGGACCAGGCGCCGGATGGCGTGGGCGACCTCGCGGCCGTCGTTGGCCAGGCTCGCGGTCTTCAGACCGGCGCGTTCGGTATGGCGGGTGTCGGGTGTGAAGAGTGCGACGACGACATCGGGAATGGTTGGTGTCGGGACCTGTGCCGAGACGGTTTCGAGGGCAAGGTCGAGGGCGGTGTGTTCGACGGCGATCAGTGGGCGACCGAGGGTGGATTCGGCCAGGGTTCCGAGCAGGGCGCGTCGGCGGGACCAGACGATGCGCGCCCATTCGTCGGCGTCGACGGTGCTGGGTTGTCTGCCGGCGTCGAGGGGGTTGAGGCGGGTCGGGAGTCCGGGGCCGAGTTTGATGGTTGCGCCGCCCATCGCTTCGGCGACCGAGGTCCACTCGCCCTTCGGGTCACACGGGACATAGGCCTTGTGTCCGAGGGCGAGGGATCTGGTGATCAGGGCTTTGGCGGTCGAGGACTTTCCGCTTCCGATGACTCCGGCCAGGAGCACGTTGGGGTTGGTGATGAGGCGGTCTTGGTAGAGGACCCAGGGGTCGTAGACGAAGGAGCCGCCGCTGAAGACGTCGGATCCGATGTAGGTGCCTTGGGCACCGATGCCGCCTTCGGCCAGGAACGGGTAGGCGGCCTGCAGGATCCGGGTGGTCGCCCGGTGCTTGTCGACCAGCAGCCGCCGGCCACCGCCACGACTGGACGCGGACTCCATGGCCTCGGGCGCCTTCCGCCGAGATGGGCCGTCGGTGCGGGTGCGGCGGTTGGCTCGTCGGGTTGCGCGGTCGGTTCCGTCGGGTTCGTAGTACGCGGATTGTTGCTTCACTAGAGTCCGATCCCGAACGGTAGAGCTGCGGCCATGAATCCGTCGAGCTGCTGCCCGACGAGGCGCCGTACGTCGATGAATGACTGGGTGGCTGCGATCTCGATCTCCATGCAGGCGTCGTCGAGGGCGTCCTCGGTGTCGCCGGACACGACGACGAGCCCGAGCCAGCGCACGTCGCCGTGGCCGGCGGCCAGGTCGCGTTCGCGTTGGGCGACGTCGGCGTCGAGTTGGCGGTCTTCTTCGGTTTCCAGTTGCCCGATCCTGGAGCGGGTCGTGCGGTCGGTGACGCGTTCGACCTGGTGCCGGCGTGCGTCACGCAGTGCCTTGGCCATGGGGATCGGCTGGAGCACGAGGCTGAACGTGCGCCGGATCCCGGGTCGCAGCAGCAGCGGCCCCAGGAACGATGGCGCGGCTCGGACGCGCGGCCACTCGGTGACGACGTACACGCGATGCAGTGACGAGTCGGTGCGGAGCTGGTCCCAGCCTTCGTCGACGGCCAGCGGCCCCGCATCGGATGCGTCCATCGCAGCCGGCGACGGGATCGTGCGGGTCGCCGCGGGATCGAACGCGACCCGCAGACTCATCGCGAGCTCCTTGGCGCTCAGCCAGACACCGGCGACACCTGCTGCGGCGAGCGCGGTCTGGAAGGCTCGCGCCTCGGACTCGAGGACGGCGGTCGCACCGAGGATGCCGCCACCGTGCTTACGCACCTCGCGCGACACCGCGTCCAGATTGATCGCGAAGCTGAACAGGGTCTCGTGTCTGGCCGCGGCAGGGGCCGCGTGCTTCAACAGGTCGGCATAGATCGCCCCGGCCTGCGTCGCAGGATCCACGTTGCGCTGCTTGGCCCAGGCGGAGAGCTCGTCACCAGGATCCGGCAGCGTCCGTTCCAGAATCTGCGCGCGGGCGATCCGGTTGCTCTGGCACAGGCCAGCGATCAACTGCCCGTACGCCGTGACCCGGCGATCCTGCTCGTCGGAGTTCTGCAACAGGTGCGCAGGTCCCTCGATCTTCGCGACCGCGATCAGCCGCCGGCGCCGCGGATCGTGCACCAAGCCGATGCCCGAGTTCGTCGTCAGCATCCGCAGCACACCGCCCTCCCCAGGCAACTGCAACCGGCCATGTTCGCGTGGTGCCAGGACGTCAGCGCGGAAGGACTTCTTCCTTAACAGGTGAATGAATCGAAGTGCCAGCCAGCGGTGCAGCGGGACCTCTTCTGCGCGCAGGAACGCCACCGCGACACAGCTCGACGCCACCGCCAGACAGGTCACCATCGCCACCGGCGCCAACTGGTTGACCAGCGCCACAGTGATGATCAGGACCGCGGCCAGAACCAGGATGACCTGGACCGGGCGCAGCCCCAGCAGTACGGCACTGCGGTCCGGCCGAGGGAACCGCGTCGCCAACTGGCTGCTCATCGCCGGTCACCTCCTTCGGACTCGCCCGCAGTGTCCGACACCTGGGCCGGCTCGCCGGCCGCGACCGAGACCTGGCTACTGGCAACGGCCGTCGCGGAACCGCCGGCGTCGGAGGACGGAGGTGTCGGCGCATTCCGGACACTGGAGGTCTTCTCGACAACGACCACCTCCGGGCCGCCAGCGGGAGTGAAGTCAGAGCCGCCGCCGTCGTCCGAGGAGTCCTTGTCTGGAGTCTCGCCGTCGCGCCCGACAACCGATGCGGGGCCGCCGTTGCTCGATCCGCCGAAATGATGAGCCGCGAACTGCTGCGCCTGATCGGCTTTCTGCTTCAGCGCAGACGCCCCCGCAGAGCCGTGCTGCACCAGCTGAATCGCCGCGCCCGCGTGGTCTCCGGCCCAATGAACGAACGAGTACGTCGCAATCGGCGCGAACGCAGCCATCGCGAACAGCAGGATTCCGGCCAGGAAGGTCCCGATGCCGAAGCTGCCGTCGTCCCCGGCGTTGCCGATCGCCGACAGGCCGAGGGTGAAGATCATCGCCATCGCCACCTTCGAGAACAGCAACGCCGCGACAATCTCGATCCACCGCCGCAACCAGTGCCGAGTCGCTGACCACGTCCAGCTGGCCATCGCTACCGGAGCGAACACCACGAAAGCGATCAGAGCGACCTCACGCAGCAGCATCACCAAATACAGCCCCATCACGGCCAACAGGCCGAGCACCACCGCGACGATCAGCGAACCACCCAACGTCGGAACAGCCTGCAGAGCCGAGACATTGACCATCCGCTTGAGCGCCGTCATGGTCGCCGCATTGCCACCCAGGATCCCGACCGACAGCTGGTCGACCACCCGGCCAAGGCCTGCGACCACCGCGACCGCGAACGGCACGCCGACGGTTCCGATGATCGCGCCGATCACCGCCTGACCGAGCCGGCCCGGCTCTCGCCGTGCGGCGGCCGACAGGCACTGGAAGACGAACATGCCGACCAGCAGCGGGAGCGTGATCATGACCATCAAATCGAGGTTGCTGCGCCACCACTCCTGGTCGAACCGCGGCGACGTACTCTCACTAAACGCTGTGAACACGTACGTCGTCAGGTCCGTCAGGCCGCGCGCCATCCAGTCGACGAACGAGCTCCACATCCCGTCAGTAGCACTCTGGGCTGCGCCGGAGGCCACGCAGGCGGTCGGGTTGGCGAGGCATTCGATCCAGCTCACGCCGGTCAGCCGATCTGGATGCCGCTGAAGAAGCCGACCAAGGCGTTGGATGAGCTGATCAGGATCGTCGCGCCCAGCGCGACGATGAAACCGAACTTGCCCTTACTGGCATAGCCGGCGTTCCCGTTGATACTCCCCAGCGCCCACGCAGCAGCGGAGACGATCAGGACTGCCACGCAGACCACGAGCCCGAACGGCTGCAACGCCCCGACCATGTGCCGGAACGCCTCAAGGCCAGGTAGTCCGTCGGTATTAGGTGTGACGCCAGGATCCTGCACAAAGATGATGTGGCTGAACACGAGAGGTCCTCTGATTCAAGTCGAGTAGATAGGGGGCGCCCAGCCGAGGTAGGCCGCGTGCCACTTGGATTCGATGAGACCGAAGTCGACGAGGTAAACACCGCCCTCGCCCGGGAACTCATCACCGATATCGTTCGAGACGATCCGCCCGTCGCCGACGTACACCGCGACGTGGCCGAACACGCCGCCGGTGTCCCAGAACACCAGGGCACCGACTGGCGGCTTCCGGTCGCGGTGCGCGTTGCCGGAGACAACCATCTGCCGCCACTGCTCCGCGGCCGAGTAGTAGCCCGCGCGCGGCCGGCCCCAGATGTTGGCCGCCAGGCGGGCGCACAGCTGGTAGTAGCCATGGCCACCCACCAGCCGCAACGCCCGCGCAACAGCCTCTTCCGCACCCGGCAACGACCCGTCTACGGCTCCGACCGGCGCCCGGCAACCAGGCAGCGCGGCCTCTGTCGGTGTCGAGATGCAGGTGTCGCCCCCGCTGGCTGCAACAGCCAGCGGCGCAACGAGCCCGATGCCGCTGGTCAGCAGCGCACCGGCCAAGGCGACCTTGATGATCACTGCGCGCTCTGAGCCGAGCCCGACCAGAACTTGCAGGTGTAGACGCACACCACGCTCACAGCGGCGATGCGTTGCACCGTCTTGGTCTCGGTACCCAGGATCACTGTCTGCTTGCCCCGAACGACGTAGGCCTGCCAGCCCGGCGGCAGCCCGTGGTTCTCCTTGAGCTTCGCCAACTCCGGCGTCGTCTCGGCTGTGACGTCCGAGACCGTGGCACGCGCCTTCCACGCCTCGAGCTGCTGCCACTCCCCCGGTCCGGGCAGCATGCTGCGGGCAACCTCTGCGCTGGGGCTGGCGGCACCCGCGAACATGTTGATTCCGCCGCCCCAGTCGGCGTAGCTGTGCTTGCTCGCGTCGTAGGTCCAGATCGCCTGGGCGAACGCCATCGCATAGGCGTGCGAGTCGGCGGTGACGGGGACTCGCCACTGCTCCAGCGGCGCCCGCGTCACCTGCACGTTGTCACCGGGCACCGCCGGGCCGACGGAGTTGGCCGTCGACCGCTGCCCGCAGCCGGCGATCAGCAGGACGAGCGCCGTACCGAGTACGAGCGCTGCCGGGATCACGATCTTCGATCGGATCGAGTGGTTCACGTTGCTTCCTCTTCTCTTGGGGACTTCCGTACGGCGCAGCCAGGCGAACCCGAGCGCGGCCAGTGGCCGCGGAAGGATCCAGACCGCGCTGAGGGCATGCAGCCAGAACCTGAGCTGCGCGCGGTAGTACCGAACGAGCCAGTTGTGACGTGGTGCAATGTGGTTGTTGTGCGTCATAACCGGAATCAACGGATGAGCCCGGAACTTTTTTCGTCAGGCAGCTCGAAGCAGTTCCCAGCCGACTGATCGGCGGTGGCCGAGGAGGCTTCTTCGGCCGAAAAACCGCAGGTCACGACCAGAAGCAGCCCAGACCCAGCGCCGCACCTCCGGGTCGGCAAAGACCTCCCACGCCGACTGACCAGTCGCGAGACGGGCCAACGCCGATGGCCTACCGGCGCCTCCCCGCAGAAGCCAACTGAAAGCCTCCGCCTGCTTCTTCGTGGCACCGACCCGGCGTAGCCGATGGATGATGGCCGCACGCTGGAACGACGGACCGTCGGAGGCTGTGCTGATAAACAAGCTGCTGGTCTCCGGAGGAAGGCCCTTCAGTTCCAGCTGCTCCACGATGCGCTCCAGGTGCCGGCCCAGCCACGGCTGGTGCACTCCTTCCCGATCGGGCAGCATCGTGACCAGTGGGTGCTTCTTCCCGCGAAGCACCTCAGCCCGGAGCACGTCCTTTACGCGCCATTGCACCAGGTTGGCGAGGTAGCCCCAGGAGATCCCGCTTGCAGGCGGGTTCGCCGCCAACTCACGGCACCGCTCCCACGCAATCGCCCGAGCCAGCTGAGCCGCCTCGTCAGACCCGAGGCCAGACCGCAGCCGACTCGACAGCGGAGCCACGATCCGCTCCTCGATCCCCTCAGCCAGCCGCCTGGACGGACCCTCCGCCCAACCCGACTCGGCCGCATCGCTGATGAGTACCTCCAACTCCACATCCATCGGTGACTCCATCCAGGGGAAGGAGAAGCGGATCGCTCCGGCTCCTCTCGTCGAACTGCCGTGCCACCAATCTCCCGGCCACGAGTGCACTTCAGAACCTGGAATCCGAGTTCCAGGAGTCCTGGAATTCACATCCGGGGACCCGGATCGTCGAGGTTCACGCCCAAGGAGGTGCGGTACTCCCACACCTGGACCTCGCGACGGCTTCCCGAGCGCGGCAGATGCTGCTCCGCGGCCTTGATCAACCGCCCCGCCGTACTCGCAACCCGCCCACCCAACGTCTGCACCAACCGAGGCGACGGACTCCGGCCCACCCGGGCGGCCGCGCCGAAGAGCCTTCCAGACGACGAACCATCCATCGGGCAGCCGAACCTGGTCAGGACGGTGAAGGCTACCGACTCTGCCTCCAACTCATTCAGCCCCTGACAGACCTCGCCCGCTGACAGCTTGTGCATCCGCAGATGAGCCAATTCATGCGCCAGGGCAGCCGTCGTACTCGGAAGATCGAGATCTGCATCCAGGACGATTCGGCGTCGCCTGGTATCCGTAGCCGAGCCGCCGACTTCAGGAGCCAGATCCTGCTCCCGGACGCCATAACCGAGCTCGCCTGCGACACCGAGCAACGCCGCGAGCAGGCTTCGCGGAGTGACTCCAGAACCGGCGTCCACCGATGGCAGCAGAACGGGCCGGCCCTCGGTCTGGCTGACGTCCCACAACGTGCCGACACCGTGCCCCTGCACCGACCCGGCAACACGTTCCGTACGCCGCTCGCCCGTCACAACTCGAATCCCGGACTGCCCCCGCACCACCGATCGCCCACGTCGCAGCCACGACTCCTTGGTGTCGACCCAAACAGCGTCAGGCATCTGCAACCTGACCAGGACGACGTTGCGAAACGTCTGCCCCTGATGCACCGACGAAGCACCAAGCCACCGCACCCACTGCCCCGCCGTCCACCGCCTCCCAACCTCCGATTCGAACGCCTTCCGAAGGTCGTCGACCGTCACACGCACCCGATTCACCCAGCCTCCCGAACTCGTAGTCGGCGAGCTCAACGGCTGGCGAAGGTCAGAACCGACTCCTGGATTTCCAGATCAAGGAGTCGGACCACGATCCGGCTCGTCGGCCAGGACCGGATCGACGCCACGACTTCGTCGACCGGATCGAGGCTTTGCCCCGCGCCGGACCACCGGCGAGAGGACCTCACGCGAGACAATCTCGACCTCGAGGTTCAGGCGCTCAGCCAGTCCCGCGATTTGCTGTGCCATCCGATTCGACGGCATCTGCCTCACCAACGGGGCAACGGCGCGCAGTGCGTTGACCTGACCGCTGACGTGGTCAAGCACCGGATCCCATTTCGCCAGCTCGACATCGACCGCGAACTCCACCAGCGGGCGCGCCGACCCCAAGCAGTCGCTCAAGCCATCCTTCGACTCCTGGAACGCGGCGGCGGGATCCAGGCCGGGCGGCAGCTCGGCGACTCGGACAGACGCGAAGATCTCGGTCAATGAATCCAGGCTGCGTACGGCGCCCAGCCGTCCCCCGAGGTCGGCGTCGAACGCCACAACGATCTGGTTCGCCAGAGACAACTGTCTGATCATGACCGCGTGCTGGCGTGTCACCGCCGTACCGCAGGTTGAGATCCCCGCCCAGCGGCCACCAAGTTGGTCCACTGCGAGGGCGTCCATCGGCCCTTCGACCAGCACTGGAATCGAGCCACAGAACAGCTTGCCGCGCTGGGCAGTCAACCCGACGAGCGTCTCCCCTTTGTGGTAGATCTCCGTCGTCGGGCTATTGAGATAGCGAACACGCCCAGAGCGGGCGCGCCCGACGAAGCCGACCGTCTCGAAGTCGATATCGTCTGCCGCAAACATGATCCGGTCACGAAACCGATCGACCAGATAGCCGTTGATGGTCGGAGTCGCCAATCCGCCGGCGACCAGGTCATCATCACCAAATCCGTGTCGACGAAGGTAACTGGTCAAGCCGGCCCATGTGTCCGGTGCGTAGCCGATCCGCCACGTCTCGTCAGCGACCACACCCCCGAGGCCACGCTCGCGAAGATGACCTGCTGCCCAGCCATCCGGAAGCTCATGCAACTGACGCTCATAGAAGTCGCGCGCTGCACGATGCATCTCCAACAGAACCCGGCGCATGGCCTAGCCCAACTCCGGGACCGAACCTGGCGGATCGGGGTCCGGCTGAAGCAGTCCTCCGTACCTTCTGCCACTGATCTTGTAAGTCATCAGCGGTCGAGCGTTCGCCAGCAGGTCATGGAGCTGCCTGGCGCCGTCGTCCTGCATCGTCTCCACAGCCGCCCCCGCCGGGACATCGATCGCACGGACTCGATCGAAGAACATCGCCAAATCCGCGACGTACCCGGCGGCCTGTCTGCGTGCTGGCAAGTCACCGCTCAACGCGACAATGACCTTGTCGCCTGGGGTGTGCCGCCGCAAGATCCGTGCTTGGGCTGTCGAAAGCGGTTCTCCGCACGTCGGAATCCCCGCCCACTGCCCACCCATCTCACGGCTCAACCACGTCACCGCAACGGCATCCATCGGATGCTCGACGATCACCGGCACCGCGCCCTGCCTCAGCAAGTCCCGCTGCTCCTCGATACCGATCAGGACATTGGTCGGTCGATGAACCGTGTTCGCAGGAGTCGCTGCCTGCGCCCGGCCGTCCGGAGCGATGCCGATGAATCCCACCGGCGACAGGCGATAGTCGCGAGCCACTATCATCAACCGGTCACGATGCCGGTCAACGGCATCACCCTGCGCAGTCCACTCGACCAGTCCTGCCCGAACCAGCGTCCCGTTGTCGAAACCCTGTGCGCGCAGATGGTCTGTCAGGCTCGACCAGGTGTCCGGCGCATAGCCGACCTTCCAGTCCGACTCAACCGTCAGCACATGCCGCAAGCCACGCGCTGCAAGGTAAGACTCAGGCCAGGTCCCCCTCGACCGCAGCAGCTCACGCCTGAAGAACTGCGCCGCCGCCTTATTTGCCTCAAGCAACCGCCGCCGTTCCTCCGGCGACACTACATACCCGACCTCGTTCACTGAGACCTCCACAGAGCTGTCCGATTGACAGCCACGAAGATCGCCTCAGCACCACCCCATGAGAACCCCGATCCGCAATTCCAGGACTCCGTGCATCACGGCGGCTCGATGCCCTGCCTGACCTCTTGCTCGACATCATCGGCCGACACTCCGGGAGCCCTCGAACGCCGAGCACGCCCGGGCCGCGGCAACAAGACCGCCGAGTCATCCGTCCAGTCGAACCGCAACCCTTCCGAGCGCATCAACTGGACGCCGACAGCGTCGATAGCGCGGTCCAGCAACTCGATGGCACGGGCAACCGACCAAACGGCGGGCCGCTCATCAGGCCCCGATGGTCCTTCTTCGATATCCACAACCACGAAGATTGTTGATCAAGACCGAGTCCTGAACCCGGAACGCCAGTTCCAGGACTCCACCTGACCCCTGCCACGCCGGTGTCAGACGTCCTCATCCTGGCCCTGTGCGTGGTGCAGGCCAAGCGGGCGGGCTGGAGGAAGTGGCTCGCGTTGTCCGGGGGCGTCGGTGCTGAAGGTTTGCAGAAGGTATGCGACGAATCGGCGGGAAAGCTCGTCCGCGTGTTCCGGCGGGGCGTGGCACAATCCCCCGTTGGCCAGCAGAACCATGACCAAGTCGCTGCGGGCGAAATCCAGCCGTAACCGACCAGCCTCTTTTGCGCGGCGAACGAGCTTTTCGAATGCGGATTCGACATCTCTCCGCCGCCGCTGGTAGTCGATCTCGTCGGCGAACACGGCCAGAAACGCCTCGGAGAATCCGCGGTCCTTCAACTGCTCGGCGCAGGTGAACTCGATGAGCCGACGAAAGCCCCGCCACGGGTCCGGGTCGTCGACGGCTTCGTCCAGCAGCGCCTGGCAGCGCGATATCTGCTCGGCAAACACCTCCGTCACCAGCGCGTCCCTGGTTGGAAAACGCCGGAAGACCGTCGCCACGCCGACACCGGCACGGCGGGCGATAGTGCTCATGGGAACGTCGATGCCGCGGGTGCGGAAAAGTTCGTGGGCCGTCTCTACGATCCTTGCGCGGTTACGCACCGCGTCGGAGCGCAAGCCATCCTCATCGGTAGGTTCCGCATTCACCCGCATAGTGAACCGCACGTGACATCGGTTTTCCAGCAGGTCATCGCCGTGGCGAATTGAGTCGCTCCAGCGTCAGTTGTTCTCACTTCCACCAAGACGGACTTCTCGCCCAGCTTCGAGCGCTACCGTTGACGGCAGGGATCATTGGAAAGCATTCGGGGAAATTCATGACAGCAAGCCACACCGATCCGCCGTTGGCCGAGCTTCCTGTACCGCGGCTTCCTCTCGCTCGCACTGGCCAGACCGGGCAGTGAGGTCGGGTTCCGCATGTTCGACTCTGTCTACGGAGCAGCTTTGCTGTCCATCAACTGGGAGACCCCATGAAGGTTTTGATGTTCGGGCGCGGCACGATCGCCACACTCTACGGCTGGGCACTGGAGAAGGCCGGACACCAGGTCGAGTTCTACGTCCGGCCGGGTCGGTCGGCCGCACTCGGCTCCATGGTCGAGCTACAGATCCGGGATGGGCGGGTAGGCCGAGGCGCCCCGGTCTCGCAACCGTGGCCGATTACGCTACGGGAGGACCTGGACTCAGGGCATGACTACGACCTGATCGTACTCAGTGTCAACCACGACCAGCTGAATAACGCCGTCAGCTTCCTCAGCTCGCGCATCGGCGACGCCACGGTCTTGATGTTCGGCAACCTCTGGGCGGAGCCGTCGACCGTCACATCCCAGCTGCCCGCCAACCAGGTTGTCTGGGGGTTCCCCGGCGGCGGAGGCGGATTCACCGGCTCAACCCTCCGCGGTGGCGTCGTGCAGAACATCTTCATGGGCTTCACCGAGGGATCCAACCGCTCTGAGCGATACCAGGACGTCCGGGATCTCTTCAAGAAGGCCGGCTTCAAGGTGTCCGAGCAGCCGGATTTCCGCAGCTGGCTCTGGGTCCACTTCCTCCTGGACGCTGCACTCCTTACCCAAGGACTTGCGGCCGGGGGGCAAGCCAAGCTGGTCGCCTCGCGACAGGCCGTCACGGAATCCGTCCTACTGATGCGAGAGATGATCCCGCTGGTGAAGGCCAGGGGCGGAACCTCGGGCCGAGGCATGGCCCTCCTCTCTCGCATACCTGCTGGGCTAGTGGGCTTTCTCCTTCAGAGAATGCTGGCCGGGAAGAACATGTACAGCTTCATCATGGACGAGGTGGAGCGGACAGGACACATGTCTCGAGAAGGCGCGGGCCTCTACGCCAGGGACGTGCTCGCCGAAGCGCGTCAAGTTGGACTCCTGATGCCTCGACTCTCGGCACTGGAGCCCGTATTCGCAGTCTGAGCTGAGCTGCAGGACAAGAGGCTCAGGCCACGACAAGGCCTGCTCGCGTAGCGAGCGTTCAAGAGGAGCGGCTGCCCGGCGCCTTCACGGAACGAACTTGCTGGTCGTCCATCAGCAGGCGCCTGCAGATGGCACCCACCGTTTCCTCCAGGCCGACGAGTCGCAGTCGGGGCGTCCGGGCCAGGTCATTTGCTATCGAGAGCGCGGCCTGGATTCGGATCCGTGCCGCGATCGGGTCCTGGTCTGGGTTGAGCTCGAGATACAGCTGAACCCATTCGCTGACGTAATCGTGCTGCGTCTGACGGCTGGTGGCTCGAAGCCGCTCAGGCAGATGCTCCTGCTCGGTGATCATCAGACCGACGACACCGTGGTGTTGCATGGTGAACTCGACATAGGACCGGATGAGTCCGCTGAGTGCTTCAGCCGGATCCGCGGCATCGGCATAAACGGCAGCCAAGTCCATGAACAGGACGGCTGCGGCACGCTCGAGGGCTGTGACGAGCAAGTCGCGCTTGGTCGGAAAATGGTTGTAGATACTGGGGCCGGCAATCCCAACGGCCGCGCCGATGTCTTCGATGCCAACGCCCATGTACCCATGGTCGGCAAACATCTGGATCGCCTTGGCCAGAAGGGCTTCCCGGCGCGACCGAGGGCTGATCCCTGAGGCCGACAGGCCGGCTGGCCGCTCACCGTAGATTTCTGCCACCGGGCTGTCGAGCACCGTCGCGAAGAGCTCACTGAGTAGTTCTTCGTACTGAGCACGAGGAAGGTTGAGATGGTGGAACGAACTACTGCTGAACACCGAGAGGAGCGCCCAGCCGAGGAGAACCGTTGCCGGCCCTGGCAGGTCAGGTCTAGCGACGCGAACCCGGTCGGCGACGAGTCGCCCGATGGCGCGGACCTCCGCCCGGATCAACTCTCGATTGTCGCCGGATAGTTGCCGCGCCTCGCGCTGCCACAAGACTCCGAGCTGGCGGCGGTCAAGCGCCAGTCCCGCCAACCGCGACAGCGCGGCTTTCCGATCCCGCAGGTCCAGACTCTCCACCACTCCCCTGATGGGCGCCAATCCGTCCCGGATGACTTCGTACAGGAGGTCTTGCTTCCCGGAAAAGTGCCGATACAAGGCTGAAGGGCCGATCGAGACCGCGTCAGCGATGTCGCTCATGCCGATCTGGTCGAAGCCACGCTGGAAGAAGAGGTCGGCGGCCGCAGCGACGATGAGGGTGCGGCGATTGCGTGGCCGGGTCCCGCGACGCGGAGCGGATGACGCGACGTTGTCCAAAGTCATGGCCCATGCTCCTTCCGAACGATCGCCTCGCAGCTTAGCCCAGGGCACGGCCGTCCGGCCCACTTCAGACCATTCGATGGCGACAATCCAGGCTTTCAGGGATTCACTTGAGTGTGGGTACCTCCTTGACAGTCGAGATCTGCGAACGTCACCCTGTCCACCATGAGACTCGTCGGAGTTCACAATCGAAGAGCGGAAGGACAGTCATGTACTTGACGCAAGGGCTGCACCGCGCGGTTCAGCAGACACCGGATGCAGTGATGACCATCTGCGGCGACCGACAGCGCACGGTCAAGGAGGTTGCCGAACGGGTGGCTCGGCTCGCCGGCGCCCTGCGTGGTCTCGGCGTCAAGGCCGGCGACAGGGTCGCGATGCTGTCGCTCAACTCCGACCATTACCACGAGTACCTTCTCGCCGTCCCGTGGGCGAACGCAGTACTCAACCCGGTCAACATCCGGTGGAGCCCGGCCGAGATCGCCTACTCACTGCGAGATTCGTCGACGACCGTGTTGTTCGTCGACGACACTTTCGCCGACCTGATACCCGTCCTGCGGGAGGCACACCCGGAACTCACGACCGTGATACACATCGGCGACATTCCTCAGCCAGCAGGCGCGCTCTGCTACCAGGACATGATCGACGCAGCCGAGCCGATCGAAGACGCTCGCCGCGGTGGCGAGGACCTGGCCGGCGTGTTCTATACCGGCGGCACCACCGGGCTCCCCAAGGGGGTCCAGCTCTCACACGCGAATCTGTTCACCTCAAGCCTCGGTGCGGCAGCCAGCGGTTGGTTCGTCTCACCCGGCGACCGGGTGCTCCACGCGGCTCCCATGTTCCATCTCGCCGATCTGGCAACCTGGTACACCGCGCTCGCTCAAGGGGCGACGCAAGTGTTCATACCTGCATTCGAACCGATTGCAGTGCTTACCGCGATCGCGCAGCACCGCGTCACCAAGACCTTGCTGGTACCCGCAATGATCCAAGTACTGGTCGACCATCCTGCGATCGCCGACTACGACCTGGCCAGTCTCCAGGGCATCCTGTACGGCGCCTCGCCGATCGCCCAGGCCGTGATCGAACGAACCATGGAGGTTCTTCCAAGTGTGACCTTGACCCAGGGATTCGGCATGACCGAGCTCGCATCCCTGATCACCGTCCTCACCCCCGAAGACCATTGTGATGAGACGTTGCGACGGTCTGCCGGCCGCGCAGCACCGCATACCGAGCTCCGGATCGTCGACCCCGATGACAACGAACTCTCTGCCGGCGCGATCGGCGAGATCCTGGTTCGCGGCGGACACGTGATGACCGGGTACTGGAACCAGCCCCGCGAGACCGCGGAAGCGCTCCGCGACGGCTGGATGCACACGGGCGACCTTGGTTACCTGGACGAGGCCGGCTATCTGTTCGTCGTCGATCGGATCAAAGACATGATCGTCACGGGTGGGGAGAATGTGTACTCCGCTGAGGTGGAGAACGCCGTCGCCCAGCACCCCGCCGTCGCATCCTGCGCCGTGATCGGAATCCCCGACCCCGACTGGGGCGAGAGAGTACACGCGGTCGTCGTCCTCCAGCCTGGTTCGGCACTCACCCACGACGATCTTCGTTACCATGTGAAAGCCCTCATCGCCGGATACAAGGCACCACGCAGTACGGATTTCGTTGCCGCCCTTCCGGTATCGGGCGCGGGCAAGATTCTCAAACGCGAGCTTCGCAAGCGCTACGAGCCCGGCATTAGTCATCTGGACCGGTGACGCCCGGCACGTAGGGCGTTGAGAATCCCTTCACGCTCGCCTGGTTCGATCTCGCCGTAGATGCCGAGCGTGACTCGATCGAGAGCACCTCCGAACCGGTCTGCGACCTGCTGAGCGAGCGAGTCCGGTGTACCGATCACAGCGAACGCCTCGACCACCTCGTCATCGACCGCCTCCGCAAGGGAATCCCAACGTTTGGCGACCGTCAGCCGGTGCAGTTCTTCTCCGAGGTCGGACCATCCATGGAGTTCCAGCACTGGACGGTAGGCGGGAGTCGAGGCGTAGAAGGCTATCTGCTGCTTGACCTTCGCCAGCGATCGGCCGAAATGGTCATCGTCGATCAGGACATTGCAGACGCCGCTGACCACAAAGTCGTCCAGGTCACGCCCGCGCTTCGCGCGACCACGCTCGAGGGCCGGCAGGGTGACCTGGCGGAGGTACTGCGGTGTTGTGAACGTGTGGGCGAGAAATCCGTCAGCCACCTCCCCAGCGACCTCGGTCATCTGCTTTCCGACACCGGCCAGGAACACCGGAGGAGAGCCGTGTGGGTTCGGGGAGGGCATGAACACCGGGCTGGACAGTGTATGCCGATAGAACTCACCCTCGAAGTCGAGAGGAAGGCCGTCGTTCCAATGCGCCCAGATCGCACGGGCAGCTAGGACGAACTCCCGCATTCTGGCCACGGGATGCGACCACGGCATGGAGAACCGGCGTGTGATGTGAGCCTTGACCTGGGTCCCGAGCCCGAGAATGAACCGGCCGTCACTGAGGCGATGAATATCGCTGGCTGAGGCGGCAACGGTCATCGGGTTCCGCGCGAACGCGACAGCGATATTGGTACCGACTCCGACCTTGCTGGTCACCGTCGCAGCCACCGCCGCTGCGACAAACGGGTCGCCGGTCGTCTCGCTGACCCAATGGGCGTCATAGCCGATCCGTTCACTGTCACGGGCCGCTTGCGGCACATCATCCAGCGACTTGGGGTACTCGGCGTGATCGACGTACACATCGTCCTCCTGATGGTTGCCATGGGCCTGGATCGACGCCACCTTCTTGACACTAAGTGAATCATCGATCATCGTGAGCGTCGCGAGATCAACGCAGAACAGATCATATTTCTGTTGCCTGCCGCAGTAAACCACGCACCGAGCGGCAACATGTGCATAACGACTCGTCAGCGGCGAACGAAGCCGTATCGATCAGGAGGCAATGATGAGCGGTAGCTTGGACAGACGATCACTCCTCCTCGGAGCTGGCACGGCGACGGTCGTGGCCGGCCTTGGTGCCGGCACGATCGCGGTGGCCCAGAAGTCCGCGAAACCGGCCGATCCATTCGGAGAACGGGACTATTCGACTGCCCGCGTTTCGACCAAGTACCGGTTCAACGATCCTGACATGGATCTGTTCTTCGTCATTGCACTCGCCTGGAGCGACACCGGCGGACTGTCGCCGGGCGAGTTGTTCTACGTCGCCCAATCGATCAAGGACGGTGACGCCGACAGCTGGGTCACAGCCTTCCAGGCATCCGGCGAACGGCAGGACAAGCAGGCCGACGAGTGGAAAGCGAAAGGGTGGAAGCGGCAGTCGGCGCAGGCGCGATTCAAAGCGTTCGCGAGCTACCGCTCCGCTTGGCAGTTCGCGCCGCTCGGAGCGGTCTTCGAGAGCATTTACGCCAAGCAGCAGACTGCGTTCAAGCTTGCGGTGCAAGACTCGGGCCTGCCGGCCACCTTCTTCAAGGTTCCGTACAAAGGCAAGCATCTGCCCGGTGTTTTCCTGCAGAACCCGAACAAGAACGCGCCGGTCGTGCTCTGCCTGGGCGGCGCGGACACCGGGTACGAAGAGACGTTGTTCACCGTGGGCCGCAACGTCTTCGACGCCGGCTACTCGGTGGCACTGGCCGACCTACCTGGGCAGGGCATCACTATGAAGGACGACCTGCACTGGGAGATGGAACCCGAGAAACCCATCGGCGCCATCGTCGACCTCCTGGTTGCCGACTTCGGCGCCAAGCCGGGGCACATGGCCATGATGGGATACAGCCTTGGCGGATACTGGGCGACACGCGCCGCGGGGCACGAGAAGCGCTTCGCCACGGTCATCGCGAGTACTCCGTTTCCGCGGCCGGTCGAACTGGTGACGGCCAGCCGTGCTCTGTACCGACAGATGGCGGCATCCGGTAGGCGGCCCAGTACTGCCACGCTGCGCAACAACGCAGTGATCTACTGGAAGGCCGGCGTACCTGACCAGGACGAGGAGCAGCTCGAGCAGCGCCTCGGCCGGTTCGTCGCGGACCCCCAGATCGTCACGGTCCCGTTTCTCTCCATCGTGGGCGGCGGGGAGGGTAACACCTTCCAGCAGCAGAGCGACTCCTGGAACGCAGAAATTCGATCCACCCGCAAGAAGCTGGTCAGGCTCGACGCGGCAACTGGCGGCGCAGACCACTGCCAAGCCGCCAACCGCCTTCGGCTCGCCCAGGAGATGACCGGCTGGATGGACGAGATCTTCAAATCCTGATCCTTTCCGGCAATGCAAATTCGGTGAATATCTTCAGTTGAGTCACTTCCACCGCGGTCTCTATCACTTGTTCCAAGTTGAGCGGATCACTGGTGAACAGCTCCTAGTATTGGCGGCAAGTTGCCAACATTAGGAGTGGCCAGGAAATGCAGCAGATGCCGATCGAGCGGACATGCCCGTTCTCCCCTCCACCGGAATACGCGCGATTGCGTGCAGAGACGCCGATAGCAAAGGTCGGACTACCCAGAGGCGAAGCATGGGCGATCAGCACGCACGAAGGTGTTCGCCAGATGCTGACCGATCCGAAGTTCAGCTCCAGTCGGCAGAACCCCAAGTTCCCGCTGCTCGTGGACGCACCACCACCACCCGATGACTTCAAGCCGTCGCTCATCGTGATGGATCCGCCACAGCATGGGCCGGCACGACGCGCCGTGCTAGGAGAGTTCACTCTCAAACGGATCAACGCCATGCGCCCACGTATCCAGCAGATCGTCGACGATTGCCTGGACGAGATGCTCTCCGGACCGAAGCCGACCGATCTGGTCGCGGCACTTTCGCTTCCGGTCCCATCGCTGGTGATCTGCGATCTCCTCGGAGTCCCTTACGCTGATCACGAGTTCTTCCAGACCAATTCCCACAAGATGGTGGGCTATTCCGTCGACCCGCACGAACGCATGGCGGCGATCGGTGAGCTTCGGAACTACTTGGACGACCTGGTCAGCGGCAAAGAAGCACAGCCGACCGATGACCTGCTCGGTCGGCAGATCCTGAAGCAACGCGAAGCAGGCACTGCCGATCACGACGATCTGGTCGGGCTGGCGTTCTTGCTGCTGGTCGCCGGCCACGAGACGAGCGCGAACATGATCTCGCTCGGCACCCTCGCGCTACTCGAGAATCCTGAGCAACTCGACGTGATCAGGAACGACCCCAGCAAGACACCCGGAGCCGTCGAGGAGCTTCTACGATATTTCACCATCGCCGAATCCGCAGCACTCCGAGTTGCCGTCGAGGATACCGAGATCGGCGGAACTGTCATCCATGCGGGTGAAGCCGTCATTGGGCTGACGCAAGCTGCGAACCGTGATCCGCAGGTCTTCGACGACCCCGACACGCTCAATGTGGAACGCAGCGCCCGCGGTCATCTCGCCTTCGGCTTCGGCGCCCATCAGTGTCTCGGACAGAACCTTGCCCGCCTCGAACTGCAGATCGTCTTCGACGCCTTGGTGTCCAGGGTTCCCGGACTCGCCCTCGCGACATCACCGGACAAGCTGTCCTTCAAGAACGACGCCAGCATCTACGGGCTCTATGAGTTGCCTGTTACCTGGTGAGTGCAGCGGATTGAGGGAGTTCTTCCATACATGATTCAGGAGTTGCGATGACGGAGAACCTGCCCGCCTATCCAATGGAGCGGGCCAGGAAGTGCCCGTTCGATCCGGCACCGGCACTGCGACAGGTGGACCGCATAGCGCGGGTGCGGATCTGGAACGGTGAGACGCCCTGGCTGGTCACCGACTACGAGTTGCAACGCTCAGTACTGACCGACCAGCGGTTCAGCTCTGATGTGCGGAAGCCTGGTTACCCCGTCAGTTCCGCGGCAGTTTCGGTGCAACGAGACGGCGTTCCACCGTTCGTCCTGATGGACAACCCCGACCACGACGCCCGGCGCCGGATGCTGACCGGGAAGTTCATGGTCAAACGGGTCGAAGCGATGCGTCCACGCGTGCAGCAGATCGTGGACGGGTTCATCGACCGCATGCTGGCGAGGGCGCGCCCGGTCGATCTGGTGAGCGAGTTCGCACTTCCCGTGCCGCTGTCGGTGATCTGTGAGCTGCTCGGCGTACCGTACGCAGACCACGAGTTCTTCCACCGGGTCAGCACAGTCCTTGCCTCGAGCACGGCAACCCAGGACGATGCGCTCGGTGCCGCTCGGGAACTGGGCGAATACCTGCACCGACTGGTCGAGGCCAAGGACGCCCAACCAGGTGATGACGTGATCAGCGCGCTAGTGGTGGAGCAAATGCGAACTGCCCGGCTGAGCCGGGACGAAGTCGTCACCATGGCGATGCTGATCCTCTCCGGCGGACACGAAACCACTGCGAACATGATCGCGCTGGGCACCGCAGCCCTGCTGGAACACCCCGACCAGCTAGCCGATCTGCGCGCGACCGACGATCCGCAAGTAGTCGCAGGCGCGGTTGAGGAGCTATTGCGCTATCTGTCAATCGTGCACTCCGGCCTGCGCCGTACGGCTATTGAAGACGTCGAGGTCGGCGGCAAGCTGGTACGCCGGGGAGAAGGCGTCATCCTGGCCCTCGAGGCAGGCAACCGCACTGGGCGGGTGTTCCCGGGACTGCCTGATCCGGACCGGCTCGACATACGCCATCCAGTTCGCCACCACCAGGCTTTCGGGTTCGGCGTACACCAGTGCCTGGGACAGGCGCTTGCGCGGATGGAACTGCAGGTCGTCTACGGAACCCTGTACCGCCGCATTCCCACATTGAGGCTGGCGACTCCGATCGAGGACGTCGCATTCAAACACGACTCGATCATTTACGGCGTGCACTCGCTCCCGGTCACCTGGTGAGCGGGAGCGAAATTCGATCACAAAGAGGAGCTGGCTATGAAGATTGATGTCAACCAGGACACGTGCGTCGGCGCTGGGCAATGTGTGCTTCTGGCCCCGGATGTGTTCGACCAGCGGGACGAAGACGGAATCGTGGTGCTGCTGGACAACAGGCCGCCTATTGGGTCACACGAGGACGTACGGCAGGCGGCGAGGGTCTGCCCGGCGCTGGCCATCGCCTTGGACGAGTCGTGATCGCCGTCGTAGGGGCCTCTGCGGCCGGTTTGGCAGCTGCACAAACACTGCGGCGGGAGGGGTACGACGCTCCGATCCGGGTGATCGGCGACGAGCCGCTGATGCCGTACGACCGCCCGCCGCTGTCGAAGCAGGTACTGGCGGGCGCCTGGGAACCGAGCAAGGCTGAGCTGCCCTGTACTGCGGATGTTCGGTGGGAGCTCGGGGTACGGGCCGTCGGGTTGGATGTGGCAGGACAACGGCTCGCACTGTCCACAGGGGACACACTCGAGTACGACGGGCTGGTCATCGCGACTGGAGTGCGAGCCCGAGTTCCGCCCTTCCATCGCAACTTGGAGGGTGTGCATACGCTCCGCACCATGACCGACGCGCTCACTCTGCGCGACGAACTGGCGAGCGCGCGCTCGGTCGTGGTCGTCGGAGCCGGGTTCCTGGGATCCGAGGTCGCCGCCGTGGCCGCCACCCTCGGACTCGATGTCACCCTCGTTGACCCCCTGCCCGCACCGATGATCACCCAGTTCGGTCCGTTGATCGGAGGACTGGTCGCCGAGCTACACACCGCGAACGATGTGCGGCTACGGATGGGCGCCGTGGTGACCGCGCTGGCCGGCAGCGAGCGGGTGTGCGGCGTCGAGTTGGCCGACGGGAACCTCCTGCCCGCCGATGTCGTGCTGCTCGCGACCGGATCGGTGCCCAACACCGACTGGCTGCGCACCAGCGGGTTGTCCCTGACAGACGGCGTCGACTGTGACGCGCTGTGCCAAGCGGGCCCTAACGTGGTAGCCGCCGGAGACGTCGCCAGTTGGTCGCACCCGCAGTTCGGACGGATGCGGGTCGAACACCGGATGAACGCTACCGAGCAGGGCATGGCCGCTGCACAAACGCTGCTTGGCCTGGGCAAACCCTACGCACCGATCCCTTACTTCTGGACCGACCATTACGAGACCAGAATCCAGGCATACGGCACGTTCTCGAACACATCTCAGCCCGTCATCGCAGCAGGCGATCCAGGCATCGGGAGGTTCGCCGTCACCTATGCCGACCGGGGCGTGATCACCGGGGTAGTGGGGTGGGACCTGCCGAGGGACACCCGCCTGCTGCGCAGCAGGATCGGTCAGCCTGCCTGATTCGCTCGGCTCCCTGGGGTCTTCATCGATATACACGCCGAGACGATCTCCTTGACTGCCATGAAGGACACGATTACCCTCTGTAGGGAACGTTACATACACGGCAGATGAAAGGTTTGCCATCTAGTTGCCTACGGCATGCGACGCACGACATACTGACGCGGTCCTGGAAGGCATCGCGTGAGGCCGGTCAATAATGAGTGAACTGGGCGCCCTGTCCGGAGCAGCAGCGGTCCAATGCGCGTCACTGCGAGTGTTCCGAGTCGAACGGATCGGAATCGCACGCCCTTGTGTCGCCCTCGAGGGAGTAGCTGTGGAGTATCAGAACGATTCATGGCCTCACCGCGCCGCCCTGTCTGCGGTCGAGTAGGTCCAGATGGCATCCTTTAGTCCGTTCGGCGGCGTCCCCGGAGAGTCGTACCTCTTTCGGGTTCTCGGACCATTCGAGGTCGGCGATGCCTCGAGACCTGTGCGTATTCCGCCGGGCCGGCAGGAAGTGGTGCTCGCCGCACTGGTCCTCAATCTCAACCGAGTGGTCGATGTCAGCTCTCTGGTCGACCTTGTCTGGGGCGAGGATCCGCCGGCAACAGCCCGCACCCAAATTCAGATCTGCGTCTCGGGTCTCCGCAAGATTCTGGCCACGGGGGGCGTCGATGCGACCGTTGAGACTCGGGCCCACGGCTATCTGCTCATAGCGCCGGAGGACTCCACCGATCTCAACCGGTTTCGCGGCCTCGTGCGGGCGGGTCGTGAGTTGGCCCGGGCGGGTGACCCGGCCGCAGCAATTGAACTCCTTCGCGCCGCAGAGCAGTTGTGGCGAGGCCCCAGCCTGACCGGGCTCCCCCACGAGGCCATCGCGAACATCGCCGCTTCCTTGGACGAAAGCCGGATCGAAGCGCTGGAGGTGTGCCTTCGGCTGGAGCTCGAGCTCGGCCGCCACGAGCAGTTGGTCAGCGAACTCCAGCGTCTGGTCGCCGAGCACCCATTGCGCGAGCGGCTGCGCGGCCACCTGATGGTCGCCTTGCATCGATCAGGGCGACAGGCAGAAGCTCTGGAGAGCTATCAGCAGGTCCGACGGATGCTCGCGGACGAGCTCGGACTCGACCCCGGCAAGGACCTGCGTGATCTTGCGGACGCGATTCTGGCCGATGACCCCGACGTGACCGGCGGGGCCGAAGCGACAGGCGGGGCCGAGGTGGAGGTGGCGCCGGCACTGGCAGCCTCCGAGAGGGTCGTGCCCCGCCAGTTGCCTGCTGACGTGGTGGATTTCGTCGCGGACGACACGCTGATCAAGGAGATCTGTACGGCGCTGACGCCGTCGCTGCAGCGTGCAGCCGCTACGGTGGTGCTGCTGACAGGTGGGCCAGGTGTCGGCAAGACCACGATGGCCACCCACGTCGCCTACCGGTTGGCGGACGATCACTACCCGGACGGCCAGCTCTACTGCGACCTGCGTGGAACGTGCGGTCAGCCACTCGGTCCTGCCCAGGTACTGGGTCGATTCCTGCGGGCCTTGGGTCTCCCTGGCCAGGCGATCCCTGAGCCGCTTGACGAGCGGGCGGAGCTGTATCGCAGCCTGCTCGCCGACCGGCGAATCCTGGTCGTGCTCGACGATGCCGACAACGAAGCACAGGTTCGCCCCCTGCTACCCGGTAGCGGACGAAGCGCGGTGGCGATCACCAGCCGCAACCGGTTGACCAGCCTGCCCATCAATGGTCGGTTCGGCCTCGAGCCGCTCGGCGGGGATCTGGCGGTCCAGCTGCTCGGGCAGGCCATCGGTGAAAGCCGCGTGCTGGACGAGGCGGACGCCGCCCGGGTGCTGGTGCAGCTCGTCGGCGGGTTGCCGCTCGCGCTGCGCATCATCGCGGCTCGGCTGGCGGCCCGCCCTCATTGGCCGCTGAGCTGGATGGTCCGTCGGCTCCAGGACGAGCATCTACGGCTGGACGAGCTCGCGCACGGCGAACTCTCGATCCGAGCCAGCCTGAGACTCAGCTATGAAGGGCTGGCAGCACCCGACCGGCGGTTGCTCTGTCTGCTGGCTCTGGCCGACGGTACGACGATGCCGAGCTGGGTAGGGGCTGCACTGGCCGACGATCGAGGACCGTCGCCGGCTGATCTTCTCGACCCCCTGATCGACCTGCGGCTGCTTGAGATCACGGCGATGGATTCAGCTGGAGAATACCGGTGCAGCTTGCCGCAGACCGTGCGGATGTTCGCGCACGACCGACTGACCGCGGAGATCACGCCGGCCGACCAGGCCCCGGCGATCCGGCGATTGGTCGGAGGCTGGACGGCACTGGTGGAGCAGGCCCACCTGCAGATCTACGGCGGTCCGTACACCATAGTCCCGGGCCAGGCGGAGAAATGGCATCTCCCAGCCGACCTGGTACGACGGCAGCTCATGGATCCGCTGGCCTGGCTGGAGTCTGAGCACGAAAACCTGGCGAACCTTGTCAATCTCGCCGCCAAGTCGGGTCTGGACGAGTCCTGCTGGCAGCTCGCCACCACATTGGTGACCTTGTTCGAGGCCCGCGGCTATCCGGAGTTGTGGGAGAGCACGCATCGAGTGGCGTTGGAGGCGGTGCGTGCGGCCGGCAATCTTCGCGGCCAGGCGGCGGTCTTGCGCTCCCTGGGCGCGCTGCATCTGAGTCGAGGCGAGTACGGCGCAGCGGGCTCCTACCTCGACGCCGCACTGAAACTCTTCGTGGACATCGAGGACCCTAGTGGTCGTGCACTGTGCCACCGTGACCAGGCCCTGATCCAGCGGAGTAGCGGCGCCGATGACGCCGCGCTAGCGCAGTACGAGCTGGCTGAGCAGTACTTCATCACGGCCGGGGACATCGTCGGGCGTGCTCACGTGCTCGTTGAGATGGCGCACATTCTGATCCGTATGCCGGACTTTGCGCGGGCGCGCTCGTCTCTTGACGAGGCGCTGGGAATCTGTCGGTCGGTAGGCTTCGATCGCGGACAGGCGCTGGCCTTGCGCCGCCTAGGCCAGCTGCTGACCTGCCAGGGCGAATTCTCGGCAGCCGAGCGAACCCTCCAGGAGGTACTCGCCATGGTGCGGGCCAGTGGCGATCTCGTCGGCGAGGGACACATCCTGCATGACCTTGGCCGACTGAGCATCCGGCTGCAGAACGCCGAGCAGGCCATGCTGTACCTCACTCAGGCCGTCACGATCCGGGAATCCCTCCTGGACACCGGCGGCGCAGCAGCAGTGCGCGCCGACATCACCACTCTGCTCGAGCAGCGGAAGGGCCAAGGGCCTCTCACGTCCACGGCGTGTCTCCGCTAGGGACCACCGGGCCGTCGGCGACGACCAGGTCCGTCGTCACGGTGCTCGGCGTCTGAGTTTCGCTGAGGCCGGACGTGGTCACCTGAGGACCGGTGGTCAGGCCTGCCAGGAGCAGCGCGACAGTGGCCGGGGCGATGAGCGCCTTCTTGATCGACATCTTTGATTCTCCTTCGTGGGCGGGTTGATGACTCCAGCCTGCGGCCGGTGCCCATCGCGTCGCTATTGCGTCGCTATCGCGGCGGCTATCGCAGCAAATATCCGGTTGATACCGATGCAATAGGTCGCTCCCCGAGATTGGTTCTTGCCAGCTCCTCACGGACTGGACACCCAACTCGAGGACGACGCTTTCAAGGAGCATCGGATGACACTGGCTATCAGCGAACGGGCGCCACAGGACGTCTTGACACCCGCAGCATCGGTCACCACCGCGATTGCGACGGTCGGCCTCGTTCGGGAGTTCACCCGGAAGAAGAAGGCACCGGTCCGGGCGCTGCGCGGCCTCGATCTCAGCGTCTTGGAAGGCGAGGTGCACGGGCTCCTCGGACCGAACGGTGCAGGCAAGACCACCCTGGTCAAGATCCTCAGCACAGTCCTCCTGCCGACCCAAGGGCAGGCGATGATCTGTGGCCGCGACGTCGTCCAGCACAGCCGCGAGGTCCGGCGGCTCATCGGGGTCGTCCTCGGTGGAGAGCGCGGCCTGTACTCGCGGCTCACCGCTCGAGAGAACCTCGAGTTCTGGGGCGCCGCACAGAAAGTGCCCCGCGCCGTACTGCGGGATCGAGTCGGCCAGCTGCTGCACCGACTCGGTCTGGAGTCGAAGGCCGATGCACGGGTCGAGACGTTCTCCCGGGGCATGAAGCAGCGGCTGCACTTGGCTCGTGGCTTGATCGGCGACGCGCGAGTACTGTTCCTCGACGAGCCGACGATGGGCATGGACCCGGTCGCAGCCCACGAGTTCCGCACCCTGATCGGTGAATTGCGGAGCGAACAGCGGACAATCTTGCTGGCCACGCATGACATGGCCGAGGCGGAGGCCCTGTGCGACCGGGTCAGTTTCGTCAGGGACGGCGCGATCGTCGCGACCCGTTCGCCGAGCGCGGTAGCCGAGCTCGTGTCTGCCGTCCGGGGAATCGAGTTCGACGACCCGAACATGGCGGCGATCGCGGAACTGTCCGCCCTCCCAGGGGTCAGATCCGCCACAGTCACCGGAGACAGCGTGCGGGTCCTCGTCAACTCGAATCAAGGTCTGACGCGAGTGCTCCACTTCGCAGCCGATCGTGGAATCACCTCGTTGCACACGCTCAGGCCGTCACTGGAGGACGTCTACTTCCAGCTCATCGGCGACCGCGGGCTGGAGGTCTGAGATGACTGCGCTCCGCGCCGGGTTCGTCCTGCAGTTGCGTTTCTACCGCCGGTATCCCGATCTGCTCGTGCCTCTGCTCACTGCGCCCGTGTACGGCGGAATCTTCGCGATGATCCTGAGTCACAACGGCCGTCCCGATCTGGCCGGCGCCGCGTCGCTGGCACCGTTCTACATGTCGCTGTGGTGGTTTGCGCTCTTCAGCGGAGGCTGGATCATCCAGACGGACCGCTGGGAAGGCACGCTCGAGTACGTGGTCGGTGCGCCGGCCGGACTCGCCGCCGTCGTGTGTGGCCGCGTCTCGGCGATCGCCATCCCTGGAGTCGCCGCATTCGCCGAGACCTGGTTGTTCGCTCGCTACGTCCTGCACAGCGACGTCACCATCCGGCACTGGGACATCTTCCTCGCTTCCTTCGCGCTGACTCTGTTCGCCACCGTGGCTACCGCGTTGCTGATGGCAACCACGTTCGTACTGGCCCGCAACGCCGTCACCTTCTCCAACTCGGCGAGCTACCCGTTCTACGTGCTGGGCGGAATCCTGGTACCGGTCGCGTTGCTCCCGAGCTGGCTCCAGCCGCTGTCGAAGGGGGTCTTCCTCTCCTGGTCGGCTGACCTGCTGCGTGCCTGCATCAGCGCCGCACCAGTACCGAATGCAGGGTTCAGACTCGGCATGATCGCGCTACTCGGGACTGCCGCGCTCGTGGCCGGTGCCGCGGTACTGCGAAGGATTCTGGTCCAGGTACGACGTACCGGGGAGCTGGTGCTGCGATGAATCTCCTCTCCGTCGTACGCCGCGCATTCTGGCTCGGCGCCCGTGACTACACCGCGATCTTCACCTGGAAGACCTGGCTCACCAACTGGCTGGTTCGGGTTGTCGCTCAGGTCAGCTTCTTCGCCCTGGTCGGCAAGCTGCTCGACTCGCCGGAACAGACCAAGTTCCTGCTGATCGGCAACTCCGTCCTCCTGGCCGCGATGGCCGGCCTGTGGGCCGTGAACATGGTCAGTCTTGAACGCAGCGCGGGCACACTGCCGCTGCTGGCCTCGGGGCCGACGCATCCGGCAGTGGTGCTGACCGCCCGCGGGTCCTACCTGATCCTTGATGGCACGTTGTCGGCGTCCGCCGCGACACTGATCACCACGGTCCTGTTCGGCGTGCCACTGCCATGGCCAACCCTGGTTGTAATGGTGCTACTGATCGCGGTCGTCGCGACATCGGCGTACTGCTTCGGCATCCTGCTCGGCAGCCTTCTGCTCGGCTTCCGAGCCATCGAAACCATCGTCACGAACGTCTCCCTGGTCAGTCTCATGACGCTGTGCGGAGTCAACGTGCCGCTCAGCTTCTACCCCGAACCAGTGCGGTGGGTCTCCTCCGTACTTCCGCTGACCCATGGACTCACCGCCGTCCGCCACGCCGTGGACGGTGACCTGGCCGGCGCGCTGCTACCGGCTGCGCAGGAGCTACTCGTGGGCTTCTCCTGGCTCGCCATCTGCTTTCTCACCATCACGATCACCATCCGGCGGGGCCGCCGGCTCGGGACCTTGGACTACGCCTCATGAACAACTCACCCATCCCCACAGCCGTGCTGAGCACGGTCTCCTCGGACTCGCACACCTGGAATCTGATCTTCCTCGAACTGCTGCTCGCAGAGACCGGCTACCAGGTCCACAACCTCGGCGCTTGTGTACCAGACGAGCTGCTGGTCCGCACCTGCTCCGAACAGCGTCCCGCCTTGCTGGTGATCAGCTCGGTCAACGGACATGGCGCGATCGACGGCGAGCGAATGATCCGCCGGCTACGCATCACGCCAGGGCTTGCAACGCTCCCCGCAGTGATCGGCGGAAAGCTTGGCATCGGCGGCGCGGAAGGCGCTCCGGTACGACGGAGCCGGCTGCTGTCTGCTGGTTTCGACGGCGTCTTCGAGGGCGACTCTCTCCCCGAGTTCCAGCGCTTCGCCCGCACCGTGCGAGACACGCCCGCTCGCGAGCTGGTCGCAAGCTACGGGACGAGTCGATGAGCGCCGGGATGCGGCACGACTTCGGCGGCTATGTCCGCCGAGTCAGGGCTCGCGGTGAGGTCGTCGTCCAGCCGCGCATGGGATTCGGTGAACCCAGCCGGATGCGGGCCGGGTTGACGGCGGTGGCCGCGACCGCGGCAGCCACTGCAGGGACCATCACGGTCGACAGCTACACCAGGCTTCGTGACTACGCCGGTGTTCGTACCGCGATCAGCACGGGTGGTGACCTCAACGGCTATCCGATTGTCACCGCCGGAGAAGCAACGACCAGGGAGGTGGTCAGGGACCTCGGCGACGACTTCCCGATTCAGGTTCGGCACGGGAGTCCGGCGCCAATGGACATCGTCCGTGCGATGACAGCAGCAGGGCTGTATGCCACTGAAGGCGGTCCGCTGTCGTACTGCCTTCCCTACAGCCGGCTTCCAGTGGCCGAATCGGTCGACAACTGGCGCCGTACCGCCGAGCTGCTCGCCGCTCTGGACGGCCCCGACGTCAAGCCGCACCTGGAGACATTCGGCGGCTGCATGATGGGCCAACTCTGCCCACCGGAACTGCTGATCGCGATCAGCGTTCTCGAAGCGCTGTTCTTCCGTCAGCACGGGCTGCGCAGTGTCTCGCTCAGCTACACCCAGCAAACCGACCACCAACAGGATCAGGAGGCACTACTGGCCCTTCGCCAACTGGCCGGCGAGTATCTGGCCGATATCGACTGGCACGTCGTCCTCTACACCTACATGGGGGTATTCCCCCGGACGCCGGAGGGCGCGCAGCGGTTGAGCCGGCAGGCCGCCAGACTCGCCGTCGACGGTGCCGCCGACCGGCTGATCGTCAAGACAACGGTCGAGTCGCAACGAATCCCGACGATCGCAGAGAACACAGCGGCCCTGCTGGCGGCCGCCGACGAACTGGCCGCCACAGATCGCGCTCGCGCGGCTGAGAGCCCCGACACCATTCTGAGTGACGCACGGGCCTTGATCGAGGCGACGCTCGAACTGTCACCCGACATCGGCTCCGCGCTGACAGAGGCACTTCGCCGCGGCTACCTGGACGTTCCCTTCTGCTTGCACCCTGACAACTCACGTCAAGCGATCTCCCGCATCGACCGGAACGGACGCCTGACCTGGCTATGTGTTGGCTCCATGCCACTGCGGCGACCGAGTGCCGGCGTACCGGAGCTGACCTCAGCTGCGCTACTGGCCGACCTCGGGCATGTCGCCGCGCACTTCGACGGACTCGGCCACTTCCCCGGACCCACACCTGAGCCGGCCCCCAGACACCGGAGGATTCGATGACTACGAGCACCATGACCCGCGGAACGCTGAGCGTCCAGCAGGAGACGACCCAGCTCAACGGACACGGTCGCGACCCTATTTGGCAGCGGTTCGCGCTGCCTGGATCGGTGTCGATGGAGGAACTTCGCCGACGAGTCGAGCGGATGACAGCGCGTGAGCCCGGTCTGCGAACCGTGGCCGTCGACCGAACAGGCGTCACCTACGCGGACCTGGTCCAGGCGCCGATCATCTCGGTCCCGTCCGCAGACCCTCAAGACCGCGACCGGCTCTTCCGAGCAGCCCTTGACGATGATTGGGAAGCAGCGGGGCCACTCTGGCGGCTGGTCGTGTTCACCCCAACGAAAGGCGCGCCGACCGAGGCCCTCCTGGTCATCGACCACCTGATCGCCGACGTAGTGACCGCCGCGTTGATCGCTCGTGAGATCCGCACCGGTCAGGAGCCTGAGGCGTCTCGTGGCGGAGGGCGCTTCGAGGAGTGGGCACGACGCCAGCGCTCCGAGTTCGACCCGCGGAACCATGACGCCGCTGCGGAGGCACGCTCGTTCTGGACCGAGGCACTCGGCGGTACGTCGCCGCGGCGGGCGACGGCACTGCCGGCCATCCGCGATGCCGTACCCGGTTCTGGTGCGAATACCGTCGCAGTCAGCATTCACGTCCCGATCGACCCGGCCACCATCGTGTCCGTTGCCCGCAAGGCGAGGACGACCCCGTTCATGCTCGCGATGGCCTCTTTCGCCGCAACCATTGCCGCGGCGACCGACACCGACGACATGTCGTTCGCGGTCGTGCATCACGGCCGCGGGCCGGCTCATGCTGCGGTCTACGGGTGGTTGGCGACCGTGGCCCCGGTGCGCATCGTCCAAGCCGGTCTGAGCGATCTGAGTACCGCGCTGACCGCCGTACGCAAAGCATGGGGCCGGATCCTCGGCCGGCTCGACACTCCCTGGGAATACATCACCGGAGTCTGCGCGGGAACGGGCGAACTCGATTGGGGCCCGGTCGGCCATCGGCAGTTCCTGATCAATTACTTCACGGAACCGGTGGCCGGGATCACTCCGGAGCACTACCGCGATCAGCATCCCGAGTTCCCGCGGGGCATGCGATGGCTCGAGCTGCAGCTCATCCCGCTGGACTCGGGCGGGCACATGTTCCGCTTCCTCTGCAACTCCGACGACCTCGATCCAGAGAGTGTCCGCGAGCTCCTTCAGCTACTCGCCGACGGTTACACCCACCACGTAGACCTGATCCAGGGAGAACTTCGATGAGCAACCCAAACTCCACCCGAATCGGCGAGAGCGATTGGACGCTGTGGCCGACCGCGATGGTCCGCAGCGCAGGCTTCCCTGCCGACGCCGTCCTGCGCCTGGCCGACGAGCGCCTCGCCAACCTGGCCGACCAGGCCTGCGAGAGCGACGAGTACCTGGCAGCGTGGGACGAGGCTGCCGAGAACACCGGCAAGGAGGTGGCCATCGTCGCCGAATCCGAGCGGTTCCGGCTGGCGGTCACGTGGCAGAATCCACAGTTCCTCGACAACGCTGTTGATGCCTACCTACGCCACTTCGGTGACAGCGACCCTGGCAACTCCCGTACCCGCGCCCGCCGTCGCAGCCGTGAAGCGGCGATCGCAACGTACTGGCAGCGCTACTGCCTGAAGAACGAGTCCATCGGCTTCTTCGGGCCGACAGCGTGGGCAACTGTCGGTGGGGACAGCGAGCTGACTGCCGAGCCAGGGCCCGCTCTCGTTGCCAAAGGCACCGTTCATCTCGAACGATGGGCAGTCGACACCCTGGCCCGTACCCTGGCGGCGAAGTTCGACCTCCGGCCGTGGCTACGACCGCGCCGCAGCCCGGTCCTGCGGATCGAGGGCAACTCCGCCGGACTGGCAGGAGGCGCCACGGAGCCGATCGATCCGGTGACCGTTGCCGCGCTGACGCTGGCCGACGGCGCCACGACCGCCCGTCAGATCGCTCGGCAGCTGGTCGAGACGACCGATCTGGACACCGAAGCCGAGGCCTTCGAGCAGCTGGAGCGCCTACGTCGCAAGCGGTGGCTGGTCTGGCGGCTTGATCTGCCTACATCGTTGACCCCCGAGGAGGACTTGCTGGCCCTCCTCGAGGGAATCGACGACCCGGCGGTACGAGCCGAGACGACCGACGCAGTCACCCAGCTGATTGAGGGTCGGCGGCACGTGCAGGCTGTATGGGATCAGCCCGTCAAGCTCCGCCAGGCGCTGGACAGTCTGGCGCAAGTGTTCGAGCGGCTCACTGGCTCCGGCGGCACTCGCAACGCCGGCAAGGCCTACGGCGGCCGAACCTTGGCCTTCCTTGAGTGCCGACGCGATGTGACGGTGGGGATCGGTGATCGATTCGTCGACAAGATGCGGCCGATCACCGGCGTACTGGACAGCATTCGCTGGCTGACCTGGCAGATCCGTCAGGAATTGGAAGGGGATGTCCGAGCCGCCTATCGGTCGGGCCGCAGCCGCAACCCATCAGCCGAGGGTGTCGACGTAGCCACCTTCTGGGGCGAGTGCACTCCGGTGTTCGGCCGGCTGGACAAGGTCGTCAAGGACGCCATGGCCGAGTTCCACCGTCGCTGGGACAGCGTTCTCGCTTTCACTTCCGACGAACAGCACATGGCCTACACCGCGGCCGAGTTGGAGACGCCGCTCAAGCTGCTGTTCGATGCACCCCGACCAGGTTGGACTCAGGCCGTCCTGTCCTGCCCCGACCTCATGGTTGCTGCAGGCAGCGAAGACGACGTCCGCGCCGGGAGGTACACGCTGGTCCTCGGTGAGGTCCACCCCGCTCTCAACTCGATGGACTACATCTCCCTGGTGCCGCACCACCCGAATCCCACGCTGCTGCATGCAGGTCTCGACGATGCCTTCCCCGAGCCCCGGCTGCTGCCGGTGCTACCGACCGAGAGTAAACCGCCTTTCACTGCTCGCTCTCATCCTGCCCTGCACCGCGCCAACGACCAGCGCCTTGTGGTGATGCCGCAGACACCACCGCCTCCGGAGGGAATGACTGTGCTGGGAGCCGATGCGATGGTGTGCGAGCGTGACGGTCAGCTCGTGGTCACAACCCCGGGGCAGGCCACCGCCTTCGATGTCTTCGACCTCTTTGCCGAGACGCTCAAGTCGATCCTGCTCAGGCACTTCGGTCTGTTCCCCGTCAAAGCCCACCGGCCCCGAATCACGGTGGACAACGTGGTCCTGGCCCGTGAGGGCTGGCGAGTCGCGGCCGGCGACATGGACTTCGCCCGGGTCACCGATGCACCGCAACGCTTCGCGGCCACCCGGCAGTTCGCCGCCGAGCTCGGCCTGCCTCGGTTCGTCTTCGTCAAATCCCCGGTGGAGACCAAGCCCTTCTACGTCGACTTCGCATCGCCGGTCCTCGTCGAAATGCTTGCCGCGTCAGTACGCCGTACGGCGTCAACCGGTGCTGACGGCGATGCGACCACACTCACCTTCACCGAGATGACGCCGGGCCCTGACGAGCTGTGGCTCGCCGATGCGGACAGCGGTCGCTACACCTGCGAACTGCGCTTCGCCGCCCGAGATTGCCGTGACCTCCGATGAGCGGGGTCTCTGCCGGCGCGATCGCGATGGGCATCGAAAACATCCGGCTCGCCTACCACTACTGCGATGTCGGCGATCTGGAGGGGTACGCCTCGCTACTGGAGGCCGACGTGGAAGTCGACGCCGACGGACTGCTCCGCGGCCGTGGCCGCGACCAAGTCGTCGATCGCGTCGCCGCACTCGAAGCCGGCGCGGTCCAGCACCACCCGAACTACGTGATTCCGTGCGACAACCGCGTCATCGTGCTCGGCTCGGTCAGCACGAAGGATTCACCCGCGACACACGACATCGTGGATGTCTTCACCTTGTCCGGCCATGCGCTGATCGTGCGTCAGCGTCGCTACGTACTCACCCACAACAGCGGTATTGACAGAGAGGAACTGGAACGATGAATGCAGCAACTGCAAGCCTGAACGAGGTTGTCGCGCTGGTCGAGGAAGTCATTGGAACCAGTGGACTGACGCCCGAGAGCAACTTCTTCGAGATCGGCGGCGACTCGCTGACCGTCGCCCACTTGTCCTTGCTGATCGAGGAGCGTTTCGGTACGGGCGTCGACGTTTTCACCTTGTACGCGGCCGAGGACCTCCGCGAGATCCACCAGGCACTGCTCGAGAGCGTGGAGGACGCAGCATGATTGCCGTCCTTGAGACATCGACCGAATACTCCGTTCTGGTCAAGAGGGTGCGAGAAGTCGCGGCCAGCAATTCAACCCGTACGGCGATCGCTGGTCCGCGGACCAGGCTCAGCTACCGGGAGTTGATCGACCTGGTGGACACGTGGGCCGCGCGTCTGCGGACAGCCGCTCCTGGAGGTGTGGTAGCGCTGCGGGTCGTCGATTCGACCTTCCTGGCGCCTGCGTTCCTGGCTGTCCGCGCCGCGGGCCTGATACCGATGCTCGTCGATCCGCACATGCCGGCAGTACGACGAGACGCCGTACTCGAAGCGGCCCGGCCGGTGTGGCTGATGGACGTGCTCGAGGAGCCTGAACTCGTTCGGTCCATCGCGCCTGCCCGGCAGCTGCGTCCAGACGCCGGGTACCTCGGATTCACCTCGGGAACCCAAGGTCCGCCGAAGGGGATCGTCGCACACGAGCGCGGAGTGCTGGCATTCGTCGAGTGGGAGATCGACACCCTTGGCATCGGCCCGGCCGATCGGATCGCGATGATCAGCCCGCCGACGTTCGAGGTCGTGTTCCGCGAACTGTTTGTCGCCTTGTGTTCCGGGGCAGAGCTGGTCACCGCCGACGCAACCGTGCGGGCCGATCCTCGGGCTGTGCTTGGCTGGCTGGCCGATCAGCGCATCAGTATTGCCCACGCAGTGCCCAGCCTGGCCATGCGCTGGCTAGCCGCGACGCCCGATGTTTCCCTCGATCGCCTCCGCTGGACGGTGTTCGCCGGTGAACCACTGCATGCCGTCCAGGTGGATGGTTGGCGTGGCGTCGCGCCGAACTCGCAGATCGGAAATCTCTACGGGCCTTCAGAGACCACGCTGGCCAAGTTCTGGTTCCCGGTACCGCCCGATCGGCAGCCAGGCATCCAGCCCGTGGGCCGGCCGCTGCCAGGCGCACGACTGTTGCCGTCCGACACCATCGACGGCTACTTCCAGGTCAGCATCGAGACGCCGGACGGATCCTTCGGCTACCTGGACGGTACGGCGTCGGCGGCGGATCAGGCTGCCTTGAGCCGCACGGGAGACGTCACGATCTTTCACAGTCAAGACCTCGCGACCCTGGATGCGCAGGGCAACCTGCTAATCAAGGGGCGCAAAGACTCCCGGGTCAAACGGCGCGGTGTCTTCGTTGATCTCGGAGGGGTCGAGGAGGCCGCAAGCAAGCTACCCGGCGTAATTCTGGCCGGCTGTGTCCAAAGGGGTCCTGAGGCCGGCGGAACCATCGTGCTCTGCGTCGAAACCTCCGCCGGTACATCGGCGAACCAGTTGCGCAGGGAGCTGGCGCGCACCTTGGGGCCGGAATCACCGGACGGCATACACACACTGCCGACGTTACCGCTATCCGCAAACGGCAAGGTCGATCGCCGTGCATTGCTCACCTTGGTTGAAGAGAGGGCTGCCTGATGTCCAACCGTCATGTCATTATCGTCGACCCGTACTCGTCCGGCGTGCTGTATGCGCCGGCTGTTCGCCGGGCAGGTTTTTCGCCGGTCGCCGTACGGTCAACTCCGTTCCCCGCGGCTCAGTTCACCAACGCGTTCCGGCCTGGTGACTTCGACCACGACCTGATCCAGGGTGATGCCCTGACCGATCAGTTGGCCGCATTGAACGTCGCCGCGGTCATCCCGGGATCGGAGAGCGGGGTATCCCTGGCCGATCGGCTGGCCGCAGCCCTGACGCCACAAGCCGCCAACGTTCCGGCGCTTGCGAACTGCCGCAGACACAAGGGCCATATGATCAACGCCGTGGCGGCGGCCGGCCTACCCGTCGCCCCGACCATCTTTGTCCGCGACGCGAAGGAAGCAGCGGACTTCGTGACCAGGCCGGACGTTGCCGGGCACGACCTGGTGATCAAACCGGCCACCAGTGTCTCGACCGACGGAGTCACACTGGCGCCAGGTGGTCGCGATTGGCGATCGATCGTCAACAATCTGCTCGGGCGCACCAACGCCACCGGCGTACGTGCCGACGAGATCGTCATTCAGCGCCGGCTTCGAGGAACCGAGTTCGTCGTCAACACATTCACAGCGAACGGCCGGCACGCAGTGACAGATGTCTGCCGCTATACGAAGGTCAGCAACGGTGACAGCTTCGCCGTCTATCAGGACGTCGAGTTCCTCGGGATGGACGAACCCGACGTACCGGAACTCGTCAGCTACGTACGCCGGGCGCTCGACGCCATCGGGTTCCGCTTCGGCGCCGCGCACACCGAAGTGATGCTCACACCCGACGGGCCGCGACTGATCGAGGTGAACTCACGGATCGCAGGTAGCGGGATGGCCGCGGCAGCTGAGTTGGCCACAGGTGACAACGCGGTCCGGCGACTGGTCCGGCACCTGCGAGGCGAACCCGACGAGGCCGAGGGGTTCTCGTTGCGGCGGTCAGTGAAGGTCGCCATGTTCATGACCGCCGAAAGCGGGGTCGTCCTGAACGCCGAAGTCTTCGAACCGATCCGTACACTGCCGACCTGTCGTGGCCTGACCTTGAATGTCCGCAACGGCGACCGGATCGAAGCAACCACCGATCTGTTGTCGTCCTTGCGACTCGGCTGGGCACTGCTCGCTCATCAGGACCCTGACCTCGTGGCACGCGATCACATCAAGCTCCGCGAGTGCGCCGCCCATCTTCGGATCGGGAACACTGTCAAACTCCATTCATGATTGAACTGGCGACGTCGGTCGCAACAGCTGTAACGAACAGCGTCAACGGGACTCTTGCTCGCTCAAGCAAGACTCTGCTCGGATCCGGACTGACCTGGCTGGCCGTAATCTCTCTTCTTGAGGATCTGCGGCCTGGCCAGGTCCTCCAGGCAGCCATCGACTGGTGCGGCCTGCCTTGGTCGGTATGGCCGGTCACGACGTGGCTTCACGACAGAAGCGATGTAGTTGATCTCACTGCCGTCGGTGTCATGCTCGTCGCGATTTCCGGCATCGCACGTGGGGTAGCGGCTTGGCAAAGCACACATTGCCCGCTGGCCCTCACGACCGGACTTCTCTTGCTCCTGGAGAACGACCCCTCGCAGCCAGCACTGCTTGTCGCACTGGCAGCCGGCCCATTGCTCGCCATTGTGCTCGAGCGACGTTTCGGCAGCGGCTGCGTCGTACTGATCGCACCACTGCTCCACCTCCTCACTCCGCTCAGCGCGCTAGCCGACCTGATCGGCGCCAGCAAACCCCGGCCTGCCGAACGAGCACAGCCTCCGAGGGCCCTCAGGCCTCCTCGACTTGAGCCTCCGCCGCACGCTCTGACACGAGCCGACGTTGCGGGTTGAGCGAGACCGTCAGGACGCGCTCCAGCCTCCATCGAGGACGAGTTCGGTGCCGGTGACGGACGTCGCATCTGGCGAACACAAGTACGCCACCGCGCCGGCCACCTCGGCGGGCTCGATGAGTCGTTTCACGGAGGATCGCGCCAGCAGGACCTCCGACAGCACTGCGTCGGTCGTCAGGCCGTGCACCACCGCTTGGTCGGCCAGTTGGTTCTCGACCAAGGGCGTACGAACGTATCCGGGGCACACGCAGTTGCTGGTCACACCATGGGCCGCGCCTTCCAGCGCGATGACCTTCGACAGGCCCAGAAGCCCGTGCTTGGCGCTCACATAGGCAGACTTGTAGGCACTCGCCCGGAGACCGTGAACGCTGGAGATGTGGACAATCCGCCCCCAACCCTGCTCGTACATCTGTGGCAGGACCGCACGAGTCAGCAGGAAAGGTGCCTCAAGCATGAGCCGCAGCATGAAAGCGAACCGCTCAGGCTCGAACTGGTCTATCGGCGCGACGTGCTGAATCCCAGCATTGTTGACGAGGATGTCCGCGTTGAACTGTCGCTCGGCCAGGTCCGCGGTCTTGCTGAGATCGATCGCGAGAGCCTCGCCACCAATCTGCTCGGCCGTTCGAGCCGCTCCCTCAGCGTCGACGTCACACACCGCGACATGAGCCCCAAGTCCGGCGAGACGGCTCGCGACTGCGGCGCCGATTCCGCTCGCGCCGCCGGTGACGACGGCGCGGCGACCGGACAGGTCAGGCCCCGGAACGACGTTCATCATGATTCAGGGGAAGCGAAGGGACTGGCGGCGGCATGCTGGTGGCCCCATTCGTCCGCGCGACCGAAGTCGTGGGGGACCCAGTCGTCGCCGACGTCGATGCCGCCGCAGCCGATCTCCAGGTGGAACCCACTGGGATTCTGCACATAGAACGAAATCGCCTTGTCGTTCATATGCCTGCCAAGGCTGATCGAGATCGGCACATCGTTCTCCTTGGCCCGATCGTAGGCTCGCCCGACGTCGTCGATCGAACCGTGTTCGAGCTCCAGATGGTGGATCGACGGAGTTGCCGCGTTCGCGAGAGCAATGCTGTGGTGAGTCCGGTTACACCGGAAGAAGTACAGGCCAGGAGCGCGATAGTCGGTCAGTTTGAACTCGAGTACCGACTCGTAGAGCTCGCGAAGTTCCCGGAGCTTGGGACTCGCCAGCACGAAATGCCCTAGCCCGGTCACGCCGGTCCCGCCAGCTGGGCGATCGGGGCCGAGGCGCACCTTGGCTTCACCGACCGCCAGCTCCACGCGATAGCCGACCGGATCGGTGAACCAGCGAAGATGGGTCGCACCGCGCAACTCCATCTCCTCCACAAACCCGTCCTCAACGGCGAAGCCGGCATCCGTCAAGCGCTGGGTAAGACGGTCGAGCTCCCACGGCGAATCGACGATCCACCCAAGTTCGCGTGGAGTGTCCTCGATCCCCGGATAGAGCGCCAAGCGGTACTTGTACTCGTCGAGTTCAGCCAGCGCGACTTTGTCCGACCCAGACTTCGCCGAGGCAACGCCGACACCCAGCGTGTGCTCGAGCAGGCTCGTCCAAGCTGCGAGATCGGTGACGTTGAGTCCGACGTAGCCCAACTTGCTGATCCCCACGGTCTGTCACCCCTTCGGTACGGCGGGTGTCCCGCCCTGCAGAAACTCGCGAACGATGCGATTGAACTCGTGAGCACGTTCGTACTGCACCCAATGCCGGCAGTTCGGCAACACCCGCAAGACCGCGTTCGGGATCCCTTCAAGGATTCTGGGCGCCCAGGTCAGCGGAACAGTCTGGTCCTCTTGGCCCCACACGAGCAGCGTGGAGGCGCTGATCAGACCCAGATCTGGGGTCAGATCGCCGAAGTTGGGCGGGATGGGCAGCTCGGGGTGAGCTCGGAGACTCGACTCGTACCGTTCGTCGATCAGCGCCTCGGTCGCAAGGGATTCATCGAAGACCATCAGGCGCACGAACTCGGCCATCGCCTCGCGCGAAGGATTCGCTGCCGCCATGTAGGCGAAAAGCCGTTCGAGCCCAATGGGCCACGGCGGCGCATCCGCGGGAAGGACTCCCCCGGGCGCCATGAGCACCAGCCGGTCGACGCGCTCCGGATAGCGCATGGCAATCCGCATGGCCACCGCGCCACCGTAGGAGTTGCCAACCAGGTGCGCCCGTTCGATCCCCAGCGCCGTCATCGCGCGGCAGACCCGCTCGGCGGCATGGAAGATCAGCGGCTCCTCCGTCTCGGGCCGCGGCGACTGCCCCCAGCCCGGCAGATCGATCACGATGTTGCGGTAGTCCTCGAACGCCGGCAGATTCCCGCCGAAGTTACTCATTCCCGACGCACCCGGCCCCGAGCCGTGCAGCCAAACGATCGGCCTGCCCGACCCGGCATCGGTGTATGCCAGCCGCGCATCTCCGACATCCAAAGTGCTCGTCATGTTGCCTCACTTCATGATCTGTATGTAACGCTCACTATACGCCTGACAATGTCAATGACAAGGTCGCTCGGTCAGTCGATGATCAGAGCGCGCTGGGCGGCTGTGCGTAGTGGTCTTGGCCGGGCAGGGCACCTTGGAGCCTGGCCAGCTTCAGCCCGATGTGCAGCAGCAAGCGATCGCTGCCGTTAGACAGCGAGAGCCCCGTCAACTGCTCGATCCTGCTGATCCTGTAGTAGAGGGTGGTCCGGTGCAGCTGAAGCGTTTTGACGGAAGCCTGAACGCTGCCGCCGAGGTCGAGGTATGTCTCGAGCGTTTCGACCATCTGCTCGGCACCCTTGTCAGCCAAGACCGCCCGCAACTCCGGCGGCAGCGGCGTCTCTCGCGTTTCGATTCCAGGAAACCGCGCAAGCAGCTGATAGACACCCAGCTTGCTCCACATAGTCACCGGAGCGAAATCCTCGACATGCGCTCCGATCAACGTGGCAAGCTTGGCGTTCTGATAACTCAAACGCGCCTGAGCAACCGACCTCTCCACACTGCCGACTCCGACCCTGGGCAAGAATTCTCCGGGAAGCGACTCCACAGCCTCCCTGAAGAGAGCCCTAGCGCTGTCTTCGACGAGACGCTCGATCGTCTGCTCGTCACCGTGCACCAACAGTGCGCCACAAGCTTCCTCATCCCGCACGGCTGCCAGCGCACTCAGCGGAGCTATCCGCTGTCCGAGGGTGCGCAGGATGTGGTCCAGCGCCGTGCTCGATGCGGCGGCATTCCTATGCTCCGAGTTCATGTCCCTGATGAGGACGCAACAGCAGGCCTCCGCCGGCCCGAAGAGCTGCCCCTGCAGGCCCTCGTCGTACGTGGCTGCGCGCACATGATCGTCTGCGCTGAGCAGCCCGCCGAATACCTCGGCTTCACGCAACCGCCGCTCGTCGTTGAGGAACCGCTCCCGCATCAACACCTCACCGGCGGCTGCGGCTGCCGCCATACAGAGTTCTGCCGACTCCGACGGCAGCGAATGGTCCTCGTCGATGATCCACAAGAAGCCGAACAACAACCCCTGACACCTGACTGGGAAGCAGAGCCGTTCGAGGAACTCGATCTCCGGTATGCCGCTAACCCGGATGGGCGCCTGTGCTACCCCGATGCCTTCACGGTACACATGCTTGACGAGTGACTCGTCGACACGCATCTGCATGATCGAATGCACTCGCTGTACGTCCGTCGTCCCGAACTGAGCGGAGTACGCGAGAAGGTGGATCTGCGGGTCGTCGATCGCAACATTCCGTCCGATGCGCTCCGCCAGTCCATCCACAATTGGCTGCAGTCCGCGGGTCTCCATAACACTGCCCAGACTAGCCACATGCGCCCCCAATCAGCATGTACATCGAGTTGCGCGGCATCCGAGCCGAATCTGTAGTTCAGGACTTGCGCTTGGTGACCTCTTCGGTGGCGGCCGGGAGGACCTTGTGCAGGTCACCGACGACGCCGAAGTCGACGAGCTCGAAGATCGGGGCCTCGTTGTCCTTGTTGATGGCAACGATCGTCTTCGAGGTCTGCATACCGGCCCGGTGCTGGATCGCGCCGGAGATGCCGGCGGCGACGTACAGCTGCGGAGAGACGGTCTTGCCGGTCTGGCCGACCTGGTAGGCGTGCGGGTACCAGCCGGAGTCGACCGCGGCGCGGGATGCACCGACAGCCGCGCCGAGCGAGTCGGCGAAGGCCTCGACCGGACCGAAGTCACCGCCGGTACCACGACCACCGGAGACGATGATCGCCGCCTCGGTCAGCTCCGGACGGCCGGTCGCCGCGCGCGGCTTCGACTCGGTGATGCGCGCCGTCTTGGCGGCATCCGAGATCGTCACGTCGAACTCCTCGACCTCCGGGGAGGTCTCCGCGGCCTCGGGGGTCGCCGCGTTCGGCTTCACCGTGATGACGGCGACGCCGTGGGTGATCTTCGACTTGACGGTGAAGTTGCCCGCGAACACCGACTGCGTGGTGACCGAGCCTTCCTGAACATCGACCGCGTCGGTGATCAGGCCCGATTCGAGCTTGACCGCGAGCCGGGCCGCGATCTCCTTGCCCTCGGCGTTCGACGAGATCAGGATCGCCGACGGCTCGATCTTGGCCGCGACCTGCTGCAGCGCCTCCGCCTTCGGCGACACCAGGTACTGCGAGAGCTCCGGATTGGTCAGCGCGACCACCTTGGTCGCGCCGTACTGACCCAGGGCCGGCAGGGCCTCCGAAGCGTTGTCGCCGATGAAGACCGCGACAGGCTCGCCGAGGCGGCGGGCGATGGTCAGGAGCTCGGCGGTCGTCTTGCGCACGACGCCCGCGGTGTGGTCAACGAGAACCAGAACGTTCGACATAAGACTGCTCGCCCCTCAGAGGAACTTGTTGGTGGACAGGAACTCGACGAGCTGGCCCGCACCGGAGCCGTCCTCATCGGTCACGATCGTTCCCGCGGTGCGCGCCGGACGCGCGGTGACCTCGACGACCTCGGTCCAGGAACCGACCTGGTCCGGGGTGATCTCGAGGTCGGCCAGCGACCAGGTCTCGACCGGCTTCTTCTTAGCGGCCATGATGCCCTTGAACGACGGGTACCGCGGCTCGTTCGCCTGGTCGGAGACGCTCAGCACCAGCGGCAGCGTGCCCTCGACGGTGTCGCTCGCGGTGTCGCCGTCGCGGCGGATCCGCACGGTCGTGCCGTCGACGGTGACCTCGGAGCCCAGCGTCACGGCCGGCAGGCCGAGGCGCTCCGACACCATCGCGGGGACGACGCCCATACCGCCGTCGGTCGAGCTCATCCCGAACACGACCAGGTCGGCCTCGAGCTTGGCCAGCGCCTTCGACAGCACCAGCGAGGTGGCGACCGCGTCGGAGCCGTGGATGGCGTCGTCGAGCACGTGCACACCTCCGTCGGCGCCCATCTGCAGGCCCTTCTTCACCGCGTCCGCAGCCTGCTCCGGGCCGACAGTGAGGATGGTCACCTCAGCATCCCCGGCCTCTTTGACGGTCAGCGCGGTCTCGACGGCGTACTCGTCCAGCTCGGACAGCAGCCCGTCCACACCGGCACGGTCCACCGTGTTGTCCTCCGGGCGGAAGCGGCGGTCCGCCGTGGCATCCGGCACGAACTTCGCGCAGACGACGATCTTCATAGCGTGTGAGTCGCCGGCATGTGGCGGTCAAACCACGTGACGACCCTAGTGAGGAAGTCGATCAGCGCCGGATAGGCACGGACCCCGTGCCCTTCTTCGGGGTAGATCGCAAGGACCGATTCGACGCCGTGCGCCGTCAGGGCTTGATGGAACTCGCGCGCCTGCGCCGGTGGTGTACATCGATCGCCTGCGCCGGCAACGTTGAGGCAAGGCGTCCGCACCTTGCTCGCCTGAAGCACTGGACTCCTGGTGTGGGCCATCGTGCCAGGCAGTTCGGGATCGGCGCCGAGGAAGGAGTTGCCCCACTCTGCGATGTTGCTGGTGAACGACTGGCTGTACCAGTCGGTCACCGGGGAGACCGGCACCGCCGCGGCGAACCGCTGGTCCTGCGTGACCAGCCAGGACGACATGAATCCGCCGTAGCTTCCCCCAATCAGTCCGATGCGTGCAGGATCGGCGATGCCTTGCTCAACCAAAGCGTCGATACCCGAGATGACGTCATAAGTGTCCGCTCCGCCCATGTCAGCAACGACTCGGCCGGCGAATTCCTGGCCGCGACCACCGCTGCCTCGTGGGTTCGGGCAAAGGACTGCGTATCCCCGCGAGACGAGTAGCGGAACCCAGGGATAGTTCAAGGACCAGGAATTCTGGAAGGCCCAGATCGGACCACCATGGATGTTCACGACCAGGGGAAACGGACCGTCTCCCTCAGGCCGGCACAAAATGCCTTCGATCGTCAGTCCGTCCGGCGCCTTCCATGCCACCGGCGCGGCATTGCCGCAGATCGACAGCAGGTAGTCCGAGCCCGCGTGCCAGACCGAGGCCCGGACGTCGACAACATGATCGGCGACAACAACGACCTGATGTGGCAGCCGATACGAGCTCTGGACGATCGCGATCTCGCCGTTCGCCGAAAAGGATGCCTCCGGGTACCGGAGGCCACCTGCGTGCGGGCTGCAGTAGATCTCCTCGGCCTGCTCGATGGAGGTGTCATAGCTGCCAACCACCGAGTCAAGGCCACGGAGTCCCACATATCCGAGCTTCTGACCCGATATCCAATGCACCGACGTGACGTCCGTCCGGGCGGTGTCTACAGTCGTTTGCGTCCCCGCAATCAGGTCCATGACGATCAGGTCTCCAGCAACAATCCCCCGGTCACTACAAACAGCCTGTACGACGCTGGCGAATCGGCCGTCAGGAGAGCCGCCTGGGAGACCCAGCTGCACCTGGCTGGTCAGCAGCACCCGGTGAGTTCGTTCGACAGGATCGATGATCGAGAGCGACGCCGAGTACCACGAGTCTTCACTGGGAGAGTCGCTGGTGACAGCCAAGACCTGATCGTCTCCGCACCAACTGGCTTCCCAGCAGTTCAGCCCGTCAGGCGAAACCTGCGTGAGCTCCCCGCTGTCGACCGCATAGATCCAAAGAGTTCGCCAGGCGAAAGCGGGGACCCCGTCCTCGACCTCCGGATGCCACGACGGCAACCCGGTCTCGACGTCCTGGTTGACGCCTGAGCCCTGTGCGCCCGACAGGTCAGCACCCGTACCCGCGACCCCGAGTAGCACCCGCCGGCTGTCCGGCGACCAGTGCAGGTATTCGACAGTTCCGTCGACGTGCGGCACGCGGGTGCCGGGCCCAAGAGTCTCACTTGCGGTCAGACAGAGCTGGAACTCCCCCTCTTTGGCGCTGTCCGAGAGGAATGCCAGTGTCTTCCCGTCGGGAGAGAACCGTCCGCCACGGGACGACGCTTCGTCACCGCAAGCAGATTCGAGCGCTCCGTCTTCAACAGCAAACAGCCGGGTGCGCGGTAGCCCCTCCAGCGCCTCGAGGACGGTTCCTGTGACGAGAAGCCGCGAGCCATCGGAAGAAATCTGCGGATCAGAAATCGCATAAGGCCGCCCGAAGGCAGGAGAGTGCAGCCGATCCAGGTGCTCGGCGACTGACGAGTACTCCTCGGTGTGCCGGATGTCGACGGTCATAATGCTCCGATCGGGTGTCAGGGGTGCCGAATTCAGTGGTCGCGCCACTTAGCCGAGCACAGTGCCGGAAGAGTTCTCGTTCGCTGTGCGCTTTCGCGAGTACGAGCCCAGGTTGATGGTGTGCCCTGTGTGCGGGCAGACGTACTGCACCGGGTCATTGTCGTGGTCGTGGCCCTTCTCCACTGCCGCGATCAACGTCGCCATCACGCGACCTACCACGGGAGCGTTCTTGAACTGATTTCCACTCGTCCCCATGGCCAGATAGAAACCATCGAGTTCGCTGCGGTCATAGATCGGTGTCCAGTCGGACGCGGCGTCATAGACCCCGGCAATCCCCTTGGGCTGAGACGGCACTTCCAGATCTGGGAACCGACGCGCCGCACGGAGTACTTGGGAGGTGAACAAGTCCTTGGTTCTGTTGGGGTTGGACGCGTCGGGGTCGTCGATCCATTGCAGCGGTTCACACTCTGGCTCTGTGCCGCCGACCATGAAGCCGTTGCCCTTGGCCGGGCGCATATACGTACCCAGATCCATGTCGCACACCACAGGCCCCATCGACTCGTCGTCCTTGCTGAATCCAGGAGGCGCAGTGACGTGGTGCACCTCTTGGCGCAGGGGTCTCACGGTGATCGTGTGGTCGGACCCGACGCCGGCAAGCTCGTTCAGCGCCGTCGACCAGGGCCCGGCCACGTTCACGACGACGGGCGCCTCAATCACTTCACCGGACTCGATCCGAATGCCGCCGACCCGATCGCCGGCCCGGATCACATCGACCACGCGCTGCTTGAACAGGAACGTCGTACCGTGGCGTCTCGCGGCGTCGGCAAGGTTCTGCGCCGCGAGCATCGGATCGTCGATGAACCCACCGTCGGGCATGTAGAGCGCCGACAGCTCCTCGGTCGGCTCGGCCCAGAACGCGTCGTCATCGACACGCTTGGGTGGCCAGAACTTGCCCGCATCGATACCGGGTACGCGCTCCCGCAGTACGGCGGGAGCCCACACCTCCGCCCGTACCCCAGCCGAGTTCAGTAGCGCGTGAGTGCGCTCCAGCCGCATCGGGGGAACGTCGAGCATGAGACAGCCGACGGTACTGATCGACGCGAGGCCCGGCCCCTCTGGCGTCCCCAAATGCTCGGCCCACTTCGTCCAGCAGTGAAAGGACTCCCACGCCAGAGCCACCCCGTCGAACGTCGAGTAGTTGAACCGGACGACCGCGCTCGAGGCGCCGGTCGATCCGTGTCCGACGCCCGTGGCCTTGTCAACAACGACAACGTCCAGCTCTCTGCGGGCGAGCTCGTAGGCAACGGCTGATCCGATCACACCAGCTCCCACGACAATCACATCAGCCTTGCGGGCCATGACACCTCCAACAACTCGTCTTGAGCCAAACTCTGTCTCGTTCGAAGCCTGGAAACGACCGACAGGTGTTGAAGGAAACCGGCTCAGGGTGCAACGTTCGGTGACCGTCCGCGTCACTCACGCATCGCGTCGGACGCCGCTCGAGCCCGGGACGCCCAGTTCGCGAGCCAATACCCGGCTGAAGCCGCCGCCCATCACCCAGCGGATGTCATCTTCGGGCCAGCCTCGGCCGATCAGCTCAGCTGTGATGAGTGGGAGTCCTGACGGACCTTCCAGTCCGGGGATGTAGGTCGAGGCCACGACACCGTCGAGCAGCACGTCCTCATCGGGACCATAGATCTCGTCGAGGACCTCCTTGATGAAGTCCGGCCCGAGACCCACGTGCTCCACACCGACCACCGAGGCGACGTGCTCGACGTGATCGACCGCTCGCGCCACGGTGTGATCGTCGTGGTCGACGAAGGTCGCCAGCAGGTTGATGCCCACAGTGCCGCCAGTTTCGGCGATCCCTCGTAGCCGCGCGTCGGTCAGGTTCCGATGGTGCGGACGCACCGAGTACGCCGACGAATGGGAAGCGATGACCGGCCGGGTCGCAAGTTCGAGCAGATGGTCGGTCGAGGCCGCTCCGAGGTGCGAGACGTCCAGCATGATCCCGAGGCTTTCGCACGCCGCGACGGCATCGATCCCCGCTCCCGTAAGTCGGCTGCCGGTGCCGTCCTCACCTGAACCGTCAGCCAGCATCGTCCGGCCGAAGTGCGTGAAGGACGCGATCCGTACGCCCAGCCGGAACAGTGGTTCGAACAACTCCACGTCGGTCCCGACCGCTTCACAGCCTTCAAGCGCCAGGATGATGGCGATGAGTCCGTCCGCCAACGCTCTCTCGACGTCTTCCCCGGTCAGACAGATCCGCACGGCATCGGAGTTCGCGGCCGCCACCCGCCACCCGGTCTCCAGCATGCGCAGCGTCTGACGAAGGGCGCCCTCGGGCCGAAATTCATCGGCGACGAAGACAGGCAGGACCTGGACGTCTACTCCGCCGGCCCGCAACTGTGGCAGCCAGGTCTCCCTGAAATACGCCCCTTGGAGATGCACCGGCCGCCGCGCACACAGCATCAGCAGATCGTCATGGGTGTCGACGACCCTCATCCGTGCATGAACGGATTGGGCCTGCGCGTCGATGGTCATCACGATGGCCGGCCAGGGAGTCGCCGGGATACCCGCGGTTCGAGCACGGTGAACGGCATCGCCCCACCACCTAGAACCGCTTCGTGGAACTCGCGAATGTCGAACTGCGTACGGCACCGGCGTTCGGCGTCGGCCCGCAGCCGGGAGATACCCAGGAAGCCCGCGCGGTAGCCCAGCGCCTGGCCGGGAAGGTCCGTTGCATACCGCAACAATTCCGACTTCAGCTGCGTCTCGGACTCGGTCGTGTTGGCGCGCATGAAGGACAGGGCTTCGTCGTACGTCCACCAGCCGCAGTTGAGCGCGGTGTCGATCACGAGCCTGGCAGCTGTGAATCGTTCGTGCGCCAACCGTCCGTACGCGTCCCAGGGGTCGTCGTACAGACCCATCTCCCAGCCCAGGCCGCTGGCGTACTCCGCCCACCCTTCGGCAAAGGCTCCGCAGAGCTCGGCCGCGTACCGCCTGAAGTCGGGAAGCTCCACGGACTCGAACTGCCGGGCAAGGTGGAAGTGATGACCAGGTATCAGTTCGTGGTAAATCAGTGGCCCCGCGGTGAGCAGGGACCGCTCCGACAGGTTCGATCCGTTGTAGCGGTAGCGACCCATCGGCTCGATCCGGGTCGGCGCTTCGTAGTACCCGAAGGTCACACCGGCTTCTACGTCTTCACTGAGCCGCGCCACGCCGTACGGGGCCTTCGGGAGCACGCTGAAGTAGTCGCCGATCAGGGGTTCTATCCGCGACAGGTAGCCGAGATAGCGTTTCTCCACCTCTTGCACCGACTGGGCGAACAGCGCCCTCCGCCCGCGCAATACGTCGCGGAACTCGGCTTCGCTCCCGTGGTAGCCGAGCGCGGAGCGGACCTCATGCATTCGCTCGCTGAGCTCCCTGCACTGCTCCACGCCCAGCCGATGCAGGTCTTCGGGGGTCGTGTCCATGCTGGTCTCCCGGCGCACCAGGAATCGGTACGCCTCCTCGCCACCTGGTTGACGTGACAGGCCGACCCCGTCGGGCGCGGCCTCGGCATAGGCAGGTGAATCCAGTAGTCCGAGGATCTTGTCGATCGCCGGCGCGATCTGGTGGTCGACAACGGCCTCGATACGCTGCGCCAACAGGCCCTTCACCTTCGGGCCGAGCTCGGCAAGGCGTACGTCGTCCACAGCGAGGGAGGTCGCGGCGCTGGTCTTCAGGCCGCTAATCGACGCGATGGCACCGCTCAGGGCTGGCCGAGGAATGAAGATCCCCCGCTCCTGCTGCCCCTGAAGCAGCTCGCCGAGACCCTCGACGCGGCCGCCGAAATCTGCCGCCAGGCCTAGGTAGTTGTCGAGATCGCTCATCGCGCCGAACTGGTGGGGTGCGAAGACGGAGTCGGCGTAGACGAGCAGCTGAACGAGGTTCTGGTACGGCGTACCGGCCGGTGTGAGCCAGAAGTGGTCTGCCTCACCGGCGTAGACCTCCGCGAAGTGCCGCAGGAAACGCACCGTGTCCTCGTCGTCGCCGCCGAGCTCACCGGATTCGAGGGCGTCCAGCCTGCCGACCAGCCCACGGGCTTGGGAGGCTCGGGACGAAGCCTCCTCGTGGCTGCCCTTGGGCAGGTGCTCGACAGGCAGGCCGGCCTGCGCGTGCAGATTCGGTTGCCACCGGGACTGGCAGCGCCAGAACTCGTCGGCGACGTCCGACACAACCTGGGATGCGGTCACTGAGCACACTCTCCGGTTTCTCGGTCCAGCCTGTTGCCCATGCCGAGACCGAAGGTGGCGACAATGCTGTCGACCGCTCCCTCCTCGGCGAGCTCGACCTGGTAGTGCAGCAGTGCGTCGCGCGGATGATCAGCGGTAACTGATCTGCTCGAGCCTTGCAGCTCGACCGAAAGAGTGTGCTCCTCGACGGCCTCGTGGTCAGCGGCCAGTGCACGCACTCCTTCGCCAGTGAGCCGAAGAGCAGCCACCGAGAGCGCCATACTGTCGCTGGGCACCAAGTGCTCCTCCCCGATCATCGCCGTCGTCAGCACACCGTCGAGATCGACCTGCACGACCCGATATCCCTTGTCCTCCTCCCACGTGACATCGGTTGTCTCGGCGCCCAGCGGGCTCTCGATCCGGGTGGTCGCGGTCCGGATAGTGAAGTCGGGGGCGAGGTCGAGCCGAGTGGTGCGCTCCCGAGTGTGGCTGCGGCTTCGCTCGTCGATCAGCCAACTGCCGTCGGATTGCTGACGGTGCGCGTAGGTGAGGAGTCCTGTCGTCGTGCCGAAGATGGTCGTCCGGAGCAGCTCTGAAGGCTCGGGCAAGCTGAGGGCTGATAGCGGGGCAGCCAGGGCTTCGGCTCTGGCGGCCATCAGCGCCGTCAGTTCGGCTTTCGAGAGGTGATAGCCGTTAGTGAAGACGGCCGCGATGCTGGCTGAGTTGGCGATGTCGGTCAACGGGTTCGCATCGAGCAGGACGAGATCGGCGCGCTTTCCTTCGGTGATCGTGCCCCAGTCCTGCTCCTGGCCCAGATACCGCGCTGGTTCCGTCGTCGCACAGCGGAGCGCTTCGTACGGGGTCAATCCGGCACGGACGAAAGTGGCGAGCTCGTCATGCACGCCATCACCCGGCCTTCCGATCGGTGCATCCGAGCCGGTCAGCAATGGCGCCCCTCGCTCGTGGAACAACCTGATGATGCGCAGCTTGAGTTCGTTGCGCTGTTGGCGCGCGGCGAAGACTTGCTCCGGCTCGGCTGCCAGCGGCGCCCGCAGCCCCGGGTGGTTCGAGAGAATCGTCGAGGTGATCGGCGCAAGGTGGCGGAGCCGGTCCTGTATCAGCTCCAGAGGGTCGCCGTCGAACTGTGGGACGCACGGCATCCTCTCCTGGATCGCGATCGTCGGGCAGTTCCAGATCTGATCCTCGGCGAATCGGTCGGCCAGGCGCCCGAGCGCGTCCCAGTCCAGGGTGGCCACCACACGCTCGACCTGAGCCGGGTCGGCGTCGGCCAGATCGCCGGCCGATTCGCCGTCGCGGAGGGTGCCGTGGAAGATGTTGGTCATGTGCTCGAGGCAGTTCATCCCGGCATCGGCAGCCTGCGCGAAGGTGACCTCGATCGGGCAGTGCCCGGACATTGCCAGCCCGGCGTCCTTGCTCGCCCGTCCCAGCGCTTGGAGCGATTCGAGGCTCAACCAGCTGTAAGGCTTGATCAGGTCGTAGCCACGCTCGGCATAGGCTTTCACCAGTCCGACCGCGTCAGCAGGATCATCGAGCACCACGGGGCGGTACACCATGGGCCTTCCGCCCGGTGTCGGGTGCCGACCGTCGATGATCGGACTCGCCGTAACGATCCGCGGTCCTGGCAGCTCGCCACTGGCCACCCGTGCCCGCGCAGCCAGGTGGAACGGGTCGCCCCACATGTTGCGAACAGTCGTGACACCGGCGTTCAGATAGAGCAGCAGCTCGCCGACGTCTCGCGCGCAGATAAGATCAGTCGAGTCGCCGAGATGCATGTGCATGTCCGCAAGACCTGGGATCAAGTACTTCCCGGCGCCGTCGACGACGCGCATGCCGGTGGTGTCGACCTCGGCGGCCGGCGCCACGCGATCGATCTTGCCGTCCCGCACCACCACCGTGTGATCAGTCAGCACCCGTTCTTCGTCCATGGGCACGACCGCAACCTGGGTAATCGCCACGGCGGTGCTGACCCGGGCTGGATAGTCGACGACCGGCAACGTCCATTCGGTGGTCATCAAGAGACTCCTTTCACTGTCGAGTGATCTAGTGGGCAGCCTTGATAGAGTGCGCCCACTCGTCGCCGACCGAGTACCACGAGGTGAACTGTTCGGTGTAGACGTATTTCTTGTTCAGGGCCAGGCTCGTGTCAATCACGGTGACGGGCACAACGGGTAGATCGTTCGCGAGCTGGGTCAACACCGTCTTGGCGATCTCAAGCTGACGAGACTTGGTTGCCTGCTTGTACTCGGCAAGACTTGCCTTGAGCGTCGGCGGCGCATAGGTGCTGTAGCTGCCGGGGGCGCCCGGGTCTGCGAAGAGCGAGAGGACATGCCCGAGCGGGTTCGCAGAAACAGCGCCGGCCAGCATGATGCCCAACGGGTCCCGGTCGGCGCCGGTGACCCGGCCTGCCCAGGCCGCCACAGGTACCTGCTTCACCGTGAGCGTGATACCGAGTTCACTCAGGCTCTTCTTGAGCACTTCCAGCGTCTTGACCAACTGGGGAATCTCCGACGGAGCATAGACAGTGAGCGAGAACCCTGTTGGAGTCGCCGACTTTGCGAGTTCCGCTTTCGCTGCGGCCAGGTCGAAATCGAACCGGGGCAATCCGGAGGTGAATTCCTTGACCTCCGACTCCGAAGCGTAATTCTGCCACAGCAACGACGGCGCAAGATCCTGCGCGGGTGAGCCGTGGCCGTTCTGCAATGCCTTGTTCAGGCCTGCACGGTCGATGCTGTAGGCAACAGCTCGGCGCGCGTGGACATCGCTGAACGGTGGCTTGGTGGTGTCCAGAATCACGGACGTAGTACCACTTGACGGACCGTAGATGGTCGCCACCGAATCCATCTTGTCCCAGGACGACGAACTGCCCAACGGGAACTCGAACGTGCCGTCCACCTCCCCCGATTGCAGCGCCAGCCGCAGGGCATCTGGGTCGGAGATGACCTTGACCTCGACCTTCTTGACCGTGGGCTTGGTACCCCAGTAGCCATCGAAACGAGTCATGGTCGCGCCGGTCGCCGGCGAGAACTTGTCGATCCGGTACGGCCCGGTACCCATCACCAGTCCAGTCGGCGTACCGAAGCCATTTCCCGCCTTGAGCGCTTGGACCTTCTGATAGATCCTGGGACCACGCATGTTGAACAGGAACGTCGAGTCCGGCTTCCTCAACGTCAGAGTCACTTCATCCGGCGCGGTGGCCTTCACCGAGGCGACGTTGACCCAGAACGGGGCGAACTCCGAGGCTTGTTTCGGGTCACCTGTGCGATTCAGTGACCATACGACATCCTCGGCGGTCAGCGGCTCGCCGTCCCAGAACCTCACCCCCTTCCGCAGGGTGAAGACGATCTTGCCAGGTGTCTCAGTCCACGAGGTGGCCAGCTTGGGGATCGCCTTACCGCTGTTGTCGACGGTCAAGAGAGGTTCGGCCAGTTCGCCCCAGACAACCCATGAAGGGCCATCCACTGCGTGGTTGAAATCGAGGCTGCGCGGTCCTGAGCCGACGCCCCAGTTCAGCGCTGTGATCTGCGCGTCGGTACCCTTGGGGACGGCCGTCGGCGCCGACTTGGTGTCACCATCGTCCGAGGATGCACATCCTGCCATGAGCAGAGCGGCGGTGAGCACAGCTGCTGCTGCACGAACCACTCCACTGCGGCCGATCAGGCTTTGAATCTTCACAACGGGCCTCCACCGAAGTTCTGCACCACATGGTCGTCCCCAGGAATTCGCCCGAATCTAATTGCAGGCTCCGGCCGCGCACAGGCACACACATCGGAAGATCCCGACGCCGAATTCATCAGATGTAGGAGCGCCGATCGTGCTGAGGACTTTCGCCATGGGTCAGTCTGTGGGCGCGAGGATTCACTGGGTGGATTTGATCGAGTGGGCCCATTCGTCGCCGACCGAGAACCATGAGGTGAACTGCTCGGTGTAGACATACTTCTTGTTCAACGCCATGCCTACGGCGATCGTCGAGATCGGCACGATCGGCAGGTCGGTCGAGAGTTGAGTCAGCACGGTCTTGGCGATCTCGAGCTGGCGATCCTTGGTTGCCTGCTTGTAGTCGGCAAGACTTGCCTTCAGCGTCTCCGGCGCATACGTGCTGAAGCTGCCTGGTGCGCCGGGGTTTGCGAGGAGAGTCAGGACACTGCCGAGCGGGTCGGCAGAAACCGCACCGTACGACATGACGGCCAAGGGATCCTTGTCCGCGCCGGTCACCCTGCCGATCCAGGCAGCGACCGCGACCTGCTTGACTGTCAGTGTGATGCCGAGCTCGCCGAGGCTCTTCTTGAGTACCTCCAGCGCCTTTGCCAGCTGAGGGATCTCCGATGGCGCGTAGGCAGTCAGCGAGAAGCCTCCAGGAGTGGCCGATTGGGCGAGCTCCGCTTTCGCTTTGCTCAGATCGAAATCAAGCGAAGGCAGGCCGGAGAGAAGGTCCTTGACCTCGGACTCCGAGGCGTAGTTCTGCCACAGCAACGCCGGCGCGAGGTCCTGAACTGCTGAGCCGTGGCCGTTCTGCAACGCCTTGACCAGCCCGGCCCGGTCGATGCTGTGGGCAACGGCACGGCGTGCATGAACGTCGTTGAACGGCGGCTTGGTGATGTCCAGAATCAGTGACGTAGCCCCAGTCGACGGACCGTAGGTGGTGGCAACCTTCTCGATCTTGTCCCACGACGGCGCGCTGGCAAGAGGAACGTCGAAGGTGCCATCGACCTCCCCGGACTGCACGGCCAGTCGCATGGCATCTGGGTCGGAGATGACCTTGACCTCGATCTTCTTGGCCGCGGGCTTGGTACCCCAGTAGCCATCGAAACGAGTCATGGTCGCCCCAGTCGCCGGCGAGAACTTGTCAATCGTGTACGGCCCGGTTCCCATCACGAGGCCGCTTGGCGTGCCGAAATTTGCTCCCGTCACGAGCGCCTGTGCCTTCTGATAGACCCGGGGAACTCGCAGGCTGAAGAGAAAGGTTGCGTCCGGCTTCTTCAACGTCAGAGTGACTTGATCCGGTCCAGTAGCCATCACCGAGGCGACGTTGACCCAGAACGAGGCGAACTCCGAGGCCTGCTTCGGGTCACCGGCGCGATTCAGTGACCAGACCACATCCTCGGCAGTCAGCGGCTTGCCGTCCCAGAAGGTGACGCCCTTCCGCAGCGTGAAGACGATCTTGCCCGGCGTCTCCGTCCACGAAGCCGCCAGCTTGGGAATCGGCTTGCCGCTGTTGTCGATCGTCAGCAGCGGTTCGGCCAACTCGCCCCAGGTCAGCCATGAGTTGCTGTCGAAAGCACGGTTGAAATCGAGGCTGCGCGGACCTGTTGTAGTGCCCCAAGTCAACGTGTCGATCTGCGCGTTCGTGCCTTTCGGCACCACCGCCGACTCGGCATCACCTTCAGCCGAGGACGAACACCCGGTCGCGAGCAGACCCGCTGCGAGCAGGGCTGCCGTCGTACGAATCACTCCACTCCGTGTAGGAACCTTGTAAATCTTCACAACTGACCTCCAGAGAAGTTGGTTTCCTCCCGCAGCCAATCCCTGGTCCCGGTGGGAACCGCGGCCAGCAGCCGCTTGGTGTAGGCGTGCTGAGGGTTGTCGATGACGTCGGCGGTGCGGCCGCGCTCGGCGACCTCGCCACGGAAAAGCACCACGAGTTCGTCGGTCATCTGCCGCACGACCGGCAGATCGTGGGTGATGAACAGAAGATTGACGCCTCCGGCCTGGACCTTCCGCAGCAGCTCCAGGACCTGCGCCTGGACCGAGGCGTCGAGCGCCGCGACCGGCTCGTCACACAGCAGGATTCTTGGGCGCATGGCAAGCGCCCTGGCGATGGCGACCCGCTGACGCTGTCCGCCGGACAAGCTGACGGGCAGGCGCTTCACAAAGTCCGCGGGCAGCTCGACCTCGCCGAGCAGCGCCTCCGTCTCCGCTGCCACTTCCTCCGGCGCGATGTCATGGTGGGCTCGAAGCTTGATGGCCTCGGCCAGGATGTAGCCGATGCTGTGCGAGGGATTGAGCGACGAGTACGGATCTTGGAAGACGCATTGCATCGTGCTCCGGACCGCGGCCTGGTCGCGGCGGCTCAGGTCCGCCAGATTCTCGTAGCGGCGGCCGTCGACCTCCATCGTGCCGGAGGTGGGCCGCTCCAGACCCAGCAGACAGCGGGCCAAGGTCGTCTTGCCCGAGCCGGACTCGCCGATGACTCCGACATTCACGCCGTCCTGAAGCTCCAGGCTGACGCCCTTGAGAGCCCATGCCGTCCTTGCTGCAGTCTTGCGTTGCCGAGTGTTGAACTGCTTTCTCAGGTTCTCTACCTTAAGCAGCGGACGCCGGTCGACAACCGGCAGCTCCGTACGGCAGTATCCGCGCGGCAGGTCGGCTGCCAACAGCTTCTTGGTGTACTCGGTCTTAGGATCCTCGCGGAGGGTGTCAGGATCGCCGTCCTCCAGCAGACATCCTTGCGACATGACCAGCACCCGGTCGCTCAGGGAGAATGCGACTCGCAGGTCGTGGGTGATCAGCAGCAGACCCATCCCGCGTTCCTCCTGGATGCGCTTCAGGAGCAGCAGCACCTCCCTCTGCGTGGTGGCATCCAGAGCAGTCGTCGGCTCGTCCGCGATCAGCAACGCCGGATCCTTCGCGACGGTGGCCGCCAGGCCGACTCGCTGGCGCATACCGCCGGACAGCTCCCACGGATATTTCCGGTCGGTGCCCGCGGCGAGCCCCACTTCCTGCAGTCGACGGCGGATCTCGATCTTCAGCTCGGCGCTCGAGCGCTTCGGCTCCCCCGCCGCCCGTCGCTGGGAACAAAGGGTCTCTCCCAGCAGCGTGCCGACTCGGATGAGCGGGTTGAGCATGGTGAACGGATCCTGCAGCAACAAGCCGACGCGTCCGCCTCGGACCTCGCGCATGCGCTTGGCCGACGCAGCCTGGAGATCCTCACTACCGAGCAGAATCTCGCCCGAGGCAGTGATGCCCTTGGGCAACAGCCCGATGATTGCCTTTGCTGTGAGAGATTTACCCGATCCCGACTCGCCGACGAGTGCGACGGTCTCACCAGGGCCGACAGTAAAACTCAGATCGCTGACCAAGTTGCGTCCGGCAACGTTGCGAAGACAGAGCCCCTTGACCGAGAGCAAGCCTGCATCGGTGGTCGGCATTGCGGATCTCCTGAGGTCGGGAAGAGTGTCAGTCACGGGCAGACCTGCCCTTCTCGAGCCTGGCGTGCAGCCAGTCGCCAAGGATCGTCACCGAGAACGCAGCGATGATGAGCAGCAGCGCCGGAGCGATCGCGGCCCAGGGATTCTGGTCGAGTAGCGGCCTGTTCTCCGCCAGCATCAGACCCCAGTCCGCTGATCCTGGCGGCGATCCCACACCGAGAAACGACAGCGTCGACAGTGCGACCAGTCCGCCGACGAAATCCAGCAGGAACATCGCGACGACGGTGGGGACGACATTCGGCAGGATGTGCCTGAGCATCAACCGGGTCTTGTTCACCCCTAACGTCTGTGCCGCTTCGATGTAGGGCAGGTTCCGCTGGGTGAGCACAGCGGACCGAACCAGGCGCATCCCGGCAGGCGACACGAGGATGATCATCAGGACCACCGCTACCCAGTAGCCGCCGCCGAACAGTCCCGCCACGACGATGAGGACGAGCAAGCCCGGCAGCGCGTACATCAGGTCACCGATGCGCACGATGAGTGTCTCGATCCAGCCGCCATTGAATCCCGCAAGGAGGCCGAGCAGTACGGCGAGGATCACGGCGCCCGCCGCGACCGCCAGCGGCCCGATGAGCGCCGGCCTGGCCCCGACCAGCACCCTGGACAGGATGTCCCGGCCGAGACTGTCGGTGCCCAGAAGATGACCGGCTCCTGGTGCGGCGGCGGCGGACAGAAGGTCTTGCGCCGTCGGATCTTGTGGTGCCAGCAAACTGCCCAGCGTCGCCATCACCAGCAGGGCTGCGACGCAGAGGAACGCGAGCGGAACCACGATCGAAAGGCGCCGTCGGTACGGCGTCGCGCCGACCGCTGCTTGGTCGACCTGGATCCCTGTACTCATGCGAGCACCCGCTTCCGATGCCGAGGATCGAGGACGAGGTAGGACACGTCCGAGAACAGATTCGCCAGCAAGGTCAACAGCGCGACGAACATTCCGGCCCCCTGAACCATCGGCACGTCCTTGTTCGCAATCGAGCTGAGCAGCACCGAGCCGACTCCGGGCAGCGAGAAAGTCTGCTCAACGACAACGGCTCCGCCCAGGAACGAGACGAGGACCAGCCCAATCGCCGTGGCGACCGGCAGCGAGCTGTTACGCAGGAGATATCGGCCCCACAGCATCCGCTGGGGCAGTCCTCTGGCTCGCGCAAAGGTCATGAAGTCCTGGTCGTTGACTGTCAGCGCCGCTGCGCGCGTCTGACGGGCAACCAGCGCCGTCACCATCATTGCCAAGGTGAAGGCCGGCAGGGTCAGGTGCCAGAGCTGGTCCACGAAGCCGTCCCCGGCGCCGTAGACCGGAAACCAGCCGAGGACCACCCCGAAGACGTACAGCGCGGCAATGCCGAGCGCGAAGGCCGGCGCGCTCACTCCCACGGTCGAGATCGTCGTGATGGCGCGGTCGACACCTGAATTGGCCTTGACGCCGGCCAGCAGACCAAGCGGAATCGCGACGGCCAGCACGATGACGAGGGCGAATCCCGCCAAGAACAACGAGGTCGGCAGCCGACCGCCCAGCACCTCGGTCACGGTCTGACCGGTCTGAATCGATCGGCCGAAGTCGAGTTGCAGCGCGCCTTTGAGCCAGTGCAGATACTGATCCACCACCGAGTCGTCCAGGTGGTATCTGGCGCGGATCGCCGCCAGCGCTTCCGGCGTCGCCGGGTTGGTCCCGAGCAGAATCTGCTCGGGCCTTCCGGGCGTCAGATAGAGCGCCCCGAAAATGGCGACCGAGATGGCCACCAACTGCACAATCACGGCGAGCAGCCGCCGGGCCAACCACAAGGCGAACTTCATCGGCGCACTCCTGGACTCGATCAGGGGGTGACGAGCTGAGAGGCCTCAGTGTGGGTGTGCCTTCATCGGCAAACAACGAACCGATGTCGAAGCAACGGAGCTACCGGTGCGACAGACGTCGAGCGGGACCCAGCTTGGCGACTACTTGAGTGCCCGTGACAGACCGAGGGCGGCCGTCCGCACGGCCGGGGCCAAGTTCGCGGGCCGAAATTGCTCGCGCGGGACCGCCACCGACACGGCTGCGACTGCCACCGCGCCAGAAAACACGGGCGCTGCGATACAGCTGACACCGAGCGCCGCTTCCTGTTCCTCGTATGCGAGCCCGGACACCTGTGTCTGCTCCAGCGCTGTCCGGAGGCGGACCGGGTCGGTGATCGAGAACGCGGTCAGCTGTGGCAATCGATCGGCGAGAACCCTCTCCACCAGTTCAGGCGGTGAGAAGGCGAGCAGTGCCTTCCCGATCGCCGTACAGGTGAGCGGCAGCCGGCCGCCGATCCGAGACGGGAGGAGGAGGGCGTCATGGCCGTGGATGCGCTCCAGGTACACGACATCGCGATCGTCGCGAATTCCGAAATGGACGGTTTGGCGCGTGCTCTCGAAGAGGTCCTGAAGGAACGGCAACGCGCTTTCGCGAAGGTCGTGCCGGCGCGGCACGAGGGAACCCAGTTCGAACAAGGCGCCGCCCAGCCGGTATCGCTCCTCCTCTCGCTCCAGCAGGCCGAGCCGGACCAGGTCACCGATCAGGCGGAAGGCGGTCGTTTTGGTCAAACCCGCCTTGACTGCAAGTTCCGTAAGACGGAACGACCCACCGCCTGGCCTATACACAGCCAGGATAGCCATCGCCTTGTCCAGCATGTTGCCGGTCGATTGGTTCCGTCGCACGGAACAAACTTTGGCACACCTCTCCTGTTTGGCCTATATCTGAGTTCACAGCAACGCCCTTCGGAGGTTCACGAGCATGAGCACTGCCGTCCAGAAGGCCGCGGAACTCCTCGCGACCGCGGCCAGCACCGGCACACCATGTCCGCCGGTTCGCGATCTCTTCGCCAACGGCAACGTCGATGCCGCCTACGAGGTACAGCGTCTCAACACCGAGCGCCTGATCGCGGCCGGGCATCGCTTGATCGGACGCAAGATCGGGCTCACGTCGCCGGCCGTCCAACGGCAACTCGGCGTTGATCAACCCGACTTCGGAGCACTGTTCTCCACAATGGCGCTGCCTGACGGTGGATCGGTGCCCGCAGGACAGCTCCTGCAACCCAAGATCGAAGCGGAGATCGCACTCGTCCTGGGAACTGACCTCACCAGTCGCGACTGCACCGCAGCCGACGTGCGCGCCGCGACGGCGTTCGTCTCCCCTGCTCTGGAGATCGTCGACAGCCGGATCGCCGGCTGGGACATCACCATCGTCGACACCGTGGCCGACAACGCGTCGTCGGGCCTTTTCGTCCTCGGGGACACCAGCATGTCCATCAATGACGTCGAACCGGCCGAGGTCAGGATGCAGATGTACCGCGGTACCGAGCTCGTCTCCGAGGGCTCCGGCCGAGACTGCCTGGGCGACCCGCTCAAGGCTGCGGCGTGGCTCGCCTCGACGCTGGCTCGACGTGGTGAGCCGCTGCGCGCAGGCGACGTCGTACTCACCGGCGCCTTGGGGCCGATGGTTCCCGCAACGCCCGGCGACGTCTTCACCGCCCGGATCTCAGACCTCGGCTCCGTCCGGATCAGCTTCGCCCCTGAGGGGATCCAGCCGTGAGCGGCCGCCCGAAGGTGGCGATCATTGGCTCGGGCAACATCGGCACGGATCTCATGGTCAAGGTACTGCGGCTGTCGGAGCACCTGGAGATGGCCGCCATGGCCGGGATCGATCCGGACTCCGATGGACTCTCCCGAGCTCGCCGGCTCAAAGTCGCGACGACGCACGACGGCGTCGACGGTCTCGTGCAACTGGACGAGTTCGCCGAGGTCGAGTTCGTCTTCGACGCGACCTCGGCCGGCGCCCACCGGCGCCATGACGAAGTCCTTCGTGCGTTGGACCGCACAGTCGTCGACCTCACGCCCGCGGCACTCGGACCATACGTCGTACCGTCGGTCAATCTTGGCGACCACCTCGATGCCCGCAACATCAACATGGTCACCTGCGGCGGGCAGGCCACCATCCCGATCGTGGCCGCGGTCGATGCCGTCACCCCGGTGCACTACGGCGAGATCATCGCGTCGATCTCCTCACGCTCGGCAGGACCCGGAACGCGCGCCAACATCGACGAGTTCACCGAGACCACCGCGTCCGCGATCGAGAAGGTCGGTGGCGCCGCGCGCGGCAAGGCGATCATCGTCCTCAACCCCGCCGAGCCCCCACTGATCATGCGTGACACCGTTCACTGCCTCGTGTCCGGCGCCGACACGGCGGCCATCACCTCCTCGATCGAGGAGATGGTGGGGCGTGTGCAGGCCTATGTGCCCGGCTACCGGCTCAAGCAGAAGGTTCAGTACGAGAGCCTCACCAACGACGACCCGCTGCATCAACTGGTCCCGGTCGGCGCGCCGGCGGACGCAGTCAAGGTGTCGGTGTTCCTCGAGGTCGAAGGCGCCGCCCACTACCTGCCCTCCTACGCCGGCAATCTCGACATCATGACCTCTGCGGCCTTGCGAACCGCCGAGCACATCGCCGCCCACCGGCAGGAGAACTCCCGATGACCGACCTGTACATCCAGGATGTGACACTGCGGGACGGCATGCACGCCATCCGGCATCGCTACACCGTGGAGCAAGCGCGAACGATCGCCGCGGCACTGGATGCGGCGGGCGTAGGTGCGATCGAGATCGCCCACGGCGACGGATTGTCCGGCTCCAGCATCACCTACGGCGTCGGCGCGCACACCGACTGGGAATGGATCGAAGCGGTCTGCGACGCCACCCGCAACGCCATCCCGACCACGTTGCTGCTGCCCGGCATCGGCACGCTGCACGACCTTCGACAGGCACATCGCCTCGGCATCCGGTCGATTCGGGTCGCCACACACTGCACCGAAGCCGATGTCTCCGCCCAGCACATCAGCGCCGCTCGCGAGTTGGGCATGGACGTAGCCGGGTTCCTCATGATGTCCCACATGGCTGACCACGCGCTGCTCGCGCGGCAGGCGAAACTCATGGAGTCGTACGGCGCGCACTGCGTCTATGTGACCGACTCAGGCGGCCGCCTGACCATGGACGGTGTACGGGAACGGGTCCGCGCCTACCGGGATGCCCTCAGCCCGGCGACCGAGATCGGCATCCACGCCCACCACAACCTCGGCCTCGGCGTCGCCAATAGCGTCGTTGCGGTCGAGAACGGCGCGATTCGAGTAGACGCCTCGCTGGCTGGGCAAGGCGCCGGGGCCGGTAACTGCCCGATCGAGGCGTTCATCGCCGTTGCCGACCTGATGGGCCTCGACCACGGCTGCGACCTCTTCCCGCTGATGGACGCCGCCGACGACCTGGTGCGTCCATTGCAGGACCGCGAAGTCCGGGTCGACCGCGAAACGCTGACGCTCGGATATGCAGGCGTCTACTCCAGCTTCCTCCGCCACGCCGAAGCCGCAGCAACACGCTACAACCTCGACACCCGCGCGATCCTCGTCGAAGCCGGCCGCCGCGGCATGGTCGGCGGCCAGGAAGACATGATCACCGACATCGCACTCGACCTCGCCGCTGCGGCGTCGTGAGCGGCCAGCAAGCTAGTCGACGTGGTCCGTCGTGACAGCGACATCACGCTGACGGTCTAGCTCGGCACGCACGTCATCGATCTTCTCCGTCACCATGGCGACGGTGTCGCTCCCGACGAACAGCCGGAGCGGGAAGGCGCCGCCGTCAACGGCATCGACGATCACGGCAGCCCCCTTGGCCGGATCACCCGGCTGCCGGTGGTTGATACTGGCGGCGAGAGCCCGCGTCCGGCCGACGATCGAATCGCCGTAGTCTGCGATGCCTTCGGTGATATGCAGGCTCGAACCGTCCAGGAAGTCCGTCCGGAAGTAGCCCGGTTCGGCAACGCCAGCAATGATTCCCAACGGCTCGACCTCGTCCCGCAAGGACTCGGTCAACCCCTCGACGGCAAACTTCGTGGACGCGTAGAGACCCCAGGCCGGTGCGCTCACAAAACCTCCGACCGACGAGATGTTCACGACGGTTCCGGACTTCGCCGCACGCATCATCGGCAGCACCGCACGGGTCACCGCCAGCAGGCCGAACACGTTCACCTCGTAGAGCGCCCTGACGTCGGTGTCCAGGCACTCCTCGACCCCGCCAAGCAGACCTCGCCCAGCATTGTTGATCAGAACATCGATGCCACCGAATCGCTCCACCGCGGCGTCGACCGCGGCGTCGATCTGCTCCGGATCCGTGACGTCCAGCTCGACCGGAAGCAGCGCATTGCCGGCATCAGGGAACGTATCGAGGACCGCCTGCATCTTGCGGGCCGCCGCAACCACCTTGTGCCCGCGCTCCAACGCAACCCTCGTAATCTCGGCGCCAAAGCCCCGCGAGGCGCCAGTGACAAACCAGATGCTCACTCAAGTTCTCCTTGTTCGCTCGATTCCCCTCTCAAGACAACCTGTTGACCGAGCCGAAAAGTGGGTCCAGACAAGGCCCGTCTCACCGGGGTCCAGCCTGCCAGGGACCACCAGGCCCTGGCAGCGGCGGCCTGGTCCAGGCGAGATACGGGAGAATGAGCTGTATGGCGCCCTCCACGGAGCTCGCGGCCTTTCTCAAGGCCCAGCGGGCGCGGCTACGCCCAGAAGACGTCGGCCTGGTCTCTGACACCGTCCCGCGCCGCGTCCCAGGGCTGCGCCGTGAGGAGGTCGCGCGGCTTGCTGGTGTGAGCACTGATTACTACACACGCCTTGAGCAGGGACGCAAAGCCAGCCCTTCCGACTCCGTCATCAACGCCGTAGCCCGGGCGCTTCTGATGGACAAGGCGGGTCGCCAGCATCTGTACGACCTCTGCCGTCCGGTCCTGGAGCGACCTACCCACGCGCCCAGCGTGCAGCGGGTTCGACGGCCCGCTCAACTGCTCCTCGATTCATTGGCAGACCAGCCGGCGCTCGTCGTTGGCCGCGGTACCGAGGTCCTCGCAATCAATGCCCTCGGCCGTGCGCTGCTGGCCGACTTCGAGGCCATGCCCGCCATCCAGCGGAACTACACCCGCTGGATGCTTCTCGACCCTCAGGCCCGAATCTTGTTCCGCGACTGGCCTGTGCGCGCCGCGGAGATGGTTGCTTCGCTGCGGATGGAAGCCGGGCGCCATCCTGACGACCAGGGGATATCGAACCTCGTCGGCGAACTCATGGTGAACAGTAGGGAATTCTCCGCATGGTGGGCCGACCAGCGCGTCATTGTCCACAACCACGGCATCAAGAGCCTCCATCACCCCTTGGTTGGCGACCTCGATCTGCACTGGCAAAACCTGATCATGGCGGGCGACGACCAGCAGAACCTGGTCGTCTACTTCGCCGAGCCCGAGAGCTCCGCAGCAGAATCGTTGAAGCTCCTCGCCAGCTGGAGCGCCTCCACAGCCGGCGCAGAACGTCCTCTCATGGCAACGGAGAGCGCAACCCCGCAAGAGCAACGCCGGCCCGATCGGGGGACACCGGGTGCACGCGTGCGTAAACAGGCACAGCGACTGCGGCCACCACCACATGCATGAGCACCAGTGCCGTGACTCCGATCCCCGATGAGTTGGGAAGAAAGCCCGTAGTCAGCAAGAACCAGTCCGGGATCATCGACAACAGGAGAACCCCAGGCACTATGATCTGCAAGGCCGCGTCAGGACGCTTCGCACGACGTGCCACGACAACCCATCCACCGAACCCAGCAGCGACGCCGGCAACGGTGAGCAGCGAGAACACGGGGAGCGTCAGGGGCTTGAACTCCGCGCTGGCTCCCAGAGCGATGGCCGCCATCGCCACCACGAAGTTCACCCCCATCGCAAGCACGGCTGCACCAGCCAGAGCCGCCACCCGGCCACCAGCGCCCAGCGCGGTCCGCCGCGTATCGATCATCGTCGCAGTCATCCCACAACTCCCGGTGAATTAGTTCACATTTCGTACCAATGACAGTAAGACACTGTCCGTTGGAACACCAAAGGTCGCCCAGCTATTCCGGACCCCCTGAACCTGTCGGTGCTCCGCCACCCGAGAACCGGCGCCTGCTGGACACCGTCGAACCTGGCGAACAGGTCCGCGACGCCCGCGTCTCACCGGTCTGAGCTGAGCAGTTGTTCAGCACCACCTCGGCCTCCGCTGTCGGCTTCGCGAACCTCGTTCAGCGACGGGATTGACGAGGACGACCCTGGTCGCTGGACACACAGTGACGCGGCGGTCGTCGCGTCTCGGGCCGACCGGCTGATGTCATGGCCCGCTACCAGTCCTCTGATGAAGTAGCCCGCGAAGCAGTCTCCTGCGCTGGTCGTGTCCAGGGTAGGAACCGTGCGTGCCGGCTCTTCGTGCACCACGGCGCCGTTCCGCGTGATGAGAGTGCTTTGGGCTCCCCTCGTCAACACGACCAGTCCAACCTCTCGGCTGAGCGCCCTGGCGGCCTGGGTGGTCTCCGGTTCGCCGGCGATCTCTCGGGCCTCGCCTTCATTGAGTAGGAGAACATCAGTCAAATCAAGCAGCTCGCGGACGTCTGGAGATACCGGGGCCGGAGTGAGGAAAGTCGGTACGCCGATCCTCCGGGCGGCTGCGAAAGCTGTCCGGATCAACGGTATCGGCCGCTCAAGCTGCGCGACGACCGCCCCGACCCCTTGCACGGCGGCGTTCTCACGCGATGTCCATTCATCGGACTCATTGGCCCCAGCCACGACCACGATGGAGTTCTCTCCATCGTCGAGTACGGACACGATCGCCGAACCCGTGAATCGGTTCCTGTCCGCGACAAGGTTGGTGACATCGATGCCTTCGGCAACGAGCGTCCGGCGGAGCATGTAGCCGAAGACATCGCGACCGATTCGGCCCAGGAATGTGACTGGCGCTCCGGCGCGTGCCAAGGCCACCGCCTGGTTCAATCCCTTCCCGCCGGACTCCATCGAGATCTGGTGACCCCTCACCGTCTCTCCTGGGCGTGCGAGCCGCTGTTGCCGTACCACGATGTCGAGGTTCGCGCTGCCGACCACCACAACCCGGGTGCCGGGCTTTTCCGCCGTCATGTTCATCTGCGCACGCCCCAGGCTGCCGCCTGCTGCAACCCCTTCCTGGTTCGGGTCCTGACCGCGATGCGCATGCGTACGCCGGCGACGGTCAGCGCCACGATCGTGATCACATACGGCGTCAGCAGCGCGAGCGAGGAGTTCACACCGCCGAGGGCGAGACGGTCCGCGACAGCGTCCGCCGTACCGAAGACCAGGCAGGCGATCAGCGTGGGGACAGGGCGTCCACGCGCGAAGATGATGGCCGCCACTGCAATAAAGCCTCGCCCCGACGTCATACCCGCGGTGAACGAACCGACGGACGCCATCGCCAGTTGCGCACCGGCCAGACCGCACAACCCGCCAGAGACGAGGACGGCAATGAACTTGACCCGGGTCACCGGAATGCCGGCCGCGACGGCTGCTGGTTCGTCCTCGCCGACGGCACGCAGATGGACGCCGTACCGAGTGCGGTAGAGGACGAACCAATAGACGGGTACGAAGATCAGTGCCAGCCACACCAATGCGGTCTGGCTGTTCAGCAGCGCACCGAGGATGGGAATCTGGCCGACGAACCCGAGGTCGATCGGCGGCAGGTTCGACTTGACGTCGCCGGGTGTCGCGCCGGCGTTGCCGTACAGCACGGTGAGGAGAAGGACAGTGAAGCCGGCGGCGAGTAGATTGATCCCGATGCCGACAACCACGTTGTCTGCCTTGAAAACCAGGTGTGCAAGCGCATAGACCAGCGCAAGAAGAACCGCGCTGCCGAGCGCCGCGATGACGCCGACCAACGGGTGGGTGACGGCTCCGACTGCGACGCCGAGAAACGCGCCGGTCAGCATCATGCCATCGAGTCCGATGTTCAGGATGCCGCCGACCTGGGTGAACCCACCGCCGATCGCAGCAAGCAGGATGGGGGCAGTCTTGGCGAGGATGACGGCGAGCGTACCCATGGTCAGGACCTGGGCCAGGATCTCGTTCATGCTGCGGCCTTCCGGTTCCTGCGCCGGCCCACGACGAAGACAGCGGTGATGGCAATCACGATGAGTCCCTGCAGGACGTTAACCATCGGAAACGGGATGCCCACGGCTTGGATTCCGGTGCCGCCGGCCATCATCGTGGCGTAGAAGAGCGCAGCAAGCAGCGAGGCCCAGGGGTTCAGCCGCGCGAGCAAGGCAACGGTAATCGCCAGGAAGCCGAACCCCGGTGAGAACTGCTGCAGGAAACGGCCGCCGTTCGGGCCGATCACGAACAAGGCACCGGCCAAGCCGGCGACCGCGCCGCTGACTGACATCACTTGCATGGCCATGCTTCTCGTGGAGACGCCGATGTAGTCGGCGAATCGATTGCGTTCCCCCATCTCCTTGATCCGCAGTCCCCAGGTTGTCCGGCCGAGCACGACCCCGACTACGACCGCGATCACCACCGCGATGAACAGGTCGGGCCCGAGCCCGTACGCCGGATCGAACACAGGCAGGACCGCCGACGAGTCGATCCTGGGCGAGCCGGCCAACGTGGCCCGCGGATCGCGGAACGGACCGGTGACGAAGAAGCTCGTGATCAGCAGGGCTACCAGCGACATCAGGAGCGTGACTACGACGACGTCGACACGCAGGAGTGCGGTGAGCACGCCGGGAACGAAACCCCACACTCCACCCGCAATCGCGCCGGTCAGCAGCACGAGCGTGATGTGGACGACCGGCGGGAGGCCCTGGAAGGTGAATCCCATGAAGGCGCCGAAGAACGCACCGAGGTAGAGCTGTCCCTCTCCCCCGATGTTGAAGTACCCGGCCCGGAAGGACATGATCGTCCCCGCACTCATGATCGTCAGCGGGACGAACATGGCAATGACGCTGCCGATGCCGAACGGGGTCCGCCAAGGCGATGCGAAGAGTTCGACGTACGCGGCCCCCGGGTTGTGGCCGATCGCGAGGATGATCACGGCACCCACGGTCAGGGCGACGAGTACGGCGACCACCGGCTGGATGGCACCGATCAAGGCTTTCAGCACGCGTTCGACGAATCCCGCCCATCGTCGCCGGCCGGTGGGTTCAGCGTCGGCCGGCTCAGGCCCCGGTGCGGGCAGCGCGGTCGTGTCCGCTGTCTCGACGGGATCGACCGATTCGGCTCCGTCCGCCACCCGCGGACCGGACTCGAATTCACGGGCGACAGTCTCGTGCTCGGCCTCCGCCTCGGCGCGGGCTCCGGCAGTCGGCGAGACGCCGGCCATCGCGAGTCCAACCGCGACCTCCGTGATGTTCGGCTGAATGAATTCGGCGATGATCGTCCCGCGATAGATCACGAGGAGCCGGTCGGACAGGCTCATCACCTCATTCAGGTCGGCCGAGAACAACAGCACCCCGGCGCCACGATCCCGGATAGCGACCAGCGAGTTGTGCACGAACTCCATCGCGCCGACATCCACGCCGCGCGTCGGCTGGGACACCATCAGCAGGTCAGGTTCGGCCTCGAACTCACGCGCGATGACGACCTTTTGCATGTTGCCGCCGGACAAGGCGCCGATGGCGGTGTCCGGTGTGGCACCGCGGACGTCGAACTTCGCGATCAGCGACTGGGCGTACCGGTGGATCGCCGAGAGCGAGAGCCAGCCGTGTCGTGCGATCGGTGTGCCGAGGTGCCCGGCAGCGATATTGTCGGCGATGCTGAGCGAGGGCGCGGCGCCCTCCTCATGCCGATCCTCCGGGATGTAGGCGAGCCCGCGTTTGCGGCGATCCGCGACGGATGCCTTGGTCACGTCGCGGCCGGAGATCGTCACGGTGCCGCGGGGCGGCGGCGACAGCCCGGCGATGGCGGCCGCCAACTCGGATTGACCGTTGCCCTCGACTCCGGCGATCCCGACAATCTCACCACGACGCACGGCGAAACTCAGGTCGTTGACCGCGATTACCCCGCGCTGGTCGACGGCGTACAGGCCCTCCACTCGCAGAACCTCCTCGGCGGGATGAGCCGGCGTGTGCTGAATCCGGAGGAGTACGTCGCGGCCGACCATCATGGCAGCGATATCGGCCTCGGTGAGTCCTGTCGCCGGCCGGGTGTCGACGACCTTTCCGTCGCGGACGACAGTGATTTCGTCGGCGATCGCCAGGACCTCGCCGAGCTTGTGGGAGATGAAGACGACAGCACAGCCTTGGGCGGCGAGCTTCCGGAGGACCACGAACAGTTCGTCGGTCTCCGCCGGCGTCAGAACGGCGGTCGGCTCGTCGAGGATGAGCAAGCGGGTGTCGTGCGAGAGCGCTTTGACGATCTCGACCCGCTGTCGTTCGCCGACGGAGAGGTTCTGAACGCGGTCCCGTGGATCGACTCGAAGACCGAGCTCGATGGAGAGTGTTCGAACCCGCTCTTCCATCACGCGCTGGTCGAGTGCGCCGAAACGGTTGCGCACCTCGCCGCCGAGGAAGATGTTGGCCGCGACAGTCAGCGAAGGGACGAGCTTGAAGTGCTGGTGCACCATGCCGATGCCGAGCGAATCCGCCTTCTTCGGGTCACTGACCACGACCGGCGAACCGTCGACGACGATCTGTCCGGAGTCGGGCTGCAGATTCCCGGAGATGATGTTCATCAGCGTGGACTTCCCGGCTCCGTTCTCACCGACGATCGCATGGATCGTCCCCCGCCTGAGCGTGAGCGAGATGTCGTCATTGGCGACCTTGGAACCGAACGACTTGGTGATGCCCCGGAACTCGAGGATGGGTCGATCCATTGTTCTCCTCCAGAGAACAGCGCGGGCCGGTCGGTGACGGGGCGACCGTCGCCACCAGCCCAGGCTCAATCCAGCACGGTCGGCACCTTGATCTCGCCGCTGACGACCTTTTTCTTGTAGTCGTCGACCTTGGCCACGACGGACTGCGGCACGAGTCCGCCGTTATCGTCGTAGACCAGCCCGACACCGTCGTTGGCCAGACCGAAGGACTGGGTCTTGCCGAAGGCGAGCGTGCCCTTCTCGTTCTCCTGGGACGCCTGGACGATCGACGTTCCGACGTGCTTCAGCATCGACGCGAGCACGTGACCCGACTGCACCTTGTTCTGGTTGCTGTCGACACCGATCGCATACTTCCGGGCGTCCTTCGCGGCCTGCAGCACGCCAATGCCGGCGCCGCCCGCCACCTGGTAGACCACATCCGCCTTCTGGTCGAACATCGCCTTGGCCTGGTCGTACCCCTTGGCCGAGTCGCTGAAGGATCCGACGTAGCTGGTCAGAACCTTGACCGTCGGGTCGACCGCCGTCGCCCCCGCCTTGAAGCCGCTGACGAAGTCGTTGATCACCGGGATGTCCATACCACCGACCAGACCGATGGTCTTGCTGCCGGACGACAGCGGGAAGTCCTTCGGGTCGGTCGCGACGAGAGCCGCCAGCACGCCGGCGAGGAAGGAGCCCTCGTTCTGCTTGTAGGTCAGGGAAGCGACGTTGGGCGCCTGGATCTCGCCGTCGTAAAAGAGGTAGTGCTGGTTCGGGAACTTCTGGGCGGTCTCGGCCATGGTGTCCGCAGCGGTCGAACTGCCCATCACGACCAGCCCCCACTGCCCGGTCGAGACGGATTGCAGGTTCGCCTTCCACTGCGCGGGATTGTTGGCGTCGGCCTGGAGGGTTGTCGTCTTGTAGCCGTTCGACTCCAGTTCGGCGACGCCACTTTGCGCGTCGTCGTAGAAGCTCTGGTCACCGAGAGCACCGGGTACGACGTTGGCAATGGACTTCGTCGTCGTGCCACTGCTCACGTCTGCGCCGCCGCAGCCGCTCAGACCGACGCTGAGCAGGACGGCAGCAGCCGTCAGATGGTACCGCTTGAGATTCATGGCTTTCCTTTCTGAGATCGCGCGGTGCAGGGATCAGGACCGCGCGCTGGTAAGACGTTCGAGCGCATCGACGATCAAGCCGGCGAACTTCGGCCAGTCGAGCTCCAGCGCGACGTTCGTGCGGTAGTCGACCTGCTCGGTCGCCGTACCGCCGAAATGCTTCATCCCCGACGCCGATTCGAAGTTGGCGACGGTCATGCCCCGCGTCCACCTCCCCGTGATTTCGACCCGTACATCGGCTTTCGCCACTGTGAAGACACTGGGATCGATGAGAGCCGCGACGCAGCAGGCGTCATGGACCGCCGGCGCCTCGATCTGGAGGACGTCGTCCATCGCCGTGCCCACCCAGGCCCAGATGTCGAGCACGAACTCGCTGATCGGACCACCAACGGCGCGCACCCGGTCCTGAAGTTCGGGGCGGGCCAACGCCTGATGCGTCAGATCCAGGCCGACCATGGTCACGTCCCAGCCGGCCCGGAACACGATCTCGGCTGCCTCAGGATCTGCGTAGACGTTGAACTCGGCCGCAGGCGTGATGTTGCCGCGTGTCAGGCTTCCGCCCATCACGACAACCGACTTCACCCGATCCACGATGTACGGCGCCTTGCGGATGGCGAGTGCGATATTGGTGAACGGCCCGACCGGCACCAGAGTCACAGTGTGCGGCTCGTGCGCCATGACGGTGTCGATGATGAAGTCGACAGCATGCCTGTCGTCGAGCTCGAAGGACGCCGATGGCAGGACAGGACCATCGAGCCCCGACTCGCCATGGATCTCCGCCGCCAGCGCCTGCGGACCGACCAGCGGACCGGCCGCGCCGCGCGCCACCGGCACCTGGATGCCGTACGCGGTGCACACGGACAGCGCGTTGCGCGTGACGTTCTCGATCGTCTGGTTGCCCGCGACCGTCGTGATGCCGAGCAGGTCGACGCTGGGGTTGCCAGCCGCCAGCAGGATCGCGATGGCGTCGTCATGCCCGGGGTCGCAGTCCAGAATGATCTTCTCCATTGACGTCTGCCTTCTTTCTGCGAGTGGCACCACAACAGTGGTAGCGTCTGCGTAAGAGATGCGTAATCGATTGCGCAACTCCCTCAGGGAACCGCGCTGGAGATTCGCTGTCAAGAGTCCGCAACCGCGACGTTTGGTACTCTCGGAGAGTGCGTAACCGATTACGCAAATGCAGATGAGCCAAAGGAGTCGCCCGTGGCGAGGACGGTCACACTGGCCGATGTTGCGGCCCGTGCCGGAGTATCGACGGCCACAGCCTCGCGAGCACTGTCCGGCAAACCTCGCGTCTCGCGGGAGATGATCGAGCGCGTCCGCGCGATCGCCGCGGAGATGGGTTACCGGGTCGACCCAGTGGCCCGAGCCCTGCGTCAAGGATCGTCCCGGCTGGTCGGGATGATCGTGCCGGTGATCGGCATCCCGTTCTTCTCGCAATTGGTCGATGCCATCGAGGACGAGCTCAACCGCGCCGGCTTCGAGTTGCTGCTGGCAGACTCGCACGGCTTCATCGACGAGGAAGTACGCCGCGTCCGGGTGTTCCACGAACGCCGCGTCGACGGCATCTTCATCATCCCCTCCGACCGCACGGCCTCGACACAGTCGCTGGCCAACCTCCCCGAGGGATTCCCCGTCGTACAGGTCGACCGGGCGACCGACCGACCCGTCGCGGATTTCGTCGGCGTGGACAACCTGCTCGGCCTGCAACTCGTCTTCGAGCACCTCGCCGAGCAGAACGTCGCCACCGTCGCCTTCGCGGGTTCCGACGACGCGTCGATCAACGGGGTCGAGCGGTGGGATGCCTTCCACAGACTGGCGCGACAGCACAGCATGACCGTCCGCGCGACCTACCGCAGCGAATTCAGCTTCGCGAGCGGCACCGGGGCTGCCGACCACATCCACCGCGCCGGGCCGCTACCCGACGCCATCGTCTGCGGATCCGACCAGATCGCCGTCGGCGTGATCTCGAAGCTGCGAGAGCTCGGGTACGACGTTCCGCGGGACCTGCTGGTCACCGGGTTCGACGGGGGCGAGCTGGCCCGGGTCTTCTGGCCTAGCCTCACCACGGTGGTCCAGCCCGTGTCGTCAATCGCCGCCGAAGCGATGAAGCTTCTCCTCGGCCGTATCGAGAGCGACGACGGAGCGATCCACCGCAACCGCCTCGCACCAACCCTGGAACTCGGCGCGTCCTCACAGCGCAGAACGGCACCTGCGAGCTGAGACACCACTCCACCCCGTCAACGTGCGTCAGCGGCCACGAGCGCGTCCGGCCGACGCAGCACGGTGGTCATCTTCTCCCGCAGCGGCGTCCGTTACTGGGGCTCGCCGTCTCGCCGGTGCCCCGTGGCCTGGTGGCCCGGGGCGCCGGCCGGCGAGGTCAGCGGCCGTACGCCTCCAGCAGCCGCAGCCATACCTCGCTGACGGTGGGGAAGGCAGGAACAGCGTGCCACAAGCGATCCAGCGGCACCTCGCCCACGATAGCGATCGTTGCTGCATGCAACAGCTCCGCCACATCCGGACCAACGAGAGTGAAGCCGACGATCACCTTGCGATCCTCGTCGACAACCATCCGGGCGTGACCCTCGTATCCTTCAGCGTGCAGCGATGAACCAGCCGTCGCGGCCAAGTCGTAGTCGATAACCCGAATGCGCAGACCCGCAGCCTCCGCAGCGGCGGCCGTCAGCCCCACCGCCGCCATCTCCGGCTCGGTGAACACCACCTGCGGCACCGCGCGCTCATCCGCTGTTGACGCGTGCCGGCCCCAGGCAGTCACATCGACCGTCTCGCCCTTCGCGCGGGCCACGATCGCGTCACCCAGCGCACGGGCTTGATACTTGCCCTGATGGGTCAGCAGAACGCGGCGATTCACGTCGCCGATTGCATAGAGCCAAGGATCAGCAGCAGGCTGGTCGTCATCGGCCACGACACGCATCGCGTCGTCGACAGTCAGCCACGACCCCGGCTTCAATCCGACCGTTTCCAGACCGATGTCATTGGTGTTCGGCGTTCGGCCGATCGCAACGAGCAGTTCGTCCGCCTCGATCTCTTCACCGGTTGTGAGGGTGATATGCACGGTCCCATCGCCGTCACGGCGGACGGCACCGGCCTCAGCACCGACGTGTACCTTCACGCCCGCCTCACGCAGCGCCTCACTCACCCGCTCACCGACAAACGGCTCCTGCATGTGCAGCACGCCGTCACGGGCCAGCATCTCCACCGACGCACCCAAACTCGCAAATGCCGTCGCCATCTCCGATGCCACCACTCCCCCGCCAATGATGACGAGCCGGCCCGGAACCTCCTTCGCAGCAACCGTTTCGCGGCTGGTCCATGGTGCCGCAGCTCGTAGCCCGTCGATATCTGGGACCAGCGCACTACTCCCGGTCGCGACGACAACCGCACGCCGAGCCGTCAGGGTCGTCTTGGCGCCGTCCTCACCTGTCACCTCGACCGATCTGCCGCCGGTGATCCGACCATGGCCGCGATACAAGGGAATCCCAGCAGACTCCAGCCATGCGACCTGCCCGTCATCCTTCCAGTTCGATGCGAAAGCGTCGCGACGGCGAAGGACCGCCTCGACATCCAGATCGCCGGTCACCGCTTCCCGCGCCCCGGGCAGGCTCCGAACGGCGCGAAGTGCGGCGGAGCTGCGTAGCAGCGCCTTCGTCGGCATGCACGCCCAGTAGGAGCACTCACCGCCGACCAGTTCACGCTCGACGATGGCGACGCTCAGGCCACCCTGGACCACCCGGTCGGCGACGTTCTCGCCGACCGGTCCCGCACCGATGACGACGACGTCGTAGGTCTCGGCAGTCATGTCACTACTCCTCTATGAGACAGATCGTTCTACTCCCACTAGAATGCCAATATCGATTCACTCTGTCAAGACAGAACGTTCTACCTGATACACTCAGTTCCATGGAACACACCGACGCCGAAAGGCGGCCCTCCAAAGCCCGGTCCCGCCTGCTCGGCACGGCGGCCCGGCTCTTCTACGCCGAAGGGATCCACTCCGTCGGCATCGATCGCATCGTGGCCGAGGCGCAGGTGACACGCGCCACGCTCTACCGGCATTTCCCGAGCAAGGACGACCTGATCCTCGCTTACCTCACGGAGGCAAGTGCATCCGAGCGGGCGCGGACGGAGAACGCCGTCGCCGGCGGCGCGCCGGCCGCCGACGCCCTCCGGGCGATCAGCAGATCCATTGCCGCGGTCATCCGCGACGCCGATTTCCGCGGATGCGCCTTCCTGAACGCTGCCGCCGAGTACCCGGATCCCGAGCACCCCGTGAACCAGGCCGTGGTCGCCCACCGCCAGTGGTTCCTGGACGTCATCACTGGATTACTGGCGCGCATCCGAGTCGAACCCGCCGAACATGCCGCCAGGCACTACGTGATGATGCGCGACGGCGCAATGGCCGCAGGTTGCCTGTACGACCCTGAACTCGTCTGCGAAACCTTCCTGCGCGGAACCGACGGACTCCTCCAAGCGCACGCCAAGGAGCAGACAGGCAAGAGGACACCGAAGAAGTCCTGAACGAGAGCGAGGCCCCGAGCGGAACACGTGTTCGCTCGGGGCCCCAGATATACCCAGCCATGAGAAAGCGCCGACACAGACGCGGTGTCGGCGCTTGGCAACTCAGACGATGCCAACGACCGCAGGTGCCTTCTTCGCGGCAGCTCCAAGCCGGATCGCGGAGATGAGGAAGAAGATGCCACCCAATGCGGCGTAGCCCGCAACAGCGGTCAGCGCGGGGGTCGGCTGTCCGGACATCAGGATGAACGACGAACCTGCACCGACGGACAGGCCACCGCTGACGATCATCGGCCACTGACCGCCCAGCTTGCGCCGGCCGACGCCGACGATCAGCTGCACAATGCCCGAGACGATGGCCCAGGCACCCCACACACGAAGCACCCCGGGGATACCGGAGGTGGCAGTGGCGAGTGCCAGGCCGGCCGCCGCGGCGAGGCTGACGATGATGTTGATGTACAGACCGGTCACGTTCTGAGACTGCTTCGAAGCGCGCGCGTCGACAATGGCGGCGCCGACGTCGAACAGCGGATAAAGGACGACAAGCGTGACGCTGACAGGTCCGAGTTTGGCGCCGGTGACACCCACCAAGACGGCCCAGAGGAGCGCGAACGCGGCACGGACGAAGTACAGGCGCCGCAGGGACGACAGAGCAGGACTGATGGCAGTCACAAGATTTTCCTTCGCATCGGGATGATCATGGCTATGTGGAACGTTCACTACACAGAACAGTAGCTACGGCAGGCCAGACCTGTCAAGACAGAACGTTCTACCCCAACTCATTCCACGAAAACCGCACACCATACTGACCGTTCTATCTGTTATCGTTGGGTGTGATGGTTCACAAGTCAGGAAGTCGAGTCTCCGAAGCACGCGCCCGCCTGCTCGCCACGGCGACCCAGATCTTCTACGCCGAGGGTCTGCATTCGGTGGGGATCGATCGGATCGTCGCGGAGGCGAAGGTCACCCGGGCAACCCTGTATCGGCACTTCGCAAGCAAGGACGACCTCGTCGTCGAGTACCTGCGATCCGTTTCGCAGCTGGAGCGCGCCCTTGTCGACAAGGCCCAAGGGAAAGCACTCCCCGCCGACAAGGCCCTGCGAGCCATCGGGAAATCCATCGCCGCCGGAATCACGTCGAAGGGCTTCCGTGGGTGCGCCTTCCTCAACGCCGCGGCAGAGTACCCCGACGTCGACCATCCGGTGCACAAGGTCGTCCTCGAACACCGCGAGTGGCTTCTCAACACCGTGACGGACCTGTTCGCCCAGATCGACGAACCGTCGGCCGCCGCCGCGGCCCGGCATTTCGTCATGCTCCGTGACGGTGCGATGGCCTCAGGTTGCCTGACGAACTCGACCGAGGTGGCCGGCACCCTCATTGACGGGGTCGAAGGTCTGCTGCATTTCCGCAGCGAGCCCGTCTAGAACGGAGTCACCGCCCGCACTTCCACTAGCTACTCCGGGTCTCCGCCAGGCTGCGGATCAACTGGAGGAACGCGGCGACCTCCGAGCTGTACGTGATCGAGTCGACGTTGTTGGCTACGGCAAGGCCGTCAGTCACGGCTCGGCCAAGGATGGCCAGCTTCTCGACCAACGCTTTGTTAGCCCTGCCGCCGGCCGGCGCGAAGATCGGAGTCAGCGCGCTCACCCATGAGGCGTGGGCGCTGTCCCGGATGCGGCGGAGAGTGTGCTGCGCCTCGTCTGTGTCCTTGTGTGGCCCAACGCCGGTGGCAACCAGGAGCCGGAGGTAGTCCGGATGCTTGTCCAGCGTTCTGCACGCTCCCGAGAACCATGCTTCGAACCGCTCCATCGGCGCCAGGTGGTCGAACGCCCCTGGGCCGGGGAACAGCGCGTGCATCTCTTCGAACGTCCGCTCGAGCAGAGCAGCGAGCACACCGAGCTTGCTTCCGAAGTGGTAGTAGATCGAGCTCGCCGGAAACCCGGACGCCGTACAGAGCTCTGAGACGGCCATACCGTCATAGCCCTTTTCGTCGATCAGAGTGCGAGCCGCATTCAGAATGAGGTCTCGGCTGTTCAGGTTCGCGGCAGCCCGCACAGAGCCAGAGTTCCTCGCCATCGGACCATGATAGGTCCCGAGGCGGCTCAGCACTGACGGCGAGCCCTGGCTTGACCAACTTTCGGCTGTAGTGAGCGCTCTAGGCGGGTGTCTGGAGCGCGGTCCCAGCCCCTTATGACTCCACTATGTGGATGGCGAGCTTGAGGACGGCAGCCGCTGCCGACCGCGCGTTACCGGTCGGCCGGTCGGCGTAGGTGGTGTCCGCCCGGATCCAGCGATCGGCGTGGAGGTACCAGTCAACGGCTTTCGTCGTACCTCCGACCAGGGTCGCGCGTACCTCGTCGAGCCAGAGCGCCCATCGGGAGCGGTAGTAGTCGACCACGAGACCGGCCCAGGAGTGGTTGGCGTACTCGGCCAGGACAATCGAGTCCTCGTAGCCCCACGAGGTCAGGATGCGCTTGGCCTCCTCGACGAGGTAGTCACCCTCCCCCGCCGCACGCCCCCAGGCCTGGGCGTCGGCAAGCCATTTACCGAGCAAGAAGTGCTCATTCGTTCGGAGCACAGCGTCCTGCACGTCGATCAACTCAAGGAACCGCTGGACGGCCGAGTCGTACGCCTCGAGATCACGTGCTCGGCCCGCAACCGCAATCTTGCGCAGCGCAGTCCGCGCAACATCGTCCGCGACCTGCCGTGCAAGGTCGACGAGGTCATAGGACAGACCCGGTGTGTCCAGCCGGTCGGCGGCGTCCAGCAGAGCCTGCAGGGCCGGAATGAGAGCACCATCCGGGTACGCCGCGGCGCGGGGTCCGTTGAGGCTGGCCTGGTTGGCGTCGAGACTCGGCACCGCCGCGATCACCGAGTCAGTGCTTGCATAGGGCAATGGCCCTTCGGCCATCGCGCTGCCCAGCAACTCGATCATCGCAGCGACCTCGGGCGCGCCCTCAACTGCGGCGGCGTCGACCGGTAGACCGGCCAATGCCTGCATCGTCTCGGCCGGCAGGCCGTCCTGCGCCCCATGCCGCCACGGCCCATAGGCCGTGCGCAGGAGAATCTGCCATGCCTCGTCGGCCTTCGGGTCAGCTCCGCCGTACCGCGCCGCCGTCCACTCCGGCAACCACTTGTCCAGGTCGAGCGGCCGATTCGCCCAACTGAGGTCATGGAACAGGTCCCACAGGACGGGGTTGTTCTCGACCCCCTCGGCCATATCCGTGATTCCGGCGAGGCCAGGCGGCCGGTCATCGCCACACCATCGACTCGGGAGGGAGGCCACGTCCTCGAGGTCGCCGTACAGGACAGTCTTGCCGCCGTAGTTGGGCAGAATGCCCAGCATCCACTCCGGCCCGCCGAAGCCGTCCTCGCGGTGGTCCTCGCCGGTGATGTCGACGATCACCACGCGGTCGCTGTCGACCGCCTCCAGCAGTTCGCGGGAAGGGTTCTTCGCCCAGGCCTGCATCACCCAGGTGGAGTCCGGATCAGCGGCAGTCATCGCGCGCTGAATCCCACGGGCCGCCTCGCCAAGATCAGCACCTCCGGTATTGCCACCTTCGTGCATCAGATCGACAGCCCACATCCCAGTGAGCCCGAACGCGACCCGCTGCTCGGCATAGAACAGCTCCGCCACGGCGGCGTACGGGCCGGTGGTCGAGTCGAGCCAGTCCGGACGCAGCGGACCGGCCATGCCCTTGAACCAACGTCCCTGCGGGACCGTGTGGGCATCGGCCCAGTGAGCGCTGAAATTAGGCGGGACTGTCCCGCTGAACCCCGGCAGGATCGCGACGATACCGAGATCCCGCATCCGTTCGATCACCCTGCGTGCCAGGTCTGCTCTGTCCTCGACCAGGGTCATGCTGGTGCCGCGGCCATGGTTCTGGATGTTATTCAGCCACAACCACGGCTGGTGCGACGGCGGGCCGAGCCAGCGCAACAGCTCCTGCTCGTTGTATCCGCACCTGAGGAACGTTTTCAGGTAGACCAGTTCCTGGCCGAGTGTGAGATGCGCCGCGGTCACCCCGCTGGCGGCCAGGAGATCGATCTCGTGTTCCCACTGGGCCCAGTTCCAGTATGGCGTCGTGTATCCGCCGACGGTCAGGTTGTACGCGACCCGGTGTCCAATGGTCGCGTCAGCGGACACGTCGGCGACGTCTGGCAGCGCTCGGTCGACCGGGCGGGTGCCAATGCGCGACACGTGAGCAACGCCGGTCCGACGCGCGTAGGCGGCGTACCCGGCGACTGCCGCACCGGCCCCGGACGCGACGACGGTTAGGTGGCCACCCACCGAGCTCACACGGAAGCCGTCTTCGAGATCCGCGGCAAGGTTGACTCGCACCGCTTCCGTGGGCAGCTCACTCAATCTGCGAATCGCTGCCTCGGCTGCGCCGGCCGATGAGACGGCGTGCTGGTTCTCGATCACTGACTCTCCAAACTGGGATGCTGCTCGGACACTGCCTCCGGGCGGACTCGCAGGACAGCGAAGGAACCGATCAGGGCGATGGCGCCGCCGGCGAGGAACACCATTCGATAGCCGCCAAGGGTCGTCACCGCGAGGGACGCGAGGAACGGGGCGACAACCTGGGGCGCGGTCAGAGCGATGTGGAAGACGCCCAGGTCACGACCCGCATCGCCGGCTTTCGGTAGTACGAGCGTCGCCAAGGCCAGATCCACCCCGAGGTACAGACCCAAGGCGAATCCGCTCAGCGCGGTGCTGACAAGGAACGCGGACCACGTCTGCCAGATCAATGGGATGAACAGGGAGCCGGAGAGCAGCACCGACGACACGAACACGAAGCCGCGATGCCGCCCAAGACGATCCACTAATGGGCCCGCAACGACTGTGCCCATCGTGAGGAACAGCAGGCTGACGGTCAGTGAGGTGGCAACGCCGTCGGCAGCCGCCACCCCGGCAGGAGGCTCGATGAAGTCCTGCAGGATGTAGAGGGTGAATCCGTTGATCATGTTGTAGCCGAGGTAGAGCACAAAACGCGAAACGAAGACCCAGCGGTAGTCGCGCAGGCGGAGGCTGCTGAACATCTGTCGTAGCTCGCCTCCGAGCGACCGTGGCCGGAGCGCGACTGGTGAGCTGTGGCGCGCCTCCCGTATCAGCCACGCCGACAGTGTGGAGGCGAGCGCGAACGCTGCGGCCAGCACTCCGTAGCCGAGCAAGGCAGAGTCCACGAAGAGCGCGCCGAGTTGCACACCAAGCACGCTGCCCACTGGCAGCCCGAGGCCTTGCACGGTGCTGGCCAGACCGTGCCGCCGCGGAGGGACCCGATCAGGGATCGTCGTCAGGACGACATTGAGTCCTACGTTGATGGTGCCCTGCACAAGGAACCAGCCGATAAGTAGTCCGGCGATCGATCCAGACAGGCCGAGAACCAGCAAGGACGCGGCCGTTGCGAGGCCACCGAGCAGGACCCAGGGCGTACGTCGCCCCCACTTGCTTCGCGTCCGGTCAGAGAGGAGCCCGACCACCGGCGGGACAGCCAGGGAGGCGATCGCGCTGACCCCGGTGATGAGGGCCAGCGCGGAGGGAGCACCGTCCCCGGCGATGGCTCTCACCTGGGTCGGCAGCAGGACGGCGAGCACACCACCGATGGCCGCATAGCCGAACACGTTGATCAACAGCATCGACGCCAGAACAGGCCAGATCCGACCTTCGGACCCACTGGGCGCGGGGCGTTCGCGCTGCCACGGGGAACTCAGGGGCATGTGTCACCTCGCAAGGACCGGCTGGAATGTCGTCGCCCCGAGAGTACCCGACTAGAGTGAGCGCTACATACAGCAGAGAAGCCCCTGCGCTGATCATTCAACGGAAGGTCGATTCGTGGCACCACAGCCCTGGACCGTCAGCCAGATTCCTGACCAGTACGGTCGGATCGCGGTAGTTACCGGAGCCAACACCGGCCTGGGTTTCGCCGCCGCGGACGGACTTGCGCAGTGCGGCGCCGTCGTCGTACTTGCCTGTCGCAACGATCAGAGGGCCACCGCGGCGGCCGACCGGATCCGGACCAAGACACCCGGTGCTCTGATCCACACCCTGCCGCTGGATCTCGCCTCGCTCTCATCGATTCGCGCCGGCGCAAGGCGCCTGCGCGAGGACTTCACTCACATCGACCTGCTCGTCAACAACGCGGGAGCTATCCGCCGGCGACATTCCGTCACTGCAGACGGTTTCGAGTCCACCATGGCGGTCAACCATCTCGGTCCCTTCGCATTCACCGGGCTGGTCCTCGACCTGCTGACCGGTACACCGGGGTCGCGGATCGTGACCGTCTCGAGCAACGCACATCGACGGGCCACTATCGACCCCGGCAACCTCGACCCGGACCGGCACGGGGCGTACCGGTTCAGCACGGCGTACGGGCGGACCAAGCTGGCAAACCTACTCTTCACGTACGAACTCAACCGGCGACTCAAGGCTGATCGCGCAAGCACCATCGCTGTGGCAGCACACGCGGGCCTCTCCCGCACGGAAGGCGGGCGCGAGATGAACTGGGTGATCAAGCGGTTGTCCGACCCCAAGATCAACCCCATCGTCCTCGCGTTCTCGCAGAGCGCCGAAATGGGAGCGCTCGCGACACTACGAGCTGCCACCGACCCACTTGCGGGCGGGGGCGACTACTACGGCCCGACTCGTCGAGGCGGGCTGATCGGCAATCCTGAGCCGGTCGATTCCAGTCAGCGCTCCCACAATGAGGAGCTTCAGCGCCAACTGTGGGAACAATCGGAACGCCTGACCGGCGTCACCTACCCGCTGGGCGCTCCATGACCAGTCAGAATGGGACTACCGCGTTCCTTCCGCCGTCCACGGCCAGCGTCACCCCGTAGATGTAGGACGCCTGGGGCGACGCAAGGAACCGAATCGCGTTCCCGACCTCCTCCGGATCCCCACCACGGCCCGCCGGCAGCGTCGAGAGGTAGTTGGCAAACGCGGGGCGGAAGTCCTCGTTCACCGCTGTGAGAACGAACCCCGGATCAACAGTGTTGACCCGCACACCCCGCGGCCCGTACTCGGCGGTCCACGACTTCGTCATCATCGACAAGGCACCCTTGGCGGCCTGGAACGCGGCGGTGCCCGCTGTAGCCATCGTGCTGCTCAGGCTGCCCACATTGATGATTGCTCCACGTCCGCGCTCGGCCATCCCAGGCGCGAAGGCCCCCACCAGAATGAACGGCGCCTTGGCGTTCAGATTGAACGCGACGTCGAACATCTCGTCCGAGGTTGCCTCGGTTGGCGCGAAGCTGCCGCCGCCGGCATTGTTCACCAGGACGTCGACCGGACCGTCGACAGCATCCCGCACCTGCTCAGCCAAGCCCCGCGCAGCCGAAGGACCGGACAGATCGGCGACCAGACCGATCGCCCGACCTCCCGCGCCCTCGATCTGCCCACGCACCTCCTCGACACGCTGGGCACTCCGGCCGGTGACCACGACCGAGTACCCGTCCGCGGCGAGTCCAAGCGCGGCGGCGCGGCCAATACCGTTGCTCGAACCGGTGACCAGCGCCCACGAGGGCGCAGACTCGGAGACCTCCGAGCGGCCGTTCTCGTCACCTGCAACAGACTTCATATTCATCCTTCCTGAACGCTCAGGTCGTTGTGGCCAGAGGCAACGGTGTTCCCGAGAAGACTCCGTCCGGATCCACTGCCGCCTTGATCCACTGCAAACGTGGAAGATTCTCCCCGTAGGCATGAGGAATCTGGTCAATTGCGTCCGGCCCGAGCAGGTTGACATACCCTCCCGGGAGGGCTTGCTCAGCAAGTGCTTCCGATGTCGCTTCGGCCCAGCGATGTGCGTTCCCACCATCCTCGCCTGCCGCCCAGACCCCGATGGTCTCGGTCATCAGGTGCGGACTGCGCAGTACGAACGCGGTGTCTGCCGGCGCGACTCTGGCCGCGGCGCCATGGAAGTGATGCAGCGAAAGCCCGGACAGCGGCGTCGGTAGTTCACCTCCGAACCGGTCGACGATGGCGATGACATCGTCGGTCAATTCGGGCACCGAGCGAGTCCGGATGACGACGTGCCTACCGTCAGGGAACATCGCGTCCCTCCCAGCGACCGTTGCGGCGTACGGAACAGCATCCAGTTGCAGGAACAAGGGATCACCGAGCCGACCAAGCGCCATGACCGGCCCTGCAGAGTCTGTGCCGGTGGCCACATCACCGCACCACGTCGGCAACACCAGCAAGGCAGGCGAGCCATCCGGCGCGGTGATCGCGCCGGTCTGGATCGTCAGCTCGTCGGGAGCGTCGTATTGCGCCTCGCGAACTCGCTCGAGGACCTGCGCGGCTTGCTTCCAGGGGAAGAGCACCATGCCTGTCACTACCGCTGGTACGGCGTGCAACCGCACAGTCATCGACGTGACGACCCCGAAGTTGCCACCTCCGCCGCGAAGGGCCCACAGCAGGTCCGGATCGCGCTCGGCGTCAGTGCGCACGACCGAGCCATCAGCCATGACCACTTCAGCCGCCAGCAGATTGTCCGCGGCCAGGCCGACCTTCCCGGCCAGCGGCCCGTACCCACCACCGAGGGTGAGTCCTGCCACTCCGACAGCCCCAATCGTCCCAGTCGCGGCCACCAAGCCATGCTCACCAGCCGCAGCCAGCAGGTCGTTGGCCGACGCACCGCCACCGACTTCAGCCGTCCCCGCTTCGAGGTCGACACGAACGCCGAACATAGGCCTCAGATCCAGGGTCATTCCGCCATCGACCAGAGCACGGCCGGCGTAGTCGTGGCCCCTGCCACGGACTGAGAGCGGAAGGCCGAACTCCCGCGCGACCCTGACAGCCGCGACCACATCTTCGGTCAGATTGCAGGAGACAACGATGGCCGGCCGGCGCTGCACAGCCCCGTTCCACAAGGCGATGCTGTCGGCATAACCAGGACCAGGAACATGGATCCGCCTGGGCGACATGAGATACAGCAGCGCGCGATGGGCCTCCACGATCGAGTTGGCCGGGGCGGGATCCTCAATCACAGGTCTCCTTCAGATACGGACGGGCGACGGTCTTGCGGACAGCGAGTAGTTTATAGGTAACGCTCACTCCAGACAAGATAGAACGATCTGTCTTGACTTGCAGATTCGCGATTGCTACCTTCAACGAGTCAGAACGTTCGTTCTACTTTGCTAGGAGAGAGCAAATGCCCACCAAGATCACATTGGTCATCGACAACCCCGCGGCCCCGGAGGAGTTCGAGCGTGCATACGCGGCGGCCAAGGCGGCCGCCGCGAAGTTCCCGAAGTTGCAGCGACTCGAGTCCGCCAAGGTCTGGCCGAAGGAAGACGGCACCGAGACCCCGGCGTACCGGACTCTCGACCTCTATTTCGACAGCTACGAGGACGCCTCCGCCGCCGTCACGACACAGGCCGCCGCCGATCTGTTCGGCACGCTCGTGGGTAGCGCGGTTCCGTTCAAGGGACTGTTCTCGGACATCGAACAAGCCTAGCGATCCGACGAACTCAGGGCGCGATGGCCGCAGCGGATATAGTGCTGCGATGACGAGTGGGACGGTCGGGATCTTGCTCGCAGCCGGCGCGGGCACCCGGATGGGCCGACCGAAAGCACTCGTGACGGATAGGGCCGGTCAGCCTTGGGTGACCCGGTCGGCCGGCGTACTACGAGCCAGTGGTTGCGACGAGGTAGGTGTCGTGATCGGCGCGGCCGGCGACCTCGTCGCCGAACTCCTCGTGGACCAGCAAGTCTCGGTGATTCCATCACCTCAGTGGCAAACTGGCATGGGCGCATCCCTTCGCGCCGGACTGACCTGGGCCAGCACGACCACGGCAGAATCAGCGCTCGTGCACCTGGTCGATCTGCCAGACGTCGGAGTAGACGTCGTACGGCGACTACTTCAGGCTGCCGAAGGACCGGAGAGCCTGGCCAGGGCGTCCTATCGCGGGAACGCCGGGCATCCGGTTCTGATCGGCCGGGCCCACTTCGGGAAGGCGATGGCAGCCGCGGTCGGTGACCGTGGCGCCGGCCCATATCTCCGCCAGGCCTCATGCTCCTTGGTCCCGTGCGACGACCTTGCCACCGGCAACGATCAGGATCTGCCGAGCGAAGGTCCGCGGTCGCCATAGGGCTACTTGACGTTGCCCGACGCGTGGGAGCTGGCTCAACGGATCGGGCCGCCACAGCCGATCGCCAGGGAAGGCCGTGTCGCCGGCCCCATCATCGAGTCGGCGACAGCACGTGGCTGCCTCGCTCGCCTGTCGCCGCGTCCGCGTCGGAGCGATCGTGGATTCGCCCGTGGATCTGGGAGAGTCGCTGCCCTGACCCGCCCCATCTGGCAGCGATGATCTCCGCTGCGATGCTGATCGCGGTCTCCTCGGGTGTCCGCCCGCCAAGGTCGAGGCCGATCGGGCTCGACAGCCGGGCCAGCTCGTCACCGGTCACGCCGGCCTCCCGAAGTCGTTCGAGCCTGTCCGCGTGAGTACGCCGCGAACCCATGACCCCGATGTACGACACCGCGGGCATCCGCAGCGCAACCTGTAGCAGCGGTACGTCGAACTTCGGGTCATGCGTCAACACCGTCACCACGGTCTGCTGGTCAATCCGGCCAGCCGCACACTCCGCGGTCAGGTAGCGATGCGGCCAGTCGACGACCACCTCATCGGCCTCCGGGAACCGGCTGACCGTAGCGAAGACCGCGCGCGCATCGCACACAGTCACGTGATAGCCAAGAAACGACCCGACCCGCGCGACCGCAGCGGCGAAGTCGATGGCACCGAACACGAGCAATCGCGGCTTGGGCGCAAACCCCCACACGAATATCCGCATCCCCTCCCCCAGTCGCTCGCCGTCGGGTCCGTAGGTGAGAGCGCCGTTCGTACCCGCCGCCAGGAGGCCCATCGCGTCCTCGCGGACGGCGTCGTCAGCGAGTGAGCAGCCCAGCGACCCTGCCGGTTCCACTCCCGGCCGCACTACGAGACGACGGCCGAGCCGGTCGGCGTCCGGATGCTCGATCACAGTGGCGACAGCGACCGGGCGGCCGGCTTGAATATCGGCGGCGATCTCGCCCAGTTCGGGAAAGACCTCGCGCGAGACACGTTCGACGTACACGTCGAGAATGCCTCCGCAAGTCAGTCCGACCCCAAACGCATTGGCATCCGACACGCCGTAGCGCTGCAGCACCGGGATCCCAGTGGCGACAACCTCCTGCGCCAGCTCGTACACCGCTCCCTCGACGCAACCGCCGGAGACCGAGCCGACGGCACTCTCGTCAGGGCCGACCAGCATTGATGCACCCGGCGGCCTCGGAGCGGACTGGAACGTCCGGACGACGGTACCGACTCCGATCGTTTCGCCGGCTTCCCACCAGGCCATCAACTCGGGCAGTACGTCACGCATTTCTCACCACCTCGCGCGATTTCTGACATACCGGGGATCAGGTGACCTTTTCGGCGCGGTCCAGCTGCGCCAGGGTGCGGCCGAGGACCTCCACCCCTGCCGCGATGTCCTCGACATCGCTCCACTCCTCCGGACAATGACTTCGTCCGTCCTTGGAGGGCACAAAGATCATGCCGGTGGGGCAGATACCGGCGATGTGAACGGCGTCATGGGTTGCGCCGCTGGGAACTGCCACCCATGAGCGACCGGCGTTCTCAGCAGCCCCAGAGATAGCGTTCTGCACCGCCAGCGTAGTGTCGAGAATCTCGTTGTCATTGGTCCAGATGAAGTCGACGTCGACGTCTTCCCGAGCAGCCTGCTCAGCGATATCGCCGACCAGCTGCTGCTGAGCGGCCGAGAACCAGGACCTGTCGATGCTGCGCATCTCCATCTTCATCTGCACGGAGGCCGGAACGACGTTCGGCGAAGCAGTTCCGGCGTCGAGGTTCGTCACGGTTGTCACGCCGTGCGTCGGCGCACCACATCCGAGTTGCTGCACAGCCAGTACGGCGCGGGCCGCAGCTACCATCGCGTCCCGCCGGTCGTCCATCGGCCGGGTGCCTGCATGGTCCGGGCGCCCGGTGAAGGTTGCGACCAGGCGCTGGATGCCGGCGATCGCTGTTACCACGCCGATTTGGGCACGCCGACGTTCCAGCAACGGACCCTGCTCGATGTGCAGTTCAACGTATGCGTGGGGCCGCCGTTCTCTCAGCCAATCAGCCGACAGAACTGAGTCGACGGACAGGTCGAACTGCTGATAGCGGTCACCGAGGAGTACCCCTGCCCGATCAACGCGGCTGAGGTCAGCTGCGGACAGCTCGCCGGCTACAGCTCGGGAGCCCAAACAGCTGAGTCCCCAATCGTTGGACTCTTCACCAAGAAAGTCCACCACCACCAGGTCTCGTGTCCACTTCGTTCCGGACTCACGAAGACAGCGAGCCAGTTCGATGGCGCCGAGCACACCCACGACCCCGTCGAACCGCCCACCCCCGGCAACGGTATCGGTGTGCGATCCAGTCACCAGCGGTGGAGCACCGGGCGAGTTTCCGGCCAAGATGCCGACGATGTTGCCTGCGCCATCCGACGACACCTCCAGGCCGGCATCCTGCATCCGCCGTGCCACCCAGGTCCTCGCCTCGCGGTACGGCTCGCCAAAGACCTCCCGCGACCACCCGGGCTGATCACGATCACTGAGAGCGGACAGCTCAACCAAGTCCGTGGCGAGCCGATCAGCCGAGGGATTGAGTGGCAGATCCTTCACGGCATTCTCCCGATCAGCTGGCGATGAACTTTTGGTATCCCAAACGAAACTATAGATGATTAGATAGCCATTGGATAGACGATTAGATAGCTGGACCGGGATGACAGACTTCACTTCATGACGCCTTCCAAGCCGAGTGCGGCCACCAGCAGAGAGCCGGACCCGGCTCAGCCGCCGAGCTTGTCGGCCATGCGTGAGCGAGTGGTCGGCGAACTCCGTCAGGCGATGATCGAAGGAGTTCTGCGGCCGGGCGATCGGCTTGTCGAACGTGATGTTGCTGAGCGGCTCGGGGTCTCCCGCAGCCCGGTACGCGAGGCGATCCGGCTCCTCACGTTCGAGGGGTTTCTCGTTGCCGAGTCACCCCGTCGCATCGTCGTACGCGCCTTTTCTCGCAGCGATGTCGACGACCTGTACGACGTGCGCGAGACCTTGGAGGAGCTCACGACCGGACTGGCGGTGCGCAACGCGACCAACGAGGACGTGGCGCGGCTACGGGAGCACCTGGAGCAGACCAGACTCGCTGTCGACGAAGACGTCTTACACCGGCTCAGCAACGAGTTCCACGAGGTGTTGACCGATGTTGCGGACAACTCGGTTCTCTCCGGACTTGTAGCCCCGCTCCGAGGCCGGATGCGATGGTTGCTTCAGCAGAACGCGGACTTCGCGCGGCTGCTCGATGAGCACACCCGCATCGTCGACCTGATCGAAGCACGTGATGAGGAAGCAGCACGCGCCTTCGCACTGGAGCACGTGCGTCACAGCCGCGCAAAGGCCATGACTGCACTCTTTCCCGAGGAGAGCGAAACGGACGAACCGTAGCTCAAGCAGTCGCCCGTCTGAGGAACTGTCCGCGGCCCTGAGAGCCAACGTAGGTCCCCGCCTTGGCGACCAACTCCCCGCGCGAGTAGACCGCGTCGATCGACCCAGGCAACTCCCAGCCCTCGTACGGCGTGTAGTCCATCCGCTGGTTCTGCGTCGCAGCCGAGATTACCGTGGTGCCGTCCGGATCCAGCACCACGATGTCGCCATCGGCCCCGGTCTCGATCGAGCCCTTACGCGGCGCCATTCCGAACTGCCGCGCCGGCGCGGCTGCCGTGAGATCAACGAACTTCTCCAGGGTCAAGCGGCCCTTACGGACACCCTCGGCGTACATGACGATCATGCGATGCTCAACGCCCGGACCGCCGTTGGGAACGTCTCTGAAGTCCTTCTCCCCCAGCCGCCGCTTCTCCTCAAGGCAGAAGGGACAGTGGTCGGAGCTGACCACGCCGAGCGTGCCGGCCCGCAGGCCGCGCCACAGAGCTTCGCGGTGCTCCACGGTGCGCAGCGGCGGAGTCAGAACAACCTTTGCGGGCTCGAAGCCGGGAGCGTCGTACAGCGACCGGTCCAAGGTGAGGTAATGGGTGCAGGTCTCACCTGCGATCGCCCACTCCTTGGAGCGTGCTTCAGCCACGGCTTCGACGGCACCCTCAGTGGACAGGTGCACGAAGTAGAGCGGGGAATCTGCCATCCGTGCGATCCGGATGGCACGCTCGACAGCCTCGACCTCAGTGGAGGGAGGCCTGGCGATCTCATGCGAGGAGGGACCTGTCTTTCCGGCCGCGACGAGGTCGGCAGCCAGCCGGTCGATGACGTCACCGTTCTCAGCGTGAACACAGACTTGCCCACCGAGCGCGCTGGACTTCCGTAGCACCTCGAACATGTCACCGTCGTTCAGCATCAGGGTTCCGCGATACGCCATGAAGATCTTGAAACTCGACACGCCGGACTGGATCACCTCTGCGAACTCATCGGTCGCACCGTCGTACAGGTCGGTGACACACATGTGGAAGCTGTAGTCGATGACCGCCTTACCGGTGGCCTTCGCGTGGTGAGCTGCCAGCGAGCTGACCAGCGACTTGCCTGGGGTCTGCATGGCAAAGTCGACAAGGGTCGTGGTCCCGCCGCAGGCCGCGGCCTTCGTGCCCGACTCGAAGTCGTCCGAGGTCGTGGTGCCCATCATCGGGGAGTCGAGGTGGGTGTGCACGTCCACGCCGCCTGGTAGCAGCAGTTTGCCGGCACAGTCGACGACCTCGGCGTCGACGATGCTCAGCGACGCCAAGTCGCCCACGGCGACAATGCTGCCGTCGGCCACCAGTACGTCGGCCTTGCGGCTGCCGGTGCTGTTCACGACGTGGCCGCCGCTCAGCAAGAGTCGTGCCATGATCCTGCTCCTATCGTCATGTGGTGATGGGTTCGAGGGAGGCGTGCATCAGCTGTCGTATTCGGGGGATCACCGCCGTCGCGAAGTCGGCCATGGCCCGGTCCGCAACCTCGTCGGGAATCCCCGGCAAGTGAAAAGCGACGTCGAGGCCATTGAGGCCGCATGCACTGGCGTATTCCACGACTGCGGAAGCAACGGTGCTCGGTCCCCCCACGATCCAGCCGAACTGCTCCAGGATCACCCCGAGCGGCGGCGCGAGTCCGAGCTGCTCCTTGACGGCGCGCCAACCTGGCGAGGGCGGGACGAACTGGGTCCATAGCCTCCGTGCCACCGGCGCCACTCGACGAATGGCCGCAGCATCATCTGTATCGACGTGGACGAGCCGGACGGCGCGGACCGGACCACTGCCTCCGAGCCGGCGGAAGTCCCGCACCATCGACGCGTGCCGGTTGCCGCCGAACATTCCCACGAGGTAGCCCTGCCGCAGTCGAGCCGCCTGCGCGAGCAACCGCTCGTCCGTGGTAGCGACGTAGACGCGGTCAGCCAGCTCCGGCATCGACATCGCCACAGCCAGCTCGTCCGCGCGGCCTGGCGCTCGCCCACGAAGCAGTGCGTCCAACTCCTCGCTGAGAGTACGAGTGCGTGAACGTCGACGTTCACGTTCAGCAGGATCGCCGCCCGCAGCCATGCCTGCTCCGATACCGAGGTGTACTCGGCCTGGGCCGGCGAGGTGCTCCAGAGTGACAGCCTCCTCGGCCAGGCGGGCCGCGTCGAGGTCAGCGACAAGCCGTACCGCCGTCCCAAGGCCGATTCGACTGGTGCGCCCGGCGAGATGGGCGATGAGCAGATGGGGCGCGCCAACCCGGCCCCAGAAGCCACCTAACAGGTGGGCGTGCTGCTCGGTGAACCACGCGACGCCGTACCCCAAGTTCTCGGCAAGCTCGGTGGAGCGGACAACTTGGGCGATCGTGGCAGCATCGGAGCCGCCGGCGGCGGCCCAGGCCTGGAAGAAGACCCCAAAGCCAAGGCCACCGCCTCGAGCGACGACCACCTCAGATCTTTCCGAGTGCCCGCAGTACACGCTCCGGAGTGATGGGCAGATCCTTGATGTGGACGCCAAGAGCGTTCGCGACTGCGTTCGTCACCGCGCTCGCGCCGTCGTTGTTGGCCGACTCACCGATGCCTTTGGCACCGAACGGTCCCGTGTCCTCATGGGTTGCCGCGAAGAAGACCTCGAAGTCACGGCACGCATCCCGGGACGTGAAGATCTTGTAGTTCAGGTAGTCGGGATTCAGAGTTCGGCCGGTCTCCCGGTCTACCTGCAACTCCTCCAGCAGGGCGTAGCCGAAGGCTTGTGCTGCGCCACCGTGGATCTGGCCCTCGACCAGCACCGGATTGATGACCTGGCCGACGTCGGACCCCGCCACGACCCGGTCGATGGTGATGTGTCCGGTCTCGGTGTCGACCGAGACCTCGACGAACTTACACGTGAAGTGCGAAGCCGTCGTCACCGCCCGTTTGCTCTCGGAGGCCATGATCGTGCCCCACTGCCGCATCTGCGCGGTCCGGGCGATCTCCTCGATCGTCACCGACGTCGTCTCCCGCCCCGCGCCCGCGGCGCCGACGACATGAGCGCTGCCCGCTCGCAACTGCAGGTCCGACGGATCGACGTCGAGGATGCGACCCGCCATCTCGAGCACGATGTCGCGTACTTTCTCCGCACACAGCTTCGCCACCATGCCCGAGACATAGGTGCTGCGGCTGGCGTGCGTGACGACGTCGTACGGCGACGAGTCCGTGTCGGTGTTGGTGACGATGATGTCCTCGGCCCGCAGGCCGAGGACCTCGGCAACAATCTGGGCATGGCCCATGAGGTTGCCGGTGCCCATGTCGACCAGCGCGGTGGTCAGGCTCGCCGTACCGTCCTCGTTGAGCTTGATCACGCTGCCTGCATACTCAAGGATGTCGGAGACTTCATTGGCCTGGCCGCAGCCCGAGGTGTGGAAAGCCCGCCCGAGCCCGATCCCCTTGAGCACCTTGCTGGTGCTGCGGTCCTGGTGAGCGAATTCGGTCCGGCGCCCCCAGCCGATGCGGCGCGCACCTTCGGTGAGGATCTCCTCCACACCGCAGCTCTTGATGTAGTCGACGACATTCGGGCCCTGGGCATAGTAGGCGTCGCCCGACCTGATGTAGTTCTTTAGCCGCATCTCGACCGGGTCGATCCCGAGCTTGTCGGCCAGGATGTCCATGTGCGATTCGACCGGGACGTTGGCCTGAGGGTTCCCGAAACCACGGAAACCGGCCGCCGGTGGAGTGTTCGTGTAGATGACGTGACCGACGAAGTCCTGGTGAGGCACCCGGTACATCGACATGAACCATCCGCCCATGCACTTCGTCACCCATTCACCCGAGCAGGCGTAGGCACCGGTATCGACATGCGCCGTCATCTGGTGCGCTACCAGGGTGCCGTCCTTCTTGACACCGGACTTGAGGGTGACTGTCGCAGGATGGCGACTCGTCGACATCATGTCTTCTTCGCGCGTCAACTGCAGACGCACCGGTTGACCGGTCTTCAGGGCGAGCATGGCTGCGATCGGCTCGTCGACGTTCATGTCCAGCCGGGCCCCGAAGGCGCCGCCCAGGAATGACTGATGGACGTTGATCCGGCTGTACGGGATTCCGAGCGCCCTGGCCAGGTTGTGCCGGAGACCGTGGATCGACTGGGTGGTGCACCAGACTTCGAGCCGCCCGTCCGGTGTGGGATCCACGACAATGCAGCGGCGCTCCATCGGGCTCTGCTGCTGTTTGGGAACGGTGAAGGTGTTCTCGACGATGACATCGGCCTCGTCGAAGCCGGCCTCGACGTCGCCGACACTCATCTTCACAGTGCGCAGGATGTTGCCAGTCAGGTGGTCCGCCTCGTCACCCCAGTAGACGACGTCGTGGATCTGCGGCGCTCCGGCCTTGATCGCTTCGAACGGGTCGAGCGCTGCTGGAAGCTTCCGGTAGCGCACCTCGATCGCTTCCACCGCTCGTGCCGCCGCGGCGGCCGAGGTCGCGGCAACCGCGGCAACCACGTCACCGACGTACCGCGCCTTGTTCTGGATCACGTGGTTGTCGCGCGGCATGTACTCCGGTGGGAGGGCGAACTCACGTCCGTAGGCGTGTGCAGGTGAGTCCTCGTGCGTGATGATCCCTTTCACGCCAGGAATCGCCAGGGCCTTGGAGATGTCGATGCTCAGCACCTCGGCGTGCGGGTGCGGGCTCCGAAGAATCTTGATCTCGAGCATGCCCGGCAACCGGATGTCACCGACGAACTTCAACGTGCCGGCGGCCTTGTGGACCGCGTCGAACTTGGGAACGCGGCGGCCGATGTTCTGATACTCGGCCGGAACGCCTGGTGAGACGAGAGTCTCAGTCACGACAGATCTCCTTTCATCGCCTTCCGCGCTGAGGCGAGCCCTTCGACTAGCTTCACGTAGCCGGTGCAGCGGCACAGATTGCCGGCAAGCTCCTCAGCGATATCGTCCGCGTCAGCGTTCGGGTTCTCCCGGTAGACCGCCATACACGCCATCAACGCGCCCGGTGTGCAGTACCCGCACTGCACACCACCACCATCGACCAGGGCCTGTTGCATCGGGTGCATCTTGCCGCCACTGGACAATCCCTCGACGGTCCGGATCGCCTTGCCTTCAGCACGAAGCGATGGATACATGCACGAATACACGGCCTGTTCGTCCACCAGCACGGTGCAAGTGCCGCAGCCTCCGGTGTCGCAGCCTCGCTTGGTACCGGTCATATTCAGCCTGTCCCGCAGCACCGAGTTGAGGCTCTCGTAGGGGCCGACAGCAATCACATGCGGTTCGCCATTCACTTCCAGGTTCAGCACTCGGGCGGCCGGCGCCGTCTTCACCGTGGCACTTTGGGCGACGGTGTGCTCCTGATCGAGACTGGTCACTGTGTTCTCCTTGCCGCCTGGTGCAGGCACCGCGCGATGTAGGTCTTCAGCAGGTGATTGCGAAACTTGGCCGAGCCGCGGAAGTCACTGAATGCCCGGACGTCGTCGACCACGCCCGCGGCAGCACGATCGATGGCGTGCTCATCCGTGACCGCGCAGCCGTCGAGTGCGTTCTCCACCGTGCTCGCCCGGGTGACCTTGCGACCGATGCCGCCGCCGAGAGCGACTCGGCTCGAGAGGAACCGGCCGCCCACCACCGTGACCTGAACTCCGATGCTGACCAAGGCCCAGTCGACAGAGTTGGACTCGAACTTCTGGAATGCTCCCGCGGTGCCTGCCCTGGGCACGGCGAAGTCCACCGCTGTCAGCAGTTCGTCGGGTCGCAGGTCGGGGAGGAAGAAGTCCCAGAAGAACTCCTCGATGGGGATCGAGCGTTCGCCCTTGCTTCGGCTGTTCACCGTGACCTTCGCGTCGAGCGCGACGAGCGCGGCCGGTAGATCGAAGAAGGGCAGACTCGAGCAAACGGCGCCACCCACCGTGCCGACGTTGCGGATCTGCATCGGCCGGATTCCCGCGATGGCATCGGTCACAATGGCCAGCGCCTTGGGGTGACGAGCTCGTGCATACGCCGCGAGTTCGGTAAAGGTGACTGTGGCACCGACGCTGACGCGCCCCTCGCTCTCGGTGATCCGGCCCATCGGCAGCCGGGTCACATCAACCAGGGTGCGAACGTCACCCATCCCCTTGCGGTAGGCCAGCTCATGAATGGTGGTGCCCCCGGCGATGATTCTGGCCTTGTCGCCCTCGCGAGCGAGTGTGTCGAGGACGTCGTCGAGTGAGGAGGCGAACTGGTAGTCACTTGGTTCGAACAGCAGGCTAGGCATCAGGTCCTCACTTCACTCGGAAGACGACTCGGGCGATCTTCGTCATCGGCCCGAGAACCAACGGGTGGAACTCCTGAACCCGCTCCCCCAGCACGCGGAACCGGGTGGCATCGGCCGGCGCACCGTGGACTTCGTACTTCTTGTTGACATAGGCGTCATCAGCAAGAGCCGGATCGAGCATCATCCGGCGGAACAGAGCTGCAGGTGCCTCGAAGATCACGTCGGCCTCGCCTGCTGCGCGGCCGAGCACTGTGGCCTTCCCGTCGTTGAAGACGATGTGGAAGGGGCGTTCGCCCTCAAGATCAAACTGCAGGGTCTTGTTCCAGCCTTCGAGCATGGGGCGCAATTGCGGAGTGCGGTTGATGAAGAAGGCAAACAGACGGATTGCGAGCTGACACTGCACGGTGGTGTGGATCCTCTCGGCGTTGGAGCCTTCTTGCCGCGCTGCGGCGAGAAATGCCTGGCTGGAGGCGGCGCACTCGCAGCAGATCGGCTGCTGGCCGGAGCTCGGGTCGCGGTCCATCTCCTGCGCGACGTAGGAGCGGTTACAGGTGTTGCACCGGATTCGCGACTCCCACGGGTCTGCGACCTCGAGTCGGGGATCGTGCGGACGCTTGAGGGCGAAGCTGCCGCCGTCCAGTACCTGGAGTGCAAGCAGATAGGTGACGAAGGAGACCAGGGCAGCTGCCGGCGCGAAGCATGTCAGCCCTACGACTCCACCCCAGTTGAGCAGAACTGTTCCAACCACGGTTCCGGCGGCCCACGCGACGACTCCCGGCCAGTTGACCGCCAGAACGCGCCCGGGACGGTACTCGACTTCCTCGGGCTCGATGCCCTGGATCTTGGCCCAGAGCATGTACGCGATGACGACCCCAACCCAGGCCACCGTGATGATCGCGCTGTACTGCAATGCGATCTGCAGCTTGCTCAGGAGGTCGAGAAGCATGAACAGGTACACGATGACACCGAGCACCACGACCCAGACCCAGCGCGGAATGCTTCGCCGTACAACGCGGCCTGCGAGGCTGGCGAGGTTGCTGGACGCAACGTAGTAGTTGGCCGTGTTGATCCGTGTCTGGGTTACCCAGATCAGGACAACGGCCCACAGCCCCATCATCGCGAGCATGCCGTCAACCGCGGAGAGCTCGGTCAGCGCACCATCTACCAGGCTCTCGGCGAGGAAGATTCCCACCAGCGCGTTGATCAGGAGCGTGAAGCCATGGAAGACCGGGCCGAAGGTGAACCAGCGATGGAACCTCAGGTCTTTCACCTTGGCCTGACGGGCCAGGTCTCCGGTGAACATCATCAGCACCCACACGCCCATGTACAGGCTGAACGCGTAGGCCCAGCCCGGACCGGCCACGTCGGCGACGCCGTCCCCTGCGCTGATCCAGCTCGGGTCGTAGCCCTTGTCAGCGATGGTCCAGCCGACTGCGATTCCCATACCGATGATGTAGATCGGCAGCAGAGCGCCATTGAACTTGTCCAGGAACAGGCGAACCCCACCGATCGCCAGCGGCACGCTGTAGATGACTACGACCAGATACCACCATTCGATCGCACCACCGAACTGCACGGAGAACGCATGGGCCACCACCGACCCCTCGAACGTGGCGTAGAAGGTAGCGATCGCGAACAGCGTGATCGTTGCGATCACCCCACCACGCAGACCGAAAACCATGCGAGAGAAGAGATTGATGTTGGTCCCCGTACGGGCTGCGTAGGTCGCCATGGCCGAACAGAGAACGCTGTAGGCCACGACCGACAGCGCGGCTCCGATCAAGGCGTTGCGAGGGCCGACCTGGACGGCCGCGACACCGGCCGTGATGAGCCACGCCATCGCGCTCGCCAAGGCGTACCAGGCCATCGCCATCGACCACCGGCCGCTGCGCCACGACATGGGTACGACGTGGGCAGCATAGTCCTCGGTCGCGGCGTGCTTCGCGACCTCGGGATCGTCGTGGAACATCTCCTCCAGCGGAGGAATGGCGGCGGGTGCTGTCTTCATCCTGGCTGTTCCCTTCACAAGAAGCCGAGGGCGCAAGGCCCCGGGAGGCCGGACCACGAAATCGCCGCCAAAGGAGGTTGACTACCGAGCCCTTGCCGCTGACCTCTCCCCGCGTCCAGTGGCTGCACACTGCCGTAGGATCGAGCTCACGTCAACAGTTTGGTATCCCAAAACTAGCAGAATGCTGGCTCGAGGCGCCACGCCGCCAGCCAGATAGCCTGCTTGGCTCGATGTCCCAAGGAGAGGAGCTGCCGATGACCGAGGTCACCTTGCCCCAAGGCGACGTTCACTTGCGAGGTACGGCGACCGGTGTCGGCCCGACCGTCCTGCTCCTCCACGCCGGCGGCGAAAGACGCAGCGTCTGGACGCCCGTCGCAGCAGCACTCAACAAGCACGACCTGCGAACGGTCGCTTTCGACCTGCGCGGTCACGGCGACAGCACAGGACGCGCCAGCACGCTTCAATTGGTCGCGGATGACGTGACCGCGATGATCCACAGCGAGCCGTCGCCACTAGTTGTGGTCGGCGCCTCACTCGGCGGCCTTGCCGCCATCGCCGCTCTTGCCGACCCACACACCGCCGCCGCTGTCGCCGGGTTGATCCTCGTCGACGTCGTACCCAACCACGATCCGGCCCGGGTCCGCACCTGGCTCACCAAGCAGAGCCTGCGCGACCAACGCACCGACCTCGTCGAAGACATCTTCAGCCGCGCCCACGAGCTATCGGCAGCAACCACAACGCTCTCCCTCCCGATCCTTCTCGTCCGAGGAGGCCCGACCTCGCCCCTCAGTGACGCCGAAGTGGACCAGTTCCGCGCCATCTGCCCCAGGGCCACCGTCAGCCAGATCCCCACCGCCGGACACCTCGTCGCCAACGATGCCCCTGACGACCTCGCCCGCATTGTCGCGGTCCAGTCTTCGACCTGGCTCGCGACTGACACGGCGACTTGCCGTCATCCCTGATCATTCAACCGACGGTTCTCGGCGAAACCGCGCACCAAGGCAACGAAAGCGGGCACGTGCGACAAGTAGGTCGTGCCGTCGAAACCGGTGGACACCGACAGACCATCGGTCATCGCCCGGCCGAGGACTGCCAGCCACTCGAGGAGCTCCCTGTCCTCGGCGGAATCGAGCGGGGCCATCACCGGGGTGAGCGCCTCGACCCACGACACATGGGCGTAGTCGCGAATCCGGCGTACCGTCGCCCGCACGTTGTCCTCATCCGCGTGTGAACCGACACTGACCGCCAGGAGCAGCCGGAGGTACTCTGGCCGGCGATCGAGAGCAGTGCAGGCGGCGGTGAGCCAGAGTTCGAAGCGCTCGAGGGGCGGGTGACCGTCGAACGACGACGGGCTCGGGTACGAGGCATGCAGGTCCTCGAACGTCCGCTCCAGGAGCGCCACGAGTACGCCCAGCTTGTTGCCGAAGTGGTAATAGATCGAGCTCGCCGGCAGCCCTGACCCTTCCGACAAGTCGGAAATGACCATTCCGTCGTACCCGTGACTTGAAATGAGAGTACGAGCGGTGTTGAGGATGAGGTCACGGCTGCTGAGCTCGCTACTCCCGGCCGTCGGCGAGCCGTCGTCGCGGGTCATCGCTGCCAGAGTGCTTTGAACCGGTCGCTGACGTCGGGGTACGCCGAGAACCCACGCGTCGGATCGAACGTGATGTCCTCCGGGCGCAGGAACTGGTGCACGAGGGCTTCCCCGCTGACCACGTTCGGTTGCAGCTTCTGGCCAACGATCAGGCGCGCCGCGGTGTCCATCGCGGTCCACGCAAGCGTCTTGAGGTCCGCGCCCAACTCGACAGTGGACTGCTTGTCCTTCAGATACTGCAGGTTGGTCGGCAGCGGATTCGCGCCGACGATCTGGACGTCCTTCAGCCCGGCGACCTTGAGCTTGGCAGGCAGTCCTGTTGCCGCCGCGGAGGACTGGAAAACCACCGCGCGGGTGTTCGGGTGCGCCTGGAGATCGCTGACGATCCGCTCCGGAGCCTTGTTGCCGACCTCGGTGATCGGGATCTGCACGACCCTGGCCACACAGTCGGGGCAGAGCTCCTTCAGCCCGCTCTCGAACCCCTTCTTGACCGCGGCGGCATACGCCAGCTCGTTGTGCTCGTACAGCACGGCTTCGAATGACTTGCCGTTGTTGGCCACCAGCCACGCCGCTTGGAGCCGGCCCTGCCGCTCGAACGCCGCGCCGCCGTTGGGCTGCACAAGCCCGCTGTCGGCGGACGCCACAGTGCCGAGGGAGATGACCGGAATCTTTGCATCGGCCAACTGCTTGCGCTGGTTCTCCCAGAGAGCGGGGTCGATGGCCGTGTTGATGACCGCCGCCGGGCGCCGCTGAACGACCGTTCCGAACGCACTCTGGACGCCACTGGCCGAGGTGCCCGCGCGAACGGCGTACAGCTCGATGCCGAGCTCCGCGGCGGCCGGCTGCATGAGCTTGAAGATCAGCGAGACGAGGGCGTTCCCGTTGTCGACGTAGGCGACGCGGGTGCCAGGGGGTACCGGCGAACTCAGCTTCTCGGTGATCGGAAAGGCACCAGGCTTGCCTTCGTACGGCGCGATGATCTCCTTGGCCTTCGCCTGGTTGTCGCCCGCGATCGCGGACGTCGTGCCTGTCTTGCTGGTCCCGCAGGCGGCGACCAGCGCCAGCCCGGCCAGCGTCGCGGTCGCGAGCGCGAATCTACCTCTGTTCATGGCGGTTCTCCTTGGTGCGAAAGGTGGTGCATGAAGCAAACTGAGAGCCGGTCGAGCCTTTCCGCTCAGACCGCTCGTTCGACCGCGACGCTGGTCGCAGACTTGGCCGATCGCGCACGGCGCGCCGACCCCTGACGTCGGTTCACCGCCACCGCAACCAGCAACGCGACGCCGTTGAAGAGCTCCGGGATCCACACCGGAGCGCCGGCGAGCTGGAGTCCTTTGACACCGGTCGCGAGGACGTAGACCGCAACAACTGTCCCTAGGACGTTGAACCGTCCGTTGCGGAACTGGGTCGAGCCGAGGAAGGCCGCCGCGAACGCCGGCAGCATGTAGCCGGGACCGATCGTCGGATCACCGGTCGCGAGGGAAGAACTGAGGAGGATGCCCGCAACCGAGGCGAGTAGCGAGCAACTCACCAGGCACGCCACCACGACCAGCCCGGTGCGCACGCCGGACAGACGAGCCGCCTCGGTGTTCCCGCCGGTGGCATACACTGCACGGCCCAGGTGTGTGTTGTCGAGGACGTACCAGACCACAGCGGCAAGCACGACCATCACGTAGACCGAAAGCGGCACCCCGAAGATCGGGTGCGTGGCGATCTCCTGGAAGTCCGACCCGAGGTCGAGGATCTGGGCGTCGTGCGAGATCCACGAGATTCCGGCCAGGATGATCGAGCTCATCCCCAAGGTGGTGATGAACGAGCTGATCTTTGCCTTGACGATGAGCAGGCCGTTGAGCAGCCCGACCATCACGCCGACAGCGAGGGTGCCCAGGACGGAGATCCAGAGCCCAAGATCCTGGACCGACAGCATCCAGGCCACCACGATCGCGGCCAGGCCGAGTTGCGAACCGATCGAGAGGTCGAAAGCCCCCGCCGCGAGCGGAAGGACCAGACCGATCGCCAGAATCGCAGTCAGGGCCTGATCCGCCAGAACGATTCGGACGGTGTCCACCGTCGGGAAGGTCTCCGGGACCAGGATCGAGAACAGCACGACCATGGCGACCCAGATGTAGACCGCGCTGATGTTTTGAAAAGCGAGAGTACGGCGCACGCCGTACCACCTGTTCTGCGGCGGGCTCGTGCTGTTGGCGGACATCTGGACCTGCTCTCCTGTGTTCCTGGAAATCCTGTCTGGGGCCGCTTCGCGGCCGGCGTCGACGGCGCTCATGCGGGCACACTCGCGTGCAGAATCCGGGCCTCGGTCAGCTCCTCGCCCGCGACTTCGTCGACGACGACTCCATCGGCGAGGACCAGGACTCGATCGCACAGCTGCGCAAGCTCCTTGGCCTCCGACGAGGTCACCAGTACCGCAGAGCCCCTACCGGCGGCCGCCAGGATCAACTCGTGGATGACTGCCTTGGCCCCGACGTCCACTCCTTGGGTCGGCTCGTCGAGGAGCAGCAGGCTCGGGTTGGTACGCAGCCACTTGGCCAGCACCACTTTCTGCTGATTACCGCCGCTGAACTGGGACAGCAGCATCTCTGGTTGGGCTGGGACCACTCCACACGCCGCGAACCAACCAGCGACCTCGCGCTCCTCGTGTGCCTTCCGAACCCGTTGCCAGCGGCCCTCAATTCCGGGCACGCGAACGGACGCGAGGTTCTCGGTCGCGGTCATTGTCATCACCGCGCCATATCGGTGCCGGTCTCCAGGCACGAACGCGGCACCGTGCCGGATCGACTGGCGGAGATCTCCGGACACGAGGTCAGTGTCCTGTAGCCGCACGCTGCCATTGGTCCTCGGCCGCCCGCCGAAGATCGTGGCGCAGACCTCGTCGCGCCCGGAGCCGAGAATGCCGGCCACGCCGACAATCTCACCTGCGTGCACCGATACGTCGAAGTCCCGAATGGCCTCGCCTTCAAGACCGTCGACAGAGAGCACCACGTCGCCCCGCTCGCCGGAACTGCGTTGCGCCTCCTCGACCACACTGCCGGCCACGAGTTCCACGAGTCCCGAGTAGTCGATCTCGAAGCAGGGCATGTTGCCGACCACGCTGCCGTTGCGGAGAGCCAGAACCGTGTCAGCGACGCCGAGCACCTCGTCGAGGCGATGCGAGATGAACAGCACCCCTGCGCCCTGCTCGGCCACCCGGCGAACGACTGCCATCAGCCGGTCGACCTCTGCCCCGTGCAGCGCGGCCGTGGGCTCATCAAGGATCAGTACGACGTCCCGCCGCTCATCCCAGCCACGCAGGGCACGGGCGATCGCCACGATCGTCTGCTCAGCCGGCGACAGCTCCTGGATCAATGTGTCGACATCGAAGTCCGCGCCGAACTGGGCGACCAGCTCGGCGGCCTGAAGCCGCTCGGCAGCCTTGCGAAGGCGTCGCCACGGCCTACCTGCCGACGCCGAACCGAGTGCAAGGTTCTCCACCGTTGACAGGGATCCAACCAGCCCAAGGTCCTGGTGGATGAAGCGCAGTTCTGTCTCCGAACTGCCATTGCCCTGCAGTCCGATGGTGCCGCCGTCGGACGTGTGAAACCCCGCCAGTAGCTTAACCAGGGTCGACTTTCCCGATCCGTTGTGACCGACCACCGCCAGTACCTCACCAGCGTGGACGTTGAGGTCTACGTGATTCAGCGCGCAGTTGTTGCCGAAGTACTTGGTCAACTGCTCGACGCGGACCAGAAGCCTGCGCGCCTCCCTGGTCATGCGAAACTCCGATAGACGTCGTCCGGCAGCGGGTGGCCGACCGGCACTACTCGGGAATAGACCGCCGTCAGGCACCCCGGGCAGAACAACTGGCGGAACACCATCTCGTTGTCGACGTAGACCGACGGGTCGCTCCAGATGTGCGGCCCGGCCTCGGTCGGCAAGAAGTCCGTTCGGGCCAGCGCCGACACGAACGCTCCGTCCGCAACTGGTCCGAGCAGCGTGGCGCAGTGGGTGCAGACAACCGAGTTGCCGCTCGCCGAGTCCACGACAGCGAGATTGTCGTCAAGGCGATGGGCATGCCTCAGGTCGGGTTCGCCGATCGTCACCAGGTCGTCGGCGGATAACCCCGCCTCCTCCGCACGACGCCGCCGGATCCTCCGACGCGCCGCATCAGTCGCGGGAGCATCCACCTCTCCGTCCGCTCCAAGTACGACGCCATAAACATCCCGGGCCGTCTCCGGCGCTACCCGGACCTGCAGCACGTCCTCGCCGACCCCCTCGGCAGGCCTGAGCAGCGGATCGCCGTACCCGCCTCCTGCCTGCCAGTGCAGGAAGAGTGCATCGTTCGGGCCGAGCACAGACTCGCCCTCGCAAGGCAGCACTTCTGCCTCACCGCCGAGCTGGTCCAGGTCGCCAGGAATGCTGGTCGCGCCCCCGAGCTGAGGCACCGCGATGCCACGCACCACGATGTCCAGTTGGGAGTTGCCCGGATATCCCCCGGCCAGACCGACGTTCTGGTTCGCGGCCTTCCCGTTCCCGGACACGACCAAGGACATTTCAGTGTCCTGGTCCGGGTGCTGCACGTAGCAGACCGAGCCGCTCATCCCGCCGCGCTGACGGCCGGGCCCCCCGGAGTCGGTCTGCTCCCGACGCCAGAGCGCGACGAGCGGGTACAGGTACTCGGTCATCTCGACATCTGGTGCCCGGGCCGAAGGAATGATGAGGCGGCCACCGGTATCGACGCCGTCGTGGTGGACCTGAGCTCCGTAGCCGCCGGCCATGACGTCGAAGATGGGCGACACGAAACCCTTGTGGCCGCCACCGCGAGTGTCGACACCGGACACCACACAGAGGTCTGTCGTTCCGTTGCAGATCGACTGCACGTCGCGGCGGTGCGCCGGCGCCGCGTCCAACATCTTCGCAAGGACTTCGGCAACCAGGTTTCCAGCTCCCCAGGCCGGACCAAACGGTCCCTTGCCGACCGCTGCCGGGAAGGATGCGTTGGTGATCGTGTCCTCGTCGGTCACGATCTCGAAGCAGCGCATCAGCCCACCGGCTGCCCAGGGGATGTCACCTGCGAGCAACGGGAGCACAGTGAAGACGACGCCGGCGCGCAGCCCTGGGTAGGGACAGTTGATGATGCCGGTCTGTCCGGCCGTACCGCGGAAGTCGAAGACGAGTCGGTCGCCTTGCTTGGTCAGCGCCACCTTGATGGCGTGCAGACCGCGGTCACCAGTCCGGGACTGTTCCTGGTATCCGACGGCGCTCCAGGTGCCATCGGGCAGGATCTCGAGCTTCGCCCGCAGCCGCCTCTCGGCATCGTTCATCATCCGGCGCATCACGGCCTTGACGGTGTTGGCACCGTATTTCTCGATCAGGCGCAGGACGCGCTCGGCGGCGTTCTTGTTCGCCGCGATCTTGGCCCGCAGATCGAGGCCGACCATGTGCGGCAGCCGCGATCTGCGAACCCACGCGTCGGCGATATCTTCCTGCAGGACACCACCGCGGACGATCTTCAGCGGCGGGGTCGGGACCGCCTCGTCGAACACGTCCTTCGCCGACGGGCTGAACGAGCCCGGGCGAGACCCTCCGAGGTCGACCTGGTGCGCGATCGCCGTCGTCCAGCCGAACAAGCACCCGTCGTGGAAGATCGGCGCCAGAATGGCAGCATCATTCTGGTGCAGCCCGCCGCCGATCCAGGGGTCGTTGCACAAGAACATGTCGCCGTTCGCGATGCCTGGATTGTGGCTGCGGTGCTGCAGCGTCCAGTAGATCGCAAGATCCATCGACCCGATCAAGCCGATGTTGTACGTCCCGACCTGCACCTGCTCACCGAGTTCGTCACAGATGGAGAAGTTGAAGTCGTTCGACTCCGTGACGACGTGCGAGCCCGACATCCGCCGCAGCGTCTCGCCCATCTCCTGGGTGATCGCCCACAAGCGGTGCCGAACGACTTCATAGGTCAGGGCGTCGAGGTGAGCAATCCGCTCATCGTCAACGTGATGCAACTGCAGCTCGGGTGAGATCCGGTCGAGCAGCTCCTCACGAGACATCGGCCGGCTGGTGAACTTGTCCGATCCGGGGATGGTGGTGTTCATGTCCGACGTCCTCACTGGTAGCTCAGAACGAGATTGCCGAGATGGTCGACGCGCCCCGTGACGCCGGCAGGCACCACCACCACGGTGGTCGGTACGTCGACCACCGCCGGGCCGACGAGCTCGTGGCCGGCGCGTAGAAGCGCATAGTCGTACACGGCTGTGGGCTGGAACCCGAGCTGTGAGTCCAAACAGACCAACCGCTCTTCGATGAGCGCCTCAGCTGGATCGGCCCCGCCCGCCTCCGCGATGCGCGGAAGCTCGACCGGGAAACCCAGGTCAGCCTTGGCCCGAACCCGGTACGTGATGGCCTGTACGCCGGCCGCACGGTAGCCCGCTCCAGATCCGTTGATGCGCTCGTAGTGCTCCTCGAACCGCTGGAGGATCTCGTCGCCGGTCTGCGCAGTGAATCTCGTCGCGGGCACCGGCGTAGTCAGCTCGGAGACCTGCATCGAATAGCGCAAATCGATCTCACGCTGCAAGGTGACTGACTGAAACTTGACCTGCTGCTGGTCGAGTGCGCGCTGAAGGTCGCTCTCCAGCCGCTCGTAGTACGACTCCAGCACCTTGTGATCGATCGGGAACACCGAGGGGTCGGAGAATTCGGCGCTGATGATCACGTCCGAGGCAGCCAGCCCGTACGCCGAGAAGGCGGAGGCGACTGGGCCGAGTGGCACGAGGACCTCGCTCACCCCGAGGTCCTGGCAATAACCGGCGCAGTGGGCAGGCCCGGCACCACCGAACGCATAGACGACGAAGTCACGAGGGTCGTAGCCCGCCTGCACAACAGCCCGACGGAGCAGGTCGCCGGCCTGAGCGTTCTGCACCTCATGGATGGCGACGGCGGCCTCCTCGACAGTGAGGCCAAGCGGATCGGCGACGTGCTGCTGAATCGCCGACCGCGCCAGGTCGAGTCTGAGCGGCTTCTTCCCGCCGAGCAGGCCGCGCTCACTCATGATCCCGAGGACCAGGTTGGCGTCAGTGTTGGTAGGCCGGGTACCACCGTTGCCATAACACGCGGGGCCAGGAACAGCCTCAGCGCTCTGCGGGCCGAGCCGAAGGTTGCCCCCGGCATCCACCGAAGCGAGCGCACCTCCGCCGGATCCGATGGTGTGCACCTGGACGGTCGCGGCGTTGATAGGGAACTGATTCACGATCGAGCCGGGCGCCATCACCGGTTCGCCGTCGACGATGAGCCCCGCAAGGAAGGTGGTGCCACCGACGTCGGTGGTGATGACATTGCGGTGGCCCAGCTGCTCTGCGAGCCGCTTGCCGCCGATGACGCCGCCGGACAAAACAGACCCCACGGTAGTGATGGCATGCTCCGGCGCCCGATCGGCAGTGATGGTGCCACCCTCGCTCTGCATCACCAGCAACGGCCCTTTCAGGCCGCCCCGTTCCAGCTTCTCCTGCAGCGGCGTCAGGTAGCTGCGCAGCCGAGGACCGATCTGGGCGTTCATGATGGTGGTCGAGGTCCGTGCGAACTCGCGGATGCGAGGACTGACATCCGACGACAGCGTCACGTACATGTCCGGAGCGATCTCATGGATCAACTCACGGATCCGGCGCTCGTGGGCACCGTTCTTGAACGACCACAGGAGGCACACAGCGATCGCCTCGACTCCTTGGCCGACAAGCTGCCGCGCGACCCGTCGTACCTCGTCCTCATCGAGGGGGACGAGAACCTTTCCGGCATAGTCGATTCTCTCGGTCACCTCGAGCGCGCGGTACTTCGGGATCAAAGGAGACGGCTTGCGCCCTCGTAGTGTGTCCTGGACTTCGTGGGCCGACCGGCCGAGGGTTCGCCCTTCGGCGTTCATGATGTAGATCGCGTCGCGGTGGCCCTTGGTCGCGATCAGCCCGACATCGGCCACCGATCCCTGGACAAGAGCATTGATGGACGCCGTCGTGCCGTGAGCGATGTAGCCGGTCTGGGAGAGTAGTTCTCCGGTCTCGATGCCGAGTTCGGCAGCCAACTCCTCGATCGCGCGGATGACCCCTAGCTCGCGCTGGTCCGGGGTCGTCGGCGTCTTCGCCGAAACGATTCGGCCGGCGCCGTTCGATGCGACGGCGTCTGTGAAGGTCCCGCCGACGTCAATGCCGAGTGCGTATGGCATGTGCCTACTCCTGGTGATCTCCGATGACCGACTGGCACCGATGGTGTGCGGCAGCTGAACTCCCCGAAGGCAACACACCAGACGCCTGTATGTAACGTCCACTACACACTAGAACAACGAGACGCCACTGTCACCACTTCAGAGACCTGAACGCCCGGACGGGAAGGGGGGCATGGAGGGGATCCCGCCCGGGCGCAGGGCCACCGAGCGGATTGCTTCGCTCGACGATCTTCGCGACAACCTCCGGCCGACCAGCACGGCCGGGGAGGCGTCAACACCGGTGACGCAGGTACGGACGGTCAGCGGCCGTACGTTTCAAGCAACCGCAGCCACACCTCGCTGACAGTGGGGAAAGCCGGAACCGCGTGCCACAGCCGGTCCAGCGGCACCTCGCCGACAACCGCGATCGTCGCGGCATGCAGCAATTCCCCAACATCGGGGCCGACGAGGGTGAACCCGACGATCACCGTCCGGTCCTCGTCGACGACCATCCGGGCGTGACCGCTGTACCCGTCGGCATGCAGAGAGGATCCGGCCGTGGCCGCCAGATCGTAGTCAACGATCCTGACCCTCAGACCGGCCGCCTCCGCGGCCGCCGCGGTCAGTCCCACGGACGCGATCTCCGGGTCGGTGAACACCACCTGCGGCACCGCAGCCTCGTCAGCTGTCGCCGCATGCCGACCCCACCGACCGTCGTCGACCGCCACACCCTTCGCACGAGCGACGATCACGTCACCCACAGCGCGCGCCTGGTATTTGCCTTGATGAGTCAGGAGAACACGCCGATTCACGTCTCCGGCGGCGTAGAGCCAGCCGCCACCGATCAAGGTGCCATCATCCCCCACGACCCGCATCGTGCCGTCGACGGTGAGCCACGCACCCGGCCTCAGGCCGACACGATCCAGTCCGAGGTCCTGCGTGTTCGGAATGCGACCGATAGCGACAAGGAGTTCATCTGCGTCGACCTGCTCGCCGTCAACCAGCGTAATGGAGACCGTTGCGTCGTCGTTGCGCTTCACCGCAGCAGCTTCGGCGCCGACACGCACCGAGACGCCCTTGTCCCGCAACGACTCCGCTACTCGCTCACCCACGAACGGATCCGCCAGGTGCAGCACACCGTCACGAGCCAGCATCGTCACCGACGACCCCAGATCAGCGAATGCGGTCGCCATCTCCGAGGCCACCACCCCGCCCCCAATGATCGCGAGCCGGCTGGGGATCTCGCTCGCCGCGACCGCTTCCCGGCTGGTCCACGGCGCCGACGCCCGAAGGCCTTCGATGTCTGGCACCAGTGCGCTACTGCCGGTCGCCACAACGACCGCGTGCCGTGCGGTCAGCGTCGTTGTGGCGCCATCCTTTCCAACGATCTCGACTACCCGCTCCGAGCTGAGTCGACCGTGTCCGCGGAACAGCGGAACGCCCACAGATTCGAGCCAGGACGCCTGCCCGTCATCCTGCCAGTTCGACGCGAAGGAGTCGCGACGGCGAAGTACCGCGGCCACATCCAGATCACCTGTCACTGCTTCACATGCGCCGGGGACCTGACGGGCGCTCCGGAGTACCGACGCGCTCCGCAGCAATGCCTTGGTCGGCATGCACGCCCAGTAGGAGCATTCCCCTCCAACCAGTTCCCGCTCGACGATCGCGGCGCTCAAGCCACCCTGAACGATTCGGTCGGCGACGTTCTCCCCGACCGGCCCCGCACCGATGATGACCACATCGTAAGTGGTTGTTGTCACGTCATTTCACCTTGCCGGCGCGGCCGAGGCGAATCGCCGAGACGAGGAAGAAGATGGCGCCGAGTACGGCGTATCCGCCGATAGTGGTCAAAGCCGGGTTCGCCCCAGACGCCGCCACGATGAACGACACACCAGCCAGCGCCGAGAGGCCACCGCTCAGGATCATCGGCCACTGGCCGCCCATGGCGCGGCGGCCGATGGCCACGATGAGCTGCACCAGCCCCGCGACGATCGCCCACGCACCCCACACGCGCAGTACCTGCGGCAGCCCGACGCCCGTGGCAATCACGAGACCGATCGCAGCGGCCAGACTGAACCCGATGTTCACATACAGGCCACGAGTCGGGCCAGCGGAGCCGGACGAACGAGCGTCCACGACGGCCGCGGCAACATCGAACAACGGGTAGAGGATGAGCAGGGTGGTTGCCAGCGCCCCGAGATGCGCCTTGGTCGTGAACAGCAGAACAGCCCAGACAATGGCGAACGCGAACCGCACAAAGTACAGCTGGCGCAGCGCAGACGCGATTCCTCCGGCAGCAGGTGAGTCAACGGTGGTCACGATGAACCTCTCAAGTCTTGATGTGCGATTCAGTGTGAGGACTGAACGTTCACTACACAGAATGCCGAGCGCCCGACCATCAGTCAAGACAGACCGTTCTACCTATCTGACGTGGAAGCAACCCCGGTGACTTGGAGCAGGATCTCGTCAGGACGCGCGACCGCTCCGCCCATCCAGGCAACATGTTGATCGGGACGCACGAGCAGCAGCGCGGCGGGATATCGATCAGGCCACCGTCTTGGGAGGTCGACCACGGCGAGGGGGATCGCGAGCTCCCGCGCCGCCAAGGTCCATCGGGCCACGTCAAGCATCGGGTCCGTCCGCAAGAGGGTGAAGCCGGCGCCCAGTACGTCGAGCACCGACACATCGCCGTCCAGCCAGACATGCGGCAGCCGGAACCCCGGCTGAGCTTGATCCTGGAAGTCGCCCATGGTGATGGCGGCCTGATCCTCACCTCCGAGCACTAGAGGCGAGTCCGCATAGTGGTAACCGAAGCTGAAGCCGTCCGGGGAGTATCGATGCCGTTCCGTAGCCGCGAGCCGACCAGCGAACTCCGTCCGAGCGCGCTCGCCCTCCGGTCCCGAGAGATGGATGTCCGTCGGGACGTCCGCGAACGACCTATGCGCAGCCGAGCCCACTGCATTGGCGAATTGCTCCCCCACCGGCTTGCGCTCCAGTTCGTACGCGTCGAGCAGGTCTGGTGGCGCCCATCCGTGGCAGACCGCCGCCAGCATCCACCCGAGAGTCGCAGCGTCCTGGATGCCGGCATTCATGCCGAATCCCCCAACAGGGATCCAGACATGGGCAGCATCCCCGGCCAAGAACACTCGCCCCGTGCGATATCGCTGGGCAACGAGACTGCGTCCGGTCCAGTGCACCACACCGAGTACTTCGTGCTCGACGGCGCAGCCCACCGACTCCCGCAAGAGTTCTTCTGGATCCTCGGCCGCGGTGTCGTGGCCGACAGGGAACGCCACATGGTTGAGCCACAGCGATTCCCCGTCGATCGCGATCAACGACGCGATCCGGCGCCCGTAGGTCCAATAGGTCCAAGCTCGATCCCGGGCCGCCAGACGCCCAAGCTCGGGCGAACGAACGAACGTCGACACGAACTGCTGAATAGCATCAACGCCTTCATAGCGGATACCGAGATCGCGTCGGACGGTGCTGTGAGCGCCGTCGCATCCCACCAGATACGCGCAGCGCACGGTACGACGCGCCCCTCCGGACTCCACGACCGCCTCGACACGGTCGTCGTACTGCTGGAACTCGACCAGCCGGGCACCACGCTCCAGGGTCACGCCAGGAAGCTTGCCGACGCGCGCCTCCAGAAGAGGCTCGAGGAACAGTTGCGAGATCCGGTGCTGCGGCTCCGGCGTAGGCCATCCGTCCTTACCCGCACCATGCAGCACATCACGCGCAGAGGGCAGATCGATACGGAAGATCTCCTCGCCGCTCAAGGTCGTCCGGTAGTGAATCGACGTCGGGTAGTCCCCCGGCAGCCCGGCCCGCCGGATCTCGTCGGCCAGCCCGAGTCGCCGAAAGATTTCCATCGACCGCGCAGAGGTCGTGTTGCACCTCGGGTTGACACCCCGTTCTTCGGTCGCTTCCACCACGTGACATGCCACACCACGCAAGGCGAGGTCAATTGCGAGGGTCAGGCCGGCAGGACCAGCTCCGACGATCAGGACGTCGACTTGGTTCACGTCGGTGCTGCTGGGTCGTGTCGTCATGCGCGCAGGAACTCCCCTACCAAGTTGCAGAACTCATCAGGCCGATCGACGTGGATCCAGTGCCCGGCACCGGCCACCACTGCGAGGCGACCGTTAGGCAGCGCGTCGACGAGTTCTTCGGAAACCGCGATCGGCGAAACCCGATCAAGTTCGCCGTGCAGCGCGAGGACCGGATTCGCGATGGTCGCGAGGTCCACCGGAACGGGGCCACCAGCGACGTCGTGGAACATCGACCGAAACGCCGACTCGGCGCCTGGGCGGAGGGCCTGCTGCAACCGGACCTCGGTGAGTTCGTCGAGGAGCGCGTGGTGGGCGCACTCGTCGGCGACCAGCCGGCCAAGCGTTGCTCGCATCGACCAACGCGTAGGGTCGTCATAGAAGGGAACGGCCAGAGGCAGCGGTCCGGTACCCGCCCCTCCCATGACGACAGCCCGATCGATCCGGTCCGGCGCCACGGACAGCAGGGCCAGTGCAGCAGCCCCGCCGGCAGCCGAATTGCCGACAAGGTGAACACACTCCAGGCCGTGGCGGTCGAGAACATCCAGGATCTGCTGCGCCCTAGCCATCGCCCAAGCTCGCGGCCCCTCAAGCCCGTCCGTTCCGGCGATCTGCGTGCCGAACCCGAGCAGATCGGGCGCCAGGCAGCTGAACTCGTCGTCGAACCTCGAGAGGACAGTCGCCCAGTTGCTCACGGCATCCACGCCCGGGCCACCCCCGTGCAGCAGCACGAGAGCAGGCTCTCCTCCTGCCCGCACAGCATTCTCCGGAGCGGCCGACACTCAAGCCTCCTCATGCATCGCATGTTGCCAAGTTGCCTGTATGTAGCGTTCACTCTACAACCACGGCTACCCTTTTGACCACAGCCAGCCCACCCTGCCGGGGCTGTCGCGAACGATGGCGACCATGATGCGACCAAGACCACCGTGGGGCAACATTCTCGTCAGGACCACCTCCGGCGCGAGCCGGAATGACGGCAAAGTTTTGTTGACACTTTCAACGTTGCAACCCTAGCGTTGCCGCCAGCAGTCGCGAGATTCGAACCCCTTAGGCAGAAATTGACGACGCGATCTTCCTGGCGCGTATCCGAGAGGCTTACCGATGACGCTTTCATATGAAAGTAACCAGTGGACCGTCGATGCCTGGCGACGATTCAACTACTCAGTTGTTCTGCGACCAGGAATCCTTGATTCACCACCACTTGATCTCCTCGGGCAAAGTGAGGCGAAACGCCGCCTGGTCGTCATTGACGGTCAAGTAGACGACATCTATGGAGAGCGGATCCGTGAGATGTTCGCCGCTCTCGATGGAGAATTCTCGACCCTGACAGTCAGGACTTCGGAAGGACTCAAGGAACGCGGCCTGGTAGACGAGATCCATGGCGCAACTCTGGAATTCGGCCTGGCCCGACGTGACGAACTGGTCGCGGTCGGCGGCGGTGTTCTGATGGACTTGGTCGGGGTCGCCGCCGCCGAACTGCGGAAGGAAACGCCGTACGTCGTGATCCCGACGACGCTGGTTGGCCAGGTCGACGCAGGCGTGGGCTCGAAGCGCGCGATCAACTTTCGCTGGAAGGGCGCGCTGAAGAAGTCATATGTCGGCGACTTCCACCCGCCTCGAGTCTCGATTGTCGATCCGGCCTTCCTCGGGACCCTCGAGCCGGACGAGATCCGGGCAGGTCTGTCGGAGATCAAGAAGGTCGCCGAGATGATTGACGCCGATCTGTTCGGACTGCTCGAAAAGCACGGCGCGGAGCTGATCGACACCCAGTTCCAGGGGCCGATGGGCGACGACATCATGCGCAGCGCGATCTCCGGGATTCTGCAGTGGCTCGCCTCTGACTTGTGGGACCAGAACCTGAAACGGTGGCCCGACTACGGGCACACAATCTCGCCCTTGTTGGAGATGGAAACCGGTATGACCCATGGTCCCGCCGTCGCGATCTGTGCATCGCTGAGCGCGGCGATCAGCCACCGCCGCAACTACATCGGTCAGGAATCCTTCGAACGGATGCTTGGCCTCACGCTGCGGCTCGGGCTCCCGGTCTGGCATCCACTGCTGGGTGATCCCGACTTCATCCGGCGGGCAATCGAGTCGGCGGTTCAGCTTCGAAACGGAGACCAGAACTGGCCGGTTCCTCTTGCCATCGGCCACCACGGATTCATCGAGGCCTCGGCATCAGAGGTCAGCAAGGCGGCCCAACTGGCTCAGCGCGTGCACGAGGGCAACTACCAACCATGGAACGAGTGAGCACACCGCCTCGGCAGCAAAGAGAAGAGGTCTAACACGTGGACGTCGAACCCGGGGTCGTTGTTATTGCCGGAGGAACGGGAGCAATCGGGAAGGCAGTAGCCCGAAATGTGATCCAGGGTGGTGGAACGGTCGCGTTGTTGGGGCGCCGTCCAGAAACCGACATCGCAGTGAGTCAAGTCCTCAGCGATCTCGGACCCCAGACGAGCTATCTACAATGCGACGTTCGTGATCGCGAGTCGGTTCGAACGGCACTTGCCGCCTGCGAGGCACCAGGTGCTGCCGTCTACGCGGCCGGTGTCACGTTTCCTGCTCCCGCCTTCAGAGCAACCGACCGAGAGATCGCCGACACCATCAACATAAACACGACCGGCCTCATCAATTTCGCATTGGAGGCCTGCGCTCTGATGATCCCAGTCGGCCGTGGATCGTTCGTGAGCATAGGATCCTGGGTCGAGCAAGTTCCGGACTTCGACGATGTCATCTACGCCGCCAGCAAGGCCGGCGGCAGCGTTTTCACTCGTGGACTGGCCCATACTCTCGCGCCCCATGGCATAAGATCGAACGTCGTGACTGTTGGCGTTGTCGGTGGTGAAGGAATGGCCGCACGGCACCTGTCAGGGGACGGCGGAGCTGCCTTCGCTGAACGCATCTCTGGTATTCCACTGCGGCGGCTGGCCAGGCCAGAGGAGGTTGCCGACGCCGTTTCCTTCTTGATCTCAGACAAGGCGTCCTACATCACCGGCGCGTCTCTTTCGGTGGATGGCGGAGCGACTCTCCGGCAGGATTCAACGGACGCTACGTCGGAGAGTAAGTCCAACTCTCCAGGGGACGAATGAGGTGGATATGAATACCTCGACGAAGCGCGACGAGGCGCCTACAGACACGCCCGGACAGTCCGTACTTGAGCAAATGTCCCTCCGCGGGCGGACAGCACTCGTCACAGGCGGTGGCAACGGGATCGGCCGTGGCTGCGCACATGCGCTGGGGGAAGCGGGCGCACGGGTCGCAGTCCTCGACCTGGATCCCGACGCAGCCAGGACCGTCGCGGAGGAGTTGCAGGACAAGGGCATCGACTCCCTGGCATTCGGCGCGGATGTCCGCGATCCAGCCGCGGTGGAGCATGCACTCAGAGGCATTCTCAATCAGTGGGGACGCCTGACGGTTGCGGTCAACAGCTCTGGGATCATCCGGAATTCCCCCGCCGAACTCACCACCCTGGATGAGTGGGCTGAGATCCTCGGTGTCAATCTGACCGGGATGTTCGTAGCCTGCCAGGTCGAAGGCCGCGCGATGCTCAACGAGGGTTACGGATCGATCATCAACATCGTCTCGACCGCATCGTTGGTGATCCCACATCCCCAAAAGCAGGCCGCGTACAACGCTTCCAAGTGGGGGCTACTAGGTCTTACGAAGAGTCTCGCGAGCGAGTGGAGCAAGCGAGGAGTCCGCGTCAATGCTCTCTCGCCGGGCGTGACCGACACGGGGCTCTTCGACAACTCCCCGGGACTCCGTGCCATCGCCGAGCAGAACGCCATCCAAACGCCATCCGGGCGGGTTGGCCAAGTGACCGACCTCTATGGAGCGGTTGCCTTTCTGGCCTCACCCTCGGCGGATTTCGTGAGCGGCAGTCACCTCGTGGTCGACGGCGGCGCGTCCATCATCTAGTGCGAAGCACTAGCCGTCTTCCGATGGGATGAAGTACCTATATTGTGTAGTGAGCGCCCCATACAGCCTCCATCGAAGCGAGAACGTGATATGAATCCAGTCCGTCGCGGGCAATGGCAGACCGCCGCCGAGATCGTCAGACTCATGAGCCGCCGGCCGGCGATCACACGTACCGCAGTGGCACGGGAGCTCCGGTTAAGCACGAGCTCGGCCACGGAGGTGACGTCCAAGCTCCGTGAGCTGAAACTGTTGTCCGAGACGCCGGCGCCGATCCAAGGCCGCGGCCGCCCGACCACGGTCTTGCACGCGCATCCCGAAGGCCCGTTGGCTCTCGCACTTGATCTGCGACAGAGCGAGTGGCGCAGTGTGGTCGTTGGCCTCGACGGATCGTTCATGAGCCACGACGACCGCCGACACCGCACACGGCGTCCGGAGGTGGTGCTCGGCGACCTGCGCGACGCCGTTCAGCAGACGCAGGAGCAGTACGGCCACCGACTGCGAGCCGTTAGCCTCGCCGTGCCGGGAACGCTCCGCGACAACCGTCTGCTGCAGGCATCGGTGTCAGAGTGGGCCGAGCTCGACCTCGACAACATCACGGCCGACACAGGGCTTGCACTACTCACCGGAAACGATGCAACCCTCGGCGGCGTCGCGGAGGCGCGCAGTGGAGCGGCTGTCGGCGCAGGGACCGCGCTACACCTGATTATCGAGGCGGGCATCGGTGGGACGCTGATCGTCGGCGGTGCCCCCGTCCAAGGCGCATCCGGCGCCGCCGGTGAGTTCGGGCACACACCATTCGGCGACCGCACTCGGCTGTGCCCCTGCGGCGCGCACGGTTGCTGGAACCTGGAGGTCGACGGACGGGCACTCGCACACCATCTGCAGGAGCCCGAACCCGACGACCCACACCTGTACGCCATGGAGATACTGCGCCGTACCGACCTTGCGGCGACCAAGGCTGTCGCCCGAGTGGTCGCGGCGATCGCGGCCGGTGTTGCCGGGCTCGTCAACGCCCACGACCCGGATGTCGTGACGCTGGGCGGGTTGGCTGTCCCGCTGCGGGCCGCCGCCGTGCGCGTATTCGACGACACCTACATGGCCGGCATCATGACATTCCGGCGCAACACCGCCCCGCCGGTCCTAGCGGCAGTCCACCGGGCTGACGGCTCGCTGCGAGGCGCCGCAGCCCTCGCCCTCGACCACCTAACCACCGAGGTAGCGATCGCCACCTGGGCGGCCGAAGACAAGTCAGTGGCCACCGTCGGATGACCCAGTCGGGCATCCTCCGCATCCGCCGAAGGTCACATCGGCCGACCGAGAGTGCTTTCGCGGATCTCGAGGGTGTACTCGGCGGAGATCTCGGCAGGAACGGAGCTGTCGCCGTCCAAGCGGTTCAGGAGCAGCTGCACGGCGTTCTTCGCGATCTCATTCTTGTTCGGGCTGATGGTAGTCAGGCTAGGAGTGCTGTAGCGGCCGTCCTCGATGTCGTCGAATCCGACCAGAGCGATGTCCTCAGGTACGCGGAGTCCCCGGCCGAGAATGGTGCGGAGAGCGCCGAGAGCCAGCAGGTCGTTGTAACAGAAGACCGCGTCCGGCGGCTCGGGAAGTGCGAGCAGATCAGCCATCGCCGCTGCTCCGTCGGCCCGATGGAAGAACTCGGTCGGCCGGATCAGCTCCTTGATGACCTTCCGGCTCGCCGAGCGGAGCGCTGCTCGGTAGCCCAGCGTACGGAGACGGCCGGTCTGGCGGGTCTCGTCGATTTGATCGCCGATCGCCGCGATCCGTCGCCTGCCCAGGTCGATCAGGTGCCGGGTCGCGAGCTCGGCCGCGCCGACGTTGTCGATCATGATGTGATCCAGGCCCCCATGGACAACTCGCTCACCGAGCAGCACCACCGGTGTCGACGAAGGCCGGTCTCGGAGGTCGCCGTCGCCGAGCGCCAGCGGATTGAAGATCATTCCGTCGAACATCGCCGCCCGGCTGCCCCGCATCACCAACTCGCGCTCGCGCACCGGATCGCCGTCGGTCTGGTCGACCACGACCGTGTAACCCGCCGCGGCCGCTTGTTCGATGACGGCCCGCGTCAGCTCGGCGAAATACGGCACGTCGAGCTCCGGCAACACCAGCGCGATCAATCCCGAGCGGCCGCTGCGCAGGTTCCGAGCAGCCGTATTCGGCCGGTACCCGAGCTCGTCGACCGCACGCTGCACGCGAGCTCTGGTTGCCGGCGCGACCTGGTGGAAGTCGTTGACGACATTGGAGACCGTCCGGATCGAGACACCGGCACGCTCGGCAACCTCGCGCAGTGTGACCGGCACTGTGCACCTCGTTTCAGGGACGGCGAAACCTTGACACTTGCAACGCTGCAACTTTAGCGTCTCCGGCATCACTTGCAACGTTGCAAGTTCAGCAAGAGTCTAAGGGACGGCACCATGAAGAACCCCCTGCGCTCCACCAACTTGTCTCGCCGAACGCTCCTTCGGGGCACCGGTGCCGCCGTGGTCGCCGGCGGTCTCGCCGCCTGCGCTCCCGGCAACACGACCGGCGGAAGCCCGCTGTCCAGCGTCAACGTCAGCACTCCCCCGGCCGGTGAAATCACCATCTGGGATCGGACCGGCGACCTCTACAAGGTCTTCGGCAAGGCGATCGCATCGTTCACGGCGAAGTACCCGCAGGTGAAGGTCAACCACCTCGCGGTGGACATCGGCGCCAAGCTCCCGGCCACGCTGATCAGCGGCGCCGGTGTTCCGGACGGCGCCTTCTACGACGACGCTCTGCTGGCCGGCGTCGCGCCCCACCTGCACGACCTGAGCCAGTTGATCGCGCCCTACAAGTCCGACATCGCGCCGTACAAGCTCGGTGTTGTCACTGTCGACGGCAAGGTGATCGCGGTCCCGTGGGACCTCGACCCCGGCCTACTGTTCTACCGCGAGGACATCGTCGCCCAGGCGGGCGTGGATCCTGCTGGACTGACGACGTACGACGCATTGCTCGATGCGGCGCGCGCGGTCCGGGAGAAGTCGCCCAAGGCCCGGCCGATCCATCTCGAGAACGACCAGTTCCTCGCCCAACTGTGGATCGACATGTTCGCCAACCAGCAGGGCGGAGCGATGGTCGATGCCGACGGCAAGCTCACGATCGACTCGGATCCGTACCGGACGACGCTGACGTGGCTGGACAAGGTCCGGTCCGAGGGGCTAGGCACACTGGCGAAGTACACCCAGCCGACCGATCTGCAGACCCAGGACAACGGCACCCAGGTGTTCGTTCCGTGGGCCCAATGGTTCGCGTTTGCGCCGCAGCAGTTGCTGAAGGCAAGCAAGGGCAAGTGGCGCGCGACCACCCTGCCGGCCTGGCAGACCGGTGGCGCGCGGGCGGGTGTCATGGGCGGCTCGTCCTTCGTCATCCCGGCCAAGGCCAAGAACCCTGAGCTGGCCTGGCGTCTGTACGAGCACCTGGTGTTCAGCAAGGAGGGATACACCACGGTCTACGGGCCGAACGAGATCTATCCGGGCGGCCTGAACACGTCGATTCCGTCGTACCTGAAGGCTCTGGACCCGAACGTTCCACTGTTCAAGCCGATCGACGCACTCGGCGGCCAGGATCTGTGGAAGATCGCCGTCGAGGCAGGCAAGCAGGTGCCTGGCGGGTACACGGTTCCCACCTGGTGGGGGAAGGCCGTGGACTACTTCGGCGTCAACGTCCAGAAGCTGCTCGCCGGGCAGATGACGCCCGACGAGGTACTCAAGACGTCGGCGAGCCAGATCCAGAAGAACCTGATGGGTCCCAGCTGAATGGCGGCCCTCACCTCAGTCGCCACCACCCGGCGATCGGCCCGGCGAGTGGGCCGGCGCCGGATCAAGGCGACCCCCTACTTCTTCGTCGCACCGTTCATCCTGTTCTTTGCCGCGTTCAGTGCTTACCCGGTGGTCTTCGCGCTGCAGTTGAGCTTCACCAACTGGCACGGCGCCGGCGAGCTCAAGGTCATCGGCCTGGCGAACTACCAGTACCTGCTGACCAGCCCGGACTTCTGGCAGTCGATGCTGACATCGGGCGCGCTCTGGCTCCTCGTCGTACCGGCGCAGGTGCTGCTTGCGCTGGTCATCGCGGTCGCGCTCCGCAAGGCGCGGTTCCGGGGGCTGTTCAGTGCTGCCCTGATCGCGCCTTTCGTGACACCCCTGGTGGCCATGGCGCAGGTCTGGATCATCCTGTTCGACAAGGACTTCGGCGCGGTCAACCACGGCCTGACCTCGCTCGGGATACCGGCGATCGGCTGGTTGACCACCGGCGTCTGGGCGAAGGTGACTGTCGCACTCCTAGTGCTGTGGCGAACCACCGGGTACGCCGTCATCCTGCTGATGGCCGGGTTGTCCTCGATCCCATCGGATGTGTACGAGGCGGCCCGGATCGACGGCGCCGGTGCGTGGCAGCAGTTCTGGTCGATCACCGTGCCGTTGGTGACCCGAACGCTGAGTTTCATCGTCGTGATCGGCACCCTGACCGTCTTCCAGTTGTTCGCCGAGCCGTATGTCGTCACCGGCGGCGGACCGTTCAACGAGACCCGGACCGCCGGGCTGTACCTGTACAAGCACATCACGAACTCCGACCTCGGGCTCGGTGCCGCGAACTCCATCCTGCTCGTGCTGATGGTGCTCGCGCTGTCCGTCGCTTCGATCCGGCTCCTGCGTTCGAGGGAGGCAGCATGAAGCTCGGAGCAGCCGGCCGGTACGGCCTGCTGACCGTGGCGGCGGTCGTCAGTCTCGCGCCGCTGCTGTGGATGATCATCTCGTCGCTCAAACCCGGAGCGGCGATCATCTCCAGCCCGTTCAGCTTCGATCCGGGGCAGTTCACGCTGGCCAACTTCCGATCGATGCTCGAGACGATCCCGATCGGTACCGGATTCGCGAACACAGCGATCGTCGTCGTGGTCAAGGGCGCACTCACGATGGTCTTCTGCCCGATGGCCGGGTTCGCCTTCGCGAAGTACGCCTTCGTCGGCAAGCGGCTGCTGTTCGCCACTGTGATGACCACGCTGATGCTGCCGACCCTGGTGCTGCTCATCCCGTTGCTGCTGGAGATGAGCCAGCTCGGTTGGGTGAGCACGTTCAAGGCGCTGATCCTGCCTGGTGCGATCGACGCGTTCGGGGTGTTCTGGATGCGTCAGGTGATCATGGCCATCCCCGACGACCTGCTCGACGCCGGCCGCATCGACGGTGCCGGCGAACTGCGCATCTTCGCGAGCATCGTCGTACCGGTGATCCGTCCGGGACTGGCAGCGCTCGGCGTACTGACCTTCATCAATATCTACAACGACTTCGTGTGGCCCGTGGTGGCGGTGAACGACGACCGGCACCAGACCCTGCAGGTGATGCTTTCGGCACTCGCGCAGAACATCCGCTCGGGCCCGCTCGGCTCCGACTGGACCACCGTCTGGGGCCAGTTGCTCGCGGCAAGCACCTTGGCGGCGATCCCGGTGCTCGTCGTCTTCATCGTCCTGCAACGGCATCTGATCAAAGGCGTCATGGCCGGCAGCCTCAAGGGCTGAGACCTGGAGAACCCACTGTGAACCCACGTCCCGAATACCCCCGTCCACACTTCAACCGATCCGAGCACTGGCTCAGCCTCAACGGCGAGTGGGAGTTCGCGCGCCAGGCCGATTGCTTCACCGAGACCATTGTGGTGCCCTTTCCCTGGGAACACTCCGACTCGGGAGTCGTTGCGCACTGGCTGCCGACAGCCTGGTACCGGCGGCAGATCGAGCGCCCGGCCGACTGGCTCGGGCAACGGATCATCCTGCACTTCGGCGCCGTCCACCATCAGGCGACCGTCTGGGTCAACGGTGACCTCGCCGTCGAGCACACCGGCGGCTATCTGCCGTTCGAAGCCGACATCACCGATCACCTCGACGCAGCGGGTCGTGCGGAGCTCGTCGTCCAGGTGGACGCCCCGACCGACAAGCGATTCATCCCGCACGGAAAACAGCGCAGTCTGCCCGCCGACGACTACGACGGCTGCGCGTTCACACCCTCGAGCGGAATCTGGCAGAGCGTCTGGCTCGAGCCTCGGCCGGCGTCGTACATCTCCAGGCTCCAACTCCGGCCGACCGATGCACTGGACGGCATCGAGGTCGAAATGACCGGCCCGTCGCCCGTGCGGATCGAGATCCCGGGGGTCCTCGTCCGCGAGTACGACGAATGGCCCGGCAGCGCAACCCTCCCGATTCCCGAGCCAAGGCTGTGGAGCCCCGACGACCCACATCTGTACGACGTGATCGTCGCCGCCGGCGAGGACCTGGTCCGCGGCTACACCGGACTGCGCAAGGTCGAGTGGCGAGGCAACAATCTGGCGATCAACGGCGTGCCGACGTACGTGCGCGGCGTTCTGGACCAGGGATTCTGGCCAGCGGGCGGGCACACGGCGCCGAGCGACGAGGCGTTCCTGCTGGACCTGGGGCTGGCGCAGAAGGCCGGGTTCAACCTTGTCCGCAAGCACATCAAGCTGGAGGACCCACGGTGGCTCTACTGGGCCGACCGGATCGGCATGCTGGTCTGGGCCGAGCCGCCGTCGACCGGGCGCTTCACCGCTGAGGCTGTCTCCGCCTTCGAAGAGGTCGCCGCCGGCATGGTCGAGCGGGACGCGAACCACCCGAGCATCGTGATCTGGGGCGGGTACAACGAGGAGTGGGGCCTGGACTGGGACGTGCCGGGCGATCCGGCCAAGCAAGACGCCGTACGGCGTGTCTACCGGAGTCTCCGCTACGCGGATCCAACCCGTCCCATCGTCGACAACTCAGGCTGGGCTCATGTCGAGACCGATCTGGTCGATTGGCACTACTACGACGAGAACGTCGGGTCGTGGGCCGCGGTCGTGGATCGGCTGATCAACACCGCCGACGGCAGCTTCCCAGTACGGCTCGGCCCGGACCTCCTGCTGCAGAAGGCGATCAACGCGCCCGGTTTCGACGGGGCGAACAAACCGCAACTCAACGGCGAGTACGGCGGCGGTTCGACCAGCGTGGAACGTGGGTGGCATCTGCGCTGGCAGACCCAAGAACTGCGCCGGCATCCGCTGAACGCGGGCTATATCTACACCGAGCTCTACGACATCGAGCACGAGACCGTCGGCATCTACACCTACGAGCGCCGTACCAAGGACCTTGGCGGGGTTGTTCCGTCCGACGTCCACGCCGAAACGGTGCTGATCGTCGACCTGACCCCCCAGGCTCCAGGCCGCGACCTCGTTCTTCAGGCCGCCGATCGCTCGGTCGTCATCCCTGTCCGAGTGTCCCACCACGGGCAGGATCCGTTGCTTGGCACCCTGCACTGGGAGCTGGGCGGTGCGTCCGGCTCGATGCCGGTCGAAGCCAAGCCCTTCGAGGTTACGGAGCCGTTCGGGCTCAGGCTGCCGTCGAGCAAGGGCCACCTGTTGCTGTGGGCGACGGACCCGGCCGGTCACGTGGTGGCACGGACTGCCATGGACTTGACCTACTAACCATCCCAGATCTCGCCGGCATCTTGACCGCCGGCGCACGGGGACCACCTTCACTCGACCCACCCTGCCGAATGTCAGAGGAGGATCATGTCAACCGTCACCCGACTGCTGGCCGCCGCGACCTTACTCGCCGCAGCCCTCGTGTCAACGCCCGCTACGGCGGCACCACCCGGCAATGTGCTCTACAGCCCGAACCTGTCCACCTATCCGAACGCCGATGCGAGCTACCCGCGGGCGATTCGCCTCGACCACGACGGCAACGCCGGCCGAACCGTCCTCGCAACCTTTGCCCGGCGCAACGAAGCCGGTCAGAACGGCTTCCCGATCTTCCGCAGCACCGACGGTGGCACCACGTTCGGCGCCAACCCGATCGGCACCATCACCTCGAACACGGCCGGCTGGGACCTCGGCGCGCCAGTCATCTACGAGGTCCCGCGGACCGCGAACGGCCTGAACGCAGGCGACCTGCTCGCCGCCGGCACGGCCTGGGACGAAGGAAACTTCACCGCACAGAAGATCGAGGTCTTCAAGAGCACCAACGGCGGCGTCACCTGGCAATACCTGTCCAACTGCACCCAGACCGGCGGCCAGCCGAACACCATCGGCCAAGGCATCTGGGAACCATGGTTCCATCTCGCACCCAACAACACCCTCGCGTGCTTCATCTCCGACGAACGCCCGGCCGGCTCACCGACCAACAACCAGATCATCGGTCACTACACCTCCACGAACGGCGGCGCGTCGTGGAGCGCCAGCATGACCACCGACGTCGCATTCCCTGCTGACAACCTGGCCCGGCCGGGGATGTCGATCATCACCCCGTTGCCGAACGGCCAGTTCATGATGACCTACGAACTGTGCCGCGACGCGACGAACGCAGACCACGCGTGCGAGGTCTACATCAAGACCAGTCCCGACGGCCTCAACTGGGCCCCGACCAATAGCACCGGCACGCTCGCCCAAACGGTCGACGGCCGCCATCTGCTGCACACGCCGTATGTCGCCTGGATCCCTGGCGGTGGACCGAATGGCACCTTGCTGCTGTCCGGGCAACGCGTGGTCATCGGACCAACCGGCAACAAGGCAGTCATGGCCGAATCAGGATCGGTCCTGTTCGCCAACACCTCACTCGGCAGCGGCAGCTGGACCGAACTCGAGGCGCCGGTCAACGTCAACCCCACCGGTAGCTACGGTCCTGGTGCTCCTGGCTGCCCCGGCTACAGCTCGCCGATCGTCCCCTCGGCCAACGGTACGTCGTTCCTCTACCTGGCGGCGACCTGGCTCGGAACCGGCAACCAGTGCCAGGTCCGCTTCGGAGCCGGCATCATTGGCGGCCCGACCGGAACCATCACCGGACCAGGCACCGCCGGAAAGTGCCTCGACGTCGACCACAACACCGCGGTGAGCGGGAACGCCGCCCAGCTGTGGACCTGCGGCACCGCATCCGGACAGCAGTGGACGATCATGGCCGACGGCACCATCCGCTCCTTCGGCAAGTGTTTGGACATCGTTGGCAACGGTACGGCGAATTTCACCAAGGTCCAGCTCTGGGACTGCGGGCCGGCCGGCGGCCAGCAATGGCAAGCCCAACCCAACGGCTCACTGCGCAACCCACAGTCCGGTCGTTGCCTCGACAGCCCAAGCGGCGCCACCGCTGACGGCACCGACCTGCAAATCTACGACTGCAACGGCTTGGCGCCCCAGCAGTGGAAACTGCCGGCCTAGCTTCAACACCCCAGTAGCCGGGCGAGGGTCTTCGCGACCGTCGCCCGGCCCAACTGCGGCGAAAATCGCAGCAGTGATCGTCCGTCCGCTCCAGTGAGGGAGAAACACATGCAGGTCGGCAGCAAACTGATCGCGGGACTAGCGTCGTTGAGTGTGGCGGCCGCAGGCCTTGCGGGGTCCGCGTTGACCCGTGACCAGAGCAACTCGGGCACCGATGCCGGTGATGAGGCCAGGAGAGCATATGGCGTACGGATCAACCAGCTCCAGCAGATCGGGGCGCACAACGCCTATCACCGTGAGGCGCCCGACGACGAGAAGAAGATCCAGCTTGCACAGGAGCCCGGCGCGGTCGGGCTGTTCTACTCACACGCGTCGATCCCGGATCAGCTCGAGGACCAGAATGTCCGGATGGTCGAACTCGACCTGTTCCCGGACCCCCAGGGCGGGCTCTACACGTATCCTTTGGTCCGTAAGTTGGCTGGTAAGGGCCGGCTGACCGATCCAGACCTGGCCAGGCCCGGGATCAAGGTGCTGCACTGGGCCGACTTCGACTACGGCACCACTTGCTCGACGTTCGTGAAGTGCCTGACGCAAGTGAAGAGCTGGTCCGACGCCCACCCGAAGCACGCCCCGATCACGATCCAGCTGGAGCTGAAGCAGTCCGACCCGCGGCTGGTCGCGGCTGGGGGCGTGCAGTCTCCGCCGTGGAACCTGGACAACCTGAACAGCATCGACACCGAGATCCGGTCGGTCTTTCCCGAGCCGCAGTTGTTGTCACCCGACGACGTCCGGCGTGACGGCCTGACGCTGGAGCAGTCTGTGCTGGCCACGGGCTGGCCGACTCTTGGCCAGGCCCAAGGCAAAGTGATGTTCTTCTTCGACAACGGCGGTCCCGGAGCGATCCGTGACGCCTACCGCGAAGGTCGGCCGAGCCTCGAGGGACGGGCTGTCTTCACGAGAGGGCCGGAGGGTCAGCCGGACGCCGCGGTGACGATGGTGAACGACCCGCGGGGCACGAACCAGGCCGAGATCCAGCGGCTGGTGAAGAAGGGGTACATGGTCCGCACCCGCTCCGACGAACCGATGTCGACGGTGCTGACGAACGAGACCAGCCGAGTCGGGATCGCGCTCGGGAGCGGTGCCCAGTGGGTCACCACGGACTTCCCAGTGGCGGGGATGGCGGCACGGTACGACAGTGACTTCGTCGCCAAGTTGCCCGGCAACACCGCCGTACGGTGCAACCCTGTGGCGGCGCCGGCCTGGTGCGGGAACGCCTTGGAAAGGTGAGTCATGCCGGAGTGAGCTTGTGTGACAGGTGAAGGCCTCCGGTTGTGAAGTGGAGCTGCCTAAGGAACCGCTTCACCAACCTGGAGGCCTTCGCGTCCCACGCTATCGCTGCTTTGCATCGGTGGCGACCAAGCTGGCCAGGTCCATCGCCTGGCGCGAGGTTGAGCCACGGTCGGTGGTGTGCTGCAGCCGCTGGACCAGCACAGCGCCGATCCGGCGATTGCAGGACCGGAGTGCGGCCACTACTCGAGCACGCCCAGCAGGCACTGAACGAGCTCGGACCGCTGTTGTCGCCGGACAAGGTCCGGATATCACCGTCTACGACGCGGTGGTGTTGCCCAGCGACCACGGCCCGGTCGTCGACCTGTGCCAGGACGCGACCCCAGGGCCGCCCGCTACAAACGTCCAGGACGGCAACCTGTTCACCGGCGAGAACCCGGCATCGAACGCATCGATGGCCGACGTCATGAGCGCAGCTCTCGCGAACTGACATCTCGCGATTCTGTGGCGTGATGCCGGGTCTCGGTCAGGAGCGCATCAGATGGACGGGGTCCACTTCTGCGCATTCGCACCATTGCAGTCGTAGATCTGCAACTGGGTGCCGTCGACGGTGGAACTTCCGGGGTCGTCGAGGCAGCGGCCGGACTGTGGGTTGATCAGCGAGGAGTTGGGGCCGGGCACCCATCTCTGCGCCTGGGCACCGTTGCATTGCCAGAGCTGGATCTTCACCTTGTTGGCGGTTCCGCTTGCGGTCACGTCGAGGCAGCTGCCCAGTGCACGGAGGGTGCCTCCAGTGCTGCCGGGGGTGTAGTTCCATTGCTGCGCGACGGTGCCGTTGCAGGTGTAGATCTGCACCGGCGTGCCGTTGGCGGGGTTGGCGGCCCGGACGTCGAGGCATTTACCCGCGATGCCTGAGCTGAAGACTGCCTTGCGCGACTGATCGTTTGCTGCGAGCGCGGTCTCCACCAGGCTAGCCGCCGCACGCATGCCGGCCTCGTTCGGGTGATAGCCAGCGCGGCCCGCCGCCGGGTAGTAGGTCTCCATCCATGGGTCCGCCGAGCACGCGTTGTGTGCCTGGCTAGCCGACGCCAGATCGACCAGGGTCGCTCCCGTGGCGGACGCCGCAGCAGCGGTCGCGTCCGCCAGGCGTGAAGCGATGCTGCGCTCGAACGTCGCCTGGTCCGCGGTCAGCGGGACGTTGGCGCACACGCCTGAAGACGGCAGGATGGTCAGGTAGTTCACCAGGTATACCTTGGCCTGTGGCGCCACGGCGTATACCGCGTTCACGATGTTCTGGATCCGCCCGGACAACAACGGAAAGGTCTGGTTGATCGCGTTCTGGTCCACGGTGGCACAGTTCGTCCCACCGCTGGTCTGGCACGAGTAGGCATACATGCTGCCCAGGTAGTTGACGTCGTTGCCGCCGATCGTGACCGTAACGAACCGGGTGGTCGAGGTGACCGCCTGGATCTGTGGCGCAAGCCCCGACTGACTCGTCGTCAGCACGTTCGCTGTGGTAGCTCCGCTGCAGGAGACGTCCTTCAGGTTGGCCCCGGTATCGCGCGCAACGACACTGGGATAGTTATTGGCCGAACGGGAGCAGGTCGACGCTCCAGTGCTCGTCTGCAGCGGCGGGATGCCCGGCCCCGCCGCGTACGAACTCCCGATCGCGACATAGTCGAGTCCTGAGGGACCGGCAGCGAACGCGTCTGTCGCCGGTACGGCGAGCGACGCGGCCAGCGTCGCCACAACGACAGCCGTCGTACGCGCCGATCGCCAGGCGGGGACGCGCTTCTTCACATGCGGATCAGGCAACAGATACCTCCACGAGGGCGGGGCGCAGCATCGCACGGTGCAGCGCCTCAGAGTTGGCGAACTTGCAACGTTGCAAGCCGGACTCTAATCTGCACCAGACGCCACGCCAAGAGCCTCCCGCCTGTGCCGCACCTCATACCCACCAGCCGGCATGAACTCTTGCCACGCCCGACCATTACTGGTGCGCGGTCTGCACTGGGAGGCCCGAGAGGACCTCCCAGCTACGTCGACCAGATACTTAGTCTCGAAGACGGATCGTGCGGAACCACCCAGGACCTCGGCCGTTGGCAGTTCAGGCGATCGGTCGAGTCAGCAACGTCGCACGGGATCGCTCTGCCGCCTGTCGATCCACGCCGACCGGGAGCACCCGAGCACAAACAGGCACAGTCACGGCAGCCACGACGAGATGCATGAGCGCCAGGGCCGCGACTCCGATCCCCGACGAGTGGGGAATGAATCCTGTCGCCAGCAGCACCACGTCCGGGGTCATCGAAAGCAACAGAACCCCAGGCACAATGACCCTCAGGGCGGCGGCGGGACGCTTCGCGCGTCGCGCCACCACCACCCACCCGGCAAATCCGGCAGCAACCCCGACGACGGTCAGCACAGCGAACGTCGGCAGCATCAACGGACCGAATTCTGCGCTCGCCCCCGCGGCGATCGCAGTCTTGGCCACCACAAAGTTCAACCCCGACGCAACCACAGCCGCACCAATCACGGCCAGCACCCGAACCCTGCCGCTCACCGCGCGGTCCATCCGGTGTCGATCATCGTCATGCTCATTCCACACCTCCCAGGCAATTAGTCCACATCTCGTACTATTGACGATAGGGTACTAACCACTGAAACACCAGGACGATGGCCGATTATTCCGAATCTCGTACCAACCAGGGAGATCGGCAGATGTTCCTGGCAGCGGTCAGGACGATGACTCCTCGGCCATGATCACCTTGGTCAGAAGGGCAGCGAAGGTCTCACGCTCCGACGACTTGAGGATGTGCAGCATCCGGGTCACCTCGTCCCGGAGCCGCCGTTCGAACTCCTCGGCAACTTCGGCTCCACGATCAGTCGGCACGACAACGAAGTTCCGCCGATCCGCCGGATCAGCCGATCGGACCACCAGACCGGCCCTCTCCATGCGCGCAACGACACCCGTCATGGTCGACTTACCAACCCCGAGGACAGATCCAAGCCCCAGCATGTTCGTCGGCCTGCGATGCAGGACAAACAGCATGCGGGCTTGCTGAGTAGTCATTCCAAGGTCAGAACTGATCCGCTCATAGTGCTCCGCCACCGCGCTCGAGACCCTGATCAACGCCGGCCCGGCGGCAAGCCGCTGCGACTTCGCCATATCGCCCTTCCAGAGAGACACCTGCACTGACAACCCTAGAGGCTTGGCGCTCGCGGGATGACCGTCCCGCCACAGAAGGCCGCCTCGCACCCGCGGACACCTCGACCCCGATCGTTGTCGTGTGCAAGTACAGGGTCGGCGGTCACTCACCCACTCAACCCTTGGGTTCCACCACTGACCGTTGTTCGAGCGAAGACCTTGCCGGGATTGAGGAGTCCAGCAGGGTCAAGAGCCGCTTTGACTGCGCGATGCATCGCCAGCACCTCGGGACTGAGTTCGCGTTCGAGGCCGCCGGCTTTGAGGAGCCCGACGCCGTGCTCGCCGGTGATCGTCCCGCCGAGCTCGAGCGCGGCATCGAGGATCTCCTCGAACGCAGCCTGGGCACGGCGTCGGGCGGCGGAGTCGCCCGCCTCGGTGATCAGCAACGGATGCAGGTTCCCGTCGCCCACGTGGGCGATGTTCGCGATCGTCACCCGATGGCGACGACCGATCTCCTCCACCCGGGCGAGCATGACCGGGATCTGACCGCGCGGCACACAAACGTCCTCGGTGAGAACCGGCCCGAGTCGCTCCACAGCCGGGTAGGCCAGCCGGCGCGCGGCGAACAGTGCATCGGCCTCGTCAGGGTCAGTCGACCGGTCGGCCCAAGTTGCCCCCGCGGCGCCGAAGCAGGCGACCAACTGATCGGCCGCCATCTCACCAGTTGCTCCGGGGTCGTCGATCCGCGCCAGCAGGACCACCTCCGCCTCGACAGAAAGTCCCATGTTCTTCCACTCGTCGACCGCGCGCAGGCAATGCCAATCCACCAGTTCGAACACCGCCGGGATGATCCCAGCGGCGCCGGCTCCCCGGACCGCTTCGCCTGCCGAGACGACATCTGAGAAGTATCCGACCACCGTGATCGAAGGTGCCGGCAGCGGCCGGAGCCGCACAGTCGCCTCGGTAACGATCCCGAGCGTGCCCTCTGAGCCAACGATCAGTCCGGCGAGGTCGTAGCCCGCCACCCCTTTCGCCGTACGACGACCAAGTCGCACTACCTTCGCCGTACCGGTGACCACTTCGAGCTCGAGAACGTAGTCGCGCGTCACGCCGTACTTCACACAGCACAAGCCGCCGGCATTGGTCGCAATGTTCCCGCCGATCGTCGACCAAGGCGAGCTTGCCGGGTCCGGTGGATACCACAGACCGTGCTCGGCGACCGCTGACCGGAGGACATCGTTGATCACTCCAGGCTGGATGACTGCGAGCCGTTCCAACGGATTGATCTCGAGCACAGATGCCATCTTTTCGAGGCTCAGAACGACGCACGCATCGACGGCGTTGGCTCCGCCGGACAGCCCAGTCCCGGCGCCACGGGGCACCACCGGCGCACCATGTTTGAGGCAGACCTCGACGGTACGTCGTACCTCTTCGGTACTGCGGGGCCGGACAACTGCGGCCGCCGTGCCGACCGGAGCCCACTCGGCCTCGTCGTGACTGACCCCACTGACCACTACGGGGTCCAGCACGACGCGGCCTTCCGGCAAGGCAGCCAGGAGGTCGCCGATCATCAGCTCACCATTCACGGGCCCACCCCGTATCCATGACGGGTCTGCGTCTCGCACATGCGCAGGATGCGCTCGAGTGCTGCTTCCGAATTGAGCGCCGGCTCGAGAACCTTCCGCAGCAGCAGACCACGGATGGCTGCGATGACCACGATCGCGGTAGTCATCGCATCTGCGGGCTCCAGGCCGTCGCGTTCAGCGACGGAAGCAAGCATCCTTGTCAGGTCGTCCAGCGAGTCGATGAACTCGGCGAATTCCGCCGGGTTGTAGGCAGCCAGGCCCACGACGTGAAAGAAGCCGCGAACCCGCGAGAGATGCTCCGGTCGACTGTAGGCGCGCCAGATCGCTGTCACGAGATCCGGGAAGGCGCCTGTGCCAGCCGCTCGGGCCAGCTCCTCGTTGTCTCGCGATCGTTGCGCGGTCAGCATCGCGGCGAGGACTCCGGACAGCGATCCGAAGTGATACCTCAAGAGCGCATGGCTGGTCCCGGTTCGGCTCGCGATCTCACGCAGTGACAGATCCGGCGACGGCAAGACTCCGCCGAACGCCTCGAGAAGGCGGGCCAGCAGGCGATCCCGGGCGTCGCCTCGGCGTCCGGCGCTTGACAAGTCCATACTCAGAGTTTATCCATTGGAAAAGAAATTGGTAGCCCATCCACTGACGGAAGGGACAAAATCGTGGCCCGTCTGCAGGTAGTCGGGGCGACAGTGGTCGATGGATCTGGCCGCGATCCTGTGATCGCCGATGTTGCGATCGACGGGAGAACGCTCAGCAGGCTCGGAGCATCGAGCGGCAGGGGTGACCGCCTTGACGCCACCGGCTTGACCATGACTCCTGGGCTCGTTGACGCTCATGTCCATCTGGGCCTTTCCAGCCCGATCCAGCCGCAGTTCTCGTTCCAGATCAGCGCAGCTGAGATCGCAGCGGACATCTTCGCGACTGCCGGAGCAGCGCTCGACGCAGGCTTCACGACTGTCCGGGACACTGGTGGCATCGACGGCGGCGTCGTCACCACGATCGCGAATGGCAAGGTCAGGGGACCTAGGGTCCTGTCGTGCGGACCTGTGCAATGCCAGACAGGCGGGCACGGCTACTTCGGAGCGGACTGGGAGCCAAGCGAACTGTGGAGCGCCCATCACGTCCCCGGTCTTTGTGCCCTGTCCATGATGTCCGGCAATGCCGACGAGCTCCGAAGCAACGTCCGCGAGGCCTTTCGTCGCGGCGCGACCTTCCTGAAACTCTGCGTCACAGGTGGCGTCGTCGGTGCCCATGACCGGTTGACCGACACCCAGTTCACGATCGACGAAATCTCGGTCGCGGTGCAGGAAGCCGCGTCACGGGGCACATACGTCACGGTTCACGCTCATAACAACGAAGGCATCCGGAACGCGATCCAGGCCGGCGCACGCTGTGTCGAGCACGGAACCGACTTGGATGAGCCCACGGCGGCCCTTATGGCCGCACACGGAGTAGCGCTCGTGCCCACTTTCGCCGTTGTCGACCAACTCCTACATCACTCCGCTGCAGCAGGTCTTGGCGAGTCGAGCCGTGAGCGAGTGGCGGGCGTTCGGGAACGTATGGCCGAGGCTCTGCACACGGCCAAGGCCGCGGACGTTCGGATCGGCCTCGGCTCCGACCTCATCGGTCCCGCTCAGAGCCGCCGGGGCGAAGAACTCACGCTGCGCGCCAGGCTCGAAACGCCGATGGACGCTCTGGTGGCCGCCACGAAGACCAACGCCGAGATCCTCGGCTTGTCAGGCGAGGTCGGTGTCATCGCACCGGGCATGCAGGCAGACCTTGTGCTCTGGAACCGCAATCCACTCGAGGATCCAGAAGTCTTCTCCGACCCCACGAATGCTGTAGTCGTCATCCAAGCTGGAAAAATAGTGAAGGACTCCCGATGAGCTCTATGTGGCAGGGGTGTCTCGCTGACACCAACTATTTCGAGATGCGTTCCAGCGAGGGACGTGAGTACGGCGTCTGGGTCACCACCCCGCCCGGCTACAACCCCGAAACGACGACGGCGCCTGCCGTCTACGTCCTCGACGGCAACTGGGCTGTAGGCATGACTGCGCCGCTGATCGTCACCCAGATGGATCCCATGCAGCAGGTCCAGCCCTACATCCAAGTCAGCGTCGGCTATGCAGGCGAGGAAGCACAGCACTGGGCGCGGCTACGCAACAGAGACCTCGTACCGCCCGGCGAACCCATCGCCAAGGAATTCGTCGACGCCGTGGAATCCGCCCTCCATGCGGGCGCAATGACACGCCAGCAAGTCGACGCGTACCTCGCCGAACTGTCCGACACCCACGGCGACACCTTCCTCGCCTTTCTTACCTCGGAGCTGCACCCACGGATCGAGCGTGACTACGGCACCGCCACAAGCGGTCACGGGCTGTTCGGCTACTCCTACGGCGGGCTGTTCAGCCTCTACGCCTGGCTCACCCGCAACTCGCTCTTCGAGACCATCGGAGCGGGGAGCCCCGGTGTCGCCTCTGGAGACAGCGAGGTCTTCACCTTGCTCGAGGAACTCGGGGACGAACCCCGGACCGCCAAGCTGCACGTCACAATCAACGACCAGGAGCTCGTTGGAAACCTCGCGATCTACCAAACCTCGAGCAGCAACACGACTCGGCTCCTCCACGACCTGAGCTCGCGCAGCGACAGCGTCACATCCGCAGTCCTGCGCGAAACTCACGTGACCGGCCTTCAGGCCTCCTTTCTCAGCTACCTCAGGACCTGCCGCGCACTGAAGTAGCGGATCAGCCAGCTGCCTGCCGCCTGCCGGGTCGAAGTGCCTTCCGATCCGGCAGTAGCGCTTTGGCCAGTCGTGACGGGGGCGCCCCGTCAGCGTGCATGGCGATCAGCTTCGCGATAGCGGGAGACGTCATGATGCCGAAACCGCCCAGCCCCGCGGCCCACAGGAATGTGGGCTCCGACGGGTCGGGTCCGACCAGCGGCAGCCGATCGGACGTGAATGTCCTCAGCCCTGCCCAGCTGTTCGTGACACGACGGATCCGCAACCGCGTCCGCTCGTGCAGCCTCTCGATGCACAGCGCGACGTCCAACTCGTCCACTCGAGGATGCCCAGCCGGCACGGGCGTCTCGTCCGCAGGCGAGGCGAGCACCTGGGTGCCTTCCGCCTCGAAGTAGAAGCGGTCGTCGAGATCGACGACGAACGGCCATGCCGGCGCGGCTGGCGGATCACAGGTCGCGATCAGAACAGTACGACGCATCGGGACCAGCCCCCTGACGGAAAGGCCCGCATGTGCAGCGACCTCGTCCGCCCAGGCGCCAGCGGCGTTGACCAGCAATCCAGCGCTGACTATGTCGCCTTGCAGGTCGACCTTCCAGCCGCGCTCGTGGCGTCGAGCGCCGAGGAATCTGGCGTTGCGGAGGATCGTGGCGCCGCGCTCTGCCGCGATCTTGAGAAAGGTGCGATGCAGGAGGTCCACCTCGATGGAGGCGGCATCCGGCTCCAGGCAGGCCAGGTCGATTGTCTCAGGGTCGATGGCCGCTGCGAGACGCTCCGCCTCGGGCGGCGTCAACCACTCGACTCCCGGAGCCGAGCCCGACGCTGCCAGCCTCCGCAACTCAGGCAGCAGTACATCGCTGACCTTCCCGGTCCAGAGCACCGGCCGAGATCGCAGGATCGCCGCGCCGGCGCGTTCGGCAAGCGCCCCCTCGAACGCCGGCCGGGAAGCCGCAGTCAGCTCCTGGATCTCTTCCGAACCATAGGTTTGGGTGAGCATCGCAGCGGATCGGCCGGTCGCATGCACCCCGAAGTCGGGTTCTGCCTCCAGGAGAACCACCGACCTCTCACCGGCCAGCTCCGCGGCTACGGCGGCCCCGACGATGCCGCCACCAACGACGGCCACGTCGTACGCCGCGGTCGTCATCTAGTCGACCCGTTCGGCGAGGAAAGTGAATCGGGCCAGTCGCGGGCGACCGTCAGCATCCGGCTCGAGGAAGTCCATCGGGACAAACCCGAGCGGCGCGCCTTCCGGTCCCATCTGTACGAGGAACCGGGACCGCTCCGCATCGATGCAGGTCATCGGCATGTGGGTCAGCTCGCTGGGCGCGATACCTGCCATCAGCTTCTGGGCTTCCGCGAGACCCGGCTCGGGCTTCTGTGCCACGAACAAGCGGCCTTCCTCCGAGAAGACGACAAGATCGCCCTGCGACGAGGTGTAGCGGCCGACGTACGGCGTGGGATCGACCGGCACGGGCTCCTGCGGCGCTGATGGGGGCGCCGGCAGCACGAAGCCGAACTCCCGCGCGAGGATCTCGGCGGCGAGCACAGCATTCAGCCCGTGGCCGGAGGTGCTGTTGGTCAGCACCGCGACTGCGGCATTGCGGTCCGGGATCACCCACAACGTCGATGCCATCCCGATGTTGCCGCCGCCGTGCACAACCACTCGTCGGCCGTCCACCTCAACGGCGCCCCAACCGAGCCCCCACAGCGGGTATGGGTAGCCACCCCAGTTGTCGATCTGCGGCACCCGCATCGCAGTCACGGAGTTCTCCGAGAGCACCTGCCGGCCGTCGGCCGCTCGTCCCCCATCGAGGTGCATCCGTGCGAAGCCGATCAGAGCGGCCACATCAAGCCAGAGGGTCGAGCCGGCGGGTGCGTTGCCGTAGTACTTGCGGAACACGGGCGCCGGCTGCGCTGTGCCGGCAGCGGGGTCAGCCAGATGACCGATCGCCGTTGGACCCAGGATCATCCGCTCGGCGTCGGTCGTCGCATTGAGACCGAGCGGCCGCAGGATCCGCTGCTGGAGGGCTTCGTCGTAGCTGAGCTTCGTGATGACCTCGACGATGCGTCCGAGCGTGACCATGCCGGAGTTGCTGTAGGAGAACTGCTTTCCCGGCGTGCCCATGATGGGGACGGTCTTGAGCCGCTCCATGAACATCGCGACCGCGTCCGGACCCGTCGGGTCATCGAGCAGGTCGCTGTTAGGCATCCCGGACGTGTGACTGAGCAGCATCCGCACGGTGACAGCGGCCGACCTGACAGGATCCGTGAGAGTGAAGTCAGGCAGGTACTTCTGGACCGGCGCGTCGAGCTCGACGAGGCCTTCATCCACCAGCGTCATCACCAGCGACGCAGTGAACACCTTGGTGATCGAGCCGGCGGCGAACAACGTCTCCGGAACGACATCGGCGCCGGTGTTCTTGTTAGCTGTTCCCGTGACAGCGGTGACTACCTCATCGCCGGTCAGGATCGCGGCAGCAGCGCCCGGCACGAGGATGCCGGCGGCCAACTCGGACAGGCGAGCCTGGAGTTCCTCTGAAGTCATCATCCACCGAACGATGCCAGCTCACGTTGACACCCGCACGCGCTCGATGTCGAAGTAGATCCGCCCAGAACTCGACAGCTGTAGCTACCTCAGACCCGCCCCAGCAGTCGAGCCACCTTGATACCGAGATGGAGAACCAGCCGCTGTTCTCCGTCGGACAGGTCGAAGCCCGTCAGCTGCTCGATCCGGCGGAGCCGGTGGTAGACGCTGGTCCGGTGCAGATCGAGCTGTTCCGCGACCAGACGAGCGTCGCCGGCGCGGTCGAGGAACAGCTCAGCCGTGACGAGCAATGCCGGATCAGGAGACTGCAGAGCATCGATCGCGGGAAGGACGTCCAGAGCGTGCAGCTGATCTGCGGGCTGCGACGCGAGGAGTCCGTAGATGCCGAGCGCGTCGTGGCTCGCAACAGGCCGGAAGGCCGGCACCACATCGGCCACTCGGATCGCCGCGAGAGCCTGCCCATAGGACATCTTGGCCTCCGCAAGGCGCTGGGTCTTCCGTCCGACCCCCGACACGACCGCACGCCAGCGGTCGCTCACCCCGAGCCGGGCCTCGGCTGCCGTGCGCAGATCGTGGGCCACTCGCGGGAACCGCTCATAGGTGGATTGCGGCAGGATCAGGACGACGTGGTGCGGTCGGACAAGAATCAAGCACTCCCGCGGAGGGAGGGTGTTCCTGATCGAGTGGAGCGCAGCGCTGAGCGCCAGCCTGTCCCCCTCATCGACCTCCTGGCCAGCCACCGGCAGTGGCTGTACGACGATGGCCACGACTCCGCCGCGAGAGGCGGAGAACCCGCCTTCAATCAGTCCGTCGGCCGCCATCTGTTGCGTGGCGGCGTCCGGCGAGAGCAGATCCCTGACCAGCTCGCCTACCCGAGCATCCCGGAGCTCGTCGATGACCCGCTCCCGGAACAACACTTCCCCGGCCTCGTCGGCGGCCGTCGTGGCCGCCGTGAGATCGTCTGCGGCCAGGGATCCGTCGGTGTCGATGAGCCACAGATAGCCGAACTGGACGCCCTGGTGCCGGACCGGAATCGCTACCCGCGGCAGCAGCCCCAACTCCGCATCCGACGGCAGATGAACCGGCCCGGAGGCCTGCCCGAGCCGGAAGCGACGCAACCACGCCAGCCCCTCCGGTGGCGCCTCCCGGGTCAGGATCACCCGCGCACGCATGTCGTCGATCGCACCGACCTGCGCACTGTAGGCCAGCAGGCGAAAGCTCGTGTCGTCGACGGCGACCGAACGCCCCAACCGTCCTGCCAGAGAGTCCACAACTCGCTGGAGCTCGTCGCTCATTGGTCGATCTCCTGCCTCCTCATTTCAACAAACGTAGTACTGCGATAGCGGGATACACAACAGAGGCAGCGTGCGCAGGGCGCTCTATGAGCGTAACTTGCCGTTGATGAGCACTCCGCAGAGCACCGCCGCCGAGGTAGTCGTCAGCACGATGGCCGACGAGCTGTGGCAGCACCACTTGTCCATGGATCCGTATTTGCAGATGCGCAGCGGCGTCGCGACCGAGCGCCTCCCGCTGAGAACCATTGACGAAGCGGAGCGCGATACCGCCCTCGGACGGAACCTGCTCGCACGATGCAAGGCCGTCGAAGCTGTCCCGATCAACGACAGCGCACGCGTGACACTGGCGCTGATCCGCGACCATGCCGAGAGGCTTGAGCGCTCGGCAGAACTTTGGCACGCGCGCTTCCCTGTTACGCCGTACCAACTATTCGACCTGAACATAGCGTTGACGCAGGTCCTGCCCACGGTGTCACCCACCAAGGAGGCCGGCCGGCTCCTCGCGCTCGCCGAGGACCTCGCGGTCGCCGTCGAAACGATGGACGGCAAGCTCGTGCGCATGCAGCAGCAGGGTTGGGTACTGCCCGCGCCGGCATTTGCCGGATCCATCGCCACACTGCAAGGACTCAAGGCGCTCGCCGAGCAGGCGCTGACGCGGACCGACGCCGGGGCTCGCGTCAGCCGGGTACGCGACGAGCTCGTGCTGACCGCGTTCGACCGTCTACTCGCCCGCCTCGACAGCGCCGAATACCGCGCCAGTGCCCCCTCGACCGTCGGGCTCTCCCAATTCCCCGGCGGCGCCGAGGCGTATGGCGAGCTCGCGCGGCAGAGCGTCACCTACGCCATCGACCCGGAGCAGGTACACCGCCACGGCGTGGAGCAGCTCTCGTCGTATGACGAGCAGAAGGCTGAGCTCCGCGCGAGCCTCGGGTTTCCTGACGAGGCGGACTTCCTGCGGTACCTGCGCGCCACCGGTCGCCTGCACTGTCCCACCGCGCAGGATGTCGAGGACCTCTACCTCAAACACATCAGTCGCATGGAGCCGCTTGTCCCTCAGCTGTTCTCAGCAACGCCCAAGGCACCGTACGGCGTCGCGCGGCTCGACCCGGCGTTCGAAGCAGGGATGAGCTACGGCTACTACGAGCCGCCTACTGATGCAGTGCCTGTCGGCAACTACCGCTACAACGGCTCAGGCCTCGAGGACCGTGCGCAACTCAACGCCGCGACGCTCATCTTCCACGAGCTCATCCCAGGCCACCACTTCCACATCGCGCGCGAATCCGAGGACCCGTCCCTGCCGAAGTTCCGCAGCCAAATTCCGATCTACGGCGCCTACAACGAGGGATGGGCGGAGTACGCCGCCAGCCTCGCGGTCGAACTGGGACTGCTCGACGACCCCTACGACCGTTACGGCCATCTGGTCCACCAGTCGTTCGTGTGCTCGCGACTCGTCGCCGACACCGGCCTCAACGCCCTCGGGATGTCCCTCGACGAGGCAGCGGGGTGGATCCGGCGTAACTCCTTCGAGTCAGAGCAGCAGATCGCCTCGGAGACCCTGCGGTACTCGACTGACTGGCCGGGCCAGGCGCTCGGCTACCGACTCGGGTACGAGCAGTTCTGGGCTGCCCGACGTGAGGCCGAAAGCGAGCTGGAGACAGCGTTCGACGTACGGGCGTTCCACGAGATCGTCCTCGGCTCCGGCGGCCGGCCACTCCCGATGGTCCGCGACGACGTTCGTCAATGGGTCGGATCGATCACCAGCAAGCCGTAACACTCGTCTCGGGTCCCTGACCGCGGAGCACAAGAGCCGCTTGTGCTCCCGCGCGAATCCCGCGTCCTCACGAGCTGGTAGCCGCTGCATCTGGCGCGCTGGAATGTGTCCGTGACTATCGTCGACCCGACCACGCTGCGCGCCCGCTTCGCCGTACGGCTCTCGGACCTCTATGGCTCTGAGGTTCCGGCGTACACCACGCTTCTCGAGGTTTCCCAGGAAGTGAACCGGCGGGTGCTCGAACGCGACGGAGCCCGTGCCGAACGGCTCGGATCGATCGAAAGGGTGACCGCGGAGCGCCACGGCGCGATCCGGGTCGGCAGTCCGGCCGAGCTCGCCCAGGTGACGCGTGTCTTCGGAGCGCTGGGGATGAGCCCGACCGGCTTCTACGACCTCCGCGACGCGCACCCACGGCCGATCCCGGTCATTTCTACAGCATTCCGGCCGACCGGGCGGGACGAGCTCGCGAAGAACCCGTTCCGGGTGTTCACGAGCCTGCTGGTCCCCGAGGACCGCCGATTCTTCGACGCCGACCTCGAGCTACGGATCAAGGAGTTCATTTCCCGGCGTGAGCTCTTCGTCCCCGAACTCCTCGAGCTGGCCGATCATGCAACGGCCGACGGCGGGCTGCCCCCGGACGCCGCCGACCGCTTCCTCGACCTCGCCATCGCATCGTTCGCGCTGTCGGACGACCCCGTGGATCGGACCTGGTACGACGAGCTCGAGCAGATCTCCGGCGTGGCCGCCGATATCGCTGGAGTCGGGTCGACCCACATCAACCATCTCACCCCGCGAGTGCTGGACATCGACGAGCTGTACGCCGCGATGCAGGCGCGCGGGATCGAGATGATCGACAAGATCCAGGGACCGCCGCGGTGGAACGGCCCGGACGTCCTGCTGCGGCAGACCTCCTTCCGCGCGCTGGCGGAGCCACGCCGATATCGCGAGGCTGACGGGTCGATCACGGACGGGACCATGCGAGTGCGGTTCGGCGAGGTCGAAGCCCGCGGTATCGCCCTCACCCCGAGCGGCCGAGACCTGTACGAGAAGGCGATGGCAGACCCGGACCATTGGTCCGAACTGATCCCCGGCAGCGAGCGCGCATTCCACACCCAAGGCCTCGCGTACTTCACCTACCGCCCCGCGCCGCTTCGCCCCAGCCAGGCTCCGGCACCCGGCTTGACGCCGGACGAGTTGCTCACCGGCGGCTGGCTGATCGCCCAGCCGATCGTCTACGAAGACTTCCTGCCGCGGTCGGCCGCAGGCATCTTCGCCTCGAACCTGTCCGGCGCCGGAGGGGCAGACACCGGTCAAGGCGGCGCCGAGCGCGACATCTCCTGGCTGGCGGAACAGATCGGTCGCCCGGTCAACGTCCCCGAGGAGTTGTACGCCGCAGAGAGCAAGGCATCAATGGCCCAGGCGCTGGAGCAGCTCTAGGCGGTCGTCCACTCACCTCTGGCCGTCCGGAACGCGCTGCTCCGATCAGTCGCCGCGAGCAACGCATGACGGAGTGTTTCCCATGACGCGTCGGGCAATGTCGGCGACCGCAAGGCCATCACGTCGCGGTACGCCTTCTCGCCGTCGACGCGGCGGCTGACGACCCCCTCCGTCGGTCGAAGGCTCAGCTCCGGTACGACGGCGATACCGAGACCCGCGGCGACCAGGCCGTGGATCACGCTGTAGTTGTTGCTGCGGTGCACGATCATCGGCTCGAATCCAGTCTCGGCACACAGCCGGCGCAGGGTCGAGCCGCCGGCGGTTCCGGCGCGGGCCGTGATCCAGGAGTCGTCCTGCAGCCGATCGACCCTGAGCGGCTCGTCGTCGTCACAGCGCGGATGACCACTGGGAAGCAACAGGTAAAGCGCTTCCCTGAACACAAACTCCGCCTCGAATCCGCGCGGCACCCTGATCGGCACTGCCCCGTACCGATAGACCAAAGCCACATCGAGCTCGTGTGCCTCAAGCATGCGGAACAACTCGTCCGGCTCGCCCTCATCCAGATGCACGACGACACCGGGATGGGTGTATTGGAATCGCGAGATTGCGTCCGGGAGCAGGCGTTCGGCCGCACTGGGGAAACTGCCGAGCCGAACACGCCCGATTGTGCCGTTCTGCTGCAGCACGATGTCGTCCTCGAGGGTCCGCAGTTGACCGAGCACCTGGTTCGCCCGCTCGGCGAGGAACTGCGCGATCGGTGTCGGGCTGATCCCGTGCGCGTGGCGCTCGAATAGCTGGGTGCGCGTCGCCCGCTCGAGCGCTGCGATCTGCTGTGAGACCGCCGAGCCGGTGTAGCCGAGTTCCCGGGCGGCATCGGCGAACGACCCGGTCCGGAGAACTGCCTGAAGCGTCTGCAGCTGAAGCGGATTGAGCATGAGAAATCCTAATCGCGATCCCGGCCACCTGCCTAGATTGAGCCACAAAGTCCAGGTCGAGGAGCACAAGATCTTCTTATCCTCACTCAACAGATCCTTGCTCGCAGGTGATTCCCCTCCATCCGGTACGGCGGCAGGCTGAACCCATGAATCGCGGTCGCACCCTGCCGGCTTCGGCGGACGTCGTCGTCATCGGCGGCGGAATCATGGGCGTCAGTACGGCGTACCACCTGGCTACCGCCGGCCGGCAGGTGGTGCTGCTCGAAAAGGGCGCCCTCGGCCAGGGCTCGACCTGCCAGGCAGCCGGCGGCGTCCGTGGTTTCTTCTCCGACGAGGTCAATATCCGGCTCGGCCTGCGCAGCCTCGATGTTCTCGAGCGTTTCGGTGACCTGTTCGGCACCGAGGTCGACCTGCACCAGACCGGCTATCTCTTCCTCATCTCCGACGCCGAGGACCTGGCCGCCTTCGAGCGCAACGTCGCGTTGCACAACGCGACCGGAGGTAACAGTCGGCTGATCTCGGCAGCCGAGGCGAAGCAGCTCTCACCACTGATCGACAGCACCGGCCTTCTTGGCGCGGCGTGGTCGCCACGCGACGGACACTGCACTCCGGAGTCGGTGGTGCAGGGGTACGCCAAGGCTGCGCGAGAGGCCGGTGCGACTCTGCTCACCAACTGCCCTGCCACGGGCATAGAAACGTCCGGCGGTCACATTGTTGGGGTCACCACACCCGCCGGCGCGATCGGCGCCGACCAGGTTGTCTGCGCGGCAGGCGCCTGGTCGGCGCAGGTCGGTCAGTGGGTCGGCGTCGAACTGCCGGTAGTCCCCCTGCGACGTCAGATCGCGATCACCGAGCCGATCCCCGGTCTCGCGCCGAACACGCCGTTCACGATCGACTTCTCCACCTCGCTGTACTTCCACACCGAAGGAGAAGGCCTCTTGCTGGGGTGCCCGGAGCGGGTCAGCTCCTGGAGCTTCGACACCACCCGGGACCCGGCGTGGCTCTCGACACTGGCCGAGGCCGTCGAACACCGGGCACCAGCGCTGGGGGACGTAGGACTCCGCAGCGGCTGGGCCGGACTGTACGAGATGACCCCGGACCACAACGCCCTCATCGGCCGCTCGGTCACGGTGCCTGGTTTCGTCTACGCCTGTGGATTCTCCGGCCACGGGTTCCTGATGGGTCCGGCGGTCGGCGAGATCGTCCGTGACCTCTGCCTCGACCGTACGCCGGTCATCGATGTCACCTCGCTCGACGCCGAACGGTTCAGAGCAGGCGGCGTCCGGCCCGAACTCAACGTCGTCTGACGAACCAATCGCACAAGGAGCTACGACTATGTCCCGTATCGACCTCCCCGGCCCCGAGATCCTCGGAAGGCAGGGCCTGGCGGCGGCCGCGGCCTGCGGCGTCGATCCCGCGACCGTCGCCGGCGAGCAGAGCCATCTCTCACCGATCAACGGCCGTGACCTCGGTGGCGTCACCTGGAGCGACGCCACCACCGTCGATGACGTCGTCACCCGTGCGGAGGCCGCATTCCGGGAGTGGCGCAGGATCCCGGCCCCGGGCCGCGGTGCGGTGATCAAACGGTTCGGCGAGCTTCTCACCGAGCACAAGGCGGACCTGGCCACCCTGATCAGCATCGAGGTCGGCAAGATCACCTCCGAGGCCCTCGGCGAGGTACAGGAGATGATCGACATCTGCGACTTCGCGGTCGGCCTCTCCCGGCAGCTCTACGGCACTACGTCGGTCTCGGAGCGCCCCGGCCACCGGCTGATGGAAACCTGGCACCCGCTCGGAGTCGTTGGCGTGATCAGCGCATTCAACTTCCCCGTCGCGGTGTGGTCCTGGAACACCGCGATCGCCTTGGTGTGCGGCGACACCGTGATCTGGAAACCGTCCGAGCAGGCGCCGCTGTGCGCGTGGGCGTCCGCAGCCCTGCTCGACCGCGCGCTGACCGAGTCGGGCGCACCGGCAAACGTGTCTCAGGTCGTCGTCGGTGGACCGGAGATCGGTGCGGCGCTGGTCGACCACCCGGGAGTCGCGCTGATCAGCGCCACCGGCTCGAGCCGGATGGGCAAGGCGGTCGGTCCGCGGGTCGCCGACCGCTTCGGTCGGTCGCTGCTCGAACTGGGCGGCAACAACGCCGCCATCATCACACCGTCGGCCGATCTGGATCTGGCTTTGCGCGGAATCGTCTTCTCTGCTGCCGGAACGGCAGGTCAGCGTTGTACGACGATGCGCCGCGTCATCGCCCATACCTCGGTGGCCCAGCAACTCACCGAACGTCTGGTGGAAGCGTACGCACGACTCCCTGTCGGTAACCCGATCGCACCGGGCACCTTGGTCGGGCCGCTGGTCCACGGCAAGGCGTACGACGCGATGGCGGCCGCACTCGCGCAGGCTGCAACTGACGGCGGCAAGACCGTAGCCGGTGGCGGGCGAGTCCTGACCGACGCCGCGCCCGACGCGTTCTACGTCGAGCCCGCGATCGTCACCATGCCGACCCAGAGCGGCATCGTCCGCACGGAGACGTTCGGGCCGCTGCTGTACATCCTCACCTACGACGACCTCGAACAGGCCATCGCCCTCAACAACGACGTACCGCAGGGATTGTCCTCGTCGATCTTCACCCGCGACCAGGCCGAGGCCGAGTTCTTCGTCTCGGCCGAAGGATCCGACTGCGGAATCGTGAATGTGAACATCGGTACGTCCGGGGCCGAGATCGGTGGAGCGTTCGGTGGCGAGAAGGCGACCGGAGGCGGGCGCGAATCCGGCTCGGATTCCTGGCGCGCCTACATGCGCCGGGCAACAAACACCATCAACTACTCCGGCGAACTCCCGCTGGCCCAAGGCGTGGACTTCACGGTGTGAGCCGGATCGACGACCTCGCCGCCGAGCTGAGATCCCGAGGAATCGACGACGCCGACGGCTCGGTGCTGACCCGGGCCATGTATGCCGGGGATGCGAGCCTCTATCGCGTCGTTCCGTCAGTTGTGGTGCGGCCGCGGCGGACGGAGGACCTCCTCGCCCTCCACGCGGCGGCCCGCGAACTACGTGTCCCGATCACCCTCCGAGGTGCCGGTACCTCGATCGCGGGCAACGCCGTCGGCTCCGGCATCGTCGTCGACATCCGGCGGCTGCAAAACATCATGGCCATCGATCCCGAGTCGCGTACGGCGATCGTGCAGCCCGGCGTCGTACATGCCGACCTGCAGCGGGCGGCAGCGCCGTACGGACTCAGGTTTGGGCCCGACCCGTCGACACACACGCGCTGCACGATCGGCGGAATGATCGGCAACAACGCCTGCGGTTCCAGGGCACTCGGGTACGGCCGGACAGTGGACAACGTGGAGGCGATGACCGTCCTGTTCGGCAACGGAGAGACCGCCACGTTGGGATCCGGCACCGAGAACAGCCCGACCGCCAGGCAGTTGCTGGGGCTGGCGGCCGGAAACCTCGCGCATGTCCGGACGGAGTTCGGCCGTTTCGGGCGCCAGGTGAGCGGCTACAGCCTGGAACATCTGCTGCCGGAGAACGGCCGGCGAGTGGACCGCTTCCTGGTCGGCAGCGAAGGCACGCTCGCAATGGTGCTCCAGGCAACCGTTCGGCTCGTGCCGGACGCCCCTCGGCGATCGCTGCTCGTGCTCGGCTATCCCACGATGGCCGATGCCGCCGACGCTGTGCCCGCATTGCTGGCAGCCGCACCCGGGCGGCTGATCGCCTGTGAAGGCATGGACGCGCGGATCGTCGATCTCGTGCGTGGCAAGGGAAAACCGGTACCCGAGCTGCCGCCGGGCGCAGGCTGGCTGTTCGCAGAGGTCACTGGGGAGGACGCCCCTGACATCGTGCAGCGGCTCACCGACTCCTCCGGCGCACTCGGAAACCGGCTCGTCACCGATGCCGGCGAGGCCGCGGCGCTGTGGCGGATCCGCGAGGACGGTGCCGGGCTGGCCGGAGTGAGCTTGCCGACCCCGGCCCACTCCGGCTGGGAAGACGCCGCGGTTCCACCTGAACACCTCGGTGCCTGGCTGCGCGACTTCGAGCAGATCCTGGGCTCGTACGGTTTCCACGGCTTCCCGTACGGCCATTTCGGCGACGGTTGCGTCCATTGCCGGATCGACTTCCCGTTCCGGCACGGCGATCCCGGGAGCTCAGCAGGTTTTCGGGAGTTCATGGTCGAATGCGCGACTACGCTCAAGAGATATGGCGGCTCCCTGTCCGGAGAGCACGGAGACGGCCGGATCCGTTCCGAGCTGCTCCCGCTGATGTACGACGAGACCTCGATCGACCTGTTCGCGCGGGTGAAGCAGCTGTGCGATCCGGACGATCTGCTCAATCCGGGCATCATCGTCAGTCCCGGCTCGATCACTGACGGCCTGCGCGCGGTGCGGCCGCGAACCTCGCCGAAGCGCTCCGGGCTACGACTGATCCACGACGGCGGTGATCTCGGCACGGCGGTGCACCGCTGTACCGGCGTTGGCCGCTGCGTCGCGTCGAAAACGACCAGCGTGATGTGCCCCTCCTTCCTGGCCACCCGTGACGAGAAGGACTCCACGCGCGGACGGGCACGGGTTCTTCAGGAGGCGTTGGACGGATCCTTGGTCGGCGGTCTCGAGCATGAAGCCGTCGGCGCCGCACTCGATCTCTGCTTGTCCTGCAAAGGCTGTTCCTCGGATTGTCCCGCCGGCGTGGACATGGCAACGTACAAGTCCGAGACGCTCTATCAGACGTACGCCGGCAAGGTGCGTCCGCGCTCGCACTACCTGCTCGGCCGCCTGCCGAAGTGGGCCAGGCTCGTCGCACCCATGGCAGGCACCGTCAACGGCTCGATGCGCCTCGGCCCCGTCGCAAAGCTGGCCAAGTCGATCGCCGGCATAGATCAGCGGCGGTCGATCCCGAAGTTCGCGCGCAAGACGCTGAAGCGCTCCGCGCGAAGCCTCGCCCGGCTCCCGGAGACACCGGACGTGTGGCTCTGGGCCGACTCGTTCACCGACCACTTCTTCCCGCGGTCGGGGCTCGCGGCGATCCAGTTCCTGGAGGCCCACGGTCTACGAGTACGAGTGATCCCCGAGAACGCGTGCTGCGGGCTGACCTGGATCACGACCGGTCAGCTCGACCAGGCCCGCCGGATGATGGACCGCACCGTCCGCAGGCTCGCGCCGTACCTGGCATCTGGCGTGCCAGTCGTCGGCCTGGAGCCGTCTTGTCTCGCGGCGCTGCGCAGCGACGCGCTCGAGCTCACCGCCGCACCCGAGGCGAACATCGTTGCCAACGGCATCCTGACTTTCGCAGAGCTGATCGCCAGGCTGGACCTGCCGCTCCCCGATCTCAGCGGAGTGGAAGTCGTCGCCCAACCACATTGCCACCAGTCCGCCGTGCTCGGCTGGTCAGCGGACCAAGCACTACTGGAAAGCGCCGGTGCCACAGTGACCAAGGTGGCCGGGTGCTGTGGGCTAGCCGGAAACTTCGGGGTCGAGGCCGGTCACTACGAGACCTCTGTCGCCATCGCCGAGACCCACCTGCTGCCCACCGTACGAGACCACCCCAACGCCGTCATACTTGCTGACGGAATGTCGTGCCGGGTGCAGCTCGACGACCTTGCGCAGGTCCACGCAGTGCATCTGGCCGAGCTGCTCACCACACGACTGTGAATCACGGGATCATCGACGACGCCGAATGAAGGTCGCATCTACAGTGGAGGAATGAACCAGGAAGTCGATGAGACCGAGCTGCGGATTACGCGGCGCTTGCGCAAGATACGTCTAGAGCGTGGTCTCACTCTGGAGAAGGTCGCCGCTGCGGCTGATCTGTCTCCTGGCTATTTGTCGCGGGTCGAGAGTGGGCAACGTGTACCCAGCATCGGCACTCTGGTACTGCTGGCCAGAGCATTGGATGTCAGCGTCGCCGATCTGGCGGCCGACAGCGAGCGTGGATCCCCGATCGTCAAGGGCAGTGAGGCCGCCAGGTACGGCGTTCAAGGTGCGGAGGTGACGCATTTGTCTCCGCCATCGTCGGGAATGCTGATCGAGGCAACCCGCCTGTCGCTGCGTGCTGGAGCCACTCCTCCCCGCCCAGCTCGCCACGGCGGGGAGGAGTGGCTGCACGTCGTTTCGGGGCGGCTCGAGCTGGCGCTGGCCGACGAGCTGACAGTCTTGGGGCCTGGCGACTCGGCCCAATTCCTGGGCTCGGTCGAACATGTCCTACGTGGCGCACCCGATGCCGACGTGATTGTGGTGATCGCGTCTCCTCGGATAGGTGTGATCGCCTAGAAACCTGGCGTCTTCATCAGCTGCTGTGGCTCCGCCCTGACGGAGCTCGGCTGGACGACAACGCCGCGGCGAAACAGCTGGCGAGCACGTGGTAGTCGATCACTGGAACGTCCACTTCTTTCCGAATCCGATCTGCGACGGCTGCCATTTCGCCGCACTCCAGCACTACGGCTCCGAGGTCGGGGATATCGAGCTTCTCGATGATCTGCGCCGAAACGGCTTCGTGATCGAAAGGCTCGGTGCGGTCGAACACAGCCCGTCGAAATGGGCCTACTTCCTCGAGACCGACTCGGATGACGTCCGAGTCCCGGTCTGAAGGCACGCCGGGGATGTCCGACAGATCGGCCCACCCGAGGTTCGCGTACACGACGAGCACCCGCCGGCCGGGCGGCAGCATCGCCAGCAGCATCGGCACGGCCAGTAGCGGCGAGGAGAGGACCGTACGGTTGGTTGCCCGGGCAAGATCATGCTGCACGCGCGACAGGTAGCCGACAGTTAGGACGGCGAGACTACCCCGCGCGGTGTCGGACTCGGCACTGAGAGCTTGCACTGTCCGTGGGATGAGGGCCGCGATCGGCGTCGTGAATTGATTGTCCAGGTTCGGATCATCCGGAGGGTAGGTATGGATCGCAGAACCCACCGCCTGCTCCGCCGGATCAGCAATGGATCCGGCGATGAAAGGGCTGCCTTCCGGCGTGAGGATCAGCACCGCAGCCTGGTTGAGCGGTGATTCGGGTAGCGGGTTCGGAGTGACGGTCGGGATCGTCATAAGGCCGCCTGACGTCGGTTGCGGCGGTGGATGAGAAGCGCTGCTGCGACACCGACCAGCACCGTGAGAAGCAGGTACACCGACAGCGGGAGTGAACTACCACTCGCGCCGTAGAGAGCGGTAGCAATGAACGGCGCCGGTCCGCCCCCGATGATTCCGGCGAGATTGAAGGCGAGCGAGCTCCCCGAGTATCGCACCGGCGCCGGGAACAGACTCATCAAGATCGTGGCCTCGTTGGCGAACATCAGCGCGTACGGGACGAGGCTGACAAGGATGACCGCGATCGCCACGGACCGATTGCCCGATGCGATGCCCGCGAAGTAGACGCAGACCTCTATCGCCATGGCGGCGGCACCGATGAGGTAGACCCGGAGAGGACCCAGCCGATCGCCGAGGTAACCCATCACGGGCATCAGTAGTGCCGAGATCAAGGAGGCGATCGCGACCGAGGCGAGCAGAGTGGTCTGCTCCAGGCCGCCCGCCTTCTTCCCGTAGACGTAGACGAACGATACGAAGATGAAGACTGGAGCCATCTCACCGACCTTGAGGAACATCCCCAGAAGGATCCCCCTCCAGTGCGAACGCACTGCTACCAGCACCGGCGCCCGTTCGACCTGTCCTTGTGCACGAACCTTGGCAAACTCCGAGGTCTCAACGATCCCGATCCGCATCCAGAACCCGAGCACAACGAGCACTGCACTGGCGAGGAACGGAATCCGCCACGCCCACTCGATGAAGGCCTGCGGACCGGCAGCGACCCCGACAGCCAGTACCGATGCGGTAGCCAGTGAGGTTCCGAGCATCGCGGAGGCCTGCGGGAAACTGGTGAGCAGCGCGCGGCGTGAGCGGCGGCCGGATTCGCCGGCCATCAGGACGGCGCCGCTCCATTCACCCCCGACTCCGAAGCCCTGCAGCACCCTCATAAGAACCAGCAGTAGTGGCGCGAGGATGCCGATTGTCCCGTATCCGGGGATGAGCCCAATTCCCACCGTGCCGACTCCCATCAGCATCAGCGTCGTCACGAGTGCCTTCTTGCGCCCGACACGGTCACCGAGGTGGCCGAAAACCACCGCCCCCAGCGGCCGGGCGGCGAACGCCACGAAGAACGTTGAGAAGGACAGCAAGATCCCACCGAACTCGCTCGACTCGGGGAAGAACACCCGGGGAAGAACGATCGGCGCGATGACTCCATAGAGAAGGAAGTCGTACCACTCGATGGTGCTCCCCACTGTGCTTGCCGCGACGGCGCGGACCACCGTGTTCCTCGCTGGACCGGGAGACGGGGTTTTCTGTGTGACTGTCATCGCACACCTCCTAGGTTTGCCTATGAGACACGTCGATGTGCCACCTTGGCAATACGCTGCACTCGTGGATCTGATCTCGACGAGAGGCGTGCATCTTGACCCTAACCAGCCCCAGGAGGCAATATTTGTACCTAATAGGCAAATCGAGGGAGAGGGAAGCGCGATGACCGAGGCGCCTGCAGTGGGTGCGACCAGCGGTATCGACCCAGGCATCAACGAACTCGATCTTGAGGAGTTGCCTGCGGAGCACGAATCGCTGGAGTCCGAACGCGAGCACCGCAAGCGCCAACTGGCCGTTGCGTTCAGGTTGTTTGCCCGGTACGGGTACGACGAGGGCGTCGCGGGCCACATCACCGCACGCGATCCGGAGTTCCCGAATCGCTTCTGGGTCAACCCCTATGCCGTCCACTTCTCACGGATCAAGGTCAGCGACCTGCTTCTGCTCGACGAAGACGGGAAGGTGGTTGAAGGCTCACTGCGAACGAACAAGGCGGCCTTCTCGATCCACTCGACGATCCACGAGGCGCGGGAGGACGTGGTAGCCGTCGCGCATGCCCACACACTTCACGGGCGCGCCTGGTCATCCCTCGGACGCCCACTGGACCCCATCATTCAGGAATCCTGTGCCTTCTACCAGAACCACGAGGTCTTCGACGAGTACAAGGGCCTGGTGCTGGAGCGCCAGGAGGGGGAGCGAATTGCTGCCCGGCTGGGGTCGAAGCGGGCCGCGATCCTTCGGCATCACGGCTTGCTCACCGTCGGGCAGACGGTAGGCGAGGCCGCATGGTGGTTCGTCACCATGGAGCGGGCCTGCCAGATGCAGCTCATGGCAGAAGCCGCCGGCACACCGCGGATCATGACCGAGGAAGAAGCGGTGCTCGCGGCCCGTCAGTTCGGCAGCGCAAACATGGCGCGTAACAACTTCCGGCTGCTCGAGGAGCTGATCATCGAGGAAGAACCTGACGTCCTGGCGTGAGCTCTCAGCCGCGGCACGGTGCCGACGCGCTCTCAGCGAGTCGCGCCAGCCCCGTGCCGGATCGCATCCGTGCCCCGGCTGAGCTCCAGCGGAATTCCGTGGCAGGGGCCGCTGCTCAACGTAGTTGCCGGCCCTCAGGACTGACCGCATCCAGCGCACGGAGAGCGAAGGCGACCAGCCGGTCCAGGTTGTCACGCCCGGCCGGAGCTTGCCGCAACGGTCAGGCGTCAGAAGACGCCCACTCTGAGAACCGCTCCGCACCTCGCGCCTTGGTGGACCCGTGACCTCGCAGGCCCACCTGGGCGTCCCGCCGCAGCCGCGGGCGGTAGTCCGAGTTGTTCGACTGCCGCCGCACAAAGGACGAGTCAAGTCGGTCAGAGTTTGCCGACTGCGCGGCTCATCGTCTTCGGCGCGATCCGCAGCATGATGGGAAGCAGCTTGGACAGGCCCGGCAGCGCCATCGGCCTGCGCGACTTCAACGCTTTGAGAGTTGCTGCCGCTACTTCGGAGGCGGGCAACTTCTTGCCGGTCTTACCCGCGTTCATCGGGGTGTCCGTCAGGGGCGGAACGACTTCGAGTACGTGGGTACCACCCGGTGCGAACTGCCGGCGCAAACCCTCCGCGAAACTGTGCAGCCCCGCCTTCGTCGCACCGTAGCTCGGCGCCCGTGTCGGCGACACGAGAGCGAAGCCCGCAGTCACGAACACGATGGCGCCAAGGTCCGGCCAGCGGCGCAGCGTCTCGCCGGTCAAGTGGATGGGCGCAGTCAGATTCACGGCGACCTCCTCATCGAGGCCGAGCGTCGCACCGACATCCGAAGCGAAGTTGCGATCGACCAGGGTCCCTGCATTGTTGACCAGGACATCCAGCCGGCCGAAGCGCTCAGCAACAGCTTGCAACATCGAGGTTCTGTCGGCCGAAACCGTGATGTCGGCCTGGATAGCAAGCGTCCCCGGGTGTTCCTTCGCGAAGCGATCAAGAGCCGGTTGCGACCGGCCACAGACAGCCACCGCTGCCCCCTCGAGCAGGAATGCCTCCGCGAGACTCAGACCGATACCGGAGGTACCGCCGGTGATAAGGACAACGCGTGGTGAACTGATGATCGTGCTCCTGGTTTCGATCGGATACCTGATATAGATTTGTTAGCTACTTTAAATGGGTGATCGAAGCCGCGAAAGAAGGCACTTCTGTGGAACTTGGTAACCTCAGCGAAACCACGGACTGCCAACGCGTTGCCGACACTTTGGCTCTGGCCGGCGGCAAATGGTCGGTGCTGATCCTCATGCAACTGGAGATCAGCACGCACCGCTTCGGCGAACTGAAACGCCAGATCAGCGGAATCTCACCCAAGATGCTGGCAACGACCCTCCGCTCCCTCGAGCGAGAGGGCTACATCTCGCGCACCGTTCACCCGACTCAGCCGCCCAGCGTCGAGTACGCCCTCACACCTCTCGGCCGCGAGATGGCCGAGCCGGTCCGAGCCCTAGGTAACTGGGTGCTCGCCAACCTCCCCCGCATCGAGGACGCCCGCCACCGCTTCGACGCCCGCCCTGGAGCCTGAACCCCAGCCGCGACAGTTCCGGCTCCGCACCCTGCGCGTGGTCGTCATGCCGGTGCTTCAGACGCCTCACGGCCGGTCACACGACGCCGGTCCGTCCTGTCTTCGTTGACGAGGAGCACCTGGAGACCCCAGCACCCGTCGCGCGATGAGTTTCTGGTTCCGCCCGGATCTAACAGGTGTCAGGAACTCACATTCGACAGAGGGAACCAGCATGGCTGACAACAACGCCAATGTCGTCCGATACCGAACGAAGCTGGGGCAGGCCGAGGAGAACCGGCGGAAGGTGGAGGCTCTCTTCGCGCAGCTCGCTGCGGAGCGGCCGGACGGGCTGAGCTACCAGGCCTACGCACTGCCGGACGGGCAGTTCGTCCACATCTCGCAGGGCAACACCGAGCTGCTGCAGGCGCTGAGCTCGTTCAAGGAGTTCGCGCAAGCGGGTCTGATGGATGGCTCTCCGGAGGTCACTCCCTCGACAATGATCGGGGTCTACCCGTGATCGAGGTCGACCTCGATCGGTTTCGGCCGGCGCTGCTTCGGCACTGCTACCGGATGCTCGGCTCGGTGCACGACGCCGAGGACGCCGTACAGGAGAGTTATCTGCGGGCATGGCGGTCGCTGGACCAGTTCGACGGCCGAGCCTCGCTGCAGACCTGGCTGTATCGGATCGCTACCAACGTGTGCCTGAGATCGCTGGAGACAGCGGGTCGCAGGCCGCTCCCCTCGGGGCTGGGTGGGCCCAGCCCTGAGCCTGAGCCGGGTCTGCCGCTCGACGTGGCTTGGCTTGAGCCATTGCCGACCGATCCGGCGCTGATTGTCGAAGAGCGCGACTCAGTGCGTTTGGCGCTCGTCGCCGCTCTGCAGATCCTGCCGCCTCGACAGCGGGCGGTACTCATCCTTCGGGATGTGCTGCATTGGCGGGCCGCCGAGGTGGCTTCGGCGCTTGATACGTCGACGGCAGCAGTCAACAGCCTCCTGCAACGAGCCCGAACGCTGCTGACTGCGGCCGGCTTGAGCGATGCCGATGTGAACTACGCACTCGATGACGACCAGCAGAGGCTGATCGATCGCTACGTGACGGCGTTCGAGACCGCGGACATCGACGACCTCGTACTCACGCTCACGGAGGAAGCGGCGTGGGAGATGCCGCCCAACCCGATGTGGTTCGTCGGCCGCATTGCGATCGGTCAGTTCCTCAGGACGAAGGCCGTCGGAAACAGAACGTCGGTCCGGCTCGAAGCCAACGGCCAGCCGGCGGTTGCTGTCTACAACGAAGACGGCGCGGCCCACTCGCTGCACGTTCTGACCGTGACACCGCAGGGAATCAGACGCGTGGTCGTTTTCCTGGACACCGCGGTCTTCGAGCTCTTCGGGCTCCCCCAACTCACTGAACGGACGATGGATGACTACAGCTAGCCGCCGCGGGCTCCTCGCCGGCGCGGGAGCCGTCGCAGCTGGCGCGTTGCTCAGCGGTACGACGGCCGCCGAGGCGACACCTGTTTACACGCCGATAAGGGCGTGGTGCTCGTCGACGCGCCACCGAGTATCGGTGTGAACCTGCAGCGGGCGATCGATCTTGTCACCAAGATCCGCGAGCGGCCGAACAAGGTGACCCACCTGATCTATTCACACTCGCACGCGGACCACATCGGCGCAGCCTCCTTGTTCGAACGCGACGTCGTACGGATCGGTCATGCCGAGTGCCGCAGGCTGTTGCTGCGGGCTGTTGCTGCGGGCAAACGACCCCAACCGCCCGGCACCGACCGTGACGTTCAAGCACCATTACACGGTCGAGGTCGGCAGTCAGCGGATCGTGCTGGGCTACCAGTGCGACACACTCGTTGCCGGATACATCGGCCGGCTGGGCACGCGTGCCGACGTCAGGCTACAAGTTGCCTACTACCACGACGCCACCTCGGCCGCGATCGCAGCACCGGTGACCAAGGAGTATCTCGGGAAGCTCGCCGCCGCCGACGTCTACACCTTCGACAATGCCTTCGCCGCCTTCGAGTTCGCCGTCCGGGTAGACGGCGGCCGGCTCGGCCCGTTCGGCATCAACCGCACCTGAGCTTCAGGAGGTCACGAATATGAGTCAGTCCCTGGAATCGCAGACCGGCCTCGACGAGCCGGTCACTCTGATCAAGCACTACACAGTTCCCGCCGACGAGGCCGAGCAGTTCATCACGGCATACCAGGAGAACGCCCGGATCATGTCCACCCAGCCCGGCTTCCTGCGCTCCCGCCTGCATCAGCCGCTCGCCGACCTCCCCGAGACGCGGTTCTTCCACATCGCCGAATGGAACTCAGGCGCGGAACTGGACAAGGCCACCGCCAACCCCGAGTGGCTGGCTGCCGTGAAGCGCCTGTTCAACGACAGCGGGCTCCACATCACCTCGGATCCCGCGGCGTACCGCGTCGTCGTCGAACTGAACCCGTCCTGACAAAGGAGCTTGCTGTGCCGGCTGTACTCATTCACGGCGTCCCCGACACGCACCGGCTGTGGGGCGACGTACGCCGCCATCTATCCCGAACGGACGTCGAGGCCTGGGACCTGCCAGGCTTCGGCGCCCCGCTCCCTGAGGGTTTCAGCTCCACCAAGGAGGAGTACGTCGACTGGCTGATCCAGCGCCTGGATCAATTCGGCGAGCCGGTCGATCTCGTCGGTCACGACTGGGGCTGCATCCTCACCGCCCGAGTCGCCGCTCTCCGCCCCGATCTCGTCAAGACCTGGGCCGGAAGCAACGGACCGGTCAGTGCGACCTACCAGTGGCATCCCCTCGCCGAGATCTGGCAGAGCCCAGCCGGCGACCGCTTCATGGCCGAGTCGAACTCCACAAGCTGGGCTGAACTGATCGCCGGCTTCGACATTCCGGTCGCTCTGGCCGCAGCCACAGCCAGCCACATCGACGAGCACATGAAGGACTGCATCCTCAATCTGTACCGCTCCGCGGTCACCGTCGGTGCCGAATGGGAGCCTGACCTCGCAAACGTGAAAGCGCCAAGCCTGGTCGTCTGGGGAGCGCTCGATCCGGCCTGTCAGGTCGAGTTCGGTCACCGCCTCGGCGATTCGATGCACGCCGTCGACATCATCGAACTCAACTGCAACCACTGGACCATCCTGCAAAAGCCGGCCGAAGTGGCCGCGATCCTGGAGGCGCATTGGGGCCAGCGGTAGACGGCGATTGAGCCAGATGCCACCGCGCCTGGGCCAATTTAACCGGGGTTTGCGAACCCCTCAGGGAACCTTAACGTGGAGTGACGGTGCAGTCTCGGAACGTGGCAGTCCCGGATTCCCCGCCAGGCCCAGGAGGATCGCCCATGTCCCACACCGCACGCTGCGCAGATTCAGCCTCGACCCGATGCAAGTGCGAATGCGACGGGAGTCTTCACGGCGTCTCGCCCGGTCCGATCTACCGCACTCTGTACGACGCCTACGCCCGCGACACCGCCCCTGATCACGCCGTCCTGCGCGCGGTCGACGAGACCGCGGTTGAGGTTCTCACCGAACTGATGCGACGGGCCCCAGATGACTTGGAACAGGTCCGGGGCATCGTCGAGGAAGCCCTGACCGGGCAGGCGTGGCTCCTGTTGTGGGACGGCGGCAAGCCGAGCAAGAAACTGAACCGCCGCCACTGGCTCTGCGCAATTCTGGCCGACCTAGCCGATGCGGTGGACGAGCTGATCGACTTCCCCGGCATGATCAGCGACGCCGGCTACAAGACTGCGACAGCCAAGGGTTGGGGTCCGCTTCGCAGTCGAGCAGCGGCGAGGATCATCGAAGCCGTCTTCAAAGTGACCTTTACCTCTGCCTTGGAGCCGATCGCCACACTGCCGCTCAAGATCCGGTTGGTAGCCCTCATGTTCTGCCCCGGCTTGGCGAAGCATTCAGAGTTGGAACAGGGCTTCGCACACGACCTCCGCGACGCACTCGGCGACGCCTGATTCGAGGAGCAGACTGATGCGACTCCCCCTCGTTGCAGAGTTGTTGCTGGCCTTGGTACTGCTGCCTACGGCCATGAGCATCGGAGGACTGGTGTGGGCCGCCCCCTTGCTCGACCGGTTTCACCAACGCCGGATGCGCGGCCAGGACTCGGTCCACAACTGGCTATGCCACGCCGTACCCGCAGCTCTCACGTTTGTTCTGGTCGGCGGATCGATCATCCTGTCCGGACTTGCGATCACGATGCCGAACAAGGAACTCGGTGTCGCGCCGGCCGTCGCACTGACCGCAGGGGTCGCGTTCCTGGCCGTCGCCTTCCTGCACGGCACCAAGCCGACGTACCAACGGGCTGAGGCAACCTGGGCGTGCGACACGGGCCTGAAAGAGATCGACAAGATCGTCGGCGTCCAGGAGATCGTCAGGTACCGGCGCTGGCGGTGGATTGCCATCACGTGCCTGGCCAACGGGATCCAGGCTGACCTGATGTACCTGGTGGTCCAGGGGCCCGATCTGCGTCGCCTGGAGGCGGCCGGGGTCATCGTGATCGTCGGCGCCGGCATGGCCTGGCTCGGTCTGCGCCTCGTCGCCTTGGCCCACCCCGCCGGTGAGTTCCTCGAGATTCTCGCCGCCGCACTCAACGCAAACGCCAACCACCCGGCCGGTCCGGGAGACGGTTTCATCGATCTCAATAAGCTCCGTGATCATCAGCTGGGGACTGGCGGCGCCGAACTCATGGCTGCGCTCCCGGCGCTCCAAAGGGCGCTGAACTCCATCTTGTCGAGATACCCGGCGCTGCCCGAGGACGAGGTTCGCGCCGCCGCCACTCCCCTGTTCGAGGACCTTCGGAGCATGGCGACTGCTAGGCAGACGATGGCACCTGCCGATGCCAGGCGCGCCGTACGCCTGGTCATCCTCGGCGAACTACCCACCCTGGCAGTCGCGTCAGCGGTCAGACCGCTTGGCGACGGACCGGGCTGGAACCGCACACCAAGCGTCTTTCCCGGCGAGATCGGCCATTGGCTCCCCTACACCGCGACAAGAATCGGCCGCATCGTCGCGGCGATCATCACCGTCGTCGGCATCGTAGGCGGACTCCTTGCAGCCACCCTCTAATGAACCGCCTTCCGCGGGCCGAAAGATGAGGGATTCTTCAGATCGATCGTTCTATCTCACATATTCGAGACAAGCGCTTCCACCAGTTGTAGAGTGATCGCTACATACACGCTCGATTGCTGAAGCGAGGCAGGTCCTTGGGTATGAGTAACCAGGTCATTCGCAGCGTCATGGCCGCCGCCCTCACGGTTGCCGGCACCATCACCGCCTCTGACGCCGCTGTCGCGGCGCCCTTGGCGGCATCCGGGCGGACCAGCGACACGGTCATGACCGGCAAGTCGCTCGGTAGGCTCGGCAGCCTGACGGATCTCATCGTCGAGCGGCTTCGTGTCAGCGACGACGTGGCTGCTTCCAAATTCGGGACGGACAGGCCGATCGACGACCCGGTCCGCGAGCAGCAGGTACTCGACGGCGTACGCAAGCAGGCAGCCGATCTCGGACTGGACCCCGACGCCGTCGCCGCGTTCTTTCAGGATCAGATCACCGCCAGCAAAATCGTTCAGCGCGGCTTGTTCGCCCGCTGGACAGCTCATCCTGACGAGGCGCCCACGACCCGGCCGGATCTCGCCCAGATCCGCGCTCGCCTGGACCAGCTGACGACAGCCCTGTTACAGCAACTCGACACTACCGAGGACCTCCGCGCCAAGCCACGCCGATGCACCGCCGAACTGGCCTTCGCCGTCGACTCAACCGTCGTACTGCAGCGGCTCGATCCCTTGCACCGCAGGGCTCTACGGACAGCTGCGAAGTCGGTGTGCGCCCGATGGACACGGTAGCGCGGCAGCTCACTCCGCTACCTCCGGCGACACTCTATTGAAAGGACGGATCTAGAAATGTCAAACACAGGACGAGTCGCACTCATCACCGGGGCGACCAGTGGAATCGGTCGCGCGACAGCGATCGAACTGGCCAGCCACGGCGACTTCGTCATCGTGAGCGGACGCGACAAACAGCGGGCAGAGGAAACCTGCGATGCCATTCGCGACGTCGGCGGAGAGTGCGCCGTAGTACTCGCCGATCTGACGGATGTTGCGTCGACCGAAGACCTCGCGAGGGGCGCACTGGCGGCGGGGAACGGTCGCGTCGACATCATCGTCAACAACGCCGGCGGCGCGCTCTTCGACGACGGCAACCAATTCAAACTGACCGCGGCGGTCTCGCCGGCCGAGTACGAGCGAGTCTTCGCCCTGAACGCTCGCGCTCCCTTTCAACTGACCGCCGCACTGGCACCAACAATGGTGGAGCACGGCGGCGGTTCGATCATCAACATCCTCGCGCTCTCCGCGGACCTTGGCGTTCCTGGTGTGAGCGTCTTCGGCGGAGCCAAGGCGGCGGTCGCATCCTTCACCCGGACCTGGGCTGTCGAATTCGCACCCGCCGTACGGGTGAACGCGATCGACCTCGGGGCCATCGACACCCCGATCCACGCCAACAACCAGGAAATGCTCGCCTCCCTCACACCGACCATTCCGGCACAACGACTCGGCCGCTCCGAGGAAGTCGCCTCGGTCGTCGCCTTCCTGGCCTCCGACGCGGCGTCCTACGTCAGCGGAGTAGTGCTCCCGGTGGACGGCGGCCGACTGATCACCTTCTGAAACCTCGTTCACCCTTGAAGAGGCGGCCGCCCCCGCCGTACCTCCCGACCACCCATAGCTGAAACGGCAGCGACAGATGGTTCGGAACGCTTGCCTCAGGCAAGCGCGTCGCCGGCAATCCGTTCTCCTCGGCGAACGCCCGCCACGCGGTGCCGCGGTCGACAGAACCGGACCCGCCTGAGTTGCTGGAGCAGCACGCGAATCGGTACCGGCTGTGGCGCACCCGCAACTCGCCTCCCCCGCTCCGCTTGATGATCATGCTGGATGTTTCACCAGCATCACTGACCTACCGAGACATCTCCAGGCAGACGCTCCGTGATCTATATTGCGTGCGCACGCAATATAGATTACTCTGGAGGCATCTCAAGAAAGGTAGGAATCATGACCATCACGACCCCCAGCACGACAGCCGAACTTCGGATCGATCGCGCCGCGGAGGTGACCACCGCCATCGAGTGGTTCGCGTCCGGAACCTCCAGCGACAGCGGCGCGACAAGTCCGGCGGATGACGCTCCCGCTCGGCCTTCCCAGCAGGTCATCGATGCCGTCGAGGCGTATCTGAAGGAGACGCTCTCCACTCAGCCGGGATTCGTAGCCGGCATGCTCCTGTCAGGCCTGCAAGGAGAGCTGGCCGTGTACAGCCACTGGGCCACCGCAGAGCGACCCGTGCATTTCCCCTCCGCATGGTCGGTCGCACTCGCCGTCGGGGAACTCACGCGCAGGGACGGCCGTACGTTCGAGGTCGACTTCTCGGCCCCACTCGCATCGAGCGCGGCATCACTGTTCTCCACCCCGCACGCACACTTCGGTCTGTTCGCCGTAAAGCCGGACAACCAGGAGCGGATGCTGGAGCTCGCCCGCCACAACGCGCCGAACTCGATCGGCACACCTGGGCTCACCGCGATCAACTTCCACCGGAGCCTCGATGGCGAGCGTGTCGTGAACCTCGGACTGTGGACCGGCTTCTCCGGCTTCGACAACCTGCACACACGTGCCGGGTTCAACACCGGAGCGAAGTACTGGGAGGGCGTCGCCAAGTTCCGCTCACACTTCTACGATGTCGCCGCCATCGTAACGGCGTGACCAGCAGGAGATGACGCACCTGCCATCATGGTGCCGCTGGTAGACGCGGTCGGAACAGCAGCACCCAACCTTCAGGAGAACTCGATGCCTTCCCGGTCTCAGGAACCGCTCGATGCAGAAGACCTGCTGCTGTGGCGTTCCCTGGGCAGGCTGGTGCAGCGACTGCCCAGGGCTCTCGACAATGCAATGCTCAGGACGTCCGGGCTGACGATGACCGAGTTCTCCGTCCTCGAGGCTCTTGCCGACGCGGACGACCACGCAATGCGGGTCACCGACCTCGCCCGTGAGGTGGGCCTCTCCCACAGCCGGGTGAGCCGAGTCATTGATGACTTGGCAGCTCGCGGTTGGTGCGGGCGAAGCAGGGATGCGCAGGACGGCAGAGCTGCACTTGCTCTCCTGACCGAAGCAGGCGAGGCTGAGGCCAAGAAAGCAGGCGAACATCACCTGCGCCTGGCCCGTGAGCGAGTACTCGCCCATGTTCGCCCCGAAGACCGCGCAGTACTGATCGCAGCCCTATCCGCCATTGCCGACAGCAACGAAACCTGAGGCCTACAGGGTCGACGAGGTTCGCCTCACTGGGAGGCCTTGTGGCTGCGGACCGGCGTACTGAGGCCGCACACCGGGACCGATGTCTGCTTGTGCTCGATCAAACCAGCTATCGCCGAGTGTGATCCGAATACCGTCCAGGCCTATGCAGGTCGCGGGCTGCTCATCTTCCTCGGCTGCGATGATGCTCTTCCCGGTGTTGCCACGAACACTCTCACCATCACCTGGCAGAGCCTGGGACACGGCCGCCCGTACGAGCTCGCCTTGCGCCTGAACGACCTCCTCCGGGATCTGACGCAGGAGGACCAACTCGTCCAACGCGTCCACGACTGCCTCCGGCACGCTGATGTACACATCGATCAATGGAAGATATGTCGTCAGTCGACCATCATCAGTGCGATCTCGCTCCGTACCACTGGTCAGCGCAACGACCGGCCGGTAGTACGCGACCAGCAATGCCTCGACGCTGATATCCGGAGCGTCGTCGTACGGCCACGCCGGATCTTCCAAACAGGCCTCCCAGCGGCCCTTGCGACCGAAGTACGCCATCGATGCAACAGCAAGGCCTGATGTCGCCCCCAGGACAGTCGGCATGAGGCTCGCTTGGCGCTTGGCCGTCGTCAATGCCTTCGCATCTCGGCCGCCGCTACGCCCCTTAGCCTCCACCGCGACCGTGTACGCCATGGTCCGGAGGTCGACTCCAATCAGGTCCGGCCGCGACACGTTGGCCACGTAGCCTTTCAGCGCGAGCGCCGCGTCGACGTGCATCAGATGCGGCAGATTGAGCAACAGCTCGCAAGTGATCTTGGCCTGCGTCATACCCAGGAAGTAGCTAACGGCACCCTTTTCACTCGGGTCGAGCCGACTGTAGGCATTGGTCTTGTGCCAATAGCCGTCCCGCTCCTCAAGGCTGGACAGCACCATGGCTGCTCGCCACAGAAGCTCAATACCTGTCCGCGGAACCCCTCCCAGCGCCAGCGGGGTCGCGCCAACCGTGACCGCGCTATGTACTAATCGGGCCGGGCTGACGACGACCGTCCCCTTACCGGGAGGCGCGGGGCTGACGAAATTCTTGGTCGCGAACGGAAGCTTGGCCACCGCGCAATCTTGCCACCCCAGCCGGGCGATCCACAGATTCGACGCCCGTGCAGCGCACTAGGCGCGAATGGCAGAACGTCGTCCGCTGGTGCCGCTTGAAAAAGATGATCGCCCAGGCGTTGAGCCCCGTCGGCTCGGCGATATGGGAGGTACTCGGTGGCGTATACGAAGGATCAGTGGACTCGGGCGGTTACGCAGGCGGACGGCAAGGTCACCCGGGAGCGGAACGATAAGCGGTGGGGGCGGGGGAAGCGGTGGTTGGGGATTTGGCTCGATCCGAATGGGGCGGAGCGGTCGAAGGCGTTCGCGACGAAGACGGAGGCGTTGCGATTCGCGTCGGGGAAGGAAACCGATCGGGATCGCGGCGACTATCTGGATCCGAATGCCGGAAAGGTTCGGCTCGAGGAGATCTGGGCGCGGTGGATCAGGTCGCGCTCGATCGACCCTGCGAGTGAAATCCAGTACGAGTCCAAGTGGCGGCTCCACGTGTCGCCACACTTCGGGAAGCGAATGGTCAAGAGCATCCTGCCGTCGGAGATTGCGGTATGGCTGACCGAGCTGATGGGGACTTACGGGCCCTCGACGGCTCGGAGTGCGTTTCTGGTGCTGAACGGGTGTCTTGAGCTGGCCGTCGCTGATGAGCTGATCAAGCGGAACCCAGGGCAGACGAAGGTCGTGAAGAAGCCGCCTCGGCGGTTCGCACAGGTGATTGCGTGGGCGGACGAGACGGTTGAGCAGGTCATTGAGGCGCATCCGGAGGAGTACAGGCTGATACCCACCATTGGGTCGGCCGCGGGGCTGCGGCAGGGAGAGCTGTTCGGCGTTGCGCTCGAGGACCTGGACTTCGCCGAAGGCGTCATCAGAGTCCGGCGCCAGATCAAGCGGCTCGGGCAGACCTGGATCTACGCGCTGCCAAAGAACGACAAGGAGCGCATCGTGCCGATGCCGCCGAAGCTGGCCGAGTTGGCCAAGGAGCACATCGCCACCTTCGGTACGACGAACATCACGCTTCCGTGGGAACGAGTCGACGGTGAACTACGGACGTATGAGCTCCTCTTCACGTGGGGTGACGACAGGGCTATGCGAGCTGATCTCTACAACCTCGTCATCTGGAAACCGGCCATCGCTGCCGCAGGTGTCATTCCACCACCGGTGAAAGACAAGCGCGGCCGCAAGCGCTACGTGTCCGACTACACCGCCGGCATGCACGCTCTACGCCACTACTTCGCCAGCATCACCCTCGCGGATGGAGTCAACATCAAAGAGCTCTCCGAGTACCTCGGTCACTACGATCCGGGTTTCACCCTGCAGATGTACACACATATGCTGCCGTCGTCCCACGACCGGGCTCGTCAGGCCGTGAATCGGCGGCTCGAACGGCTCGGTCTGCGGCTAACGGAGCAGCGGCGAAGCAGGCCAGAAATCGGCCCCGGATACGAGGACCCGGACACCGGCCCGGGGCTAGTCTGATGTTCGGCAGACGGTTCCGGCGAGGATTCGTGCAGCGTTCGTCATGCCGCGTTCGTTCGGGTGGTACGGATACGCTGGTGCTGCCGGCGTCGCGCCTTCCAGCCACCGCCGCACCGGTTCCGCACATAGGCCGTGGGCGGCGCTCGGCCCGCGCAGATCGACGTACGACGCGTTGTGCGTCCAGGCCTGGACGGCGAGCATACGCATGAGACGATCCATCGTGGTCTGGACGTAATTCGCATCCACTGGGCTGAACGGGTCGTCGGGGTAGCAGCCGCCCGGCTGCCAGTAAGTGAGGTAGCCCGTCACGATCACGCGGGCGCGGGGTGAGCGGCGGTGGATCTCCTCCAGCGCAGTCGCCACCTTGACAGCGGTTGCCCGAATCCGAACGGCGAACTGGTCAACACCGTTGACCGTGTACTTCTCCTGGCAGCTCTGCTCACTCGCCGGCAGACATGTCACCCACACACCGCCAAGCACCAGGTCGTTCGCTCCGATCGCCAGCGTGACAAGGTCGGTGTTGGCTCGCAGCGCTTCGTACTGCGGTGGAACGACTCCTGCTTGTCTGCCAGCGAGGTCGTTAGTTGTTGCTCCCGAGCAGGTGACGTCGGTCAACTGCGCGCCGAGCAGCGTCGCCAACTGGTGCGGCCAATTCCGGCTCGATCGCAGACACACCGGGTCGGTCTCCTCCGGAATCCCCGGTCCCGCCGCGGACGAGTCGCCGAGGGCGACGTACCGAATGGCCGGAGTGGCTGTGGCAGTCACAGGAATGACGAGGGCTCCGACAAGGGCGAGGGCCAGGACGTCCCTCGCTCCCTTCCACCCCCTCATGAGGCCGCCTCAGTCAGGGTGACTGTGGTGGGCTGTTCGCGGCGGATGATCGTCGCGAGGACGGCCACCAGGCCCACGCCAATGCAGGAGGCGGCAGCGAGGACGTAGTACGGAGTAATGAGACTGCCGGTGGCACTCTCGATCAGGCCGTAGATATAGGGACCGGCGAACCCACCAGCAATACCGACCATGTTGATGAAGGCGAGGCCGGCCGCAGCGACGAGGCCCGACATCCGCGACATGGCGATCGACCAGAACAGGGGCAGTGTGCCGAGCTGGAAGAAGGTGCTGATGTAGATCAGTGCCACACTCCAGACCGGGTCGCGCGAGGCGATGAAGCCAATCAGGGTCAGCAGCCCACCGACCGCGCACAACCCGATCAGCAGAACCTCCCGCCCATACTTCTTCTTCAGCCACGGGAACAACAGGATCCCGGCCAGCGCCGCGAACCCGCCGCCACCGGCGACAAGGCCGATCGCGAACGAGTCCTGCAGCCCGAGCGATTTCAGGAAGGCCGGGAAGTTGAAGCCGATCCCACCGCCGATGGTCTGGTTGATGAAGTAGATCGATGCCAGGACAACGGTCACCGGGCTGGTGAAGGCGAGTCGCAGCTTCCCGCGGATCCGCTCCGGACCGGAGACTGCACCCGCGCGCTCGGACAGTACGGCGGCCTCCTCGGCGGTCAGCCATTTCGCCTCGGCGGGCCTACCCGGCAGCAGAAACCAGACGAGGACGCCGACCGCGATGGTGATCAGGCCCTCGATCAGGAACATCCACTGCCATCCATGCAGCCCACCGATCCCGTGCAGTTCCATCAGCGCACCACCCAGCGGGTTGCCGATGATCATCGCGATTGCCGGGGCGAGGTAGATGAGGCCAACCACCTGGACCCGGTGCTGCTGCGCGAACCAGAGTGTGACCATGTACATCATCGCCGGGAACAGCCCGGCTTCCGCAGCCCCGAGCAGCACCCGCAGCAGATAGAACGACCACTCGTTGCTGACGAACATCATCGCCGCCGAGACTGCGCCCCAGGTGATCGCGATCCGGGTAATCCACAGCCGCGCGCCGACGCGGTACATGATCAGGTTGCTCGGCACCTCAAGCAAGGCGTAGCTCAGGAAGAACAGCCCGGCTCCGAGCCCGTAGGCCGCCACGCTGATCCCGACATCGGCCGCCAGCGCGGTCTTGGCCAGGGCGATGTTCGTCCGGTCGACGTACGACATGAAGTAAGCGATGCCGAGCACCGGAAGTAACCGGATCATCGTCTTCTTCGTAGCCAGCGCGTGCAACAGATCCTGCGAGTCGGGCATGGCGGCCTCACCTGATGTTGTGATCTGTACCACTACATACTACTGAGTATCACGTTAAGAGACCTGTCCGGTAGTGTCAACGGTCCACAGCAGGAGGAGATGAGCGTGAGCGCGAGCCCCGGTGAGGTGCCACAGGCACGGGAGCGGATCCTCGACGCGGCTGCCGAGGCGTTCATGGCGGACGGATTCGTCGCCGCCACGATCGACGACGTTGCCCGCCTGGTAGGCGCGACGAAGGGCCTCGTCTACTACCACTTCCGGTCGAAGTTCGACCTGTTGCTCGCTGTCTACGAGGAGGCGATGCGCCGGACTCGTGTGGCAGTCGAGCCGCTCGCGACCAGCGATGCCGACGGCCGCACCAGGCTGACCGCGATGGCTGTCGCCCACGAGCAGAATCTGATGGAACACCTGGCGTACCACCAGGTCGTGCACCAGGTCGTCCGCGGCGAGATGTCACTCTCCCTCAAGTCGCGCCAGCGCGACGCCCTGCTCGCCGCCAACCAACTCCGAGCCGACCACGAGCACCTGTTCCGTCGCGTGGTCGAGGAAGGCATCGCCGACGGCTCGCTCCGCGCGATGGATGCTGCCCTGGCGACCCGCACGCTGCTCAGCAGTCTCAACTCCGTCGACACCTGGTTCCGCCCCCGCCCCGGCCAATCAGTCGACGACCTCCACACCCTCGCCACCCAGATCGTTGACCTGCTCATCGGTGGGTTCGCCGCGCAGCAGTAGTGGGTGGGCCTGTCCGAACGCGGTGCTACCGCTGGCCGGAACTCAGTCACAAGGGGCGGTGCCGGGACCCGTCGAAGGGATCCCGGCATTGCTACAGCGCTACTGCTGAGCCGTTCCGCTGGTGCCATGATTCCTCTACTGGCACCTCGATGCTGAAGTCAGCCGAGGCGGGCGATTCCGCCGAACTCGATCCACTCCATGGTCTCTTGCTGGGCAACGGCCTCGCCGTCGGGTCGCCAGGTCGAAACCTCGACAAGTCCCGGCTCGAGGATGTCCATTCCCTCGAACCACTCGGCCACGTCCTTCTCCTGACGGACTCGGCCCCAGTGGCCCTGGGTGGCCTGGTCCATGAAGCCGGTGACGAAGTCGCGGACCTCGGGGTCCTCGCTGACCAGCTGGCACATCACCAGATAGCTGCCCGGAACGAGCCGTTCGGTAACTCGGCGGACCACGGCCTGCGGACCGTCGGTCTCGCTGTCCGGGATGCAGTGGAAAACCGAGTTGAACAGCACCGCGACGGGCTGGGAGAAGTCGATCAGGCGCTGGGTTTCGGGATGGGAGAAGATGGTCTCTGTGTCACGCATATCGTTCTCGATGACCGTCGTGCGGTGGTCTTGGACCAGCAGCGCCCGGCCGTGCGAGCTGACCACCGGGTCGTTGTCGATATAGACGACATGTGAATCCTTGGCGACCTGCTGGGCGACCTGGTGCACGTTGTCCTGGGTCGGCAGCCCGGATCCGTGATCCACGAACTGCCTGATCCCGTGCTCCTCGGCCAGCACCCGCACCGCCCGCTGCAGAAATCGCCGGTTGTTGATGGCCAGCGCACGGGTACTCGGGACGACCTTGTCCAACTCCTCCACGGCCGCCCGGTCGGATGCGAAGTTGTCCTTGCCGCCGAGATAGTAGTCATACATGCGCGCCGCACTCGGGACGGACATGTTGACCTTCATCTCGGGTTCGTCGCCAGGCTGCAAAATGTTTCCCAAGGTCCGAGCCAAACGTCGAGCGGACACCCGACCGAAGACACCTTACTGGCCACAAGGATGATCCGCCGCTCGGCTTCACGCGCGCCGGATCCTTGATGTCGCAGCAAATACCGCTCGAGGTCGCGGGCGAAGAGAAGCCAGCACAACAGATGCCCGCTGCCGGGCATCTGACGCGAATGTGCGGGTACTAAGGTCCGTCGGCTGCGGATCTTGCAGCGCGGAGCTGATCGCCGGCGCGGTCGATCAGGGTCGTCGCGATGCGCCGGGCGAGGACTGCGGTCGCCGATGCATCCGAGCGCTCCTTTATGAGTTGGCCATTCCTTTCGTGACTAGGGCAGGTCGGCTGTGTATTCGATGCCGAGGACGACGTCAGTGGCCTTCGCCAGGTCTGTCCCGGCGAATCCTGCTTTGGTCAGGGAGACCGTGAACGCTTGTGTCGCGGACGCGCCGACGAGGGCGTTGAGTGGCTGGGCCGGTTGGCCGTTGGCGAGTGCGCCGGCGTTCGACAGCGCCACCCCGGATGCGAGCGGGACAGTGGTCGCGTTGTCTTCAGCTGCGGTCACCTCGAGCGAGCCGATGCCGTCGCCTGGACCGGCAAGAACGACAAACGCGTTCGTTACCTGCCGGTTCGCTTCGGCGCTGGGAAGTCCGACCTGGCTGAGGTCGAACGTCAGCGTCACTGTGCTGATCTCCGGATCGCGGAGGGCGGCCATGGCGTCTGGCGCGTGCTTGGCCGCCGAGACGACCACATATTTCTGTACGGCGGTGGGCGGCTTGGACTCGTCGTACAGCGGTGGTGAGTAGTGCGCCCTGGCCTCCATTGTCAGCAGTACGTCGGCGAGGTCCGCCAGACCGTGGGGATTCGCGCCGGCCGGTAGCTCGAGCACCCAGCTCGTGTTGACTCCGCTGCCTTCAAAGAGCCCTAGCGTCTCGTCCGCTGCCGGTGTCGCCACCCAGCCATCCGCACTCGGAGCGCCGAGTGGGAGTGCGTCCTCGAAGCGAAGCGACAGATGCGACGATCCGTCTGCGCGCGTCACGCTGGACAAGCCGGTGTTGCGGACCAGACCGCGGTACGGATCGATGCCCTGCAGGTTCTGCGGACGCACGCGAACGGATTCGATCCGGTGTGCGTACGTGCCTGGGTGTGCGACTCTCGCCAGTGCGTCGCTGGTGTGGAACTCGCACTTGCCTGTCGCCTTCAGCTGGGCGAACTGGATCGGGAAGTCGAAGGCCAGCGACCAGGTCTGCCGGACCGGCAGGGCCTGACGCAGTCCGTCCAGACGGACGGCCTCGAGTTCGGCGAGGTCGGCGCGAAGCTGGCCGGCACCGGTGATGCCCTGGAACTTCACCGGCACGTAGTCGAGGCGAACCACATCGAGCGGTCGATCCTGCTCGTAGGCCAGCGCCCGCTCGGCAAGCCAGGCGAAACGCCCACCGAGGAACAGATACCGACGCAGGGTCCGCCGCGTGAGCCTGGCCAGCTCGGTCCAGAAGTCGACGTTGAGGAAGCGCAACTGGGCGAACTGGATCAGGTCGAGAGCCAAAACGGCGTCGGCCGAGGCGATCTGCTGCTGCAGGTTGGCGATGGTCACCTGGCGTTGCCGTGCCGCGACCTGTGCCTGGGCGAGCGGCAGTGCGTTGTCCTCCAATGCGTCGATCTGCTTGTCCAGGCTCGCCAGGTGATCGTTGACGCTGTTCAGGCTGGTGATCCCGGCGTACACGAAGACGGCGTAGCCGGCCATCATCCCGCCGCCGGCAGCGAGTGCCTCCGAGCCGGCGAGGCTCGAGGCTCCGGCAGAAGCGCCGGGCGAGGACGCAAGCCCTTGTACGGCGTCCTTCATCCCGCCGAGGAAGTCGACGAACTGGTCGAAGAAGCCCGAGTCGTCCGCGAGTTCGGCTTTCTTCTTCTTGATCTCCGCCTGGACGGCGGTGACCTGGCGCTGGGCGAGGCCGACCTCGAACTTGGCGATCTCCGCCTGCTCGCCGGCGATCGATGCCTGTAGCTGTGCCTTGGTCAGCATGTTCGCGTGGAGCATCTGTTCGATGAGGGCGTCCTCGATCTTGCCGATGTAGACCAGCAGATCGGTCTCCGCCGACTTGGCCGCGGCAGCGAACCGGTCCGCTGCTTCCTTGAGCGTGCGATACCGCAGGTGCGGCACCAGGCTGTCATCGGCGCCGTAGTAGTTGAGGCCTGCGTCGATCTGCGCGATCCCCTTGGTCGCTTCGCCGCGCAGAACGGTCAGCGCCGGATTCTGCGTACCGTTGAAGTACAGGTTCGGAGGCTTGGCGTCCCACCGCGGACTGATCGCCGGCCCGGCCCCGGTGACGAACAAGACCGCCTTGTAGAGCTCACGCGCGCGCTGACTCAGCGCCTCCTCGCCACTGCGGTACAACGCGCCGGCCCATTCCATCAGCACCTCCCCCCGCCGCAATGCCAACCAGCGCAACTCCATCGGATGCAGAACGTGATCATGGAACCGTCGCGCAAGCGCGATGAGCTCCTGATTCTCGTCGACCAGCCCGGACGGGGGCTGCGCTGTCACATCGATCGTGTAAGGGAGCGGCCCTTTCCGATACAGGTTGCCGCTGTTGTAACTGCCGATATCCTCGGCGATCACGTCGCGGTACGGCGCGACGATACCCATCGGACCGCGACCAAGCTGCTTGGTCGCCAGTGACAGTTGGTACATCGCGCTCGCGTAGTCGCCGGTTGCGAGCGCAACGTCGGCGAAGCAGGCGGGCAACACGAAGGCACGGAGCCGTACGAGCGCAAGCCAGCGATAACCGATATTCGTGATCAACCAGTCCTGGATCTCGTCGTTGCCGTACGTGTCGGGCCAGAACCGCCCTTCCCAGCGGACCGCGTAGTCGAAGGCATCGAGGTCGGCCTCGGTGGCCATCGGACGTGCGCGGAACTGGCCGCCGAGGTTGTCGACGCGCGCCTGCATTTCCTCCCAGGCTTCGTCGTAGCTCATGTTCCAGGAGATCTTCTTCCTGAAGACGTCGATACTGCCCTGCAACGCTGCATCGGCCAGTGCCGCGGCCTCGCGATAGCTGGTGACTGCGTCGTCGTACTCGCCTTTACGGAGGTGTCCGTGTCCGTCGGCGAGCTTTTGCTCGATGTCGACAGCCTGTTGGAACCATTCCTGATCCAGCGCTGAGTTCGCAATGACGCCGGGCTGGTACTCCGGATCGACGCCGCAGGTGTAGGTGTCGGTGAGGCGGTACAGGTTTTCGGCGTAGAAGGGGCCGGTTCGGCGCAGCCATTCGTCGTAGTAGAGGAAGAACGGCGCCTGCCCGAGCAGCTTGGACTTGATGATCGGGAACGGGTCCTTGCGGGACTGGTAGCCGTCCCGGAAGAAGCTCTGGAGGGTTGCGATGTTCTGGTCGACCCGGGTCGTAGTAGCTGCGTCGGATTGCCCGAGATCAAGGCGGTAGCGGCGACCGAGCTCGGCAGCGGACACTCCGGTGAGCGAGATCAGGTCGTCGAGGTACTCGCGATCCGGCCGCGCTCCCTGCGCTTCGATGTCCGCCGACGGGATACCGAACCCGTACTGGTCGCCGACCGGCGCGGTGAGGATCTCGCGGACGATCCCGATCAGGATTGCGTTCGCCCGCCGCTGGAGCCCGTCGCTGGTCGTGAAGCTCTGATGGAACCGCGTTCGCAGCGCATCGACGTTCGCCTGCATTCCCTCGTCCGACGGGCTGGCGCCGGCGTACAACGTCCGGAGGTAGTCGCGATACGGAACGAGTGGGCTGTCTTGGTACGGCATCGGAATCGAGCCGACGCTGTCTGACAGATAGAGATGCTCGAACATCGAGACCGAGCTACCCAGGTCCCCTGTTCCGAGCAGATCGAGCTGCGTCTCCCAGTCCGCGCGATAGGCCGCCGGGTAGCTCGCGAAGAGCCCCTCGGCGCGATCGAGCGCCGTACTGACTGCCGGGTCCGGAGGTGACTCCACCAAGCGCCGGTACGCCGCCCACTCGTCCCGCGCATGCACTCCGACGAAGGTCGGCGGCGCCGCCCGGCGCGTCAGCACGCCGGTCGGATCGATCAGTGCCCGCTCGAGTTGGGACGCCATCACGTGGCGCATCGCGATCGGCCAGTCGCCGACCACCGACTCTTTCGCGGCCACCAGCACAAGGTGACCGATTGCCTCGTGCAAGCGACTGTGGCGCCGCTCCGCGAGTCGCGCCGCGAAATCGCGCCACTCCTGCGCACTCGGTCGAGCCGCCGGGACCGGGACTGCGAGGGCGAGCACCTCTGATCCCCGTACGGCGGCGATGTCGCCGGTGCGAAGCCAGATCGCACCGGCGCCATCGCGTACCTCGAGCACCAGCTCGGCATCTCGCGGAAGCGCGTCCTGGTCACCAATGAGGTGGAAGGCGCCGCCCGTACCGCTGATCGTCGTGGCAACGATCCTGGGCTCGCCGGTCCGCGACCGTATCTCCGCGGCCACGGTCAGCCCTTCGATCGGATAGCCCGTCTGATGATGTAGCAGCCGCCCACCCACGAGCAGGGCACGATCCACACTGATGATGTCCATAACGTTCTCCCCCAAGTCGTTCGATGCTGTTCAACGTGCTGCGAGGTGTTTCGGCGTTCCTAAGACCGCGAGGTCAACAAACCACCACGAGGTCGAACGGGTCGTCGATCGCAGCGTTGTTCGAGAAACGCGTGCGGACGAGGACGTTGGTGCCGTACGGGTAGGTCACGGCAGAGCCGGAGCCGAAGGTCGGACCCTCGTCGTTGACCACCGCCAGATTGGCGACCGCCGCGCAATGCCGCACGACCCGGTCGAACGTCACGTGGTACGCGCCCACCCCGGCCTTCGTGACCGACACCGCGTCACCGTCGACGAGGGTTCCATCGCCTTGGACGGTGGCGAACAGCACGGTCGCGCCGGCCGGGCCCTGGGGACCTCGCGGACCAGCTGGGCCGATGTCGCCCTTCTCGCCTTTCTGATCCCAGTCCATTCTCGATTCCGTCGGCAGACACGAGGTGCCGGCCGGGACGACGCGGAGCAGTCCGGTCGTGTTTCCCTTGCAGGCATAGATCTTGGTGTCCGGGCCGCCGATGGCCGACGCTACGGAGAGCGTGCCGGCGACCATCGCCGTACTGATGACCAAGGCGGCGACTACGCGGCCGCGCCAATTGATGCGTTCCATGGTGGTTCTCCTCCTTCTATTCGCACTCGTCCGACGTGTCGCCGGGTTGCCCGCCGCCGTCGCAGCTGTCGGTGTTCGGACCGCCGTTGAGGGCGTCGACGCCCGGTCCACCGAGCAGCGTGTCGTCGCCGCTGCGGCCGTTCAGGCTGTCCTTCCCGTCCAGTCCCTGCAGGACGTTCGGCTTGCCGTCGCCGGTGAGCAGGTCGTCGTGCTGCGAGCCGATCACGTTCTCGAAGCCGGGCACACTGTCGCTGCCGGCCCCGCCGCTCGTGGTTCCGGTGCTCAGGTTGACCACCACGCCGGTGGGAGCGGTTGAGTAGTTCACCGTGTCGACGCCGGTTCCACCATGGGCAACGTCGTTGCCCACCGGTCCCTGGTCGTCCGGAAGGATCGAGTCGTTGCCGGCGCCTCCGCTCAGCGCGTCGTTGCCGCCGCCGCCGGACATCCGGTCGTCCCCACCCAGACCGAGGATCGCGTCGACTCCCTCCGCACCCGCGAGGTAGTTGGGTCCGTTGGTTCCGGTGAGCGTGTCGGCATAGGCAGTCCCGATCGCGCCTTCGATGCTCAGGAATGTCTCGGAGCCGTCGAACGTCGATGCTTTCTGGAAACCGAGATCGACCTCGACCGCGTCCGGCTCGCCGTAGAAGCTGACGATGTCGGCGTCGGTCCCACCTTCCATGCTGTCCACGCCGCGGCCACCCGTCAGCAGGTCGGCACCACCCGCGGCCTTGAGCGTGTCGCTGCCACCGCGTCCGATCAGGTGGTTGGCGTTCCCATCGCCGATCAGCGTGTCACCGAAGTGGTCCGAGCCGTCGACAGACTCGATCCCGATCAAGGTGTCGGTGCCTTCGGTGGCGCCACCGCCGGTGTGGTTGGCCAGATTGACGCTGACCGGACCGGTGGCCGCGAAGTAGCTCGCAGCATCGCCCCACGACGTACCGGCGTGGCCGGCACCGTTCAGCGTGTCGTTGCCTGGCCCACCGGCCAGCGCGTCGCCGAAGTTCCCGCCGGTGAGGGTGTCGTCTCCGGCATCACCTGCGAGGCTCAGGTAAGTGGTGGTCGGCGCCCCCGTGCCCGCGCCGCCCTGGCCGGTCACGATGTCGTTGTCGCCACCCGCCCGAACTGCCCAGCTGTGGCCCTCGGTGTTGCTCACGGTCACGT
>NZ_BAAANF010000023.1:0-163628 GCF_039529655.1 Kribbella yunnanensis | reverse complement strand
TTGACGTTGGCTCCTGCGGCGCCGATGGTGATCCGGTCTTTGCCGGCCGTCCCACGCAGTACGACGACCTGGCCGTTGCCGGGCTTGGAGTTCGCGCCGAGATCGATCTTGACCTCGATCTCGTCGTCACCGGCCTCAGCTGTCTTGCCGGGCGCGAGCCCGGGAGCGAGATCGACTGTCTCGTACCCCGGCGTTCCCTTGATGTCGATCGTGTCGGTCGAGGTCACGGTGGCCAAGCCGCACGGGACGCCGTTGACGGTCAGGTTGTTGCCTGACCTACCGATGGCTGCCGTCCCGTCAGTGACCTTGACAGTCATGGTGCTGCCACCGAACATGCAGGTCACGTCGGCCGAAGCCGACGGTGCCAGCACTGCTGTTGCGGTCCCCAGCATCCCCAGCGTTGCGAGACTCGCGGCGAGCCGCCGCCAAGTTGTTGCGTGTTTCATCTTTCCCCCTGGACGGTCACGTTCGCCGCGGTCGGCAATATCGGTGATGACCGTATTGTTGGAAGGATGCGGCCAGGATTTCCGTAGGCTTAAAGTCCGGCCGAGCAGAATGCCGCTGGCCAGATCGGGCGTCCGCTGCCACTCTTGGCCTGAGGAGGACTGCTCTGATGGCTGACCTGGGGGTACGCCGATCAGGCGCCGACATCTTCGTCGGCCGCCGGTCGGAGCAAGCGCAGCTGCACACCGCCCTGCTCGACGTCCGGTCCGGGCGGGGCCGGGTGTGTCTGCTGAGTGGACAGGCGGGAATCGGCAAGACCGGCCTCGCAACACTGCTGTCCACCGCCGCCCGGGAGAGCGGTGCGCGAGTGCTGTGGGGCCGGTGCTGGGAGGACGGCGGAGCGCCGGCGTACTGGCCGTGGGTGCAGATCCTGCGCGGTCTGGTCACCGAGACAGACGAACGGGACCTGGCGGAGTTCGCCGGGACTGCGGTGCCTCTCGCCCGGCTATTGCCCGAGCTGGCCGACTACCTGCCGAGCTCCGATCCCGGACGGAAGGACTCGATCCGTACCGACGACGAGCGCTTTCAGCTATTCGACTCGATCACGAGGTTCATGGCCAGGGCCGCGGCCGGCCAGCCGGTTGTCATCGTCATCGACGACGCGCACGCCGCCGACGAGCCGTCGCTGCTCCTGTTGCGGTTCGTTGCCCGCGACATCTGGAGCGTGCCGATCCTGCTCCTGGTCGCCTACCGCGACGATGCCACGACACCTGACGACCGCCTCGGCCTGCTGTCCACGCTCGAGAAGGAGTGCACGAGTCTGCAGCTCGGCGGTCTCTCCCCCGATGAGGTGCACGAGTATCTGGCAGATACCGGACCCGGTACGCCGTCCGTCGAGCTGGCCGGCGCCGTCCACGAGGCCACCGGCGGCAACCCGTTCCTGCTCGGGCGGATCGCACGGCGGCTGGCCGAAACGGCGGACGAGCGGACATCCGCCGTACCGTTGCCGGACGATCTTCGCGACCTACTCCGTGGTCAGCTACGGCCGCTGCCCAGCGACACGAGGCGCATCCTGGGATACGCCTCGGTCCTCGGGCGGGTCTTCGAGTTGACTACGTTGCGGTATCTGGTCCACCGCTCGGATCATGAGCTCGCCTCCGAACTCCAGTCCGCGGTTGGGGCCGGCATCGTCCACACGGACGGTTCGGGAACCTATCGGTTCGCCCATGGGCTGCTGCAACAGACGGCGTACGCCGATCTGCCCCTGGACCTGCGCGGCAGCCTGCACCGCAGGGTTGGCGAAGTGCTTGAAGGCCGCTATTCCGCTGAGCCCGAGATGCACGCGACCGCGCTGGCGCACCACTTCGTGGCCGCGATCCGTTGCGGGCAACCGACCGAGGCGCTCGCACACAGGGCGTTGGACTACTCGGTGCGCGCCGCCCGGCGGGCCAGTCAACTGCTGGCCTACGAAGAGGCCGAGACACACTATGAACAGGCCCTCGCCGTACTCGACCGCACTCTCTCGGGGACGCCTGATCAGCGCTGCGATCTGCTACTCGCTCTCGGCAGCGCACGGCGCAGAGCCGGTCGGCTGTCGACCGCGCAGCAGGCGTACCGCGAGGCCGCCGTACTCGCCCGCTCGCTCGGATCCGCCGATCGGCTCGTCCGGGCAGCACTCGGATTCGGCGGCGGCCGGTTCGAGTTCGGCACCGTCGACCGGGAGCAGATCGACCTGCTGGAGGAGGCGTTGGCCACGACCCCGGCGCCGGTCGCACGGGTGCGTCTGCTGGCCCGGCTGGCCGTCGCGCTCTACTTCACCACCGAGCAGGAGCGTCGTATCGCTCTCGCCCACGAAGCAGTCCTCTGTGCGGCAGAGCTCAGCGATCCAGCCGTACTAGGCATCGCTCTGTCCGCCCGGCATTTCGCATCGTGGGGTCCGGACACGGCGACGGAACGGCTCGCGGACACCGAACAGCTGATCGCGATCGCGCGGCGCGCTGAGAACCAGCCGCTGATACTGGAGGGCCGAGTCTGGCGGATCGTCGACCTGCTGGAACTGGGCGAGATCCGCAGCGCATTCGCCGAGATGACGTCGTTCGACCGGCTCGCCACCGAGCTACGCATGCCGATCTACCGGTGGTATGCGGACCTGTTCGCGGCACAGCGGGCGCTGCTCGCGAGCGAGAACGCCGAGGCCGAAGGCCTGGCCGCACAGGCGAGGCAGTCTGGCCATCGCGCCGGAGCACGCAGTGCCGACCTGTTCTTCAGCACTCAGATCTATCTGCTGCGCCGCGAGCAAGGCAGGTTGGCCGAGTTGGAGGACGTGGTCGTCCGGATGGTCGACCAGTTCCCCGCAATGGCGAACTGGCGAGCCGCACTGACCCTCCTGTACGCCGAACTCGGCAAGACCGACCAGGCCCTTCGTGAACTCGATGCGTTGTTCACGCGGGAGCTCCAGGACTTGCCGAGAGACGCCAACTGGCCAGTCGTGACGGCACTTCTCGCCGAGGTCTGCACGATCCTCGGGGACGAGGCACGCGCCCGACTGCTGTACGACGCTCTGCTCCCCTTCGCCCACCGGATCGTCGTCGTGGCCTCGGCCGTGGCATGCCTCGGCCCGGTCGCGTACTACCTGGGACGCCTTGCGACCGTGCTCGGGGAGCACGAGAGCGCGGTCGCTCATTTCACGGAAGCCCTCGAGGTTGCGAACGCTGCGGACGCCGGGCCATGGCGCACCGACACACTCCGCGAGCTTGCTGCCTTGAGCCACCCGGCTCCGCCGTACGACGGGTCGGCAGGTCAGCATGTCCGATGAGACGACCGTGGCCATGCTTTCTCGGCCCCGGCTGACGAAGGCCTTGACACACGTGCTGACGCGGAGAATGACCTGCGTCGTGGCCGGAGCTGGTTTCGGCAAGACCACAGCATTGCGGTCCTGGTCCGCAGATGCTCGATGCGCCTGGCACTCGCTGACCGCAGCCGACCGGAACGTCGGTGTGCTTGCGCGCGGCATACTCGACGAACTGACCGAATGCATCCCCGGTCTGAGCGCCTGGCTGGCCGGCACGATCGGCGAAGCCGGCTTACCGGACAACGACGACGACGGACGCGCCGGTGCGATCGCGGCGTTGGTGTGCGACGCCTTGCACACACGCCTTCGAGACGACGTAGTGATCGTTCTCGACGACACCCAACTCCTCGCGCCGGGAAGCGGCTCGGCGCGGTTCGTCGAGTTCCTGTGCCGCCAAGCGCCCGACCGACTGCACGTGGTGCTGTCGGGTCGGGAGGAACCGCCGTTCCACCTCGAGCGACTGCGGGCACATGGCGACGTACTCGATCTCTCGGCGAACGATCTGGCCTTCACCGTGGACGAGACCGCAGAGCTCCTCGCCTCGGTCGTACGACGAGAGCCGGGCGAGCTGGCGCCCACGCTCTGGGACGCGACCCGGGGCTGGCCGGTCGCCGTACGCCTGGCCGCGGACATGATGGCCGAGGCGTCGCCGGCGGATCAGGAGCGAATTGTCGAGGGTGTCCGCCTGGCCGAGGGACCACTGTTCGACTATCTGGCCCGCGATGTGTTCGACCGCGAACCGTTCGTGGTGCGCGAACTGGTGCGGACCGCGGCGGCCTGCGGGCAGATCAGCGCACAACTGTGCGAGGCGCTCGGGCAGCCGGAGACAGCAGGCCACATCAACTCACTCCTGCGTCGAGGTCTGCTCGTCGAGCATCGCGCGGCGGGCCGACGGGCAGGCAGCGCTTTCGCTCGCTATTCCCTGGTCCCGCTGGCCCGTGAGTTCGCACTGCGGCATTTCCCACTCGATCAATGGGAACTGCGTGAGCTGAGCGAGCGAGCAGCCGCATGGTTCGTCGAGCAGAACGACCTGGAGGTAGCGCTGAACCTGCTGCTCGATGCCGACTTGCCGAACCGCGTCGTCGACCTACTTGCCGACCATGGGTCCGAGCTGCTCGGACGAGGTGCAGTCGCTGCGGTGATCCGCGCCGCGGACTCGGTGCCCGCGGACGCGCTCAGGCCGGCTCACTGGCGTCTGCTCGGGGAGGCGCTGCAGGTGCGCGGCGATTGGGAGCGTGCGCTGTCCTGCTTCCGCAGGGTGGAGACCTCGCTCGGCGAACTCGACACCGGGCTGGCCTGGCGGATGGGTGTCATTCACTACCTGCGCGGCGATCTCGACGATGCACTTGAGGTCTACCGACGGGGTCTGGTCACAACGTCCGGCGACTCATCCAGTAGCGCCGAGGATGCACGACTACTGGCATGGATGGCCACCGCCTATTGGGCCAAGGGCGACGCATCGACCTGCCGCGAGCTGACAGACCGCGCAATGCGGGTCGCCACGAACGCAGCCGACGACCGCGCCCTCGCCGCCGTACACACGACCATCGCCATGCTCGCTGTGCTCGAAGGAGACCGGGCGGCCAACGACCAGCACTACGCCACTGCGTTGGAGCACGCCGAACGCGCCGGCGACGTACTGCAGATCATCCGGATCCGCGTCAACCACGCATCGCACTGCCAGGACGAAGGGAACTACGAGGACGCCCTGGCCGAACTGGAGGCTGCGATCCCGCTGGCCGACCTCGCCGGCTTCGCCACGTTCCAGGCACTCGGCCGGAACAACCGCGGTGACGCCTACCGTTGCCTGGGGCGATTCGAGGAGGCGATCGTCGACTTCGAGGCCGCCAAGCTGTACTTCCAGCGAACCGGATCGCGGGATGTGTGCTACCCGATCTGCGGACTCGGTGACGTCTACCTCGCCCGGGGCGATCTCGCGCTCGCCCGGTCAGCCTACGAACAAGCAGTCACGCTGGCCGAGGACGGACCAGAGCTGCAGAACCTGGTGCCCGCCCTGTCAGGGCTGGCGCGCGTGCTGGCCTCGGACGATCCAGCCGCAGCCGGAAAGGCAGCCGAACGCGCACTGTCGTTCGGACCGGTCTTCGGGCACGTCGGAGCCTTACTCGCGGCGGCTCGGGTCGCGCTGCTCTCAGCTGAGCTCACGCGCGCCGACGACCTCGCTACGCAGGCTGCCTCCGAAGCCCGCCGCCAGCGAGATCGCGCCAGCCTCGCCGAGGCGCTCGAGATACAGGCCCACTGTGCAGACTCGCCGTACCTCCTGGAACAGGCCGCAGGATCTTGGCGCGACCTGCGCGATCCGATCGGCACACTGCGCGTCAGTCTCCTGCTCGCGGGGCAACTCGGGGGCACCTCCGGGCGTGAGCTGGCCGAGGATGTCGCACGCCAGGCGGCCCAACTCGGCGCGCACGGCTACAGCCGGGCCGCGGCCGACCTGCTCGCGTCGTTCGAATGCAAGCCGCAGCCCAAACTGGCCATCCGCGTACTCGGCACCTTCACGGTGCTTCGCAACGGCGTATCCGTCACCGCAGCCACGTGGCAGAGCAAGAAGGCACGCGACCTGCTGAAGATCCTCGTCTCCCGACGCGGCCGGCCCGTCGCCCGGCTGGCGCTGATGGCAGCGCTCTGGCCCGACCAGCCACCGGAACGCCTGTCGAACCGGCTCTCGGTCGCACTCTCGACTGTCCGCGGCGTACTCGACCCGGACAAAGAACTCGGGCCGGCCCCGCTGATCGATGCCGATCTGGAGAATGTGCGCCTCGACATCAGTCAGCTCACGATCGACGTGGAGAGTTTCCTTGCCGACGCCAGTACAGGTTTGGCTCACTGGCGGGCCGGACGGACGTCAGAAGCCGGCCGCCTGCTGGCAGCAGCGGAAACCACCTACACCGGCGACTTCCTCGACGAGAATCCGTACGACGACTGGGCTACTGCCCTCCGCGAGGAAGCCAAAGCCGCCTATCTGGAGGTACTGCGCGCACTGGCAGACGAAGCCGCCGCCGCAGGCGACAACGGAACCGTCGCCCGCTACCAATTGCGCATCCTCGAGCACGACCCGTACGACGAGCGCGCCCACCTCGACCTCGTACATGTCCTCGAACGCACCGGCAGTCACGGCGAAGCCAGACGTCGCTACCAGGCCTACCTGGAACGAATGGCAGAAATCGACGCAGAGGCTGCCCCGTTCCCCAAGCCTTAAGACCACCGAAACCCCGCCAGGCACCATGAACCTGCACGTCAGCCGCCCCGCTCATCCACGCAGCCGAGGGGTGATCCATGCAGACCTTCGTCGTACGAGTCTGGTCACCGGCCGACGGCCCACCCGGCGACGAACTGCGCGGCATCGTCCAGCACATCGCAACCGGCCAGTCGATCCCGTTCCGCACCCGCCTCGAACTGATCCACGTCATCCGCACCTGCATGACCGACCGAACCCCTCCAGCGACGTAGCCAACGGCGTGCAGCCTCGAGCAAGCCTGAGCCCGGTTCCGCCCGGCGGCGCGACCATCAGGCGGCCTGATGCAACTGGCTCAGCGGACAGCCGTGTCCCAGTTGCTCCGCAACGCCCTACCTACCGGGCCCATCGACCCCGACGCCCTGTCCGACCCCGTCTTCGTCACTTTCGAAGGCACCTTCCTCCTCTGCCGTTCCGCCAACACGCCCACCTACACGCGCGCCCAGCTAACCGTCCTCCGCCAACTCCTCGAGTCCCTACTCGACACCAACCCCGCATCCGGCCCGCGCTCGCCCGGCCGGGCGACTGCCGGGTCATCCTCTGCTGGCGGTGATTGGGTCCAATTAACACCTAACGGCTCATAAGGCTCTGGTCACAGGCCGGGGCCTGTCAGACGATGGCCGTGCTGCGGAACAGGGTGTTCGTTGCTCCACCGACCCAGACGCTGCCATCGGTCGCCGCGGTGATCCTGATGTCACCAGCCCTGCCCAGCCGTTGGCCTTGCGAGACGCGGTAGCTGCCCGGCACCGCGCGGTGCGGGTGAGCCACTGGCCGACCGAGGCGTTCATGCTGCCGCAGACCGGATCCTCCGCCACTCCAATGCCCGGTGCGAACGTGCGCATCTCGAAAGCGTGCTCCGGCCCCTCGGGATAGGCGCCGATCGCGCCGACCATCGCAGTCGGCATCCGCGGAGGCGGGCGTCAGCACGAACGTCGTCTCGGACAGATTCGTCCACCGGGCGACCCGCTGCATCGCGTCGGTGTCCAAGTCATCCGCGTCAAGGATCACCGCGACGGGATTGCCGAGGTAGGGGGCGGCGAGAACACATCGACCTGCGCGAACGGACGTGAGCGTGCCATGACGCGAACCATTCATTCCGTCGTCGTCTTGCGCGGCGTCAGGTGACGATTCGCTCGGCGGCCGGTACGACGCCGATGACCACCATCGCAGCACCGGAGATCGCGCAACTGCAGGGGTGGGGGACGGCCAGGCCCGTGCAGACCTCCCGCGACGGGCCTGGCGCTGCTCCGTCTGTGAGTTAGTCCGCCTGATGGAGATCCGGCTGCTGGGTAAGGTCGAGGTCAGGGTCGGCGACTCGGTGCTGGATGTCGATTCGTCGAAGCAGCGTCTGGTGTTTGCGGTGCTGGCGGCGACACCGGGTCAGGTCGTGCCGCTCGAGGTGTTGATCGATCGGGTCTGGGGTGAGGATCTTCCCGCCCGTCCGGCGGCGACGCTCTACGCCTACTTGAGTCAGCTTCGCGGCGTGCTGAGCACGGTTGGTGGCTCGGTCGTACGGCGCTCCGGCGGCTATGCCTGTGAGGTTCCACCGGAGTGCGTGGACGTCTCTCGCTCCGCCAACTAGTCGCCATCGTTCGTCGGCGTGGAGCAGGCTGATTGCGGCGATCCAGGATGACTTGCCAGCGCTGTTGGAGTCGCTCGGTCCTTGGCCAGCGACGGTGATGAGCCCGCGGTGCGCGGTCGGCGCGGGGTGGGTGGACGGAAGCGAGATGTCGATGACTTGTACTCCGACCAGCACTCGGTGACCGATGGTATCTCGGCTCGGGCAATGGCTGGGCCACGCCGCGACCTTCTGGCCGGCCTTACTGTTGCGATCGTCGCGCTCCCGCTCGCGCCGGCGGTTCGGTATCTTGTCCGGGCTCGGCGCCGCCGCGGGCCTCACCACGGCAGTGGTGGCTGGCATAGTGGCTACGGCGTACGACGGGCCGACCTGCAGGTGTCGGGACCGACCGGTGCGATGGCTGTCGTCCTGGTACCGATCATCCACGCATACGGCGCCGGTGGAATGTTGACCGTCGGGCTGCCGGCCGGGCTGATGCTGATCGGCCAGGCGGTCGCGAGAGCCTGCCGCTACATGGCGTTCGTTCCCGCCTCCGTAGTCGAAGAGTTCACCCTTGGCATCGCCAGGCGTCATCGGCCTGCAACAGTTGCCGCCCGCTCTCGGCGTCGCGCCGCCCGAAATTGACGCCCGGAACCACGTTCGGGGATCCGGGCGCCTCGACGGACCGGGCTCAGAGCTTGTGACCGACGCCGCCGACAATGCACTCCTCGACCTGGTTCAGCGGCATGACCCGGGGGCCGTCCGGCCACCACTCGTCGCACAGGACCAGGCCCGGCGTGACCAGCTCCTGGTCGGGGAACAGCTCGAGCAGCTGCTTGCGGGTCCGGAAGACGCCACTGCCCATCGGGCTGTGGGTGAACTTCTCCTCCATCTTCCGGGCGATCTCGGAGTGCTCCGGGGTCTCCGGGTCGAAGAAGTGCGCGATCACCGTGTAGGAGCCCGAGACCACCGCGTCGACATACTTCTGCATGATCTGCGGGCCGTCGTCACCGATGTAGTGGTGCAGGGTGCCGTTCTGGATGACCGCGATCGGCTGCGTGAAGTCGAGGAAGTCGACCGCCTTTACCTGTGCCAGCACCTCTTCGGGCTCGAAGATGTCGGCAGCGACGAACAGCGTGTTCTCGTTCTCCTCGAGCAGCGCGCGGCCGTGCGCGAGCACCACCGGGTCGTTGTCGATGTAGAGCACCTTCGCGTCCGGCCGCAGCCGCTGCACGACCTGGTGGGTGTTCTCGGCGGTCGGCAGACCGGAACCACAGTCCAGGTACTGCGTGATTCCGGCCTGGCCCGCAAGGAAGCGGCAGGCCCGGATCAGGAAGTTCCGGTTCGACCAGGCCAGGTCGTTGACCTGCGGCGCGACAGTGGCCACCTGCCGCAGCACCTCGCGGTCGACCTCGAAGTTGTCCTTACCGTTCAGCGCGGCGTCGTACACCCGGGCGATACTGGCCCTGGTGGTGTCCACCCCGACCGGAACCGAACTGGGAGCCTTGCTGATGTCAGGCATACGCGAACCTCTCACCATCTGTCGGGCAGCTATAAGGAAACACTACTGAGAGTAGACCCAGGTTGAACACGTCGTGCACGCCACCCGGACTTCCCCGCCGTTCGAGTTCATCGGCTATCGATCCCTACCGGCCGGCGCCAAACGAGGTCGCCGGCTACCTACGCACCATCACCAGGCCCTGTTCCGCTGCCCAACCGGCAGACCGCACTCGATCGCTGCACCAACGCAACGCAGCCCGACCCTCGCCGTGAGCCAGCCTCCTCAGCCGAAGCGGCGTAGGGGCGGAAGAGACCACGGCGATCGTTGCCGACGTGCGCCGGAGAGCTGCCCGGCTTCGCTGCGGTAGATGAAGAAACCCGACGGACCATTGCTGCGCCGTTCTTCGAGGACGTCGCACACTACCGGCCGCACGAGGCACCGCCGTTCATGAAGGCTGCCGTTGCTGTGACCGCGCGAAACAGCCTGCTCGTGCAGGTCCAAGACCACTCGATCATAGATTCGACCCTCCAGAGACTCGGCCACGATGCACCGCTCGCACCCTCGACCATGGCCGGGCCTTACCCCCTGGAGACGTTAGCGGCGCTTCTTCCGCTTCGCTGCTTTGGCTGCGCGGCGCTTGGCCTCCTTTGCGCGCTCCTTCACACGCAGCGATCTGCGAAGGACCTGCAGTCTTGACCGCTCGTCGGCGATCCATTTCCCGAGCGCGACCGGCAGTTCTGAACGACTCGCGAACCATCGACTCGCAGCGGCAGTGGCAGAGTCTACGGACTCACCGAAGTCCGCCAACTTGTCGGGCTCACGCAGCAAACCCGTAGCGATAGCTCGATAGGGACTGTCCCCCTTGAAGAACCGTCCGAGCCCGACCACCTGCTCGACCCCCGGACAGAAAGCCGCTCCGATCATCAACGCGCCGCCGGCCACCACTCCTCCGGAGTCCTCGCCTTCCTTGGTCTTCGCGGCCAACAGATCGAAGACCCGCTGCTCGTGTTCGTCCAGGACGAGCTCCGGCTCCTCTGTCAGACACCGTGCGTACGCTGTCCGGGCATCCTCCGCGTTCTCCAGGACGTGGGCGCGTGCCGCCCCGGCAACAGTAAACTCGAGCACCCGTTTGCCAGGCTGAAGCTCGCTGGCAGCGGCTTTGACCTCGACCACTCGCTCGAAGCCGATCAGCGCGAGCACATCGGGACGCCGTTGCCCACGACGGTGATCGTCACCGAGCCGCGCGAACGGTGAGGAGACGAAGGGGCAGACCTGCGCCGCGTAGAGCGCGCACACCTCGTGCACTGGAGCCTCGGTCGAATCGATCGCAGACGCCCCGAATGACTCCCAGTCCCGGTTCCCGGTTACCAGCCAGCGCAGCTCATCGCGGAACGGCCGGGCGCACACCCCGCACAAGTCGTAGGTCGCGATCGCGAGTTTGCGATCCTCCCCGATCCGACCGAAATTGATGCCCTCCGCGTCTTGTGGCACCGTCGCGATCACCGGATATCCCCGCACATCGCGCGTCAGTCCATCGAATCGCTTCGGAACCACGACTTCACTCGGCCGCATCCAACCCTCCTTCGCCGGGCCACAGGTTCAGCGGTGGAATGGTTCGGCTGCCACCGTGTTACTGCCGCCCGTTGTCTTGACAGCGTCCAACCTAGCCCAATCGTCGTGGCCACTTACCGACCGAGCAGACCAAGCGATGGGCTTGGTGCCCCCGCGTGCGCGGCTTCACCGCGGCCACGTCATCGGCCGGCGTAACAGTCATCGTTGCCCGGGGACGCGCAGTATGGCGGCCGAGCAACTTTCTCGATGGTGTGGGCCGCCCTTGGTGTCGGCAGATCTGCTGACGCCGACCCTGTAGACGCTCGGCGAGACACACCCTCTTTACACACCTCAATCAGCGCGAGCGGATGACCAGCGATGGCAAACCTATGCACGCCAAGAAAGCATCGAACCCCTTGCCAGTAAGGGACTTCACTCAGATGACGGCAACGGTCAGCCTCGGGTACAAATCAGCCGTTCAGGGTTCAGTCGACAGCCCTTGCCTAGTCTTCGCGGTGCCGCGGCATTGACGAGTGACCTGACCTGACTGGGACCGTCGTCGGTTCCGCGGCGCAATCCAGGCAGATCGCGCTGCTCCGGTATCCCGATTACGTCGCCACGCAGCGCGTAGCTATGTCTCCCGCTAGGTCTCCGGCGTTCGTGCTTCAAAGTTCCTTCTCTCAGGCGTTGAGCGTTGTCGGCTCGATGACCTGGAGGTAGTCGGTGGCGTATGCGAGAGATCAGTGGACTCGGGCGGTTAAGCAGGCGGACGGGACGGTGACGCGGGAGCGGAATGAGAAGCGGTGGGGCGGGAGAAGCGGTGGTTGGGGGTTTGGATCGATCCGCAGGGCGACGAGAAGTCGAGGGCATTTGCGACGAAAGCTGAGGCGCTGCGGTTTGCGACCGGGAAGGAGACCGATCGGGATCGGGGGACTACCTCGATCCGAATGCGGGGAAGGTGCGGCTCGAGGAGATCTGGGAGCGGTGGATCAGGTCACGAACAATCGACCCTGCCAGCGAGATCCAGTACGAGTCTAAGTGGCGCCTTCATGTGGGGCCGACGTTCGGCAAGCGGATGGTCAAGAGCATTCTGCCGTCGGAGATTGCGGTGTGGCTGACTGAGTTGATGGGACGGGCCCTCGACCGCTCGGGGTGCGTTCCTGGTGCTGAACGGGTGTCTTGAGTTGGCCGTTGCCGATGAGCTGATCAAGCGGAATCCGGGGCAGACGAAGGTGGTGAAGAAGCCGCCTCGGCGGTTCTCGCAGGTGGTTGCCTGGGCGGACGAGACGGTTGAGCAGGTCATTGAGGCGCATCCGGAGGAGTACAGGCTGATACCCACCATTGGGTCGGCGGCGGGACTGCGGCAGGGAGAGCTGTTCGGGCTGGCGCTCGAGGATCTCGACTTCGACGAAGGCGTGATCAGGGTCCGGCACCAGATCAAGCGACTGGGACAGACGTGGATCTATGGGCTGCCGAAGAACGACAAAGAGCGGATCGTGCCGATGCCATCACGTCTGGCCGAGCTCGCCAAGGAACACATCGCCACCTTCGGCACGCAGAACATCAGGCTGCCGTGGGAGCGAGTCGACGGTGAACTACGGCCGTATGAGCTCCTCTTCACGTGGGGAGACGACCGAGCGATGCGCGCCGATCTCTACAACCTTGTCATCTGGAAGCCTGCCATCGCTGCCGCAGGTGTCATTCCACCTCCGGTGAAGGATCAACGAGGCCGTAAGCGCTACGTGTCCGACTACACGGCCGGCATGCACGCGCTGCGCCACTACTTCGCCAGCATCACTCTCGCGGATGGAGTCAACATCAAAGAGCTCTCCGAGTACCTCGGTCACTACGATCCGGGGTTCACTCTGCGGATGTACACGCATATGCTCCCTTCGTCCCACGACCGGGAGAGTCAGGCCGTGAATCGCCGGCTCGAGCGACTTGGTTTGCGGCTGACGGAGCAGCGACGGAGCAGGGCCGAAAACAGCCCTGGATACGACGATCCCGACTTGGGCCCGGGGCTGGCCTGATGCCCGCACAGGCAGCCCCGATTCCCCTTACCTACAAGGCTATTTCAGCTCCGCTGACGTCTTCCCCAGAAGCCTTCGCGCAACGATCAGTTGCTGGATCTGTTGCGTACCCTCAAAGATGTCGAGGATTTTGCTGTCTCGGGACCACTTTTCGAGCAGGTGGTTTTCTGAGTACCCGAGGGTGCCGGTGAGTTCTACGCAGCGGAGGGTGATGTCGTTGGCGGTGCGGCCGGCTTTGGCTTTGGCTATGGAGGCTTCGAGGGAGTTGGGGCGGGCGTTGTCGGCCATCCAGGCGGCTTGGAGGGCCAGGAGGTGGGCGGCTTCCCAGTCGGCTTCCAGTTGGAGGTAGGTGGCTGCGGCGGCTGGTTGGCGGTGGGTGGGGCGGTCGTAGTCGATGTCGACGCCGGCCTCGGCCAGGAGGTCCTTGGTGAGTTCCAGGGAGGCTCGGGCCACGCCTACCGCCATGGCGGCGACCAGAGGGCGGGTGTTGTCGAAGGTCTGCATGACGCCGGCGAAGCCTTTGCCGGGGTCGATGTCGGGTGAGCCGAGGAGGTTGGCGGCGGGGACGCGGCAATTGTCGAAGCGGATGGTGGCGGTGTCGGAGGCGCGGATGCCGAGTTTGTGTTCGAGGCGCTCGACTGTGACGCCGGGGGTGTCCTTGGGGACGACGAAGGACTTGATGGCGGCGCGGCCGGCCGACTTGTCCAGCGTGGCCCAGACGACGACGGCGTCGCAGCGGCCGCCGGCGGTGACGAAGATCTTCTCGCCGTCGATGATGTAGTCGTCGCCGTCGCGGCGGGCGGTGGTGCGGATGCTGGCGGAGTCCGAACCGCACTCGGGTTCGGTGATGGCCATGGCCGCCCAGACGCCTTCGAAGCGGCGGAGTTGTTCGTCGGAGGCGACCGAGGCGATCGCGGAGTTGCCGAGGCCCTGGCGCGGCATCGAGAGCAGCAGCCCGACGTCGCCCCACGACATCTCCATGATGGAGAGGACCGAGGAGAGGTTCGAACCGTTCTTGACGCCGGTGTCTTCAGTGCCTTCGGTACGGCGGACGCCCGCCGCGCCGGCGCCGGAACCGGTGCCCGAGGCCCCCAACCCGTCGACCATCGCGGCGAGCATGTCGAGTTCGACCGGGTACTCGTGCTCGGCGAGGTCGTAGCGGCGCGAGTTCGGCCGGAGCATCTCGGCGGCGACCTGGTGAGCTTGGTTGACGAAGGCCCGGAACTTGCGGGGCGTCTCGAGGTTGATCATCAGACCAGCACCGTGCCTTCCATGATGCCGATGGCGCGCAGGTCGCGGTACCAGCGTTCGACCGGATGTTCCTTCACGAACCCGTGCCCACCCAGGAGTTGTACGCCGTCGGTGCCGATCTGCATGCCCTTGTCGGTGCACAGCCGGCGGGCGAGCGCGACCTCGCGGGCGAACGGGAGTCCTTGCTCCGCACGGGATCCGGCTCGGTAGGTCACCAGGCGCATCCCTTCGAGCTCGATCGCGATATTCGCGACCATGAAGGCAACGGACTGGCGATGACTGATCGGTTCACCGAAGGCGATGCGCTCATTCACGTACGGCGTGACGTAGTCGAGCACGGCCTTCGCCGTACCGAGGGAGAGCGCGCACCAGCCGAGTCGCGAGAGCCGGACGCACTCGACGTAGTCGTCGAAGGTACCGAGCTGAACCGCCGGTACGTCGTCGAAGATCACCCGACTGAGTGAGGCGGCCCGCAGACCCATCGACGGCTCGGCCTCGATCGTGACACCGGGGTGACCGGATTCGACCAGGAAAAGCGCCGGGCCGCGGTCGTCGAGCTGGGCGGCGATGACGAAGAGCTCGGCCTCGGCTCCGCGCGGCACGAGCGACTTCACGCCGGTCAGCTTGCCGCCGGTCACTCGGGTGCGGAGGTCGAACGGGTCGAACAGCGGTCGCGGCTCCAGGATCGCGAGCGCGGCAGCCGGGGCCGACTCGCCAGTGAAGGCCGGGAGGTAGGTCGCCTGCTGGGTCTCGTCTCCCCACAAGGAGATCGCCGTACTCACGGCGGCCGGTGCCAGGCACGCGACGGCCTGCCCCATGTCCCCGTGAGAGAGCGCTTCCGCGACGAGTACGCCGGTCATCGCGGATCGCTCGGTGACGATGCCGCCGAGCTCCTCCGGGACCTCGATCAGGCTCAGCCCGAGATCCGCCGAGGCGGACAGCACCTTGGGTTCGGTCGCGCAGTCGCTGTCCGCGACCGCGGCGGCCGGGCGCAGCACCTCGGCCGCGAACTCGCGCACCACCTCGACGACCGTCTGCTGGTCCTCGGTCGGCGTCAGGTCGAACTTCCCGGTCCCCCGCGCCGCCGGCAACCGCGACGGTTTCGCGAGCTTCGAGGCGGCCGAGAAACTCCGGGAGAGCGCTCCCGCCGTTCTGAAACCGCTCTTCGTCGCCTCGAACACCACGCGCTCGGTCTGCTTGCGCCACCCGAACCGGTCGATCGTGCGCGACTTCGCCAGCCGGTTCAGCCAGGCGACCCCGACCCCGATGACATCCCGCCGCCGCTCCCGACCACGCGTCCGCTCCAGAAGGCTCATACCCGCCACTGTAAACCGAAGTTACAACCGGAGTCACGTGACCCAGACCACAGTCCACTTCGGGACTCCCCGAAGCCGGGGTTCGGCGTTCGTCGAACGCCTTGCCGCCTCCCCGGCCGGTCCGCCACGGTGATCTGGTCTACTCCACAATGAGATCGGATGGAGCTCTCGATGCCCGACGAACGCTGGATCCTCGCCTTCGACGCGTCCTGCGGAAACTGCCGAGCCATCGCCACTGCCACCCAAGAAGCCTCGGCCGGCCGGCTCGACGTACTGCCGCTGCAGAACGACGACGTGACCCGCTGGCGGAACGAGACGCTGGGCGCGGATGCGCCGTGGCGGCCGACGCTGCTCCGAGTGCGGACGGCAGCCGGCCGGGAGTCCGCCACCGCCTGGACCGGACCTGCCCTGGTCAGGCCACTGGTTCGCGCGCTCGGCGTCCGGGCGACGCTCGCCGTACTCCGCGGTCTCGGTCAACTGCAGCAGTCGTCGCGGCCTGCCGCGGGGTTGAACCGCAAGCAGTTCCTGCGGCTCGGGGCCGGTGCCGGAATGGCTGCCGGCATCGTGCTCACCGGCCGTGCCCCCGCGTTCGCGACCGGCCGCGCCGCCGACATTCCCGCCTGGATCGCGGCGAACAAGGACAAACTTCCGCGCAGCTACGACAAGTTCACGAGCTTGCCGATGGCCTATCGGAAGGCCGTGTACGGCGAGCTGCCGGTGTCCGTCCGCCAAGACCTCTGGCTGGAGCAGATCCGCCGCCACCGCGCGGCCGCCCGAGTCGTCTCGCGCGACCAAGCGACAGCTCTGGACGAGTTCGAGGCGTTCGTACGGCGTGGTTTCGAGTACCCCGCCGAGGACTTCGCCGGCCGGGACCGCTTCGGCGAGCTGGTCAACTCGGCGTACGAGAAGCGCGAGGCCGGCAAGCTGTTCCGCACCCTCGGTCCGTCCGACAACGCCGGGATGGCTCCCGCCGGCGACTGCTCGTGCTCAACCTGGGACGACTGGTGCGACGGTACGTGCTGGTTCCGGGCGAACAACTGCACGCGGACGAGGTTCGGTTGCGGGGACGCCTGGTCGTACCACTGCGACGGGCACTGCGGCTGAATGACGCCGTACAAGAGAGCGTTTGCTCTGCCGCCGTTCGCAGAGAACACGCCCGAAGTCGTCGCGGCGCTGCTCGAGCTCGGCCGTCCGAACGGCCCGCTGGACGCCCGCGACGACCTCACCCTGAGCGCGGAGGTCCTCGCCGACCAGCCGGGAACGGGCGTTCAGAACGCAGAGAGCGCTTTCTTCGGACAGTTCATCAGCCACGATCTGTCCCTCGATCCGCGCTCACGGCTCGGCCGCCCCGCCGATCCGCGAGTGGTCACCAACCAGCGCACGCCGGGATTGGATCTCGACTCGGTCTACTCCGACGGCCCGCCCGGACTGCACTTCGACCCAGCCGACCCCGACAAACTGCTGGTTGGGCACGGCGGTCGGTACGAAGACGTGCCGCGCGCCCCGGACGGCACGACGATGACCGTGGACCTGCGGAACGACGACACCGTGATCCTCGCTGGACTGCATGCCGCGGTGCTGCGCTTTCACAACCACGTCGTCGATCGACTCCGGTCCGCCGGTGTCAGGAGTTTCGGCGAGTACCGCCGCGAGGTCGTCTGGCATTACCAGTGGATCGTCCGGCACGAGTACCTGCCGGCGCTGACCCAGCCCGGCAGCTGGGCCCGGGTGTCGCGGCGACCGGCCGATGCGTTGCCGATCGAACTCCAGATCGCGCTCCGCATCGGCCACGCCCAGCTGCGGCCGGCCTATCGAGTGAATGACGACCTGGCCTGCTATCTCTTCCACCCTGACGGGTCAGACCTGCGCGGCGGCCGCAGCGATCCGCAACGCTTCGTCGATTGGCGACAACTGCAGGCCGCACGAGGGCAGAGGCTGGATCGCTCCATCTGCACCCCGCTGTTCCAGCTTCCGCGAGAGGCGTTGCCGAGCGGCGATGCGCCCGTCTCGCTGCCACAGCGGGATCTGTTGCGCCACCTCACCTGGCAGGTACCGTCCGGCCAGGCGATCGCCGAGACAATCGGCGTACCGGTCCTCGCGCCCGCTGACCTCGCAGAGCTCCAGCCTTACGGCCTCGATCGCTCCACTCCCCTGTGGTACTACCTGCTCGCCGAAGCCGAGGTCGTGACCGCCGGTGCCACGCTCGGGCCGCTGGGCAGCCGTCTGCTCGGCGAAGCCCTGCTCGCACAGCTCACCATGCCGGACGACTGGCGTCCCGCCCTGCCCAGCCACGAGTCGGGGTCGTTCACACTGACCGACCTGTTCGATCTTGCCGGCGTACTAGATCGTGCAGGCGTCAGCCTTGGCGGTTAGGTAGCGCTGCTCGGGGAGGCTGGTGGTACGGCGGGCAGCGGCGAGGTAGAGGTCTCGGGCCTCGGTGAGGTTGCCGGCGCGCTCGTGCAGGTGGGCGCGGACGGCGTCCAGGCGGTGCGATTCGGTGAGGCTCTTGTTGCCGTCCAGGGTGGACAGCAGATCCAGACCGGCTTGCGGTCCTTCGACCTGGGACAAGGCGATCGCTCGGTTGAGCGTGATCATCGGGTTCGGCGTCAGCTGCTCGAGGATCAGATAGAGAGCGTGGATCTGCGGCCAGTCGGTCTCTTCGGCGCTCGGCGCCTCGGCATGCACGGCGGCGATCGCGGCCTGCACCTGGTACGGGCCGACTCCCCCACGCGCCATCGTGGACAGGATGAGCGTGGTGCCCTCGTCGATCTGAGCGCGATCCCAGAGAGCGCGATCTTGTTCGTCAATAGGGATCAGCGAACCGTCGGCCGTGCTTCGCGCCGTACGGCGGGAGTCGGTGAGCAGCATCAGCGCGAGCAGACCCGCGACCTCGCCGTCGTCGGGCAACGCCGTTCGCAGCATCCGGGTCAGGCGGATCGCCTCGGCGGTCAGCTCGACGCGTTGCAGCGACTCACCGGAGCTCGCCGTGTAGCCCTCGTTGAAGATCAGGTAGAGCACCTGCCGTACGACGCGCACCCGGTCTGCGAGTTCGTCCGCCGGTGGCATTTCGAAGGAACTCCCGGCCTCCTTGATGCTCTTCTTCGCGCGGCTGATCCGCGGCGCCATCGTTGCCTCAGGCACCATAAACGCGTGGGCGATCTCGGCGGTGGAGAGGCCGCCGACCGCGCGCAGCGTGAGCGCGACCTGTGACGCCGGCGTGACGGCCGGGTGGCAACACAGGAGGAGCAACGTGAGCGTGTCGTCCTCATCCGGAGCCTCGACGGAGTCTGCACCGGGCGAGACGAGCTCTTCCGTCCCAGCCATCGCGGCGACCGAGTCCTCGCGCCGCCGCCGTGCGCTCTCACTGCGGAATTGATCAGTCAGTCGCCGCGTAGCGACCGTGATCAGCCAGCCGCGCGGATTCGCCGGTACGCCGTCGGTCGGCCACTGCGTCGCCGCAGCCAGCAACGCCTCCTGGACAGCGTCCTCACACAGATCGAACTGCCCGTAACGCCGAGTCAGGAACCCAAGCACCTGTGGCGTCAGCTCACGCAGCAACTCCTCCATGCTCACTCAGCCGATTCTGCCACCCGGTCGTAAGCCCCGATCAGCCGCCGGTACGCCGATGGGTTGCTCAGCAGATCGGTGTTGTCAGCGAACTGATCCACCGTCCCGATCGACGGCAACTCCAGCAACGCCGTGTCAGTCACCGTCGCCAGGCAGGCGGCCGCGAACCGGCCGGCGTCGAGTACCAGCGCCGGCCGCTCATGGAACGGCCGCCGCGCCGGATCGATCGGTGGTGTGATCGCCAGCGCGTTGTGCCGCTCACCCAGCAAGCGATACGCGGTCGTCAGCGCCCGCTCCCGGGCCGGATAGTTGTCAGCGGCAAGTACATCAGCCAGCACGCGATCCAGCCCATCCGCATGGCTTAGCTGGGCGAACGCCGTACCCAACCATTTCGAGTACGGCGCGTACACCCGCGACTGGAGTAGCGCCAGCCGCATCAAGTCCCGGGTCAGCCGGGCCGCGAGCACGCGTGAGCCCAGTTCATCACCAACCTCGCTGGTGCGCTGGACGAACGTCTCCTCCTGCCCGATTCGCGACCACTGACACGCCATCGACCAGCGCCAGATCTCGTCGGGGTACCACTGCAGCTGCGCCCGAACCGCGTCGAGCCGCCCGTCGTCGGCGTACACCGGTCCGGCGATGACGCCCAGCAACATCTGCTGCGGCGTGATCAGCCAGTCCGAGGTACCAACTCCAGCCGACGCATCGAATCCGAGGAGATCGGTGAGCCAGGAGCTGATCGTCGTCACCGTGATGTGGTGGATCGGCTCCTGCGTATCCCACCCGAACCGCACCGGATGCCCGTCGTACTCGTCGGGCAGCGCCTTCTCGATCGCGTCGCGCACCGGGGCCGGTTCGTCCACGAACACGTGCAGCCGCGGTCCCCACCCGTGGTCCATCGACCGCTCAGTGTCGTACCCGAGGACATCCGATCCCCACCCGAGCAACCCGGCAGCATGCGGTACGTCGACCACCGGCCGAATCACGTCCTCATAGAACGCCGCGCTGAGCTCCCGAGCCGATCTGAATCCAGTCACCCGACTCATCATTCAAGGTCCGATCGCCGGATGTATAGGCAATTTCCGCCTGCTCAGGCGAACGCCCAGCCGCTCCAGCGATCGACCCGTACGACGATCACCGGTCCCCGCGGCGGATCGTCGGCGTACTGCGGATACTTCGCGACCAGCAACTCGACCGCCTCGTCCTGCACGTGGGCGGTTCCGTCGGCACGGACCCACCACAGTCGGGTCCAGTCGTCATCGTCGTACTCGTCGACCAGCAGCGTGACCGCGGGGTTGGCGGCGATGTTCCGCAGCCGCCGCAGATTCAGCGTGGTCTTTGGCTTCTGGTCGATCGCGATGAAGACCTCGTCACCGGCGACCGCGAACGTGACAGGAACCAGGTGCGGTACGCCGTCCGCCCCGACCGTCGCGAGCCGAGCCACCCGCGCGGCGGCGAACCGAGTACGGCAGGTCGACTCGGGCAGTTTCACTTCTGCAGGCGACGCAGCGCGGCAGCCGGGATCGACCGGGTGACCGGGCCGAGCAGGGACGCGTCGCGCAACGCCGTACGGGCCGCGAGGTGACCGCAGGCACCGTGGACTCCGCCACCTGGGTGGATCGCCGAGCTGCCGAGGTACAGACCGGTGACGAAGGTGCGCGGGCTGCCGAGTCCGATGGTCGGCCGGAAGATCAGCTGCTGTTGAAGCTGCATCGTGCCGCCGCCGAGCGCACCGAACCCCAGCGCCGCGTTCCCCTCCTCGAGAGCACTCGGCCGCTGCAACTCCCGATCGATGATCAGTTCACCGAAGCCCGGCGCGAACCGCTCGATCGCGCGTTCCATCCGCCCGGCCAGCTTCCCGGCAGCCTCATCGTCGGCGATCCCGCGTGGCAGATGCGCATACGCCCAGACCGCCTCGGTACCCGCGGGCGATCGCGACGGATCCGACTTCGTGGTCTGCCCAACGAGCAGGAACGGCTGTGTCGGCACCCGCCCGGTATCCAGGTCGGCCGCCAGATGCACCAGCTCGTCCGCCGTCCCACCGAGATGGACGACCCCGGCCGAGTGTGCCTCGGCGGCCTTCCACGGGACCGGCCCGCTGAGCCGGAAGTTCAGCTTCACGGTCGGGTAGTCCCACTCGAACCGCTCATCCAGATCCCGCCGCAACCCGGCCGGAATACTTGCCCCCGACAACAATACGTCGTACAGCGCAGGTGCCGACGTGTCCGCGATCACCGCCCGCTCGACCGCAACCCGCTCCCCCGAAGCAGTCAGTACGGCGGTCGCCCGCCCACCGCTCACCTCGACGGACGTCACCGGCATCGACGCGGCGAACAACACACCCGCCCGCTCAGCCCGAGCCACCAGCGCACCGGAGAACGCACTCGATCCGCCGACCGCCACCGGATACCCGACGTCCTGCGCGAGCATCGCCAGCAACCAGCCCATCGTCCCGCTGACACTGCCCGACAAGGGCGCGTCGGCGTGCAGCGCATTCCCGGCCAGCAATGCAGCACCGCGCGGACCGGCGAACAACTCCTTGCCCATCCGATGCATCGGCATCGCCATGAACCGCGCGAAGCGCAACAACTCACCGGCCGACCCGAGCTTGCGAACCAACTTGATCGCCGGCGACACCGGCGGCCAGGTCGTGAGCAACGACCTCAGCAGCGGCTCGCGAATGGCGACGTACTGCTGGTACAGCCGCAACCACGCTTCGCCATCACCCGGATGCTCAGCGCCAACCGACTTCGCCGTGTCCTCAGGATCAGGGTGGATCGCCACCGCCGTCCCCTCATCCGCATCCAGCAGATGCGCCAACGGCAACGGCGCATGCCCCCACTTCAACCCGAACCGCTCAAGCTCCAGCGCCCGAATCACCGGCGACGCAACACCCAGCGGATAGTTCGAACTGAACCGGTCGCTCACCCACCCGTCACTGGCCGTAGACCGAACAGCACCCCCAAAGGTGTCCGCAGCCTCCAGCACCAGCACATCCCAACCGGCATCAGCCAGCCCGATCGCGCTCACCAGCCCATTAGGCCCCGAACCGATCACCACAGCATCAACACTGCGCGGCAACATGCCTACGACCTTAACTCGCTCCCCACCGGATACAGGTGATCCCCCACCCCTGCACGTGATCGAGCCGTACATGTGGTGTCGCCCACCCGTGAACGCGGTCGACCAGTCGAGTGCGATTACCCCACCCGCCAGCGAGGTCGACGGCGCAGGCGGTTCGCCCACCCGTGCACGTGATCGAGGCGTGGTCTGGCGTCACCCACCCGAGGACTTGGCCGAACCAGACGCATGTGATCGCCCCACCCACCCCTGCACGTCGTCGATGGCTGCCTACCAGGCGACGGCAGCCGACCTACCCAGCCACAGCCCGGGACCACCCGACCGACAGGACGTAGGTGCCTACGTACACGCCGACTCACGCCGGCCGTCAGCTCCGCTAGCCGCGATTCGGCAGACACCTCCTGTCGGTCGTGCAGCTCTTGCCGATCCGGTTTGGGTCGGGCGGCGCGCCGGGTCGAAGTCCTGCCGTCACCCGGGTTGGGGAGCAAATTGAGCGAGGCAGGGCGACTATTGACCCCAACCTGGCGGTCACGTGTCAGGCGACGGCAGTCACCACCCGACCGACAGGACGTGTGCGCCGAACTGCAGCGGCCGGCGCTCGCGCTGAGCGTGCCGGTATCGCCTGGTACACCTATACGTCCTGTCGTTGCGCAGATTGCGCATCCGGCATCGCTCCCCGGGCGCCAACCCAGCCGTGGCTGTGGGCGGGCAACGCCACTCCTGCCGCTCAACCACACCCGCGGGCGGGGTCGACCGCACTCGCCCCTCAACCGCGGTCGCGGGTGGGGTTAACCGCGGCGCTTGATTTCGGTGGCGAGGGTTTTGAGTTCTTGGGCTCGGCCGATCATGGCGGGGTCGGCCATTCGGCCGTCTGGGAGGACTGTTACGCCGCCTGTGGTGACTCCTGCTTTTTCGACTGCGGTTAGCAGTTCGAGGGCTTCGGTGAGCTGTACGGCGGTTGGGGTGAAGGACTCGACGATTGTCGCGAGTTGCCGCGGGTGGATGGCCATTCGGCCGACGAAGCCGAGGGCTCGGCCTTCGAGGCTTGTGCGGCGGAGGCCGTCGAGGTCGTCGACGCGGGGGTGGACCGACATCATGGGGGCGCCGAGGCCGGCGGCTCGGGATGCTGACACGAGGCGTCCGCGGGCCCAGGCCAGGCCCTCCGGACCGTCTACACCGAGAGAGCTGCGTAGGTCGGCCTCGCCTAGGGCGACCGCGACCACCCGGGGATCAGCCGTGGCGATCTCGAAGGCACGCTCCAAGCCTAGGGGTGACTCGATCAGGGCGGTGATTCTTGCCGACGGCACCTGTTCGAGGACGCGCAGGACGTCTGCGGCGCTCTCCACCTTGGGCACGCGCAAACGGATCTCCGGTACGGCGGCCACCGCGGCCAGGTCGTCCGCAAGCCATGGGGTACCCGGCGCGTTCACCCTCAGCTCTGAGCTCGCCTGATGCGCCGCGACCCACGCGACCGCCCACTCCCGCGCCGAGGCCTTCGCGTCGACCGGTACGGCGTCCTCCAGGTCGAACACGACCAGATCGGGGCCAGCGGCAACGGCCTTCGCGAATCGATCCGGCCGATTGGCCGGCACGTACAACCCTGTCAGCACAACATCCCCCAAGAAACCTAGACCACGCCGGCTGCCCTCAGCGCAGCAAGCTGTTCCGGCGAGACCCCGATCTCGGCCAGCACTTCATCGGTGTTCGCCCCATGCCGCCGCCCCGCCCAGCGAATCGCCCCCGGTGATTCCGACAGCCGGAACAGTACGTTCTGCATCTGTACCGGCCCGCCCAGCTCATCGTCGTCAACGGCAACGATCGTCTCCAGAGCGGCGTACTGCGGATCCGCCATGATCCCCCGGATGTCATGCACCGGACCGACCGCGGCCTCGGCCTTCTCAAAGGCATCCATCACCGCAGAAAGCGGTCGCGCAGCAATCCACGACCCGACAGCCTCATCCAGCTCGTCCGCATGCTCAGCACGCTCACGCCCGGTCGCGAACCACGGCTCGGCGACCAGATCCGGACGCCCCACCAAAGTAAGCACCCGCTCGGCAATGCTCTGCGAGCTCGTCGACACAGCCACCCACCGACCATCCAGGGTCCGGTAGACATTCCGCGGCGCGTTGTTCGACGACCGATTCCCCAGCCGCGGCTGCACGTACCCCGTCTGCTGGTACGCCGTGATCCCGCCACCGAGCATCATCAAAATCGGCTCAATGATCGCCATGTCGATCACCTGACCCGCACCCGACCGATCCCGCTCCCGCAAAGCCACCAGTACGGCGTACGCGGTCGCCAGCGCGGTGATCCCGTCCGCGAGCCCGAACGGCGGCAACGTCGGCGGCCCGTCCGGCTCACCGGTCACCGCGGCGAACCCACTCATTGCCTCGGCCAACGATCCGAACCCAGGCCGACCAGACCAAGGCCCGACCTGACCAAACGCCGTCACCCGCGCGATCACCAACCGCGGATTCGCCGCCAGCAACACATCAGGCCCGAGCCCCCAGCGCTCCAACGTCCCCGGCCGGAAGTTCTCCACCAGTACGTCGTTCCGCCGCACCAACTCGAGGAAGACCTCAGCGCCCGACGACAGGTCAAGGGTCGCGAGCCGCTTGTTCCGGCCGAGCGTCTTGAACCACAACCCGACACCGTCTTTCGACGCACCATGGGTCCGCGCCGCATCCGGTCGCAACGGGTGCTCGATCTTGGTGACGTCCGCCCCGAAGTCACCCAGGAACGTCGCCGCCAGCGGGCCCGCGAACAGCGTCGCCGCCTCCAGCACCTTCACCCCGTCGAGAGGAGCAGGCCTCATCCCGCACACCTGAAACCGATGGTCTCCGACCGGTCGAGTCCGCCACCGGTCAAGACCAGCTTGAAGCTCACTTCCGGTTCCTGCGGTCCACCATCGGCGTACCAATCGGAGCCCTGGGCAACATAGTGCGAGCCGCCCTTCAGGATGCAGAACCGGCTGCGGCCGTCGCGGTGTTCGCTCTCGGTCAGGTTCCACACCAACGGCGAGGCGCGAACGAAACCGTCCAGCCCGGCCGCGACCTGCCACTCGTCCTCGGTCGGCAACCGCCCGCCCCGCCACGCCGCATAGGCCCGCGCATCCGGCAGATCGACGTACGTCACCGGCTGATCGAGAGTCCCGGCCACCGGCGCACCATCAACCCAATGCGCAAGGAACCGGTTCGCGATCATTGGTCGATAGGCAGTTGCAGTCACGAACTCGAAGTACTGCGCGTTCGTCACCTCGGACACCGCCACCGAGATCCCAGGCAAGGAGACCTCGCGCGTCACCGTGCGGATGTCATGCAGGCGAGGCGGCAGCGGCTTCCACTCCTCCACGTACGGCGCCTGGTCGTACAGACCGGTCTCGCGCCGCCGGTGCCGCACGGTCAGCACCTGCGGCCCAGCCGGTACGTCGACCACCGGCCCGATCGACGCCGTACCGGGAACCGCGGAAACGGGCAACCGTTCCGCCGGCCGAAGCGGGAAGGCGGAGTCGGAGACGTGCGGTCGCGGCCGAGTGCCGAGCATGCGCGCGGTCGTCCGGCAACTTGCTCCCGCGGTCGCGCCGACTCGGACGATGCCGGTCACGCCACGACCCGGTACGACGAGGTGCACGCCGTCGTCGTTCGCCGTGATCGGCACGCCGGACGTCACGTCGTACCAGTCACCAACCTGATCCTCCGACCGCAGCACGATGCCCTCGAAGTCGTCCTCGTGCCGGTTGATCAGCGTCCAGAACGTGATGTCCTGCAGGTCGAATCGCGAACCGTAGATGCCGTGCACCCGGGCCTTGTCCGGGATCTCCGGGGTCAGCTGGATCCAGTCGCCGTCGATCAGTACCGGCGCGAACGCGCGCTGGGCGGCGACCATCCGGCGCAGGGTCGCGCGGTCGCGGGCGTTCCAGCCGACCCAGCTGGAGAACACCGATTCCCAGACCAGGATGCCGACGCCGTTGATCCACGCGGACTGCAACTCGGCGCTGTGATCGCGGTTCCAGCGGCGCGTGTGGTGCATCATGTGCCGGCGCTCGAACAGATGCGCCCGCAGCACACCAGGCGCCGGTGTGTCGGCGAACCACTGCGCCCAGGACAACGCGTGGTCGCTGACCCTTGCCATCGGCAACCGCGACTCGCCCTCGAGCGCGATCGCCGGATTGGCTGCCCGCAACGCCCGCGTCAACACCGGGTCGCCTTCCTTCAACGTATCCAGGAAGACCCCGTCGACGGCATAGTCCGTCACGAGCGAAGCGAACTCGTCGGCGTCCGAGCGCGCGGCTCGCCGGGTCCCGACATCCCACGGGTTGTAGTCGAAGAACACCTTCAGCCCGAGCCGGTGCAGGTCGTCGATCAGTTGCCGAAGGCCCGGAACGTCGCGATAGAAGTCGAACTGGTTCCGCGAGTCGATCCCGATCACCGGGTACGCGTGCCACAACACGATCGCGTCGTGTCCGCCGAACTGTTCCACTCCGTGCCGGATGAATTTCTCCGGGGTGAACCGCCCGGTCGACACGTCGTACAGCAGGTCGTCCCAGAGCCAGACGAGCGCCACCGAGTACGCCGTCTGGGTCCACTCCCGGCCCGGAGTTTCGTACTGCGAACCGTCGTACGGCGTCCGGTCGTACGCCCCGATCAGCCACTCGGCCAGCTTGGCGCGCCAGCGCGGCAGATCGGCCGGGTCGTCGGGCGCACCAATGATCTTCGCATCGTCGAGGAAGGACAGGTCGGCCCGGAGCCCCAGATCCACCCGGGCGGGCAGGTCGATGGGCCTCGGTTCGTGCGGACTCACAGATACACCTCCGCATAACGCGCGTCGATCGCATCCCCGTGAGGCACCGAGGCAATAGCTCCCGCGGTTTGAACACTCAGTGAAGCAGCAACGTTAGCGCGTCGGACCGCGTTCGTCAGGTCGCGGGGGGTGATCGGCTCGATCGCTGACCCGGCAGACAAAGTTGCCGCGAGCACCCCGCAGAAGGTGTCCCCCGCGGCGGTGGTGTCGACCACGTCGACCGGTACGCCGGGGACCGTGATCTCGTCGTTGCCGCGGGTCAGGATCACCGCGCCATCCCCGCCAAGCGTGACCACCGCAGCGGGAACGAGCTTCAGCAACGCGCTCCGGTCCGGACCAGCGATCACCTCGGCCTCACTCTCGTTCACCACGAGCAGGTCGATATCGGCGAGTAGCGCACCCGGCAGCTCGGCCGCCGGGGCGGCGTTCAGGATGAAGTACGAGCTGGTCGCCGCAGCCTCCTGGACGGTCTCCATCGGGATCTCCAGCTGGGCGAGCACAATCTTGGCGCCGCCGATGGCATGGGCGGCCTCCGGCGTCAGTGCGAGCTCGCCGTTGGCACCCGGGGCGACCACGATCGAGTTCTCACCACTCTCCTCGACCGTGATGATCGCCGTACCGGTCGGGGCGTCTGAGGTCGTCGCCAGCGACAGGTCGACTCCGGCGCGGGTCAGCGTGTCGCGCAGCAGCGCGCCACCGTCGTCGGCGCCGAGCGACACGACCATGGTCGTCTGCGCGCCGGCTCGCGCGCTGGCAGCGGCCTGGTTGGCACCTTTGCCGCCGGGGCCTCGGGTCAGCACGCCCGCGAGCACGGTCTCACCGGGGCGCGGGATGCGCTGCACCGGGAGTACCAGGTCCACGTTCGCACTGCCCACGACGACAACGTCAGGCTCCACCCCGGGCCACCTCCACAGTCCTGTCCGCCAACTCGTCGAATGCGATTCGGTCCATCCCCGGCAGGCTGGTGGCCAACCGGTTCTTCAGTGGTACAGACCACTCTGCCGGAACTCCCCGGATGGCACCAACTACGGCACCGACCGTCGCACCCACGGAGTCCGTGTCCCACCCTGCCATGACCGAGCGGCCAATCGCGGTCGTGAAGTCGGGCGCCGTGAGCGCATATCCGGTCAGTGCCGAATTGTTCACAGCATGTACCCAGTGCAGACCGCCGTATTCCTCGTGCAGGGCATCGAGTGCGTCGTCCAGCGGGTGATCCCCCAGGGCCAGGCCGAAGCGGACCGCGCGCGAGATCGCACCGTCGACCGGGATCACCTCGAGACCGGCCAGCGCCGCCTCGATCGGCGAGTCGAGCACCATCGCCGCGGCCGACATCGCGGCCACCCACAACGCGCCGTCCACACCCGCCCCGGTATGGCTCAGCCGGGCGTCGACCAGCGCGAGCCGGGCGGCCGCCGTACGGTCGCCTGGGTGCGTCCAGCCGTAGACGTCGGTCCGGATCTGCGCGCCGATCCACTCGCGGAACGGGTTGCCGACCACGGCGGCCCGGGCCGGCTCGACACCGTTCAGAAGATTGCGGTAGGCAACGCGCTCGGCGGTGAAGACGCGGGCGGCCGGGAGATCGCGTAACCAGGTTTGAGCGACATCTTCGGTGGTCAGCGCATCGCCGTACTGCTCGAGCATCCGCAGCGCGAGCAGGGCGAAGTTGAGGTCGTCGTCCTCCGGCATCCCGTCGATGACCTCGCGGAGGCTGGTCGGCGCGGAGGTCCGGTTCCAGGGCCAGCGCCGGAGTACGTCGTCCGGTACGCCGACGGCCGTCACGTACCGGGTCAGCGGCCACTGGCCGGACGACTGGAGGATCTCGCGGATCCCCTCGCGCGGGATCTTCTCGACCGGTTTGCCGAGGAGATTCCCGGCGGCTCGGCCGAGCCAGGCGTTCGCGACGCGATCCGTCGACCCGCCGAGCTGCGGCAGCTCCGGGATCGTGGGCTCGATCCACTCCGGAGTCCGCGCGTCCAGCTCGGCCAGGAGGTCTCGCGCCAAGGCGCGTAGTTCCGAACCGGCCGGCTTGTCGGATGCGCCCGAGACCGGCGCCTCGGTCGCCCCACCAGCTTTGCGCCAGCGGGCCTCGACATCTGCGATCTCGATGCCCTCCGACCTCGACTGAACCAGCTGATGCGGCAGCAGGTCCTCCGGCTGCACCCAGGTCAATCTCATCAGGTCAGATTCTCCAGTACTTCGGCCCGTCGCGCCCACCGACGCGTATCGGCTTCATGCAGCTCGCGAGCCACCGACGCCATCAGGACGCCCGGTCGCACGAGGTCGGTTCGGCTCGCCTCGGCGATCTCGCTCGCCCACTCCTCCGGTACGCCGCTCAGTCCGCCGAGGGCACCCGTGATCGCGCCGGCCATCGACGCGATCGAGTCGGCGTCCCTGCCGTAGTTCGTGCCGCCGAGGACAGCCCGCCGTACGTCGCCCTCGGCAACCATCACGAACCCGAGCGCGACCGGAAGTTCCTCGATCGCCATCGTCCGGCTCGGCCGACGGGCATCCAGGGACTGGTCGCGATAGTCCGGACCGACACTGTCGAAGGGCTCGATCGCCTTGCGTAGCAAGGGAATCGCCGCTTCCCAATCGGTCACACCACTTGCCGCTTCGGCCACGGCCTGGATGGCTTTCCGGGTACCGTCCTTGGCCAGTGCCAGCGTTGCTTCGATCACGGTGGCAGTTGTTGCCCCGGGCACCATCGCGGCCGCGACGGCGGCCGCGAACACGCCCGCCGCTTCCCGACCGTAGCTCGACTGATGTGCACCCGCGATGTCGATCGCCTCGGCATACGCACCCTCGGGATCGCCGGCGTTGGCGATCCCGACCGGCGCCATGTACATCGCGGCACCACAGTTGACGATGTTGCCGACACCGGCCTCGCGTGGGTCGACATGTCCGTAATGCAGCCGGGCGACGAGCCACTTCTCGGCGAGGAAGACGCGCTGCAGCAGCAACGCGTCCGCCTCCAGCTCCGGTACCCAGCGGCGACCGGTGATCATCTTCGGCACCAGCGACTCGGCGATCGCGTACGCATCCAGGTGGGTACGGCGTTCGTCGTACACCTCGACCAGTGCGTGCGTCATCAAGGTGTCGTCGGTGATGTGCCCATCGCCCTTGTGGTACGGCGCAATCGGGCGCGCGGTGCGCCAGTCGTCGTACCAGGGACCGACGATCCCGGTCACCCAGCCGCCGTGCCGCTCCCGGATCGCCGCCGGAGTCCAGCCCTCGACGGCACCGCCGATCGCGTCACCGACGGCGGAACCGACAAGGGCACCTGTCGACTTATCTTCGAGCATCAGCTGTTGACCTGACCCCATCCGTCATTCAGTTTCTTGCCCAGGGCACTCAAATCGGTCTTGTCCGCCAGGTATTCCTGCAGCGCCGGAGTCGCGATCTGATCCTTCCACTTCGGGTAGTTCTCCACGCTCTGGAACGGCGCCTTGGTCAGCTCGGCTCCGCTCGCGAGCGTCTGCTGCCAACCGTCCTTGCCGCCGGTCGTCTTCAGGATCGCGTCCCGCGCCGCCTGCGTGGTCGGGATCAGCCAGTCGCCCTGCCCGACAGCGGCCAGGTTCTCCGCCTTCATGAAGTAGTCGATGAACTGCGCCGCCTGCTTGACGTTCTTGCTCTCCGCCGGAACTGACAGCGTCTGCGGATTGGCGGCCTGCTTGGCGGACGTGCCCTTCAGCGGCGGGAGTACCTCCCACTGGAAGCCCTTGGGGGCTTCGGCAACGATCTGCTGCGCGGCGTAGTTGCCACCGACAACCATCGCGTATTTGCCGGCGTAGAACCCCGGCAGCACATCCGATCCGCTCTGCGTCAGCGAGGTCGGGTCGATCGATTTGTCGGTATAAGCCATCGCGTGGATCCGCTTCGGCACCTCCAGCTCGGCGTCCCCGATCGATGCCTTGGCGTCGCGCCCGGTACCGTCGAAGAACTTACCGTCGAAGTTCATCCCGAGGTTGAGCACGGTCGCCGTCGGGCTCTTCAAACCCCACCCAAGGCCGTACTTCCCACTGGCGGTGAGCTTCTTCGCGTTGGCCGCCAGGTCGTCCCAGCTGAGCGAGTCCCCGGTCGCCGTGATCCCGGCCTGCTTGAGCGCCGCGGTGTTCGCGAAAACGACGTACGACTGCAGGAGCGTCGGAGCGGCGTACACCTTGCCGTCGCTGGAGACGGTGTCCCAAACCCCTTGCGGCACGGCGTCCTTGGTCGCCTGACTCAGGTACGGCGAGAGGTCCGCGAGGTAGCCCTGATTGATGAACCCGGTGATGTCGGCGGACTCGTCGTGGATGATGTCCGGCGCGGTCCCGCCCTGGAACTGGGTCACGAGCTGATCGTGCACCGAGTCCCAGCTGCCCTGGACGTACTCGACCTGGATGTTCGGGTTGGCGGCGTTCCAGTCCGCGACGATCTTCTTGGTCGCGGCGACCGTGGTCTTCTGGAAGGCGAGACTCTGGAACTTCAGCGTCACCTTCTCGTTCGAGTCACCGCCATCGCCGCTGTCGCTGTTGCCGCCACAAGCCGCAAGCGCCACCAGAGCGGTTGCCGCGAGCAACGTGGTTACTACTTTCCTCATCTGTTTCTCCTCAGGGGAATCGTCAGCCCTTGACCGCACCGCTCATCAGGCCGGAGGTCAACCGGCGCTGCAGGAAGGCGAAGAAGACCAGGCTGGGCACCGTCGCCAGCACCGACGCGGCGGCAAGCGGGCCGAACTGCACCTGTCCCTCGGCGCCGACGAAGCGGGCGAGGACCAGCGGCAGGGTTTTGAGCTCCGGGTCCTGCAACAGGACCAGAGCGAAGAAGAACTCGTTCCACGCCGAGATGAACGTGAACATGGCGGTCGCGATCAGACCTGGCCGCAGCAGCGGCATCACGATCGCGATGATGGTCCGGATCCGGCTCGCGCCGTCCACCGAGGCCGCTTCTTCCAGCTCGCGCGGGACAGCGGCGACGTACCCCTGGAGCATCCACAGCGCGAACGGCAGGGACCAGACCAGGTAGACCAGCACCACACCGGGGATCGTGTTCGTGAGATGCAGCGGTCGCAGGATCATGAAGAGCGGGATCACGATCAGGATCACCGGGAACACCTGGCTGACCAGGATCCAGCCGTTGGTGATCGGCCGGAGCCGGCTGCGGAACCGGGCCAGCGCATAGGACACCGGGAGCGCGACGATCAGCACCAGGATGGTGGTCAGGATCGAGATCTGCAGGCTGTTGCCGAGCGATCGGACCAGGCCTTGCTCCTCAAGAGCGTTGGTGTAGTTCGAGAAGTCGATGTTCTTCGGGAGCAGGGTCGGGGTGATCGCCGCGAACTCGCGCGGCGACTTCAGCGAGCTGGAGATCAACCACAGCAGGGGGAACGCGAGAAACACCAGGTACGCGAGTACGGCGACGTACTGGAGGACTCGGGCGAACGGTCGCGTCCTCATGCTTGGCTCCGGAGGCGGTTGCGCAGGTAGAAGGCGAGGAACACGATGATCACCACGACCATCACGTCACCCATCGCCGCGGCCATACCGAAGTTCCCGTAGCGGAACGCCTCGTTGTAGGCGAACAGCATCGGCAGCATGGTCTTGCCGCCCGGCCCGCCGGCGGTGAGCACGTAGACGAGGCCGAACGAGTTGAAGTTCCAGATCAGGTCCAGGCTGGTGATCGCGACGATGACGGTCTTGAGCTGCGGCAGCGTGATGTGCCGGAACTGGTGCCAGGTGCTGGCACCGTCGACCGCGGCCGCCTCGTAGAGAGAGCGGTCTATCCCTTGTAGCCCGGCCAGCAGAGTCACGGTCGTCATCGGCATCCCGACCCAGATTCCGACCACGATCACCGCCGGGAGCGCCGTACTGAAGTCGCCGAGGAAGTTGATCGGGTGATCGGTGAGGTGCAGGTCCTGGAGGATCTTGTTCACGGGGCCGTTGGTCGGGTGCAGCAACAGCCGCCACATGATCGCGACCACGACCGGCGGCATCGCCCAGGGGATCAGCGCGAGCGTCCGGGCGACGCCGCGGAACCTCAGGTTGGTGTTCAGGAGCAACGCGAGCCCGAGTGCGGCGACGAACTGCAGGATCGTCACCGAGAGAGTCCAGATCACGCCGATCCGGAACGACTCCCAGAACAGGTCGTTGTGCAGCAGTTTCCCGAAGTTGCCGAAGCCGATGAAGTCGGTGTCGACGCGGAGCCCGGCGCGGGCGTTGGTGAACCCGAGAGCGATTCCCCGGATCAGCGGGTAGACGCTCAGCAGCAGAACCGGCAGCAGCGCGGGCAGGAAGAGGAAGATCGCCTCCCTGTTCTGCTTCGGTCTCGTGACCGTGGTTGTGCTCACGTCGACCGCCGAACGCTCAGCGAAGGGTGCACGATGATCCGCTTCGGGGAGCGCTCTCCGTCCTCGATCCGAGCCAGCAGTAACTCAGCCGCCCGCCGACCACGCTCAGCCGACCCCAGATTCACACTCGTCAACGGCGGGAAGCACTGCTCAGCCAACTCGCTGTCATCCATCCCCACCAAAGCAACATCCCCCGGTACGTCGAGCCCGGCGGCAGCCAGCTCGTGCATCAGCCCCACGGCCAGCAGGTCGTTGGCCGCAATCACCGCGTCAAACGCCGGCCGAGCAGCCGCCGCACCGCGGTCGGCCCTGGCCGCCACCTCGTGAGCGACAGTCCCGCGCCCCAACTCCAGCAGCGCCCGCCCACCCTCGCGTCCTGCTGCGAAGGTGAAGTCCTCCGCCTCCACCTGCGCAACTGCCTGCAGCTTGTGTGCTCGCAGCGCGTCTGCGAAACCTTTCGCGCGCGCCTCGCCGGGAACCGTGTCGGCCGGGCCGTTCAGGAAGGCGATTCGGCGCCGACCCCGCGACACCAGGTGTTCGACCGCCAGCGCCATGCCCTTCGGCGAGTTGGCGCGCACGGTGTCGACCCCGGCCTTCGCCGGGACGTTACCGGCGACGACCACCGGTACGTCGCACTCCTGGATCGACTTGATCAGGTCGTCGTCGACCCGCAGCGGGCTGATCACCAGACCGTCGGCGTACCCACGCGCCATCCCGCGCACCAACGCGACCTCGTCGACGATCTCCGGCCCGGTCGTCGTCACGACCAACCGATAGCCCGCCGCCGAGACGACCTCCTCGACGGCTCGCATCATCGTGACGTAGACGGGGTTACCGACGTCCGCCACCGCCAGGGTCAGCTGGAACGTCCGCCCCACCTTGAGCGACCGGGCCCGCGCGTCCGGGACATACCCGAGCTCGTCGACAGCCCGCCGTACTCGCTCGGCCATCTCCTCGGTCGCCGGCAAGCCGTTCAGCACCCGGGACACCGACGCCACCGAAACCCCGGCCGCCCGAGCGACCGCGGCAATCGTAGGACGGCTCACCAGGGACTCCTGTAATCGTTCTTGTAATCGTTTACAGGCCGACCATAAAGCGCCGCGGCGACGCCGTCAACAGCTCACATGCTGGGATCGCCACCTCACGGAGCGAAACCCGACTAACCTCATCGACTTAGTACCTCTTGCCCACCGCCCGGGAGACGCGATGACCGACCGACCACCGCCCTCGCCGCGCAAGGTCGCGATCGCGGCCTGCGTCGGCGCGACCATCGAGTGGTACGACTTCTTCCTGTACGGCACCGCCGCCGGACTCGTCTTCAACAAACTGTTCTTCACCGGACTGAGCGGTTCGGCCGCCACCTTCGCGTCGTTCGCGACCTTCGCGGTCGGGTTCCTGGCCCGGCCGATCGGTGGGCTGGTGTTCGGGCACTTCGGCGATCGGATCGGCCGCAAGCAGATGTTGCTGCTGACGCTGGTGATCATGGGCGTCGGCACCACCCTGATCGGCGTCCTGCCGAGCTACGACAGCATCGGCGTCTGGGCCCCGATCCTGCTGGTGGTGCTGCGGATCCTGCAAGGCATCGGCGTCGGCGGCGAGTACGGCGGCGCGGTCCTGCTCGCGGTCGAGTACGCGCCACCCGGCCGGCGCGGATTCTTCGGCAGCTTCGCGCATATCGGCGTACCGGCGGGGTTGTTCCTGGCATCGGCCGCATTCTCGCTGGTCGGTCTGCTGCCCGAGGACGCGTTCCTGGCCTGGGGCTGGCGGATCTGCTTCCTGGTCAGCGCCGGATTGCTTGCCATCGGCGCCTATATCCGGTTGTCGGTGCTCGAAACTCCGGCGTTCGCGAAGGTGCGCGAACGCAAGGAGGTGTCGAGTGTCCCGCTGGTCGACCTGCTGAAGCAGCACCCGCGCTCACTGCTGCTCGGGATGGGCACGCGCTACATCGAGGGCTTCACCTTCAACCTGTTCTCGGTCTACCTGCTCTCGTACGTCGCCAACGATCTGAAGCTGCCTCGCAGTTATGCACTCAACGGCATCGTGGTCGGCGCGTTGATCGGCGTCGCGCTGATCCCGATCGCGGGAGCGCTCTCTGACCGCGTCGGCCGCAAACCCGTGTACCGGGCCGGGACCTGGGCCGCGTTGCTGTTCGCGTTCCCGGCGGCAGCGCTCGTCCAGCACGGTACGTCGGTCACCGTGTTCATCGCGCTCGCGGTCGGCGTCGGCGTACTGGACGGGGTGATCTACGGACCGCTCGCGGCGTTCTGGGCCGAGCTGTTCAGCACTCGGGTCCGGTACACGGCGCTGGGAGCGCTCTATCAGCTCTCCGGGATCGTCGCGTCCGGGCTGACGCCGTTGATCGCGGCCTGGCTGGTGAGCCTCGGCGACGGCGATCTGTGGTGGCTGGCGACGTACAACGTGCTGATCGCGATCGTCAGCCTGCTCTCCGCGAGAGCGCTCCCCGAGACTCTCGGCCGTTCTCTCGACTCCGACAACCGCGCACTGGATGGAGCAGTTCGATGACTCTCACCTTCCACTGGTTCCTGCCGACCTCGGGCGACTCGCGCAACATCGTCGGCGGTGGGCACGGGGCGGACGTCGTACACCGGGATCGTCGGGTGACGACGCGGTACCTGCGGCAGATCGTCACGGCGGCCGAGGATCTCGGGTTCGTCGGCGCACTGACACCGACTGGGCTGTGGTGTGACGACGCGTGGTTGTCGACGGCATCGTTGCTCGACTCGACCGATCGGCTGAAATTCCTGGTCGCGTTCCGGCCGGGGCTGCTCTCCCCCACTCTTGCTGCGCAGATGGCGACGACGTTCCAGAACCAGTCCGGTGGGCGGCTGCTGCTCAATGTGGTGACGGGTGGTGAGCCGACCGAGCAGAAGGCGTTCGGCGACTTCCTCAGTAAGGACGAGCGCTATGCGCGGACGGACGAGTTCCTGGCGATCGTGCGCAAGCTGTGGGAGCACGGCGACCCGTTTGACTATGCAGGCAAGCATTTGCGAGTCGAGCAGGCACGACTGGTATCAGTCCCCGACCCGACGCCACCCATCTACTTCGGCGGTTCGTCCGCGGCTGCGGGACCAGTGGCTGCCGCCCACAGCGACGTCTACCTGACCTGGGGCGAACCACCGGCCGCCGTCGCGGAGAAGCTCACCTGGATCCGCAAGCTCGCCGCGGATGCCGGTCGGACAGTCCGCTTCGGTATCCGCCTGCACGTCATCACACGCGACACCTCCGAAGACGCGTGGCGCGAGGCGCGGCGGTTGCTCGACGCTCTGCCGCCGGAGACGATCGCCCGCGTCCAGGAAGGCCTGCGCCGCAGCGAATCCGAGGGGCAGAAGCGCATGCTCGCCCTGCACGAAGGCCGCCCCGAAGACCTCGAGATCTACCCGAACCTCTGGGCCGGCGTCGGCCTCGCCCGCGGCGGCGCCGGTACGGCGCTCGTCGGCAGCCACCGCGAAGTCGCCGACCGCATCAAGGAGTACGCCGACCTAGGCATCGACGAATTCATCCTCTCCGGCTACCCCCACCTGGAAGAGGCCTACTGGTTCGGCGAATCAGTCCTCCCCCTCCTGGCCCGCGAAAACCGCTGGCACCACCCCGCGGGAGACCGGTCGACCCGCCAGAACGCCGTACCGTTTGCGACTTAGTCGTCGTCTTCGTCGGCGCCGGGGCGTTCGGCCCAGGGGGTTTCCTTGGCGGGGCGGACGACGATGAGTTTGTCGCCGGCGGCCAGGACGGAGACGTTGGCGTCGTAGTAGCGGTGGACCTTGCCGTCGCGGACGACCGAGACGACGCGGTCGGGCAATGCGGACGGCGGCTTGCCGACCTCGCGGCCGAGGACCGGGCGTTCGGCGACCTCGAGGCCCTCGCCGTACGTGAGCAGGTCCTCCATCACCTCGCCGAGGTTCGGGCTGACCGCGGACAGACCGAGCAGGCGACCGACTGCCTCGGACGAGGTGACGACCGCGTCGGCGCCGCTCTGGCGCAGCAGCGGGACGTTGTCCTCCTCGCGGACCGCGACCACGATGTGTGCGGTCGGGTTCAGCTGCCGTACGGCGAGGGTGACCAGTACCGCGGAGTCGTCGCGGTCCGTGGTCACGATCACCTCGCGGGCCGTCATCACCTCGGCCCGGCGCAGCACCGTGCGGTTCGTGGCGTCGCCGTGGAACGCGGCCATCTGGTCGTTGCCCGCGTCACCGACCGCCTGCGCGCGCGGGTCGATCACGACGATGGCATCGCGTTTGACCCCGTTGCTGAGCAGGGTTTGCACCGCTGCCCGTCCCTTGGTGCCGTAGCCGACGACAACGACGTGGTCCTTCATGCGCTTCCTCCATCGGGTGTCGCGCATGATGCGGCGACCTTCGTTGGCCAGGACTTCCAGTGTCGTGCCGACCAGTACCACCAGGAAGGAGATCCGCAGCGGCGTGACCACGAAGGCGTTCACCAGCCGGGCCGTCGGCGTCACCGGGGTGATGTCGCCGTACCCGGTGGTGGTGAGGGTGACGGTGGCGTAGTAGATGCTGTCGATCAGGTTGACAGAGCCGTCGTAACTGTCCTTGTAGCCGTCACGGTCGACCACCACGATCAGCACCATCAACGTCAGCAGCCCGAGCGCGATCAGCAATCGGCTGAAGAGCTGAAAGAGCGGCGAGCGTGTGCTCGCGGGCAGGTTGACCAGTAGGCCGTGCGGATTGCGACCGGGCAGGGATGGCACGGGATCGACCATATTGCACCGACGGCCGATCCACTGCATGCGACAGGCTTTCGGGCGACAGCGCGACGGTGACAGTCAGGTTGTCGCCGTCGTTGACGACCCTGGTTCGCATCCGCAGTCCTTCGATCGTGCGCAGCATCGCCGCGTTCTCCGGCTGCACCACGCAGACCGCTCGATCGGCGCCGAGATCCCGCGCCGCGCCGATCAACTGCCGCAACAGCTGGGCTCCCAGACCACGACCCTGCCATCCGTCCTCGACCAGTACGGCGACCTCCATCGTCGTACCGCCGAGCTCCTCCCACGGCGCAGCCGTCGCCATCCCGACCACGGCGTCACCGACCCCCGCGATGATCGAGACACCACCGGCCGGGGCCGACAAGTGCCTCGCCGTACGAGTGGTCAGCCTCGGCATCGGCACGTGATAGCGCCGGGTGCGGCTCTCGTGCGAGCACCGCTCGTGCATCGCTACTACAGCTTCGGCGTCCTCGACGGATGCGCGACGCAACTCCGGTACGCCGCTCCCCGGCCGCGGGCCGTCGACCACCGGCTCCTGCAACCGCTCGGCCAGCCGGCCCGCGATCTCGACCAGGACATCGGCCCGGGCCCACTCGGCCGGCGTGTATTCGCCGAACCCCTGCAGCGCGCCGAGCTCGTCGTCTACCGACAGCGGGTCCTCGACGAGCCGCAGTACGGCGCGCAGGTACCGCGTCGGGGCATCACTCAGTACGTCGGCCTGACACGGCTGCACCGTGGTTCGAACGCAGCCCGCCTCGGCGACCAGTGCGGTCAGGTCCTCGGCGGACCAGCCCACTCCGGTGGACACGACCAGCTCGTCGACAGCACCGGTTTCGGCGGTGAAGACTTCCAGGCTCAGGATGTTGATGTCGTCCGCACCACACCGTGCAGCGAGTTCGGCCAAGGCACCGGGCCGGTCGGCGAGTTCGGTCCTGATCTTCCAGAGCATGCGGACGCCCTCCCTCGTGGAGCTTCGTCCTTCTACTCTGCGGTCGGCCTGTTGCCTCGCCGGGTCGCGAATGTTACGCCCGCGTCAACCTTCCGCGTGACTCCTTGCCTCTACTTGCGGCGGATCAGCTTCGGCAGCCGGGCGCCGATCCGCGGCCGGCGGGCCGCGCGAGCGGCGGCCAACTGCTCGGCCGACTCCCGCTTGTCCAGGTCCGCGTGCCGCAGCAACTCCGGATAGGTCGCCTGCGGCACCGACGGGTACGTCGTCACGATCGCGTCGCCGGAGAAGACGAAGAAGATCGACTGGCCGTCCTTGATCACCTTCAGCAGTGACCCCTCGCGCACGGTCAGCGCGTGCTCGAGCGCCTTCTTGCGGGCGGTCCGCCGGGCCACCGCCGCCTGAACCGCCTGCTGGGCCGGTTCGCGGCCGTGCTTGACCGCTTCGGCGACGAGCGGTCCGTAGCGCACGCCGTACTTGATCAAGTTCTTGGCCAATTGGCCTCGCCCAGCCACCATGTGTCGAGCCTACTGGTCACGTGGTGGCCTCCACATGCGTCAGCAGGCGGCGGAGGAGGTCGTTGAGGGTCTCGCGGTCCTCGGCGGGGAGTGCGCCGGCGAACATCTGCTGGTGGATCTCGACCATCTGGTCGGCGAACCGGTGGTGCAGCACCTTCCCCTTGCCGGTCAGGTCGACCTGGATCTGGGCGCGATTCCCCGGCTGGACCGTCCGGGTCAGGTAGCCGCCGGCCTCCAGCCGGCCGAGGCGGGCGGTCATGCTGCCCGCGGTGATGTGGAAGATCCGGGCCAGCTGGCTCGGCGTCCTCTCCGGAGCCTCGAGATGAGCCAGCCGCAGGATCACCTCACAGTCGGCCAGCGACAGGCCCGCCTCCGCGGCGACCGCCCGCTGCCACTCCCGATGCAGACGCGCGAGCTCGACGATCCGGTAGAGCGCGGCCTCGATCACCCGATCGGCCGCATCGTGCCCGGCCAGGTGGTGATCGAGCTCGACCTCGACGGAATCCGCCACGATCCCTCCTTGACAATCATAGACTTTGAGAGTCAAACTCTTGGACAAGCAAAGTGTATGCCAAGCGTGAGGAGTAGTCGAATGCCCGGACCGATGAGCAGCGCCGGCCGCGAGGCCTTCCTGGCCGCGTCCCATGTCGCGATCCTGTCGATCGCCCAGCCGCACGGGCGGCCGCCGCTGGCGTCGCCGGTTTTCTACCACTACGAGCCCGGTGGCGAGCTGACCTTCTTCACCAACACCCTCGGCCGCAAGACCCGGAAGGCCGATCTGCTCGCCACCGCGAATGCGCTGTCGGTGACCGTGCAGACCGAGGAGATGCCGTACAAGTACGTCACCATCGAAGGCGCGGTCGTGAAGTCGGGCCCGGCCACTCCGGACGAGATGGAGAAGATCGCCGAGCGGTACATGCCGGCCGAGTACGCGCAGGGTTTCGTGCAGAACGAGTTCGCCCATCCCGAGTCCGCACCCGTGCTCTACACAGTCGAGCCGAAGCGGTGGTTCAGTAGCGATCTATCTGACGAGCCTGCTTGAGATGCGAGGGCTTCCGGCGTCAGGCACCATGGAGGCCGTGAGCTCTCCCAATCCGCGCCGACCGATCATGCCGGGCAACAAGCTGTTCGAGTCGTTGCCGGGTGCTGCCGACCCGGCGGCCGTGACCGAAGTCGCGCACCGGACCGCCGAGCTGCTGGTCCGCGGGGTGCGGTCGTCCGAGGACGCCGAGGTGCACGCGCGGGTCGTGAAGCTGGCCGATGACTACGGTCTCGACGAGCTCGCCGAGCTGTGGTCCGACGCGCCGTCGGATTCGTTGCCCGGTGCACTGTGGCGGCTGTACCTGTTGCGTTCCTGGGTGCACGGGAATGCGGACCAGGTGTCGCGCGAGTTCAGTACCGGCCGCAAGTATGCAGAGGTGCACGCGGTCGTCGCCGGAGTCGCCGAGCCACCCGGACCGGCCGAGGTGCGCGACATGGTGGACGCCGTACTGCGGGGTGTCGCGACTGGAGACTTCGCCACCACGCTGGATCGGGCGGCCGCGTTCGCGCGGATCATCGCGACCGGCCGGGCACATCTGGCCGATGACGGTCACGACGAGGTGCTGTCGGCGTCGAAGCTGGTCGAGATGGCAGACCAGTTGCAGACCTCGGCGCGCGCCGAACGCGCCGGCCAACTCTGGTAGTTACCCACGGGTCGTTGCCCCGACGGTGGTTGCATAGTGCGGCGCAAGATGTTATGGCGTCCAGCGCCCCGAGAACTCAACAGGACAAGGGATTTGGGCACCGGTTACACTGTTCGAGGTGTCGGGCCGGTGCAAGCCCCGGGTCCCAAATAAAGCCGCTACGAGCGGCCACGCGCCGTGAGGCGCTTCCCGGTCCGGCACCCCTACTTTTCACCCTGCTGGAATGCTGCTCGGGTGCTCGGGCGGGTGAGCCCCTGCGGTGCTAGCTTCCGGCGAGTGAGGCTTATCGCAGGTGTGGTCGCCGCCGGTCTGATCGTGACCGGCTGTTCGACGGCCGATTCCAAGGACATCCGCACGAGCGGAATCAAGGCCGGTCTGCACGTGACGGTCAAGGACCACGAGCAGCGTGCCGACGTGCTCGCGACTCTGCGCGCCGGCACCTTGACCTTCGTCAAGCTCAACGACGGCGAATCGATCAGCGCGTCCGGCGGCGGTGGGTCGGTCAAGCTCGAGCGCCACAAGTCTCTCGGGGTCACCAACTACTCCGGCCGGCTCGACGGCACCCTGAACGCCGGTACCGAGGTCACCTTCGACCTGCAGCGGAACAGCGAGAACGAACCCGCTCCGCGCTCGGTCGTCTCGCTCCCCGAGCGGGTCCTCCTGACCGCACCGGCCAACGGGACGACGTACTCGCGCCGCGCAGCGATCCCGGTGCGTTTCGAGACCGTGCCGACCGATCAGCAGACGAAGGTGAAGTGGGACGGTCTCTGCATCCAAGGCGGCGAGATGCAGGTGCCGTCCGGGGCCGGCTCAGTAGTCGTTCCGGGCGGCAAGATCACGGTCGCGCCGCCACCCACCGCGACACCGGCCGGTCAGAGTGCGACCACCTGCAACGTCCGCATCACCGTGATCCGGACGACCACCGGTTCGCTGGACCCGGCGTACAAGGAGGGCTCGGTGATCGGCGAGGCGCAGTCCGCCCGCGACATCGTGTCGACTCCGTGAATGCTTGACGGTTACCTCCTGGCCTTTTGTCGGATACCTTCCCCAGAGACTCTCGGGGCACCCGCCCACCCTCCCCCGGAAGGAATCCCTCATGCACCGCCTTCCCCGTGCGCTGCTGCCGCTTGCCCTCGTCGGCGGCCTGCTGCTGCCGGCCGCGCCTGCGGCAGCTCATCGCGGCAGCTTCGACATCCAGGGACACCGCGGCGGCCTCGGCCTGACCGTCGAGAGCACGATCGCGTCGTTCGCCCACGGTCTCGAGGTCGGTGTCAGCACCCTCGAGCTCGATGTGCAGATCACCCAGGACGGCCACGCCGTGGTCACCCACGACCGCAAGATCGGCGCGAACAAGTGCCGCGACACCGCGCCGTACACGCCGAACGACCCGGAGTACCCGTATGTCGGCAAGTACATCAACACGCTCAGCCTGAACCAGGTCAAGCAGCTCGACTGCGGTTCGCTGACGCAGCCGGAACACCCGGCCCAGCAGCCCGACCCCGGCGCCCGGATGCCCGAGCTGCGGGAGGTCTTCGCGCTCGTGCACCGCTATCACGCCAACGACGTGAAGCTGAACATCGAGACCAAGGTCGAGGCCGGCGCGCCGAGCGAGACCGCGCCGCGCGAGGAGTTCGTCCAGGTCGTCGCGCAGGAGATCCGCAAGGCGCGGATCGCTCGCCAGGTGACGATCCAGAGCTTCGACTGGGGCGCACTGATGCGGATGCGCCAGGTCGCGCCCGAGCTGCCGCTGGTCGCGCTGACGAACTACGACTTCCTGCAGACCGGTCAGCCCGGCAAGTCGCCGTGGCTCGGCGGGATCGACATCGACGACTTCGGCGGTGACCTGGTCAAGGCGACCAAGTCGTTCGGCGCGTCGGCGATCTCGCCGGTGCACGGGTTCCCGCAGAACGGCAAGATCACCGACCCGAACTACAAGCCGTACGTGACCGCGGACATGGTGAAGTCGGCACACCAGGCCGGGATGAAGGTGGTCCCGTGGACGATCGACGACCCGGCGACCATGCAGTCGCTGATCGACAAGGGCGTCGACGGGATCATCACCGACTACCCCGATCGGCTGCGTTCCGTCGTACGGGACAACGGGTTCCGGTTGCCGCGCACGTACGACGCGCCGGCCGTCCGCGCGTTGCCGTCGGCGCATGCGCACAACGACTACGAGCACCGGCGGCCGTTGCAGGACGCGTTGGACCGTGGGTTCAACAGTGTCGAGGCGGATGTCTGGCTGGTCGACGGCGAACTGCTGGTCGCGCATGATCTGGAGGACGCCAAGCCGGGTCGCACGCTGGAGAGCCTGTACCTGAAGCCGCTGGCCGATCGGGTTCGCGCGAACCACGGCCAGGTCTACCGGCACGGCCGCGACTTCCAGTTGCTGATCGACATCAAGAGCGACGGACCATCGACGTACGCGGCTGTCGATGCGGCGCTGCGGAAGTACCGCGGGATCAGCACGATCTTCGCCAACGGCCGCGTCCTGAAGGGTGCGGTCACCTCGGTGATCAGCGGCAACCGTCCGCTCGACGTACTGAGGGCCCAGAAGATCCGGTACGCCGGGTACGACGGCCGCCTGAGCGACCTCCGCTCGGGGATGCCGGCGTCGCTGATGCCGCTGGTCAGCGACAACTGGACGAACAACTTCACCTGGGTCGGTGTCGGCCCGATGCCGGCCGCCGAGCAGGCGAAGCTGCGTGAGATCGTCCAGACCGCCCACCACGCCGGATATCGCGTCCGGTTCTGGGCTACCCCGGATACCCGCGGTGCGGCGCGCGAAGCGCTCTGGTCCGAACTGACCGCGGCCGGTGTCGACCACCTCAACACCGACGACCTGCACGGCCTGGAAGATTTCCTCCGCAAGAACTAGCTAGGTGACTTCCGTGAGGGCGATGACATCACCGCCCTCACGGAACATCCGCTGCTGCCGCAACGCGCCGTTCCCGTCGGAGAGCGCTCGCGCAATCCCGTCGGCGACCAGGTCTTCATCGCCAAGCTGCTGCAGCGCGGGACCGACGTGTTGCAGCAACCGCTTGAGCACCTCCGCCACTGGCAGCAACTCCCCCGTCGTCACCTCCAGACCACCTGCCGTAAGACCGTCGCGAGCAGCCAGCCAGTACGCCGCTCGCAGGATCTCCGGCTGCAGTGTCGGGCCCAGGTCCCCCGCGTCCAAGGCGGTCATCACCAGCGCCCGGCTCAGCGTCGCAAGCAGTACGGTCTCGTCGACGGTCAACGGAACGTCGCTGACCCGCACCTCGATCGTGGGTAGATGGGAACACGGGCGGACGTCCCAATAGATCATCTGCTCGTCCATGGCCGTGCCGACCGCGACATGCATCGCGACGAGCGCCTCGTAGTGCTCGACGGACTCGAGGTACGGCGGCGGTCCGGCACTCGGCCAGCGCGACCACATCAGCCACCGCCAGCTTGCGAACCCGGTGTCCTGCCCGAGGTAGATCGGTGAGTTGGCCGTGAGCGCCAGCAGCGCGGGCAACCACGGCCGCAGGTGGTTGGAAACCCGGATCGCCGCCTCCTGATCCGGCACATCCACATGCACATGACACCCGCAGATGCCCTGCTCCCGCGCGAGCAGACCGAACTTCTCGGCCATCTCGCGGTACCGCGGTTTCTTGGTCACCAACTGGGCGGCCTTCCCGGCCGGCGGTACGGCGATCGCGAGCAGGCGGGCACCCTCGCTGTGCGCCGCACCGGCGAGCTCGGAACGCATGCTGATCAGGTGCTGATGCAGTTCGGCCGCGGAGTTGCAGACCGGGCTGTTGATCTCGACCTGGGCGCGGGTGAGTTCGAGCGTGACATCGAGATCGGGCAGGTCGTCGACGACGGCTTGGCTACGGGGCAACGGGTTACCGGTGGCGGAGACCAGAAGAAGCTCTTCTTCGACACCGATGGACGGATGCTTCACCCCTTGCCGGTACCCCTGGGAGAAACGGGTTACCCTCGTCCGCGTGAGTCTGCCGATCGTCACTGCCACCCGGTACGTGCTGCCGTTGCGTGAGGGAGGGTCACTGCCCGGAGTTGTCGAGGGCAACGACCTTGGCACCTACGTGATCAAGTTCCACGGCGCCGGGCAAGGACCGAAGGCGCTGGTCGCCGAGGTGATCGTCGGCGAACTGTTCCGGCGGCTCGGCCTGCGGGTGCCCGAGCTGAAGCGGATCATGCTCGATCCGGTGATCGGCAAGTCGGAACCCGACTACGAAGTGCAGACGCTGCTCACGAACAGCGCCGGCCTGAACCTCGCGGTCGACTTCCTCCCCGGCTCCTTCGGGTACGACGGCTCGGCCGGCAACCCCGGTGATGCGGGGATGGCCAAGATCCTCTGGCTGGACGCATTCGTTGCGAACGTCGACCGCTCTTGGCGCAACACCAATCTGCTGGTCTGGCACAAGAACCTCTGGCTGATCGACCACGGTGCCGCGTTGTACTTCCACCACTCCTGGATGTCGGCGGAGAAGTTCGCCACGCTCGCGTACGACGCCGATGACCACGTGTTCTCGATCGCAGCACCCGGCGTACCGGCGGTGGCGGATGAGCTGGCCGCGGCGATCACGCCCGAGTTGCTCACCGAGGTGATCGCGCTGGTACCGGACGAGTGGCTTGGCGAAGGGGATCGTGAGCGCTATCTCGGGCATCTGCTGGCGCGGTTGGAACATCGGTCCGCGTGGCAGCCGGGTGGTGCATCGTGACTGACCTGGTTCCGTTCGACTACGTGATTCTGCGCGCTGCGCCGCGCATCCATCGTGGCGAGTTCGTCAACGTCGGCGCGGTGCTCTACTGCCGCGCGCTCGACTTCCTCGGCGCTGCCTGGGACGTCGAGCCGACGCGACTCCGCGCACTCGATCCGGCCGTCGACGTGGACGTGGTGTGCGCGTCACTGGAGCACATTCGAGCGATCTGCGCCGGTGATCCCGCGGGCGGTCCCGCGGCGGCGACCCGGATCGGCGAGCGCTTCCGCTGGCTCGCCGCGCCGCGCAGTACCGTCGTACATCCGAGTCCGATCCACAGCGGGCTCACCAACGCGCCCGCCGCGGATCTGGATCGTTTGCTTGAAGCGTTCGTCCGTTAGCCGAGGGCCTTCGACACCACGTCGCGGGCCTCGACGAAGACCTCTTCGAGGTGCTCGGCACCCTTGAAGGACTCGCCGTAGATCTTGTACAGGTCCTCGGTCCCGGACGGCCGCGCCGCGAACCACGCCGACTCGGTCGTCACCTTCAACCCACCGATCGCGGCGCCGTTCCCCGGCGCACTGGTCAGCCGGTCGACGATCGGCTCACCGGCCAGCTCGGTCGCGGTGACCGCATCGGCCGACAGCCCGGACAGCCGCGCCTTCTGATCGCGGGTCGCCGGAGCGTCCACCCGCGAGTACGCCGATGCTCCGAATCGCTCGACGAGTTTCGCGTGCGCCTGGGACGGGGTTTCGCCGGTGACCGCGGTGATCTCGCTGGCCAGCAACGCGAGCAGGATGCCGTCCTTGTCCGTCGTCCACACCGTGCCGTCGAACCGCAGGAAACTCGCGCCCGCCGACTCCTCACCGCCGAAGCCGACCGACCCGTCGATGAGGCCCGGCACGAACCACTTGAAGCCGACCGGAACCTCCCACAACCGCCGGCCGAGATCCGCGACCACACGGTCGATCAGCGAGGACGACACCAGCGTCTTGCCGACAGCGACCTCCGGACCCCACTTGCGGTTCGCGAACAGATACGAGATCGCGACCGCGAGATAGTGGTTCGGGTTCATCAGCCCGGCGTCCGGCGTGACAATGCCGTGCCGGTCCGAATCCGCGTCGTTCCCGGTGGCGACGTCGTACCGGTCCTTCTGGGCGACCAGGGACGCCATCGCGTACGGCGAGGAGCAGTCCATCCGGATCTTGCCGTCGTGGTCCAGCGTCATGAACGACCACGCCGGGTCGAGCCGCGGGTTGACCACGGTCAGGTCGAGCCCGTGCCGCTCGGCGATCGCGGCCCAGTAGTCGACGCTCGCACCGCCGAGCGGGTCGGCGCCGATCTTGACCCCGGCGTTGCGGATGGCATCCAGGTTGAGCACCGACGGCAGGTCGTCGACGTAGTGGCCGAGGAAGTCGTAGGAACTCGCGTGCTGCCGCGCCTCCCCGAAGGGCTTGCGGCGGACCTCACGGTTGCCGCCGGCGATCAGTTCGTTCGCCCGGTTCGCGATCCAGCCGGTCGCGTCGGAGTCGGCCGGTCCGCCGTGCGGCGGGTTGTACTTGATGCCGCCGTCCCTCGGCGGGTTGTGCGACGGGGTGATGACGATGCCGTCCGCACCTGCACGCTCGACGCGGTTCAGCCGCAGGATCGCGTGCGAGACACCCGGCGTCGGCGTCAGCCGATCGTCGCTGTCGACCAGCGTCTGAACGTCGTTCCCCGCGAGCACCTCGAGAACCGTCCGCCAGGCCGGCTCGGACAATCCGTGGCTGTCCCGACCGACCAGGAGCGGACCGTTGGTCCCCTCACCGGCCCGGTACTCGCAGATCGCCTGGGTGATGGCCAGGATGTGCGCCTCGTTGAAGGCGCCGTCCAGACTCGAGCCGCGGTGGCCCGACGTACCGAAGACGACCTTCTGAGCGGGGTTCTCGACATCCGGCGTGATGCTGTCGTACGCCGTGAGCAGTGCGTCGACGTCGACGAGATCGCCGGGCTGGGCGGGCTGGCCTGCGCGTGGGTGCATGACCACATGCAAGCACAACATCCCCCTGGTGTGTGTCGATCTCTCATTGATTAAAGGTCGAGCTGGGCGACCAGGGTCTTCGGGGCGATCTGGCGGAAGGCGTTCTCGACCAGGTCGGCCAGGTGGTCCCAGTCGACGTCCTCGACGTCCAGGTAGACCCCGAGCCAGCCGCGGTGACCGACGTACGGCGGTCGGTAGAAGTGCTCGGGGTCGGCGGCGACCAGCGACTCCTGCACGCCCGGCGGCGCCGCGCACCACAAACCGATGCGGTCGTCGTGATGCTGGTTGGCGAACATCCCGAACACCTTCTTGTCCCGCACGAACCAGGTCGGTTCGCCATGGCTCAGTCGCTCGGTCGCCTCCGGCATCGCCAGGCACAGGGCTCTGAGTCGCTCGAGTACGTCCATGACCTCAGTGTCGCGGACCCGGGACCACAACGCCCGCCTCGTAGGCGTAGACGACCGCCTGCGCGCGGTCCCGCAAATCGAGCTTGGTCAGGATGTTGCTCACGTGCGACTTGACCGTCTGCTCCGCGACGCTCAGCTCGGCCGCGATCTGCCGGTTGGCGAGTCCGCGCGCGACCAGCCGCAGTACGTCGGCCTCCCGTGGCGTGAGCTTGTCCGGAGGGGTTGTGGCGACCGGCTGGGCCCGCGTGAAGTCCTCCACCAGCCGACGCGTCACCGACGGCGCCAGCAAGGCATCACCGGCCGCAACGACCCGCACCGCACCGGCCAGCTCATCCGGCGTCGAGTGCTTCAGCAGGAAGCCACTCGCGCCCGCCCGCAATGCGGCGTACACGTAGTCGTCCAGGTCGAACGTGGTCAGCATGATGACGCGCGGCGCCTCCGGACCCGCCAGGATCTCGCGGGCCGCGGCGAGTCCGTCCATGACCGGCATCCGCACGTCCATCAGGATCACGTCCGGGCTGAGTTCGGCGGCTGCGGTGATCGCCTGCGCGCCATCACCTACCTGACCGACCACCTCTATGTCGGGCTGCGCATTCAGCAGTGCGCCGAACCCAGCGCGCACCATCTCCTGATCGTCAACGACCAGTACGCGAATCGGCACCAGCCACCTCCTCTCCGACCGGTATGGCGACGTACACCAGGTAACCGCCATCAGGGGTCGGCCCGGCCGACACCGCGCCGTCTACCAGCTCGACCCGCTCGCGCATCCCCATCAGACCGTGCCCCCCACCGCCAGTGGACACGGGAGTCGCGCTGGGTCCGTTCCGCACCTTCACCTGCAGGTGCGCGTCAGCACGCCGTACCTCAACCCGTACGGCGGACCGGGGCGCGTGGCGGACCGCATTGCTCAGCGCCTCCTGCACGACTCGGTATGCGGTGAGCTGGACGGCTGGGTCGATCTCGACGAGCCACTCGGCATTGAGCTCAACCACAGCACCAGCCTGCCGAGCGGTCTCGACCAGGTCGGGCAGCTGGTCGAGACCGGGCTGCGGCTCGAGCTCCTGGTGCTCCTCGGACCGCAGCAGCCGCAGTACCCGCCGCATCTCGGTCAACGACGCACGTGCCGCCTCCCCGATCTCAGCGAACTCCTTCTGCACGTCCGCCGGTACGTCGGGCAGCCGGTGCGGCGCACTGTCGGCCCGGACGACGATCACCGACAAATGGTGTGCCACCACGTCGTGCAGCTCACGGGCGATCCGGGCCCGCTCCTGGAGACGGGCTCGCTCACCGCGCTCGGTCTCGCTGATGACCTCCTGCTCGGCCAGCCGACGCCTGGCCTCGGTGCGCGACCTGAGCAGGTCGCCCACCACTACACCGGCCGCCGACACCAGGGCCATCACGATCCCGGAGGCGAAGTTGGCGGTGCCCAGCGCCCAGCCCGGCACGTAGGCGACGACGCTCAGCACTTGGGCAGCGATCCACCACCGGATGAGCTGGCGTCTCGGCATACCCCGCGCGCCGGCGATCGCCAGGATGGCCGCGTAGCCGAAGACGCCGGTGACTGCCCACGGCCAGGGTTCACTCGAGCTGACCGCCTCACCCGTCGCCGCCGTGACCGCCGTGGTCGTGAGCGCAATCCCCAGGCCCAGCCGGGGCCGGGACCAGGCCAGCGCCAGGCTGATCGCCCGAGCGAGACCAAGCGCCAGCGCCAATGACCCACTGGCCGCGGTGAAGCCGAACGCCGCGGCCAGCGAGCCGTAGCCGATTGTGTAGTGCTGATAGAGGTCGAGCGACGAGAGCCCGAAGAGGAGCAATACAGCCAGGGCAGCTATCCAATACCACCTGCCCTGCGGCCAGGAGCCCTGTTCAGTGGTCACGATCGGACTCTTTCACAGCTGCTGGATCCACGACCAGAAGAACAACATGCCACCGGCGCAGACCGCGATGGTTGCCGGAAGCACCCACCTGGCGGTGCTGACGCCGTACACCTTGCGGATCAGCGCGGCGTGCAGGGCCGCGATCCCGCCGAGGACCAACGGGATCAGCACGATGATCGGGATCGACACCGCTGCGTGCACCGCCCAAGCGCCGGCTCTGGTCGGGCCACCCCAGGTGCCGGGACCGTACGGGCCGGATTCGACGAAGCCGTAGAACGGGCCGCGGATGATGGACGTCACGAAGAGGAGCAGCAGGAACCAGCTCATCAGTCCCAGCACCGAACTCGCCAGGCCGGCGCCGAACACCGCGAGTCCGCTCGCCTTGCGCTGCGGGTGCAGCTGCTGCCAACGGGCAGTCGCGTCATCGGGGCGGCCGATGATCGCGTCCGCCATCGCCTGGATACCGGTCGGGACGAGCCGAACGACGTACCAGAGCTGTCTGGCGACCGTGGTGGCGCGCCTGGGCAGCGGCTGGATCCGGTGGTTCGCAAGCGTTTGTGTCATGTCGTCGAGCCTAGAAATCTCTGCCGTTGTGCACCTCCGGCCAGGGAGCCAACTTGAACCCGGTACTCCGGTAGGGGGTGGGATGTGACCTAGGTCACAGTGACCACGGTCCGTGCCGTCGCGTTACACGGTCAGTGCCGAACGACGTTCTGCGTCGGCGGCGCGCGGCCAGAGTGGAGGTTCGGCATGCGCATTCGGAGTCTGGCAGTTTCCGCCGTTCTAGTCCCGGTGATGGTCCTCGCCGGGTGCGGTACCGAGGGGGCGTCGTCCGACGTCGCCGCTTCGTCCCCGGGCGCCAAGAAGGCGTCGAAACCCGGTCTCACCGAGCAGGTCAGTGGGCCCGCCGTCGGCTCCGCCGACCCCGTCGTCAACGCGTACTACGACTACCGCACCGCTCTCGACGAGATGATGCGCAGCGGCGGCGTCCAGACCGCGCAACTCAAACCCTTGATGACGACGAAGCTCTTCCAGTCGATCAGCGTCCAGGCGAAGTACTACCGGACCAAGAAGCTGCGCAACACCGGTACTACGACGGTCCTCTGGGCCAAGCGCACCCTCGCCTCCAACGGCGTCATCGTGACCGCTTGCTACGACACGACCGCCGCGAGCACCGTGGACGCCACCGGCCGTCGCGTCCTCCCGGCCGGCACCCCCACCCGCTGGCTCGATCACATGCGGGTCCAGCAGCAGAACTCCCGCTGGATCGTCGACGGCGGCAGCACTGCCGCGACTTCCTGCTAGCGGGTTCCCAGTCCTTCGGTTCGCCGCCATTTGGCACACCTCGCGTCCCGAAGCCAGCAGCGCGGAGACGCCCCTCTCCGCGCTGCTTCACTTCCCCGGTTACCGGTGGCGGACCAGTTACTGGTGGCGGACCATCTGCCGGAGGAGGGCTTCGACGGCGCCGTGCAGGTCGGCGTCGTGGTGCGGGCCTGACCAGACGACGACACAACCCTTGTCGCCGAGCATCTCCGCCACGAGTTCACGGGCGGGCGTGGGATCACCCTGGTTGAGGACGACGACCAGCCGCCGCCCGTCGCGCTGCAGCCGATCCAGCAGCGGCGGCAGCGTGGAGCCGCGGAACACCCCGGGATCGCTCTTCACCTTGGTCTCGACCATCACCCCGCGCCCGCGAATCACGAGCAGGAAGTCGGCCCGATCCCGGGTGAACTCGCGGTCGTGGTAGATCCGCGCCTTCGGCCAGAGCCGTTGCAGCGCCGCATCCACCTCCGCGTCGTACCGGTCGGCGAGCCGGCTCACCTTGGAGCTCGTCCCGCGCGGCCGGAAACGCTCCGGCGTACGGCGCCTAGGCCGGCCGTGACCGAACAGCCAACGGGTGAATTTTGTGTCGATCATCGGCGGACCCCTCGACCTCGTCGGCACTCATCGTCAGTCTCCCCAGCCGCACCGCGGACCGAACCCGGCCACTCCGATCGTGATCGCACCGCCACACAACGGGGTCTAATCTTGGTCTAGACCGTTGCGAAATCGATTGCCCGCCCCGCCCGCTCGTGAAAGGTGTCCCGGTTGCCCACCTGGAAACTCCACTTCAAGTCCGGCCCGAGTGACGTCTACCGCGCCCTGAGCACCCCGGGCGGCCGCTCGCGGTACTGGGCCGACGCGCCCGAGACGGACGGCACCATCACCTTCACCTTCCCCGACGGTTCCACGACGGAGGCCCGGATCGAGGAAGCGGTCCAGGACCGCCGCTACCGCTTCACCTGGTACGACGACCGCGTCCTCACCTTCACCCTCGACGTCGACGAGGTCGGCGGGACCGACCTCACCGTCACCGGCCCCGACGGACCCCTCGACATCTCGATGCTGCTGCGGCTGAAGGCGTGGGTCGACTTCGGTGTCGACCTCCGCAACCACGACGGCACCCGCCGTACCGGCTATCTCGACAGTTGATGCCTTAGGCAACTGTTTATTTCGGTTGCGCGCGGGGTCCCCGGCCGGGTCTGATGGATGGCCGGGACAACGGAAGGACCGAGGTGGAACCGCTCAGCATCGACGAGATCAAAGGCTCGTTCGTCAATTCGACCAGGAGCCTGGTCAAGGCGATGACCCCGCCACCGGGGTTCACCGAACTCCCCTGGGAGTCCCTCGACTACCTCGGCTGGCGCGACCCGAAGGCCCCGAACCGCGGCTACCTCGTCGTACGACGCGACGGCGGCGTCACCGGGATCGCCCTCAACACCCAGGCGACCAGCAAACCCCGCCGCGGCACCGGCCTCTGCGACCTCTGCAACACCGCCCACCAGATCACCGACGTAGCCCTCTTCGCCGCCCGCCGCGCCGGCCCCGCAGGCCGAGCCGGCAACACCGTCGGCACCTACATCTGCGCCGACCTCGCCTGTTCCCTCTACCTCCGCGGCCTCCGCGACCCCGAAGTACCCCAGGGCGAAACCATCTCCCCCGAACTCCGCGCCGACCGCCTCACCACCCGCCTCGACACCTTCGTCACGCGAGTCCTTGCCTGACACCCCACTAAACTGATCGCATGACGGAGTTCAGGATCACCCACGAGATTCACGAGGCCCACCCGGACATCCGCGAACGCCTCACCGCCACCACGATCGAGGCGATCAACGAGTCCAGCGCCCGCTCCGCCGAGGACGCCGCCCGCGTCCTCCTCCACAAACTCGCCGAAATCGGCGTCCACATGAGCGAAGCCGCCTGCCTGGCCGCCGTAGAACGCATCCGCTCCGGCAAACAACTCCGCTTCGAAATAGAAGAAGCCAACTAACCAGTTGCCCGTTCATCGCTCCGGGCACCTGGCCGCCTCCGGCGCGCTCGCTGGAGGCAACCATCAGCTCCTGAGGTCGGCGGGGGTAAGCAGCGGGTGGAGCGTCAGACCGGCTTCGGTCAGGGGGTCGGGGGTGGTGGGGTTGCGGTTGATGACGCAGATGGCGTGGGTGATGGTGGCTCCTGCGGTGCGGAGGTCTTGGGTCGACAGCACGATCTGACCGCCTGTCGTCACCACGTCTTCGACGATCGTCACGCGGCGGCCCGCTACGTCGGCTCCTTCGGCCAAGCGGCGCGTGCCGTACTCCTTCGCTCGCTTCCGCACGAACGCGCACGGCAACCCGGTGTGTCGACTGAGCGCGGTCACCACGGGGATCCCGCCCATCTCGAGCCCGGCGAGCACCTCGGTGTCGGCCGGGACCAGCGCGACCATCGCCGCGGCGATCTCGTCGAGCAATACCGGATCAGCCTCGAAGCGGTACTTGTCGAAGTACTTCCCCGTCACCTGCCCCGACCGCAGCAGGAACTCCCCGGTCAGATGCGCAGTCTGATAGATCCGTCGCCCCAACTCCGCAGTCTCCACGTGCGCACCCTAACTCGCGTGCTGCTGCGGTATCTCCTCCGGCGGCAACAGTCGCCGGAACGCATCCACCGAGATGATCGGTACGCCGAACTCCCGGGCCGCTCGCGCCTTGACCGACAAACTGTCCGGGTCCGCCGCCACCACAAACGTCGTGTCCGGCCGCACCGCCTCTTGCGGCGCGAACCCGGCGGCGACCGCGCGGTCCCACCACACCTCGCGCGGCTCGATCATGTCGCCGGTGAACACCAGCGTGCTCCCCACCGGGAACCCATCCGCGCCGGGTCGCGACGGTACGACGTACTCCCCGGAGCTTGCCTTGAGCAACGCATCGTCCACGTCGGAATCCAGATACCCCAGCATCACGGCCACCCGGTCGAGATCGCTACGCCGCTCCGGCGTAATCCCACCCGCCGCCCAGGACGCGTCGGCCAGCCCGGAAACGTAGTCACAGTGGAGATCCTGGACCTGCAACCGCGTCAACCCGAGCTCCGTCGCGACCTGCACCAACTGGTCAGCATCAGTCGCCGTGATCTCCCGGTTCGCCAGGATCCCGTCGAGCAACGCCAGATACGAATCGGCCTGCGGCGGCTCCGGAACCCGCGGCAGTTGGTCGACCAGCCGGCTCATCCACCCATGCCGACCCCCAGCATGCACCGGACGAATCGTCGGTGTGAACTCACTCCCCGGCAACTCCGGCCACCGCAACCCACGGATCTCTTCGTACGCCCATTGCCACGGCGGTGGTGACGGAAACGCCTGCAGATACTGACCGAACAGCTCAGCCGTAGCCCGCGTATCGGCCAGCGCCGAGTGCCAACCTTCAAGCGAGATCCCAGCCGCCGCACAGCACGCACCGAGGGTCCGCTTAGCTCCCGGATACAGATGCCCGGCCAGCGCCATCGTGCACATCGACCGCTCGGTGATCAACGGCACCACCACCCCGAGCCGCGCGAACTCCGCCCGCAGGAACCCGAGATCGAACTCGACGTTGTGCCCAACAACCATTCGCCCCGCCAGCAACTCCCCCAACCGCCGCGCGACAGCAACGAACTCCGGCGCGCCCAGCACGTCGGCAGTGAGAATCCCGTGGATGTGCTGCGGTCCCAGGTCGCGCTGTGGATTCAGCAGCGTGACCCACTCGTCCTCGACCTGCCCACGCGCGTCCAGCAGGACAACCGCAATCTCGATCACCCGGTGCCGATGGCTCGGCAACAGGCCGGTCGTCTCAGTGTCGATCACGGCATACATCGCGGGCCTCCTCGAACTCGGTTTCCGACCCACGACAAGCCAATCAGATGCCACCGACAGTTTCCGCGCGGCTACTCGGCGGGGACGTCGACCGCGATCTCGTCGCCCAGTTTCGCACCGTGCATCAGCGCGAGTTCGTCACCACTCCAGAACCGGCCCGGGTCGTACCAGTTCGGCCGCCGCCCGGGCATCAGCAGCCCCATCTCCTCGTACGTGACCGCGACGACCTCGGCGCAGTACGCGAACTCCAGCTCCAGCTCGCGCCGACCGCGCTTCAGCGCCGGGATCCGCCCGCGCACCCACCGCGAAGCGAGCCGAGCCGTCGACGGGAACGGCGTACCGTCCAGGCGCGCGACAGTCCGCAGTACGGCGTCCTCCATGTCGTGCGTGACCGGGTGGTCCAGCTGCCGCAACCAGCCGCGCTGACCGTACTTGCGCGCCCAGACCGTCACCGCGTCCCGCAGGTCGTGCAGCTGCACCCCGCGGTGATGCGTACCGGTCCAGATGTCGGGTAGCGAGCGGCCGAGTTCCGCGTGCCACAGCAGCGGCGGCAGATCGTCGATCACGATCGCCATCCCGACATGGTTGACAGGGCTGTTGGTCATCGTCTGGATCGCTCGATCGGCGGCACTCTCACCGCGGAACAGCCAAATGTCACCTGTTCGTGTCAGATCCGTAGCGTCATCCAGTGAAATCCGGCTTTCCACGTCGCTAGATTAGTCGCCATGAAGGTATGGAAGGTCGTAGGACTTGCGGGGCTCGTCGGCGTGGCCGCAACGGGCGTGGTGATTGCACGGGGCGAGCGGAAGCGTCGCGCCTACACGCCCGAAGAGGTGCGGGACCGCCTCAAGGAGCGCGTCAAGCAGTCCGCACACGCCTGACTCAGCAGCTCAGAACCCGGTACGACGATCGGCCGGGCGCGAGGACGCCGTAACTCGGTGGTACGGCGACACCCCTCCGCGCCCGGCCGAAGCCATGTCCAGATCCTACGCCGGGCCTGGGATCACGTCCTGACCACGCGTTTCGGCTAAAGGTTGTGTAGGGCAACTTCTTCTAGCCGACCGGCCGTGATCGTGGCCGTTTGAAACGTGCAGTACGGCTGCCGGCGCCGGTCCGTGGGTGATCCCGGATTCAACAGCCGCAGCCCGCCTGGAGCCGTGGTGTCCCAGGGGATGTGGCTGTGCCCGAAGACGAGCAGGTCTACTCCCGGGTAAGCCCGCTCGCACCGCTCCTCGCGGCCCTTCGACGCGCCGGTCTCATGCACGACTGCCACGGACAGCCCGTCGAGCGTCACCCGGGCGACCTCCGGCAGCCGGGCGCGTAGCTCGGGACCGTCGTTGTTACCCCAGCAGCCGATCAATCTGGCGGCCCGCTCCTCCAGCTCGTCGAGCAGCGCGACGTTCACCCAGTCACCGGCGTGAATCACCACATCAGCTGCATCGATCGCGTCCCACACCGCATCAGGCAGCCGCTTCGCCCGCACGGGCAGGTGAGTGTCCGAAATCAGCACCAGGCGCATCCCCACACCTTCTACTCCTCCAGCGCCGCGATCAACTCCTTCTCCCGGCCGAGGCTCAGACCGGCGCGACGCTCCCGGTCCAGACCCAACTCGCGCTCCCAGGCGAGCGCGTCGGCCAGGAACTCCCGTCGCGGCCGATGCACCAGCCCGGCCGCTTCCGCCGCAACCCCGCTCCGGCAGGACCAACCGGCGTACTCGGGGTCGGTCATCCACATCGTGAGCGACTCGGGCCCCATGTACTGCTCGACCTTCCGCTCCTCCAGCCACTCCGGCTTCGCGAGGACTACGGGGCCGGTGTGACCGCCGACCTCCCGCGCAAGCTCGATCCACTCACCGAACGGCACGACCGGTCCGCGGGTATCGAACGTGCCGGTGCGCCCCTCGGTGGCGCAGTCCAGCAACCACGCGGCGAGATCACGCACATCGATCACCGCGGTGGGCAGGTCTGGTGAATCCGGGACCAGCAGCGGCTCCGACGGCTCCAGCGCGGCTCGCGCCACCCATGCCCCGGACCGATCACTCTGGTCACCCGGCCCACCGATCAGCCCCGCCCGCGCGATCACCAGGCGATCCCCGACCGCGTCAACCGATGCGAACTCGCAGGCCACCTTCGCTTCGCCGTACTGCTCCCGCTCGACGACGTCACTCTCGGAGGGCGCCCGTAACGCCGCGCTCTCATCTGCTCCCGGCGTATCGAACTTCTCGTACACGTTCACCGAGGACACATACGTCCAGTGCTTCGCCCGCGGCCCGAACGCCGCCAGCGCCCCGCGCACGAACCCCGGCTGCCAGGACACCTCGAAGACGGCATCCCACTCGCGCGCCGGCACCGCGTCGTACGCGTCCGGAAGGCTCCGGTCGACGGCCACCAACTCCGCCCCCTCGGCCACCCCGCCGCTCTCACCCCGTGCCACACAGGTCACCGAATGCCCACGCGCCAGCGCCTGCGTCGCGAGCTCACGCCCCAGCCATGCCGTCCCGCCAAGGATCAGAATCTCCATGCAGGTAAGCCAATCAGGCCCCGCCGACAATTCCCAAGTGCCTTAGCCGAGGGCAGAAAGCATGCCGTAAGGCCCGAACCCTTGCCGACGGCCCGATCCGGGCGCAGTGTCGGCAGTGAGCGGCATCCGAGAACGGGTGCCTTGGGCAAGGGGGAGACATGGCTGGTTTCGTTCAGATCATCGAGTACCGGACCTCGAAACCGGACGAGGTTGCGGCACTGGCCGATGACTACCAGGCAAAGCGCGAAGCGGGCGGCGACGGTCCGCGCCCGATCCGCTCCATCATGTGTTCGGACCGCAACGAGTCCGGACGCTACTTCGCGGTCGTCGAGTTCGCGTCGTACGAGGAAGCGATGGAGAACTCGGCCCGTTCCGACACCGGCGAATTCGCCGCCGGCCTGATGGAGCTGTGCGACGGTCCGACGACGTTCTACGACCTCGACATCGTCCGCGACGCCAACTTCAGCTGAAGGGCTCGGGCCCAGCCGGACTCGCATTCGGCTGGGCCCGAGACTGGGGGGCGGTGGTACCGGCCCGGATCCGCGGCGCCGGACCCGGACTCGCTAGTGGGTTCAGCGAAAGACGCGGTACGACGACCAGCTGCCCGGCGGCGCACCGCCGTACGAGCCCTGGTCGCGCTCGTGGTGCAAGGGGTCAGGGTCCTCAGGCTCAGGCGCAGAGTGCAGATCCGGCCAAGGTCGCGCCGCCAGCGTCTCCCGCGGCGGCAACGCCGGCCCCGGATCAGGCCCCGACTCGTCATCAAGCCACTCGACCTCAGTAGCCCCGCCATGCCCGTGGATCGCGACAACGGACTCGATCCCGTCCCACACAGTCGTGGTCGGATAATCGCCGTACCACCGCAGCGCCACCGCCCCGTCGGTGAACTGCACCCCCTCGGCAACCGGCCCGGTCCCGCTCACCCCGGAAACATCATGATGCCGAATCAGCCGAAACCGACGAGAGCTCATTTCGGCGCAACCTCCCACAACCGCTCCCCCGGCAGCGCCCGGTACTTCCCCGGATCAGCCACCGGAATCGGATCGCTGGTCACCTTCAAACCAGCGAACCGCCGCGCCATAGCCTCCGCATACCGCTCGGCCAACTCAGCCTCGGCACTGTAATCCGCGACGACGTGGTCCCCGAACCACACCCGCACGCGACACCGTTGCGGACCAGGATCGCCGGCCATCTCAATGCACCCGGCGAGTCAAGGTCGTTCCCATCAGCGGCTTCCAAGACCTACGGTTCACGTCGATCACTTCCACTTCCCTGTGGGGATGGGTTCACAGGAAGTGACGGCCCCCACACAGGTTCATGACGCAATTCCCCAGATCTTTTTCAAACCACCCACCCGAACACCCGTTCGACACCTCAGGCGCGGTCGCGCCACCCCCGCACCCAAGGACGCCACGTCTCCACGTCCGGGTAGTCAGGACTGATGGACTCCTCGAAGACATGAGTGCCGACGTCAGGCAGATGCGCGGCGACGAGCCTGGACAAGTTGTGTACCAGAAGCATCGGTACGTCGGGCCGAGCCGCAACGAGCCGATCGAAGATCGCCCGGCCTTCGCGTTGCTGGGTCTCCTCGTTCTTCTTGCCGACCAGCCGAATGTGTAGGTCGGCCGGGTAGTCATCGATGCCGGACATGTCCTCCGGCTCCGGATCGACGTCCCCGTAGTCATTCGGAGACAGCAGGAGCGCCAACTCTCCGTCAACCGTTTCGGCAGCCACCGCGAACAGATGCTGCCCCTCGGTCGTCCAATCGACCGTCAGGTGCCTGGCGCCGAGGGCAGCAGGCAGCCAGGCAGCAAGGTCGTTGACCGCTACATCGAGGAAGACGTTGTCGTCGCTGGACATCACTGCTCCTTCAGGAAGGTGACCAAGCGTCCGTCACCGAGAATGACATGGATCGGCTCCGACACCGATTTGCCGGGCTGACCGCAGGCGCGTCGAAAACCTCGCTCGGCCGTGGTCTCGTCAAGATCGACAACCCGGCCATCGATGAACACCTCACCGCCGGTGACAAGCTGATCGATCGCCGTGTGAATGCTGCGTTTGACCGCGGTCGTGCTGTTGCGGTCGAGCGTCTTGAACTCGATGATCCGGCCCTCGTCGCCGGCGTGGCGCCGCAACATCGCGTCCGGGTTCTTCTTGTCCTTGACGGAGCTGTCCTCAGGGCGTGCGTCGATCCGCCAGCCCTCCTCCTCGAGCCGCTCGGCAATCCGCCTCTCCTTCGGTTCAAACTGCCCGTGTGGATCGTGCACACCCGGGGCGAAGTCGATCGTCAGTGGACGGAGGTCGAAGGCTGGGTCGAAGTCGGGTACGTCGGGCTTGAGGGGCGGGAGGTTGATGTCTACGACTGGGGGTTGGGGCTTGTCGTGTTCGGGGTAGTCGAAGGTGGCTTCGATGGTGGTGGGGGTGATGGTGAAGATGGCGTGGTCCCAGGACTGCTCAGCGGACTCGGCCATGGCTTCGAGGAGGGTTTTGATAGGTTCCTCGAGGTCGATCAGGAATTCGTGGTCGGCGAGGAGGCGTTCGTGGCGTTTCTCCTCTTCCTTTTCTTCCTTCTCGGTGCGTTCTTCGATCTCGAACTCGCCGGTTTCGGTGACGAGGATCTCGACCTCGAGGGGTTCTTCGGGGTTGGGGTTCTGCTCGTCGTCCTTCTCGTGGTCCTTGCGGAACTTCTCGAAGGCTTTGCGGGCGACCTCGATCAGGGGCGGTTCGTTGTCTTCGGCAACTTCTACGTCCTCGAATGTTGCGGTGAGGCGTTTGGTGCGGCCGCGGGTGTCACGTTCGACCACGTCACCAGTACCACCAGTCGCGCGATTGCGGTCCGCCGAGTCGGACGACGGCCGGTCCGTACCCGACCCACCCCCGACCAACCGATCGGCCCACACCCGTGCCTTCGGTGGCGCCATCGACAGGTAGTGCGCGGCCGCCTCACATGCACGTGCCGCAGCATCCAACTGATGCGCAGCGACAGTCGCACCACCCTGCGCCGCTACCGCCGCGTTCTCACGGCACCGGACAGCGACCCGCTGCAGATGCAGCAGCACCTGCGGTACTTCGTCCAGGCAGTCGACCAGCCCACGGGCCACCCGCTGCAAGTCCGACGGCATGAGAGATCAGATCTGGTCGGCGTAGCTCTTGCATCCGGCCGAGGCGATCTCCAGCGCCTCCGCGGCCTGCTCCACGGCCTTGCCGGCCGCATCCAGGATCTCCGAGATGTCGCGGTCCACCCCGGTCGCCGTACCAGCGATCAGGCTCTCGACCTGCTGGCTGTGCTGGGTGAACCGCAGTTTGAACCCGGCCAGCCCGCCCGCTGCCTGCTTGGCCTCCATCGAGACCTGAAACAGCTGTTCCTTGAGCCGCTGTACGTCGGACACCTGAACCCACTCCTATGTCAGTTGCGCTTTTTCGGCAGCACGATCGCCGTACCGGCCACGACCACCGGTACCAGGATCGCAAGCCACCAGGGCAGCCCTGCCGCCATCGCGACCACGACCACGCCCGCACCGCCCCATCCCCACCATCGAGCACCTGGCAGCCTCGGCAGCCCCAGCACTCGTGATGCGGCCAGCATGGTGACCGCACCGATCGCCGCAGCCTCGACACCGGCCAGGAACGAGCCCGTGAGGATCCACACCAGCACGAACCCGACCAGCGTCAGGACGGCGCTGATCGTACGTCGTTTGCGTCGCTCCTGGAGCGCACGCCCCTGTGCTCGGACTTCCTCGAGCTGGTCGACCGCCTCGCCCAACTGCTTGGTCAGCCGAGCAGCTGCCGATTCCAGGTCAGTCAGACCGCGGATCTCCGGGGACGGGATGTTCACTCGCCGCCCGTCAGCAGGCAGCCCGGCGCGCTGCAGACTGACCGCAGCCTTCTCAGCTAGCGCGTTCAGCCGCTCCTCGACCTGCCGGCCGCGCTCTGCCATCGCAGCGGCCTCGGCCTGCGCAGCGGCCTCCGCACGGGACTTGGTGGCGGTCAACCGGTCCTGCGCCTGCTGCGCGTCCGTACGGGCGCCTGCGACGATCCTCAAGGCGCGCGCGTACTCGGACCACTGCTGCTGTTCCGTCTTCATCGCCGCACCAACTCCACTGCACGCTCTACCTCGTCAGACCGCAGCGCGGCGAACGGTACGACGACCTGCGCCTCCGGATGCAGTCCGTCCCACAGCAACCCGCGGTGTGGTTCCGAAGCCCACCGAACCAGCGGACCGCACACCGCACGCACACCGTCCTGCGGATGCCGCAAAAACAGGTGCGTGGCGACGTTTGCCCGGCCGTAGCCGAGGTGTTCGGTGCAGACGTGCAGTCTGTTCCACCAGCCGAAGGTGATGAGTCCCTGCGCCGGACCGTCGCGCACGATGTCCTGCAGCGCGTTGGCCGGGCTCTCGAAGAACCCCTCCGCATGCAGCTGCATCCGCGGCACTCCGTGGAAGCCAAAACCGAGCAGATACGTCTGACCGCTGACCTGTCCGTCCCGTAGTGCGTTCCGCAGTGTGAACAGCCGGGGCGCGATCTCGTCGTGCTTGTCGATGGTCTCCACGTCACATCCGAGCGACCGCAGCGCATGGATCAGCGCACCCTTGCCGTCCGCAACAGCGGGCGACGAGTCAGTCCCGTCCATGAAGATGAACCGCGGCGGTTCCACCGCAGCCCCAGCCGTCGACAACGCCAGCCCGCTCAGTACGCCGAGCGCGTCCGCCGGACCGTCGCCCAGAACCAGTACGCCGGCTCCCGGCTCGGGCCGGACCTCCACCTGCACCGGCTCCTCGGTCACTGCGATCGGCAGACCGGTCCACGGTCGTCCGAGCTCCGGCTTCACCGCAGCGGCCGTGTCCGTCAACCGTGCTGGCTCCGCCAAGTGGAACACCCGCGGCGGATGCACCGCCGTACCGGCTCGTTGCCACAGCTCACGTCGCAGGTCGTCCAGCACGGACTTGTCCGCAAAGCTGACCAGCACATGCTGGTTGTCATCTGGTGAGCCGAAGTTCGCGTTCAGCACCGCTTCACCGCGGAACTGCAGCTCAGCCGCCGCAGTGTTCCCACTGCGCAGAATCGCCTGTGAATCAGCCGGAGTGGTCTTCAGAGCGATCCGGTACGGCACCTGTCCGAAGATCGAGTCTCGCCGCGTCGACAGCCGCTTGACCCCCTCGATCGTCTGAGTCGCCAGTACGACGTGAACGCCGTACGCGCGTCCTAGTCGCACCAACCGCTCCAGCAGCTTGGCCGCCTCGTCCGCCAGCTCGTCGTCGTCTTCCAGCAGCACCTGGAACTCGTCCAGCACCACCAGGATCCGCGGCGGTCGGTCCGGTCCGGGAGCCAGCTCTGCGATGTCCGCCACGTTGCCGTGCGACTTGAAGATTTCGCTGCGCCGCGCCAGCTCATCCGACAGATGCCGCAGTACGGCGAGACCGAACGCCCGGTCACTGTGGATACCGAGCACCCGCACGTGGGGCAGCCAGTGCTCACGCTCTCCGGCCGGACCGAGCGCAGAGAACTCCACACCGTGTTTGAAGTCGAGCAGGTACATCTGCAGGTCGACCGGGTCGTAGCGCGCGGCCAGTCCGTGGATCAGCACCAGTAGCAGGTTCGACTTGCCCTGACCGACCGCACCACCGACCAGGACATGCGGCAGCGCCGGGTTGCCGCTGCGCAACCGCACCAGCGCGGGCGTGCGATCGTCGTACCCAATGACTGTGCCGATCTCGTCCGTGACCGGCTGCCACCAGGTCGAGCGGTCCGGCAGCGTCCGGTCGAAGTCGATGGTCGGCAGGACTGCGATCTCCGCCAGTTCGGCCACGACGTCACAGATGCCAGCGGCAACGTTCGCATCGAAGGCCGGGTCCAGCTTGGCCGGTACTCCTGGCAGCGTTGCGGCCTCGACTCTGTCGCCAGTGACCACCACTGCGTCGAGCAGGTCGAGCAGTTGCTTCGTGTCGACGTCGCTCTCGGCTGGGGACGACGGGTCGTGGTGGACGAGGAAGCAGATGCCCCGCTCACCTGCTGTCGCAGCGAGCCGCAGCAGGTCGCGCTGGGCCAGCTGGTCGATGCCAGAGGGGTAGTCGAAGAGGACGACGAGCCGGTACGGATCGGTCACGCGACCGGTCTCCCGGATCAGGTCCTCGAACCGCTTATGACCGAGCTGCGCCTGCCTACTGGCGCGCAGCGACGACACATCGACCAGCCCGGACAGCACTGAGTGCAGCTGCTCCGCAGTGTGCGTTGCCCTAGGCACCAACTGTGGGTACTTGGTGGTCAGATGGCCGAGCAGCCCCATGGTGCCGGTCAGCTTCGGGTCGAATGCGTCGATCCGCAGCCGGAACGGCTCGGCCGCCGCGACCAGCCGCAGCGCGACGCTCTGCAGCAGTCTGCGCGCGGACTCGTTGCGGTCCGCGGTCACCTTCCACCCGTTGGTCCGCAGCAGCGGTACGGCGACCGGTACGCCGCCGTCCAGCTCACCCACCCGGATGTACGGCGGTGCTCCCGCGCCCACGAGTTGCCGCGAACGCCAGCGCGCGTCATTCGGCGGGATGGAGGCCAGTCCGGGCGCGAGGCGGTGCGCGAGCAGCCGTGCGGCCGGCTCGGCCTCAGTCAGCGCCTCAGCCGTCTTGGCATCGACCTGTGCCCGGGACTCGCGCCGCGCGATCGCGGTCTGCTCCTGGAGCTGCCGATGCTGCTGCACAGCACGCTGGTGTTCGCCCTGGGTCAGCCGACGCGCATGCTCCAGCAACTGCCCCAATGCGTGCTGGAGACCACGGATGCGCGCTTCCAGCAACTCCGGTGCCGGATCGTTCTGCCGTGCTGCTTCTGACTCTCGCGCCGAGGCCGGTCCGGGCGCACTTTCCCCGTCAGGCTTCTCCGTCACGAGCACCGTCCTTCCACCTCTGCCCCGCGACCCCTACTGCCTGGACCAACTGTGTCACACCAGTAGTCCCAGTGGTCACTCCAGGCATCAGTAGTCTCACGCATCAGTCACGCGGCCTCAGTTGGGGGCGACGAGCTCCAGCTCGTACCCGTCCTCGTTGTGCAGGAACGCGGCGTAATGCTGCGGCCCACCGGCATACGGATGCCGGTCCGCGAACATCAGCGTCCAGCCGTTCGCGGCTGACTCGGCGACGATCGCGTCCACCTCGGCGCGGGAGGCGGCGTTCAGCGCCAGGTGGTTCATGCCGGGGCGGAGCCGGTCGTGGACGTCGGCCGACATCGCGGGGCTCTGTTCGACCACGACGTAACTGCCGTCGGGGGCGATCCAGGTCATCCCGCCGGGCCAGCCGTCACCGTCCTTCCAGCCCAACCGATTCAGGACCCAGCCCCAGCTGCTCTGGGCTCGTGTCAGGTCCGGGACCCAGATCTCGACGTGATGCACTGCAGCGACCATCGGAGCATTATCTGTGCTCGTCGAAATGGTTCGTCACGGCCATCGAGATCGACCCCGACACGATCAGCCAGACCAGCGCCGCGACCATCCACGGCCACCACTCCCGGCCCTGTGCGGCCTCGGCGACGCCCTTGCCGGACAGGCCGCCGGACGGTGCGAAGACAGCCACCATCAGCACCCGCGCGATCGCCGTCTGCCTGGTCATCTCTTCATTGTCGGAGCCTGCTGCGAACCCTGCAGAAACTCCTGCGTTTCGCGCCGTTTCGAAACTTGTCCGTGGCAGGGTCTACCGTCTGCGGTGACAGTCGAGAGATCGGGGGACGTGGTGAATACCACCCGGATCGAGAGTACGGCGTACGGCGCGGCCGCCCTGGACCGCCTGCATGCCGTCGTGACGCGGCTCAAGGCCGACGATCCGATGACCCCTGTCACCCTGCTCCTACCCAACAACCTGGCCGGTGTCGTCGCCCGCCGGCAGCTCGCCACGACCGGGATCGCGGGGTTGTTCCTGGCGACTCTCGAGCGGTTGGCCGAGCAACTCGCGGCGAGTGTGTTGTCACCGCGCCGGCCGGCCACGCGCCCGATCGTCGCGGCGACCTGGCGGACCGCATTGTCCAAGGCACCGGGCATCTTCGAGGATGTCGCCGACCATCCGTCCACTATCCAAGCGCTTGCCTCAGCCCATCGTGAGCTGCGTGATCTGTCCGAGCCCGCGTTGAGCAAGGTCGCCGGCGCTTCGGTGCTCGGCCCGGATCTCGTTCGGCTACATCGCCAGATCAGGTCCGATCTCGGCACCGATTGGTACGACGAGACCGATCTGCTGCGGGCTGCGTCGGCCCGCGTCGATGCGGAGCCGGCGATCGTCCGCGAGCTCGGCGCGCTTGTGCTCTACCTCCCACAGGAGCTCACCCAGGCCGAGGCCGCTTTCGTCGAGGCGCTCGGGGCCGCCGCGGCCGATCTGACGGTGATCGTCGGACTCACCGACGTACGGCGAGCCGACCGGGCCGTGCGTCGTTCGCTGGAGCGGATCGGGCTCGACCTGCCGATGTCGATCTCGCGGAACTATCCGGTCGCGACCGAAATCCTCAACGCGTCCGACGCCGACGACGAGATCCGCTGTGTCGTGCGGGACGTGGTCGAGTCGCTGAAGAAGACTCCGGCGCACCGGATCGCCGTGCTGTATTCGGCCATCACGCCGTACGCGCGTTTGCTGCACGAGCACCTCGCGGCCGCGGGGATCGCCGTCAACGGGCCGGGGACCAGGCCGGTGCACGAGCGGGCGATCGCGCGGACCCTGCTCGAGGTGCTCGCGCTCGTCGACCAGGATCTGCCCCGGGCCGACGTGTTCCGCGCACTGGCGAACGCACCGACCCAGGACTTCACCGGCGAGCGCATCCCGGTGCCGCAGTGGGAGCGGATGTCGCGCGCGGCCGGTGTGGTGCGTGGGGACGACTGGGACACCCGCCTGGCGCGGTATGCGGAGTCGGAGCGCCGGACGGCCGATCAGGAGGAGGCGGCCGAAGATCCGCGACCTGCTGCGATCCGCCGTGCCATCGCCAACGCCGAGCGGGCTGAGCGGCTGCACGGTTTCGCCTCCGAGCTACGGCGTCGGCTGAAGGCGATCGCAGGTCTGGAGAGCTGGTCTGCGCTGGCCGCGGGAGTTCTTGAGCTCTTCCAGGATCTGCTCGGCGATGACTACTCGTCCCTACCGATCGAGGAGCAGTACGCCGCCGCGGCCGTGGAAGGGTCGTTGCGCGGGCTGTCCACGTTGGACGAGCTCGGGACACCAGCGAGTCTGGCGGTGCTGCGCGACGTACTGGATCTGGAGTTGCAGCAGTCGTTGCCGCGGGTCGGGACGTTCGGCACCGGCGTACTGGTTGCTCCTTTGTCGGCGAGTGTCGGGTTGGCCGCCGACATCGTGTACGTCGTTGGGCTGTCGGAGGACCTGTATCCGGGGCGCGTGCACGAGGATGCACTGCTACCGCATCGCGTTCGGGAGGCGGCAGCTCCGGAGTTGGCGTCGTTCCGGGATCGGCTGGACGAGAAGCAACGGCATCTCCTGGTCGCGTTCTCGGCCGGTGCAAAGAAGGTGGTGGCTTCCTTCCCGCGCGGCGACCTGCGGCGCTCGTCGCGCCGGTTGCCGACTCGTTGGTTGCTGGGCTCGATGCGGGAGCTGAGTGGCAACCACGCGCTCGCCGCGACCGCCTGGGACCAGGGCGCGTACGGCGATCGGCTCCGGACCTCGGCGTCGTACGCGGGATCGTTGACGACGGCAACCATGCCGGCGAGTGAGCAGGAGTGGCAGGTGCGGTCCGCGGCGGCCGGTCTGTGGCTGAGTGACCGGGTGCTCGTGCGGGCTCGGGAGATGCTGCGGGGGCGCGGGTCTCCGGCGTTCACCCGGTTCGACGGCGACCTGTCCGGCGTACCGGGGCTGCCGGAGTATGCGGTGGAGGATCGGATCGCGTCCCCGACGTCGTTGGAGGCGTATGCGACGTGCCCGCATGCGTACTTCGTCGAGCGGCTGCTTCAGGTGGAACCGCTCGAGGCGCCGGAGGATCTGCTCGTCATCTCACCAATCCAGATCGGGAATCTGATCCACAACAGCCTCGATGCGTTCGTGTCCCGGTTGGCCGGGTCGCTGCCGTCATGGGGCGAGCCCTGGTCGGCTGAGCAGCGACAGTTGCTGCTGGCGATCGGTGCGGATCTGGCCGACCAGTTCCAGGCGGAGGGACTGACTGGTCATCCACGATTGTGGCAGCGGGAGCGGCTGCGGATCCTAGGTGATCTGATGGTGCTGCTGGCCGACGACGACCGGTGGCGGGCGTCGCGGGACGCGTCGGTGGTCGCCAGCGAGCTGCGGTTCGGGTTCGACGGTGAGCCGCCGGTGGAGATTCCGGTGCCATCGGGGCGGGTGCTGCTGCGGGGTTCGGCCGACAAGGTGGACCTCGGGCGCGACGGGACGATCTACGTCACCGATGTGAAGACAGGTGGGTTCTCGCGCTACGAAGGCATCGAGAGCGACCCGGTGGCGGGTGGGACCAAACTCCAGTTGCCGGTCTACGCCTACGCGGCGCGCGCCCGGCTGGGCGAACCGGATACCCCGGTCGAGGCGTCGTACTGGTTCGTCCGGCGCGGCGGCAAACGGATCCCGGTGCCGCTCACCCCCGAGGTCGAGGCCCGGTACGTCGAAACGTTGGACGTGATCGTGTCGTCGATCGCCGGTGGGCTGTTCCCGCCGAAGGCGCCCGAGATCCCGGACTTCTTGTGGGTGCAATGCTCGTACTGCAACCCGGATGGGCTCGGGCACAGCGAGGTGCGGGCGCGTTGGGATCGGAAGCGGCATGACCCGACGCTGGAGCGGCTGGTGCGACTGATCGACCCGGTGGTCTACGAGGAGGCGGGCGATGAGTGAGCAACTGCTCGATGGGCCTGCCCGCGAGCGGATCAAGACCGACACCGACGCGACGCTGTTCGTGGAGGCTGGGGCTGGATCCGGGAAGACGCATGCGCTGGTCGACCGCGTGACCACGCTCGTCCTGCGCGACGGCGTCCCACTGCGGACGATCGCCGCCGTGACATTCACCGAGAAGGCCGGCGCGGAGCTGCGGGACCGGCTGCGGGTCGAGTTCGAGAAGGCGCGGAAGGGGCCGGCCGGACCGCTCGCGGACGAGGCGCTCGACGATCTGGATTCGGCCTCGATCGGGACGCTGCATGCGTTCGCGCAGCAACTGCTGTTGGCCCATCCGATCGAGGCCGGGCTGCCGCCGCTGATCGACGTACTGGATGAGGTTGGGTCGTCGGTCGCGTTCGAGGAGCGTTGGGCCGAGCTGCAGCAGCAACTCCTGGATGACGACTCGATCGCCGAGCCGCTGCTGCTCGCGATGGCGGTCGGGGTTGAGCTGAAGCACCTGCGATCGCTGGCCAGGTTGTTCGGCAACGACTGGGACCTCATCGGTGAACGCGTCCTGGTCGATCCGCCGGAGCTCGTCGCGATGCCGGATCTGACCGGGCTGGTCGCTGCCGCCGCCCAGCTCGGCGCGGCCGCCTCGTCCTGCCTGGATGCCGAGGATCGGTTGCTGCCGAAGCTGCACCAGATCCGCGAGCTTGGGTTGATGCTGGACGCGGCGACCGATCAGGAGACGCAGCTCGCCGTGCTGCAGACGCTGCGTGGGTTGAAGATCGGCCGGATCGGCCGCAAAGAGAACTGGCCCGACATCACCAAGGTGCGCGGTGACTGCACCGAGGTCGTCGAGGTGGCGGGGTCGCTCGTCGAGCTGCTCCTCGATGCTTGCCTTAGGCATCTTTCGCACTGGATCGCGGAGCGGGTGCTGGAGTCGGCCGAGGTACGGCGGGCCGAGGGGCGACTGGAGTTCCACGACCTGCTGGTGCTCGCGCGCAACCTGCTCCGGCGGGATGCCGCGGTTCGGTCGGCGCTGCACGAGCGGTACGAACGGCTGCTGCTGGACGAGTTCCAGGACACCGATCCGATCCAGATCGAGCTCGCGGTGCGGATCGCGGCCGGCGCCGACGGTGACGCGTCGGATTGGCAGGACGTTGAGGTTCCGGACGGGCGGCTGTTCGTGGTGGGCGACCCCAAACAGTCGATCTACCGGTTCCGCCGGGCCAACATCGCGACGTATCTGACCGCGCAGGACCTGCTCGGCGAGACCGTCACGCTGACCACCAACTTCCGCACGGTGCCGCCTGTTCTCGACTGGATCAACCACGTCTTCATGACGCTGATCCAGGCTCAGGATGCGGCCCAGCCGACGTACCACGCACTGACGCCACACCGCACGACTACGCCGACCACTGCCCCGCCTCCGCCACCCGGTCCGCTCCCTTCCAACGTCACCCGGGATTCCGACGATGAGCTCACTCTCTTCGACTTCCTGGACTCCTCGGAGCCGTCGGAGCCTGCGTTGGCCACGGTGCTGCCCTTCCGACGCTCGGGCGACACCACGCCGGCCGAGCCCGAGCCAACGCCGTACGACGACTCTGTCTCTGGTCCCGCCGTCACTGTCCTCGGTGCGGTCCCGCATGACGACCTGCCGCGCGCTCAGGCCTCGGTTCTGCGCGAGCGCGAGGCGTCCGATGTCGCGGCGACCGTCGAGCAGGCGCTCCGCGACGGCTGGCTCGTGTACGACGAGCGCACGTCGGCCTGGCGACCGGCAGCGGCCGGGGACATCGCCGTACTGGTTCCTGCGCGGACGTCGCTGCCGTTTCTCGAGGATGCGTTGGATCGCGCGGACATCCCTTACCGGGCTGAAGCCAGCTCGCTGGTCTATCAGACCGCCGAGGTCCGTGACCTGCTCGCTTGCGCCCGTGCGCTTGGCGACCCGAGCGATCAGCTCGCGCTGGTCACCACCTTGCGTTCGCCGCTCTTTGGTTGTGGCGACGACGATCTGTTCACCTGGAAGCGGTCGGGCGGTTCGTTTACGCTGACCGCGCCTGTTGCGGACGACTTGCTGACCCATCCCATCGGCGAGGCCATGGACTGGTTGCGTCGCACGTACTATGCCTCGCGCTGGCTCACACCGAGCGAGGTGCTCGCCAAGATCGTCGCCGATCGCCGCATGCTCGAGGTCGCGGCCATCGGGCCGCGCGCTCGCGACACGTGGCGCCGCATCAGGTTCGTGGTCGATCAGGCGCGCGCCTGGTCCGAGGTTGAGCACGGCGGTCTCCGCTCGTACCTCGCTTGGGCCGCGCACCAGGGCGAGGAGACGTCGCGCGTCGCCGAGGCCGTTCTACCTGAGACCGATGCGGACGCCGTGCGGGTGATGACGATCCACGCCGCGAAGGGGCTCGAGTTCCCGATTGTCATCCTGTCCGGCATGACCGCCGCGCCGAACCGTCAGCGCGGTGTGCAGGTGCTTTGGCCGCCGGACGGCGGTTATGCGGTGAAGCTCAAAGCGTCGGTGCAGACCGAGGACTTCGATCTCGTCCAGCCCGTCGACGAACAGATGGACGACTTCGAGCGCCGCCGCCTCCTGTACGTCGCCGCGACCCGCGCTCGCGACCACCTGGTCATCTCGCTGCACCGGTCGGGCACGCGCCGTCACTCAAGCAACGCCGAGCTCTTCGCCTCCGCCGGTGCTGCGGAGGTCCCGGGGATCACGCTGTTCGACGGTCCGCCGGCGGCCGATCGCGATCCGCGGTCGACGTCGGAGATCACGCCGCCGATGACTCGCCGCGACTGGGACGAAAAGATCACCGCCGCTCGCCAAGCCAGTCGCCGACCTTCTGCCCGAAGCGCCTCCGGCCTCGAAGGCACCGGTCCCGCGTTAGCCGAGGCGGACCCCGGTACGACGAAGGCTCCGCGCGATCTCGAGCTACCACCCTGGTCGAAGGGCCGGTACGGAACCGCGATCGGGCGCGCAGTCCACGGCGTACTGCAGGTCGTCGATCTTTCCACCGGTGCCGGTCTCGAGTCTGCCGTCGCGGCCCAGTGCCTCGCCGAAGGTGTCCTCGAGTACGCCGATGTCGTGACTGCTCTGGTCCGCTCGGCCCTCGCCGCAGAGGTCGTGCAACGAGCGGCAGCCCGCGATCATTGGCGCGAGTCGTACGTCGGCACCGTGCAGCCCGACGGTACGGTCCTCGAGGGGTTCGTCGACCTGATCTACCGCGAGGACGACGGCCGACTCACGGTCGTGGACTACAAGACCGACGCCGTACCGGCGGCCGCGTTGGACAGCCGGGTCGCCTACTACGCCCCGCAATTGCAGGCGTACACAGAGATCCTGCCCAACACCGGCCCACCGGTCCTGCTGTTCCTCAACCCTGCTGGGGCGGTGGCCCGCATGTTGCCCTAGGCAACCGCGGGTTTGGCGGCGTACCGTGATGGGGTACTGGATGCGGATAGACCCCGGGAGCTGGCCATGCGCATCGCGGACAGGTACGAGCTGGAGGCGGTTGTCGGGCGCGGCGGCATGGGTGAGGTCTGGCGCGCGACGGACACCGTGCTGATGCGGCCGGTGGCGATCAAACTCCTCGCAGACCACCAAGCCGGCGCGCGGTTGCGGCGCGAGGCGCAGGCCGGTGCCGTGATCAACAACCCGCATGTGGTCGACGTCCACGACTTCGGCGCGTACGACGACTCGCACTATCTGGTGATGGAGTTCGTCAACGGGACAACGGTTGCGGGCGAACTGCGTCGTACCAGCCCACTCCCCGTCCCGACCATCGTGCGGATCGTCGCGCAGACGGCTGACGGCCTGCTCGCCGCGCACCACGAAGGCGTCGTCCACCGCGACATCAAACCGGCCAACCTCCTGCTCGGCGACGACGGCACCGTCAAGATCGCCGACTTCGGTATCGCACGCTTCCTCGACGACACAACCGACGACGGCGAAACCCGCGACCACCTCCTCGGCACCAGCTTCTACGTCGCGCCCGAACGCGCCCGCGCCTATCCCGCCGGCCCGGCCGCCGACATCTACTCACTGGGCTGCGTCCTCTACCAACTGCTCACCGGTGCCCCACCGTTCCTGGCCGACACCCCGACCGGCGTGCTCCGGTGCCACGTGAGCGGCGTACCGACCGTCCCCTCGGGTGTGGAGCCCGCGGTCGGTCGCCAACTCATGCGCATGCTCGCCAAGGACCCCGCCGACCGCCCCGACGCCCAGGAGATCATCACCTGGTGCGACCAGACCCGCTGGTCCGAGTCGCCCTTGGCTTTCAGGCCAAGGGCAATGGAGTTGGCCGAGCGGACACAGGCGATCGCCTAGACAACCAGGCGCACCGCCAGCACCACGATCACCCCACTCGACGCCAACGCCGTCACCAGTCGCCCGACATTCCCGGTCAGCACGCGCCCAAGCAGTACCCCGCCACCGGCCAGCAACAGTTGCCAACTAGCCGATGCCAGAAACGCAGCCACCACGAACACCGGCGCGGACCCAGTACCAGAGCCGCCAAGCACCAGCGCCGCGAAGTAGATCACCGTCATCGGACTGAGCAACGTCATCCCGAGCATCCCGAAGTACGCCGTACTGCCACGCACCGGTGCCTCGCGCACAACCCCGGTCAACCGCCGCGCCCGATACCGCCGTACCCCCGTGACCGCGCCCAACACCGCCAGTCCAATCAGCACCACCACGGAAACCCACCGCAACGGCACCACAACCGGTACCAGAACCGGCGCCAGCGCAGCCCCCGCAACAGCAGCCACCAACGCATAAATCCCGTCAGCCGACGCAATCCCCATCGCCGCACAAACCGCAACGCGCGCCGAACTCCGCGCACTCAACCCCACCAAATAGGTCCCCACAGGCCCAACCGGCACAGCAATCCCATACCCAGCCAGCACCCCGGCGACCACCACCTCCATCACAACCGGAAGCGGCTAGACCCCCACCAACGACCACCCTGCTGCTGAGCCCCAGCCGCCACGTCGGCAACCGGTCTCGTCAGCAACACTCCAAAGGTCGTAGTCATACCCCCATCATCCGAACCACCCCCACCCACCTCAACCCATTTACCGCCGCCCTACCGTCCTCCCATGGAGTCAGCCCCGCACCGCCAGATCCGCGCCCTCTACGACGACGACACCATCGCCGTCTACCAGGCCTACTCCCCCGAGATCGCCGTACCGGCCCTCGCAGCCCAAACCTTCGTCGCCCCCTTCGGCTTCTCCCGCATGACCTGGATCAAGCCGTCCTTCCTCTGGATGGCCTACCGCTCCGGCTGGGCCACCAAGCCAGGCCAGACCCGCGTCCTCCGCATCCACCTCAAACGCCCCGGCTTCGAATGGGCCCTGGCCCACAGCACCCTCTCCCACTACGACCCCGCCCACCACACCACCGAAGAAACCTGGCGCACAGACCTAGCCGCCTCCCCCGTCCGCATCCAATGGGACCCAGAACAAACGCTCTCCCTCAAGCCCCAGCCGACCGTCCGCTCGATCCAAATAGGCCTAGCCCCACAGGCGGTCACCCACTACGTCAACGACTGGATCACCCGAATCGAAGACGTAACCTCCGTCATGCACCACATCCACACCCTCACAAAATCAGACCCCACCGCAGCCCAGGCCGCCCTCCCCGACGAACGCCCCTACCCCCTCCCGCCACCCCTAGCCACCCACATCGGCGCCACCCTCACCCCTCCAGCTCAAACTCGGTAGGGCACTCCACCGCCCGCCATAGCCACTCATAGAACGAAGGCAACGTCTCCCTCAGTTCGTACCCCGGGCTGGCGAAGTCATGAATGAGCAAAACCTCCGGCGTCCCGACGGTCCACCTCAGTCGTCGATCGCCACGCGAGCCGACGCCGCACGGACCCGCATCGAACCCCAGTCACCCGCCAGCGCATACACGCCGTTCTCCAGCGTCATCGTGTCGACATGCCCGTAGTCGACCTCACCACTGGCATCCGTCGCAGGCGACGCACCCTGCCCTGCCCAATCCAACTCGGTGACCCCGTCGAACCTGAGCTCCCCAGGCCGGTAACACAGATAGACACCAGAGCCAGGCTCCTCATAGGCCGGATGCTCGGGTGTCAGTACAACCTCCAGCCGAAACCTCACGACACCCGGCTCCGCGATCACGCCCAACACATACGACTCCTCAAGGACGTACGACGCAAACCCCGGCAACTCGTCGTACGACGTCCTCACCCGCTCCGGCTGCCTATTCGACATCAGCCAGCCCTCGCGAGTACCGCCTAAGCATCGTCAGGTCCTCGTCATTCACCGGCGGCAACGGCGAGTCGGGATCCAGCGGACACGCAAAGTTTCCTTCGGCGGTCATCCACGCCAGAACACCACCCGACATGCACTCTGGGTCAAACAGCTCAGGCGGGTCACAGAACGGAAACCCCTCAGCAGCAACCCAGGCAACCCGACAACCCGCCGAGATCACTGCCTCGAGAGTCTTCCGAATGGCCAGCACGAACTGCTCTCCCGTTGGCCAAACAATCACCGGCAGATCCCAGTTCGGTACCTCCCACGCCATCCCATGCAGCATGTAGAGGTTGACCGCCGAACCGCCCAGCCACGCATCCGCCGGCAACACCAAGCTCCCGAGACCGCCGCGCTCGACCAGTCCGTAAAACGAAAGCCCAGGAACCTCGTCTCCATCAACGATCACGACCGCCGCATCCCGAGCCAGCCGATCGCTCCCCATCAGATCTGCCCAGACACTCAGTCCACGACCTGAACGTCAACGCCGTACCGCTCCGCGAAGTCACCAGCAAGCTCCGGCCCAGCCAGCCGAGGGATCCCCCGCTCCCACCACCCACCGTCGGCCCGACGATCGAGGTCAACAAGCAACGCGGCATACCTTGCGTCAAGCGCCTCGATCTCCGCGCGCACCCAGCCCATCTGCTCATACTCCCGAAGCTTCGGACTCTGCAGAATCCGCTCGATCACCCCCCGCACCGAGAGGTCGTTGTCGAACTCCTCGATGTTGTCGTCATACCCTTCCTCGCACAGCTCCACAAAGAGCCGCCAACTGCCGACGACAACAGTTGGCGTCAGCCGGCGCCCGCTCCCCGACGACTCCGCCGTCTCCCGAAACGCCGCCAGAAAATCTCGCGTCGCCGCCATCAGCCCGGTCCCGCCTCGCGCACCGACCCATCACCCCACGGCTTCCCGTCGGCGACCCATTCAGTGCGATACTCCTCGAACGAAACAGGTCTCGCAGTCCCCGGGTTGTCGTCGTTCCCGAACTCGAACCCGCACCGAGGACAAACCTCGTACGACGGCGCGCCCAGCACCAGCTCATACGGAGGGTTCAGTTCAGCGCCCTCCGGCGGTGGCCACAGGGCGTAGGGCTTCACGGTGAGGTAGCTCTCTCCACACACCGGACATTCGTACATCTACCTATCCTGTCTGGTTAGAACCGTCACGAGGTCGAATGTTCCGTCTCCTCGCGGCGAGATCCGAATCCCCAACTGGAACGTCCCGGAGCCGTTTGCCTTCGGGAACGTGCCGACGATGTCCTCGATTCCATTGTTGAGCTGCGCCGTCGAGGGCCGACTCGCCAGTTCCTGCAGGTAGCCAACCCACTGATCGGTATTTCCCGCCGGATCAATCGTCTGCAGTGAGTGTCTCCCACTTCCGAACACATGCTTGTTCAGGTGCTGTCTCGTGAGCCCCCATCGGGGGTCTGCGGACTTCGGCCGGACGTTGATGGTTCGGGTGCCCGCGCCGGGCACAGATTCGAAGCCCGTGAAGGCTCGCACGGCCCTCGCGTTGGAGGCGGCATGACTTGCAGCGCCAAGCGCCGGCAGCCGACTGGCAAGGAGACCAACGGCGACATCCGCTGCGAAGGCTGAGCAGTTGCCTTTTACTACGCAGGCTTGGGAGTCGAGGATGCCGGCGGTGCCTGCGGAGAGGACGCCGGTGGCGGCGGAGACCTGCATGGCTATGGGGATGGCGGGGGCGCAGGCGCGGACGAAGGTGCAGGTGATGGCTACCGCCAGGGCGCCGGTGGAGACGTAGCCGGAGACGTGGGAAACGTCGGTGAGGGTGCCTTCGGCGTCTGAGAGGCCTTGGAGGTCCGTGGACTTGAGGGGGTTGCCGGAGGTGTAGGCGTAGGGGTTTGGGGAGCCGGCTTGGTCGGGGGTTAGGAAGGTGGCGGTGGTGGGGTTGTACTCGCGTTGGTTGAGGAGGTAGTTGCCTGAGGGGAGTTGGAGGGCACCGATGTAGCCGGGGGTGGGTTGGGCGGCGGGCTCGGTGGTGGTGCGTGGGAGGCCGTAGGGGTCGTAGGTGTGGTGGGTGGGACTTGCAGTGGCGGTGGTGGAGACGGAGCCGTCGGGGGTGGCGGTGACGGGGGTGGGGGTTCGGCCGGTCTGGTGGGCGAGGAGGCTGGCGCCGTAGAGGTAGCGGGTGGGTGGGGCTTTGGCGGTTGAGGTGTTGAGGATCTGGGGCGAGAGCGGGTCCCAGAGGTACCTCGTGGTCTGGGACCCGGTGGTGGAGGACGCACGGCGTCCGTCGCCGGTGTGGGTGTAGGTCGTCGTGGCGTTGCCGGTGGTTGAGGTGACGGGCTTGCCGGCAGCGGACCAGGTGTAGGAGGTGGTTCCGTCCGACGTGAGATTGCCGTCGGCGTCGTAGCTGTGGGCACGGAGTTTCGGTCGGCTTGCCGGGAACGCCGGTGTGGTCGTCAGCGAGCCGACTAGCTCGCTGGCCGGTCCGTACATCGACCAGGTAGTCGCCTGCGGGCGTTGTTCCCAGATGCGGTTGCCGATGCCGTCGTAGTCGTAGCGGATGTAGTCCTTGGCATTCGCCTCGCATTGGTCGACGTTGTAGCAGACGGCGGTGAGCCGGTTCAGAGCGTCGTAGCTGTACGACGACTTCCCGGCGATCGAGTCGTCCGTGCGGACCACGTTGTCGGCGCTGTCGTATGTCGAGGTGGCCGTGCGCAGCGGTCGACCGCTGCGCTGCACTGCCAGCGAGGTGGTGCGGCCGCGGACGTCCAGGGTGCGTGTCTCGACCAGGCCGCCGGGGCGAGTGCTGGTGATGGTCCCGCGCCGAAGGTCATACCGGTATGACGCCAGGGCCTTGCCGTCCACCGACGCTGAACTCAGCCGATCGCCGATGTCCCAGGTGTAGGTCTCGGTATGACCGGCCGCGGACCGTGCAGCGATATTGCCCGCGGCATCCCAGCGGTACGTGACGGGGCCACCCGGACCGACGACCGAGCTCAGCTGATCAAAGGCGTCGTACCCGAACCGTGTGGTCCCAAGTGCATCGGTCATCGACGTACGGCGGCCGACTGCGTCCCAGGTGAAGCCGACGGCGGGGGTCTTGTCCGAGTAGACGACCTTTGTCACCGCTCCGCGCGGATCCAGCGTGAAGGTCGCTGTCTTGCCCGAGGGCAACGTCGTTCGGGTCAGCCGGCCGGCCTTGTCATAGGCAAAGTGCCACGTGCGTCCGCCGTACGTCGTACTGGTTGTCCGGCCGGCGCCGTCGTACTGGAAGGTCTGGGCACGCCCACTGGCGTCGACCTTCTTGACCAGGCGCCCCGACAGGTCGAACTCCGACGTCGCTTCACGTAACGACGGTCTGGTGACGCCGACGAGCTCGCCTGCCTCGTTGTACCGCAAGTTGGTCGTACCGCCGCGGCTGTCGACCAGCGCCGAGAGGCGCCCCTGCCCGTCGTACGTCTGCCGCGTGGTGACGTCGAGAGGTCCGTGCTGCTCAACCGGTTGGTCGTCTGACGTGTAGGTGATGGTGCTGACAGCACCCCGGGGTGACGTGACCTTGATCGGTCTACCCCATCCATCGACCTCGTACTTCGTGACCAGCGCAGCCGGATCGGTGACGGACATCAAGTCGCCATCAGCGGAGTAGCTGTATCGGGTGGTCCTGCCGAGCGCGTCGCGTGACGCTGTCACGAGCCCGCGTGCGTCGTGGCTGACGGAGGAACCACGACCGGCATACGCAGCGCTGATCAGGTTGCCGCGCTGGTCGTAGTTGTACGTCGCTCTCCGCCCCAGCGGATCGGTCGTTGTCAGGAGATCGCCGGTGCCGTTGTAGGTCCGCCGAGTGATGTTGCCGCCCGCATCCTTCGAGGAGAGCACTCGCCCAGTCGCGTCATAGGTGTGCCGGGCACCGTGGCCGAGACTGTCGAAGACCCGGAGCAGATTGCCGTCGACGTCGTAATGGAACGACACCGACGCGCCGGTCGGGTCGACTTGGCGCACGAGCCAGTTCCGCTCGTACTGGTTGATCCACTTCCCGCCCGTCGGATCCGTCATCGTCGACGTTCCCCGAATGCCGGCACCCTCCCAGGACCAGGTCGACTTCCCACCCTTGGCATCGGTCTGGGCGACCACTCGCCCGCCAGCGTCGTACTCCGTCAGGAAGGCCGGTTTGGCCGCGTCGCCGACAGTTTCCGATTTCAGGCGACCATCGACGTACTCGTACCGCGTCGAAACTCCGCCGGGCGAGGTCACCCCGGCCAATCGGCCATCGGTGTACTCGTACCGAACCGTGCGCGGCTCGACTCCTGGCCCGGAGAGCCGGACAGCGCCGATCAGCCCGAGCTCGTTGTAGTCGTACGACAGTGAGCGGCGCCCGTTCGTCACCGTGGCAACGCGACCCGCTACTCGCTCGATCACGACGCCTTGCCCGCTGCGGTCCTGGATCGAGCGCAGATCCCCCGCGGCCGTGAACCGCATTCGCAACTGATCGACGCTCGTCAGCACGAACTCGGCTCCGTCGCGGGCGAGTCTGAACCGCGCAGCGCCTTTCTCGATGACGAACGCCGTCCCCTGCCGCCGGAAGCCGATCTCGCGCCCATCGGCCGCGAGGTAGCGCGCTCCCGCGGCGTCCAGTGCGAGGCGATCGGAGTACGACGGACGCCAGCCTGGGCCGAGCGGACCGGGCGATTGGTCGCCGGAGTTGTACGTCCGGGCCACCATGAGCGGAACACCCACACCCGCCACGGCAGCATCTGTCTCGGCAGCGACCATGGCTCCGGTGAGCGAGTTCACCGGGTCGGACTGCAGTGCGAAGGGGCCGAACAGGCCGCGTGCCTGTTTGTCGGGCAGCACGAAGCCAGGTGCTCCGGCGTAGATCCGCACGTTGCCACTTGCTGCGGCCTTGCCGTTCGTCAGGGATGCGGTCAGCAGGCCTGGCGAGGCGACCACCTCGCAGCCGAGCGGAAGGTTGACCGTGAAGCTCAGCGACTGCGTCCGGGCGGGTGGTGGCGCCGGCATGTTCTCGCAGGGCCAGACACTGACCTTCCACGACCGCGCATCGGTCACCGGGAACGCACAGATGTCGGAGGCCGCGGGAAATGTTCGGGCCTGGAAGGTGAAGGTCTGTCCGACCCCGGCGTGGCCGAAGCCACCGTCGTGAGAGATCTGTGGGCCCTTGCTGATGACCTCGCCGTCGACGCTCACCTGAACGTCGACGTGCAAGCACGAACCCGAATCCCGAGGTGGACCCGGAACACCAACGGCCGGGCCGATCGGAGCCAGCAACAGGACGCCGGGCAGCAGGAGGGCGAGCAGTCGCCTGGGTCGGGTCATGTGCGCCTCCGTTCGGTGGTGAGCTTGTTACGGAGAGTTTATGGAGATTCGGGGCGTTTCGGGGCGGATGGTTACAGGTTGTGGATAACGGGAAGTGACCCTGGCGTGTGGGTGAGCGTGGGGTCGCCTACGATCTGCGGAAACGCTGTGAGGAATGATGGTCCGCCTGCTGGCGGGTCTGCCACCAAGAGTGTGAGGGTGTGGCCATGAACATCGGTACTCGGAAGATCGTCGTCGACGAGGCGATCGCCCAGCTTCGGATCTATGCCGAGAGCAACGGCGCCGTGCTGCAGTACTACGACGGCCTGCCGGGGTTTACGAATGTCGGTGGCAGTGACCCGAGCCGGGTGACGCTGGAGGACCTGGCGCGGACCATGGTGATCGGGTCCGACCTGCGGGCGCTCGACATTCCTTGGCTGCTCGAGGTGGATGCCGAGAAGGAGTTCGCGGCGGTGCCGGTCGATGCGCGGCTGGAGGATGCCGCGCCGGGGAGTGCGCTGTTCGAGGCTGCGATGGAGCTCGACGAGAAGTTCTCCGGGCACCGGGGGTTCGGGCAGGCGAAGAAGTCGAAGCTGCTGCACCTGAAGCGGCCGTTTCTCTTCCCTGTCAGCGACAGCTTCATCCGGATGACATACACGAACGCCTCCGCCGGTGCGGAGCTCCTGGGCGCTGTGCACGCCGATCTGGTGAATCCGGCCAACGTGCGCGACTTCAAGCTGCTGCAGGTCCGCCTGAACGCCGAACCGCCGACGTCGGCGGCCCGGCTGCTGGGCGACGCTCCCACACTGCGCCTGCTCGACATCCTCGCCTCACTGCTCGGCGAGGCGAAGTAGTCCGCTACATCACGCCCAGCCGGGCCAGTGGCTCGACGAGCTCGCGTTCTTCGTAGGACAGGTGCGACAGCAGCGTGTCGTCCAGTAGGTCGACCGCTGCGCGCAGTCCGTCGATGTTGCCGGATCCGCCGACCAGTGCGACCAGCGCCTTGTCCACGCCCTCTAGTACGTCGTGGATGACCAGGTGCTCCTCCTGCAACCGGTCCACGACCGGGACCAGCGCCGGGTCGGCCCGGCGTAGCTGCGGGAACAGCGACGCGTCCTCGATCGAGTGATGTGTAGTGACGAGCCGGCAGTACGACTCGCAGTACGTGCCGAGTGTCCAGTTGTTCTGCCGCATGGCCATCGTGTTGATGGCTGAGCGTGCCTGACCGATGCCGATCGAACCAGCCGCCACCTGCTCGACCAGATCGTGAATCTGCTCAAGCTCTGCGCGCAGATGATCGTGCACGTCGATCAGGTGCTGCCCCGACGACAGCTGGTACGGCGTGTACGCGCGCTCTGGATCAAGCGCCGGCCCCGTGGGTCGCTCCGACTCGTCGAGCACCTGTACGGCGCTTCGTCGTACGGTTGGCGGTGGAGTCGGTACGACGGCGAACCCGGACGACTGCGGAACCACCTCCGCTGGAATCGCCGCCCCGGCCCGTGCAGCCTCCACAGCCTCTCGCACACCCGTCGCCACCTCAGCGAAGCGGCGGATGTCGGTCGGGTCGTCAGAAGCCAGGATGTAGGTGCTCATCCCCTCGCCCAGGGTCAACTCGGTGAGCTGCTCGATCCACAACTCCTCCGGACCCTCCAGGAACCCGCCGCCGCCCGAGAACCGCCCCGACACGTTGTACAGCCGCCGTACCGATGCTGGATCACGTCCCGCGTCGACAGCCGCCTCGTCGATCAGCTTGTTCATCGCAGCGAGCTGGTCAGGACCGGCGTACCCACTGCCGGGCAGCCAGCCGTCAGCAAGTCGACCGGTGAGGGCCAGCATGCGCGGCTTGTAAGCACCCAGCCAGATCTGTACGTCGTGCGCCGGCTGCGGGCCGCGTTTGGCGCCGGAGACGGTGTAGTGCTTGCCGGGAAGCCTGATGCCGCCACCAGTCGGCGTCCAGACCTCCCGAATGATCGCAATGGCCTCTTCGAGCGCACTGATGCTCTGACCGGTCGTGAGGTGCGGTCCGGCGTTGGCCGCAACCGCCTCTAAGAATCCACCCGCCCCGAGACCCAGCTCGACACGTCCGCCAGTGATCTGATCGAGAGTGGCCACGCTGCGCGCCAGCACGACCGGATGCCGCAGGGGCAGGTTGGCGACGTTCGTAGCGACTTTGACGCGCTGGGTCTGCGCTGCGACGACAGACAGCAGCGTCCAGGCGTCCATCAGGCGTGGCTGGTACGGGTGGTCCTGGAAGGTCACCAGGTCCAGCCCGACCTGCTCGGTCAGTTGTGCCAGCGCGATCACGCGCGCCGGATCGTCGATCGCCGGGGTCAGGAAGGTCCCGAAGACCAGCTCGTGGCCGTAGTCCATGGCTCAAAAGTACTCAGGACAGCGAATAATCTCAACTACAGAACATCCTGGAGCAGATCGAACGCTTGGCGCGGGGTCAGCAGACCGCCCTGCGCGTAAGCCGACTCGTAGGCATCGGGGCCGAGCTCGCCACGAACGGCCTCGACCGCGCGGGCCAGATCGTCCACCTCGGTCGCAGCACTCAGATGCTGTTCGCGGGCTCGGGTGGCGGCGGCGGAGCCGAGGAGCTGGGCCGCGAGGCTCTTGTCCGGCAAGCAGGCGGCAATGCCCTCCAGGGCCCAGCAGAGGCTGCGGACGGCGTCGTACCCGGCCGCGACCTCAAAGGCCTCGGCGTGGAGCTTCAGCGCCGCAGCCAGGTCACCCTTGAGCTCGAGCACGAAGCCCAGCTCGTCGAGCACCATGGACAGGTAGAGCACTGCCTCGCTCTGCGACCGCGCAGCGGCCAGCAGCAACCGCAGTCGACGCTCAGCGTCGTCCAGATTGCCAGTACGCCGGGCAGCGAAGGCCAGCACGATTTCCGCGAGCGCTTGCAGCGACCGCTGTCCCTGCTCAGCCGCCAGTCGGAGCGCACGCTCACCATGTGCTCGTGCGGCCGAGTACTCGCCCTGTCTGACCGCAGTCCAGCCCAGCATCCCCAGTGCGCCGGCCACCTCGGGCCAGAGCTCCAGCTCCTCGGCAATCTGCGCGCACTCACCATGCAGCCGTGCAGCCTCGTCGAAATCGCCAGCGAGCTCAGCGGCCGCACCAAGCCAACTCGTCGTCTGCAGCATGCCCCAGCGATCACCCAGCGACTGGAACAGCCGGAGTCCCTCCCCTGCGTCCGCTCGCAACGCAGCGACGTCGGAGCGGACGTGTGCATGCTTCGAGCGCTCCACCAACACCGCAGCAACGCCCCACGTGTCTCCGTCAGCCTCGAAGGTCTTCAGGGACCGCTCCAAGAGCACCTGGCCGGTCTGGAGCTCGCCCACGTCACTACTCGTGAATGCGATCCACCACTGCCCGCGGGCGTCTGCCGTCGGCAGCCATCGCTCTCGCTCAGCAGCGGCTCCGCTGTCCGCCTGCAGGTACAGGAAGCCCGTGCGCCAAGCACCTGCGCGCTCCGAATCAGGCAGGGCGTTCAAGGACCGTGCTGCCTCTGCCAACCGCCCGCGCAGGAACCAGTACCACGCCATTGCGTCAACGAGCCGCTCAGCCAGGCCGGACTGCCCGGTCGCAATCGCCCGATCGAACGCCGTCCGCAGATTGGCCGCGTCTTCATCCAGAACACGCAGCCAGCGGGCTTGGCCGTCGCCGAACAGCTGCGCCGACTCTGCGAGCCGCACGTAGTACTCCAGGTGCCGCTGCCGCACAGACTCCAACTCGTCGGCCGCAACCAGCTTGTCCGTGCAGTACGCCGCCACCGACTCCAGCAACCGGTACCGCGGTCCGTCCACCCCGTGCACCGGGACAACCAGCGACCTGTCGACAAGTCGAACCAGCACCTCGAGCACGTCATCGTCACAGACGGCTGACGCGGCCTCCGCCGTACAGCCATCCGCATGTACGGCGAGCCGTCGCAGCACGACCTGCTCGTCGGGGCTGAGCAGCTCCCAGCTCCAGTCGATCATTGCGAGCAGAGTCTGCTGCCGTGGCGCAGCACCACGATGCCCAGTCGCCAGCAGGCGGAAGCGGTCATCCAGGCGAGCAACCAGCCCACGAACACCCAGCGCACGCACTCGGGTCGCAGCGAGTTCCAGCGCGAATGGGATGCCGTCCAGTCGCCGGCACAGCACTGCGACGTCCGCAGCGTTGTCAGCGGTCAGTGCGAAGTCACGAGCCGCAGCAGAAGCACGAGCCACGAACAGCTGTACGGCGCTGCAGTCCGCCACTGCACCTGGATCCGACGCCGCGGCGGGCACGTCTAGTGGCGGTACCGCCCACACCACCTCACCTGCCAGATTGAGTGGCTCCCGGCTCGTGGCCAGCACTCTGAGCCCCGGTGCGGCCGCCAGCAGGTCGTCAGCCAGGTCAGCGACCTCAGCAATCACCTGCTCGCAGTTGTCGAGCACCAGGAGCCGTGAGCCTAGAACTGCGGCCAGGCGCTCGACGGTGGCTGCAGTCGAGCCCGCGCTGTCCCTCAGGTCCAGAGCGGCGTGCAGTGCGTCGGTCAGCGAGTCCCGCACCGAGATCGCGTCAGGGGTCACTGCGGCCAACTCGACGAGCACAACGCCGTCCGCGAACCGATCAGCCACTGAGGCAGCAGTCGCCAACGCCAGCCGGGTCTTCCCGACCCCACCCGGTCCAGTCAGCGTAACGAGCCGAGACGTGCTCAGACTGCTGCTGATCTCCTCCAGCGCGTCGGAGCGGCCGATCAGCTCAGATAACTGGGCCGGCAGATTGCTGCGAGCTTGTGGCAGCGCCTGGGCCAGAATCGACTGCTGCAGCGCCACCAGCGGCGGACTCGGGTCCAGACCGAGCTCATCAAGCAGAAGCTGCCGCAACTCCTCGAAACTGTCTAAGGCCTCGCTCTGCCGACCAGCGCGGTACAGAGCACGCATGTGCGCCGCCCTAAGTCCCTCACGCAGCGGATGCTCGGCAACGAGCGCTGTCAGCTCACTGACCGGCACATCCGCGCGCTCGAGCACAGCGAGCCGCTGCTCGGTCAGCCGAGCCACTGCGGTCTCGACGAATGCCTCATCCGCAAAGTCCGCGTACGCCGGTCCGCGCCACAGGGCGAGCGCCTCGCTCAGCGCCCCGGCCTCAACCCGGTCCGCAAACGCCAGTGCGTCGTACGACGACTTGTCGACCGCAATGGAGTAGCCGGCCGGCCCCGACTGGACCAGTGCGCGACTACCGGGCTCGGCGTCCTCGAAGGCCCGGCGGAGCTGCGAGACCTTGGCGGACAGAGTGCCGGCGGGGTTGCCGGGTAGCTGTGAGTTCCACAGGTCATCGATCAGGCGGTCCGCGGGGACCGGGCGGCCCTCATGCGCCAGCAGGTCAGCCAGGAGCGCACGCACCTTGAGGCCTTGGACGACCACGGGCTCCCCCGCGTCAGTCCAGGCCGTCACCGGTCCCAGCACCCCGAAACGCATGGCCGCACCCTATCTTTCCGGTGGTCACCGCTCTGACCGGAAAGAAACCGTAAACGCCTTCCGGCAGAGTTTGGGTCAACAGGAAGGAGGCAGGAAATGCGACTGGCAGTCATCATCGGCAGCACTCGCCACGGGCGCTTCGGACCGACCGTCGCGCACTGGCTGGCAGAGCAGGCGGCAAAGCAGTTCACGGTCGATCTCATCGACCTCGCAGTCGCCGACCTGCCGACGACACTGCTGGATACCGACGACCCGACGCCCGCGGAGGTCGCCGTACTGGCTCCGAGGCTCGCAGCGGCAGAAGCGTTCGCAGTGGTCACTCCAGAGCTCAACAGCGGCTATCCGGCTCCTCTGAAGACCGCACTGGACTGGTACTACGAGGAGTGGCACGCCAAGCCGGTTGCGATCGTCAGCTACGGCCGGGAGAGCGGGGGCCTGCTGGCCACCGCCCAGCTGCGGCAGGTGTTCACCGAACTGCAGGCCGTCACCATCCGCAACACGGTCACGCTGCCCTGCTACTGGGAGCAGTTCACCGCCGACGGGGACTGGCCACGTCCGTCCGCGGGCTACGAAGCCCAGGCCAAGCTCATGCTCGACCAGCTCGTCTGGTGGGCCCAAGCACTCCGGGACGCCCGCACCAAGCGTCCCTACCAACCCTGAGAAAGAGGAAGCATCATGCGAAAGCTCATCGAGTCCACCTTCGTCACTCTGAACGGCGTCATCAGCGACCCGCAGGACTACTCCGGCCCCTACTGGGACGAGGAACACTTCGGCTACTCCGGCGCTCTGATGGCCGAGACCGAGGCCCTGCTGCTCGGCCGGCGCACCTACGAGGGATTCGCCGAGGCCTGGTCATCGCGCAGCGGCGAGATGGCGGACACCTTCAACAGCATGCCGAAGTACGTCGCCAGCCGCACGCTCACCGAAACGAGCTGGAACGCCACCCTGCTGCAGGGCGACACCGTCGAGGCGATCCGCGAGCTCAAGCAGCAGGACGGCGGGAACCTGCTCAAGTTCGGCACCGGAACGCTCTCCAAGACGCTGCTGGACAACAAGCTGGTCGACGAGTACCACTTCTGGGTCTTCCCGGTGCTGGCCGACGGCGAAACCATGTTCAGCGGGCAGGGTCTGGACATCCACCACCTGGAGCTGCTGGGCACGACGACCTTCAAGTCCGGCATCGTCGTCCACAAGCTCGCACCGAAGTCCTGACAACACCTGCGCGGCCCGGTACGACGTACCGGGCCGCAGTGCTGTGTGTAGCTGTGCCTAGGGAACGATGTTCTGGTTGAGGTGGAAGAGGTTGCCCGGGTCGTACTTGCGCTTCACCTCGACCAGGCGGTCGTAATTCCCCTTGTAGTTGTCGCGGATCCGCCCCTGGTCGTCGTCGGCCATGAAGTTGACGTAGCCGCCGGCCTCGGAGTGCTGTGCGATGTCGTCGTAGTAGGACCGCACCCACTCGGTACCGGACGCGTTCTGCGCCGGGTCCGGCCACATCCCCGCGATGACCGTGGCGAACTTCGCGTCACGGTAGGCGAACGCCGTGGCGTCCGGTGTGACCCGATGACACGCGCCGTTGATCGGATAGATGTGCACGGTCGAGTTGACGGCAGGCAGACCCGTCGCGTGCCGCAGGTGGGCCTGGATCGCTTCGTCGGTGAGCTCGGTGACGAAGTTCGCCTTCCAGTAGTGCTGCAGCCCGGCCGGGACCAGCCCGTCGAACGCACTGTTGAGCGCCGGGTACGGCATCGGGCCGACGTGCTCGGCAACTACCGGCGCGAAGTCCCGGAACGCCGAGATAGCGCTCTCTCCCGCGTCCGGATCGCCAGCCCAGCAGGCCACGATCAGCGTGAACGGATCACCATGCCGGTCCTCGGGGATGAACGGCAGCGGCGGCGCGAGCTGGAACGCCGGGAACCCGCCGAGTTCCTCCGGCGCGTCCTCGATCAGATCCCGGAACCCGGCGAGTACGGCGGCCGCGTCCGACATCTCGAACAGCATCGGACCGCCGTACACGGTGGAGACCGGAGCCAGCCGGAACTCGAGTGCGGTGACCACACCGAAGTTGCCGCCACCTCCGCGCAGGGCCCAGAAGAGATCGTCGTTCTCCTTCTCGCTCGCGATCAGGAACTGCCCGTCCGCAGTCACCACATCGGCGGAGATCAGGTTGTCGCAGGACAGACCCAGGCCGCGGGCCAGGTATCCGATGCCGCCGCCGAGGGTGAGGCCGCCGACACCCGTGGTCGAGATGATGCCGCCTGTCGTCGCCAGCCCGAACGCATGGGTGGCCGCGTTGAAATCACCCCAGGTCGCTCCGCCGCCGGCTCGTGCGGTTCGGCTGATGGGATTCACCCGGACATTCCGCATCTCGTTGAGATCGATCACCACACCGCCGTCGACGGTGCCGAAACCCGGCACGCTGTGCGACCCACCACGTACCGCCAGCTCCAATTCGTTCGTCCGGGCGTAGTCGACCGCGGCCATCACATCGCCGGCGTTCTCGCAGCGCACGACGACCTCCGGCCGCTTGTCGTGCATCGCGTTGTAGACGCGGCGTGCGTCGTCGTACCCGTCGTCGCCGGCAGTGAAGATCTGCCCGCGAACGCGCTCTCTCATGTTCTCGATGGTGCTCATACCTGCTCCCCGACCGTCGCTGCTGATGCCACGACGCGGCCCGCGCCCGACAGGCGCAACACCGCCAGATCGGTCGTCGCCGGGTGCAGCGCGAACCCCTGGGCATCCCCCGGCAGGCGGCCGGTCTTCCCCCAGACCCGCCCACTTCCCCCGACCCTCCTCCCGCACACCCGGTTCGTCAATGCCACGGGCCGTGCTGCCACGGCGTCAGGCGAGGAACCGCTCGCGCGTTGTGCCCAGCACTTTCGACCGGTTTTCGATGCTGAGCGGCAGACTGGAACGCATGGAGCGGCGGACGGCATTGACGACACTCGGTGCGCTCGTGGTGGCAGCCGCTGTCGGATGCAGCAGCAAAGACGCGGCAACCCCTCCGACCATCCCGGGTACGACCGGGACCACGCCGTCCGCCGGGCCATCGACCCCGCCTGCCAGTACTACGCCGACTCCCGCACCGACGCAGAGTCCGGCACCGCCGCCGGGAACGCCGGAGAGCGCTCACCCGGTATCTCTCCCGGCGCTGATGGCGAAGAAGTACGACGGCCGCGACCTCCGCCTCGGCCGGGTCCTGGCCAGAAATCCGGCCTACACCCGGTACCACGTGACGTATGCCAGCGGCTCACTCACGATCTCGGGGATCCTCAACCTGCCGAGTACGCCGGGTCCGCATCCCGCGCTCGTCCTGAACCACGGCTTCATCGACCCGGCCGTCTACACCAACGGCCGCGGCCTCGCCCGTGAGCAGGACTACCTCGCCCGCCGCGGATACGTCGTACTGCACACCGACTACCGCAATCACGCGCAGTCGTCCGACGATCCGCGCGCCGAACTCAACCTGCGACTCGGCTACACCGAAGACGTGATCAACGCGGTTCTCGCGTTGCGGACCTCGGAGTACGTCGACCCCGACCGGATCGGAATGCTCGGCCGATCGATGGGTGGCGGGATCACGTACAACACGCTCGTCACCCAGCCCGGTCTGGTGAAGGCTGCGGTCGTGTTCGCGTCGGTGAGCGCCGACACCGTCGACAACTTCAACCGCTGGACGCGCCCGAACCGTGCTGTCGCGACCGCGATCCTGCGCGCGTACGGCGAACCTGCGCAGAACCCAGCGTTCTGGCGAAACGTGTCTCCCGTGACGTTCTTCGACCGGATCACCGAACCGGTGCTGATCCAGCACGGCGAATCGGATTCGACCTGCCCGATCGCATGGTCGCGGAGAGCGCTCTCTGCGCTCACCGCTGCCGGGAAGAAGGCGACGCTGTACACGTATCCCGGCGAGGAGCACGCGTTCGGCCCGGCCTGGCCGACCTCGATGAGCCGAACCGTTGCCTTCCTCAAGCAACAGGGGCTTTGACCGCACTCACGGCGTACATCGTCAATGACAGATGGAACGCACCGCGATCGGCAGCCTCGACAATGCCCTGCGCGAAGGCCTCAGCCTCCGCCGCCGTGATCGCGCCGCTCTGCTGAGCGCGGACGTGCATCATCGACACGAATCCCTGGTGCGCGCCCGACTGCGGCTCGAGCCAGGTGGAAGCGCTCTCTCCGATGATCTCGAGACCGGCGTCGGCGAGTTGCCCGCGGAGCAGACGGCCTGAGTACGGATTCGCCGCCTCAGCGAGGAAGCTGGCGACCATTCTCTGGAGAACCTCGGGATCAGCCGGGTGCACGATCGCTGTCTGCCAGTCGGTGTCGATGAGCACGATCCGGCCACCGGGACGCAGAATCCGCGCCATCTCCCGCACCGAGCCCGCCGGATCGTCAACGTGCTGGAGAACGCGTTCACAGCGCACGACGTCGACCGACTCGTCATCGAACGGCAGCTTGTCCGACAGCCCGTCCACGAACTCCGCCTTGCTGTCCGGCCAACGCCGTACCGCTTCCGCCCGCAGCCCCGCACTCGGCTCGACGCCAATCGCACGCAACCCCAGCTCGGCGAACGCGGCCACGTCCTCACCGGTCCCCGATCCAACGTCGACCGCGGTCTCCCCGGCGACCGGCGCGAGCTGTTCCAACGCCCACGCCTTCAACGTCTGTACGGCGGGCCGCAGCGCCATCTGATCGAGCACGAACGCCATACCGGCGGTGTCGCTCTGCGCTGCGTCGGCAATCTTGAAACTGCCGATCTGAATCTCCGCTCCAGGCTCGCCCGGCGCTGTCATCTCAGTCATCTGTCTGCTATCCCCCTTCAGCAGCTCGAGACTAGCGCCGGACGAGCCGGCTTGTGGGTACGTCGGCCCTTTAGGGCAACGGTTCCCAGTCCTCGTCACGCAGTCGCAGGATCGCCCACCCCACCGCGGCGAACCCGACTGCTTGCAGCCCCCAACCGACCAGATCCAGCGTGTGACTGACGACGACAACTGCCGCGATGAGGTGGATCGGCTGCGAGATCGCGACCGCGATCGCCGCCCAGCGCGGGACCATCCGAGAACGCCAGAGAGCGATTCCCAGCAACACCGTTCCGAGCAGATGACCGACAACGAAGATCGTGGCAGCCGCACTGACCGACCCGTGCGCCACCTCGGCAGCCTTCGCGATCGAGCCACCATCCAGACCCGCCTGCCCGGCCGACCAAGTGAACGCGTCGCCCGACGCCATCCACGGCAGCGCCAGATACCCCGGTACGACGAGGATCAGGGAGAGCGCTGTCAGCCAAGGCACCCGGGTGCGGATCAGCCGGCCGACGAAGTACGCCCCCGGGACCAGCGTGAGCAGCGCGATGAATCCCAACCACAGGATCAGCGACGTACGTCCGGGATCGGCCAGCAGCTTGCTCGTGATCGTCGCCGGATCATCAACCGTGTCGTACGGCAGGAAGTACCGCAGCAACGCGACCGCCGCCGGGCCGATCGGCAGGATGAGCGCTGCGATCCACCGGGACGCCGTACGGAGGTCCGCCCGCGGCGCGGTTGTGATCGTCTGGCTCATGACACACGGACCGGGGTGCGTGCGGGCATCAGTACCGCGACGACTCCGAAGATCGTCGCGGCGACTCCGACGCCGGCAGCTGCCACTGCGCCGGCCGGTACGTCGGCCACGAAGAACGCGGGTACCGCGAGCAGAGCCGACGCCAGTCGCAAGGTGATCAGCGGCGCGAGCACCCAGCCCTTTCCTCGCCAGCCCAACACGATCAGCACGAGGCTGATCAGGCCGACCACGGCGGTACCGATCGCGACCGCCATCGGCGGATGCTCTCCGTCGCTCAGCAGCGGTGTGAGCAGGTCCGCTACCGACACCAGGCCGAGGACCACGAGACCGGCCTTGTTGATTCCAGACATTTCAGTACTCCTTCCAGTTCGTCTGGAACCACCGTCGCGACTTTCGCCGGAGAGCACCTGAGAGCGCTGTCCCGCGTTCTCGGGCGGTTCCCCGGCCGATCCGGGATCGTGATCCCGAGACGCCGGGACACTCTCAGGAGCACACTGCCGGTATGACAGATGGCACGATCCCGGAGAGAGCGCGTTCTCGGCGCGTTCTGGCCGGCGGCCTGGGCGCGCTGGTGACCGTGGAGGTCGTGCTCGGGCTGGTGTTTTCAGCGGTGGCCGGATGGGGCTGGCAGGAGATGCTGGACGGGTTCGTGCTGACGAACGGCCTGATGGGAGTCACGTTCGGTCTGTGCGGCGCGGTGATCGCTTGGCACCGCCCGAGCAACCCGATCGGCTGGCTGTTCATTGCCGACGGCATCGGCCACGCGACGACCGCCTTCTGCGGCCCACTGGCTCCGGTGCTGGCCGACGCCGGTGCCTCGCTCTCCGCGCAGCGCCTGGTCGTAACCGTCGCCCTCTGGGCCTGGCCGTGGTCTATCGGTCTGTTCCTGCCGCTCGCGCTGCTGCTGTTCCCGACCGGAAGAGCGCTCTCTCCGCGCTGGCGGTGGGTCTCGCTCGGCGTCATCGTCACCGCTCCGCTGTTCGTGATCGAGATGGGTGCAAGCGGCGAATCGATCTCCAACGGTCTCCCGAGCGGGTACTTGGCGATCCCCTCGTACGCCGGCCTGCAGCCGCTGTGGACCGCCACGGAGATCCGCAATCTGCTCGCACTCCTGCTGGCGATCAGTTGCCTGGTGATTCGCTTCCGCCGCGCCGATGAAACCGGCCGCCGTCAGCTCCTTTGGTTGCTCTTGGCATCGGTCATCGCGCTGCTCTTCGTCACACCCTGGGGCCTGATCGCTGGTACGCCGATCTTCGTGCTGCTGGCGATCCCGTTGATCCCGATCGCCGTTGCGGTCGCGATCGTGCGGCACCAACTGCTCGACATCCGGCTGGTCGTCTCCCGCGCGCTGACCTGGGGTCTGCTGACGCTTGTGGCGATCGGTTCCTACGCGGGGCTCGCGGCAATCCTCGGTTCGCTGATCCCGTCGCGGGTCGGGCGGTCGGCGGCGGTCACCGTTCTCGTGGCGCTGATCATCGCCCCGATCCTGCCGCGTCTCCAGCAACTCGTAGATCGCGCTCTCTACGGTGATCGCCGCGATCCCGCCCGAATCGCGTCCCGGGTCGGCGAACAGCTGTCCGCCGGACTCCCCGGCGTCGTCGCCGCGATCCGTTCCGGCCTCCGGTTCCCGTACACCGCGCTCGCGGTCGACGGCACAGCCATCGCCGCCGACGGCACCCCGCCACAGATCGTCGTACCGCTGGATCTCGAGTACGCCGGTACGTCGGTCGCCCAACTGCTGATCGGAGTTCGCTCCGGCGAGAAAGCGCTCTCGGCCGCGGATCGTGACGTGCTCGCACTGGTCGCCGTACCGCTGGCTGTCGCGGTTCATGCGACCCGGTTGTCGAGCGAACTGCAGTCGTCCCGCGAGAAGCTGGTCGCGGCACGCGAAGAGGAACGACGCCGGATCCGGCGCGATCTGCACGACGGGCTCGGCCCGACGCTGACCGGAGTTGCGTTCACCGCCGACGCTGCCGCGAACCTCATCGACACCGATACCGGCAAGGCTCGCGAGCTGCTCACGACGTTGCGGACCGATACCCGCACGGCGATCGCCGACGTCCGGCGCCTTGTCGACGACCTCCGCCCGCCTGCCTTGGACGAACTCGGGCTCGTGGGCGCCTTGCAGCAGCGAGCGGATCAGCTCGCATTCCGCGCCGACGGTGCGTCGATCCAGGTCGAGGTCGCAGCGGATGGGTTGCCGACATTGCCCGCGGCATTGGAGGTAGCGGCGTACCGGATCGCCACGGAAGCGCTCACCAACGTGGTCCGGCACTCCCGTGCGACCTCCGCGGTACTAGCGTTGCGCTGTGGCAACGACCTGGAGGTCGAAGTGACCGACGACGGCCCACCCAACGGCGCCTGGCGCCCCGGCGTCGGCCTCCACGCCATGCGCGAACGAGCCGCCGAACTAGGCGGCGCCTTCGAAGCCGGCCCAACCCCCACCGGCGGCCGAGTAAGCGCCCGCTTCCCCCTGGAAACCCCATGACCTGCACCGCAACCCCAGAGAGCGCTCCCCCGCGATCCGGATCCGCGATCTCGACCGCGCCCGCAGCGAGCGCTTTCTTGGGGTCGGCATGGTGATCCGGGTGGTGTTGGCTGATGACCATCCAGTGGTTCGGGCTGGGTTGGCGGCGTTGCTGACGTCGTTGCCTGGGATCGACGTGGTCGGCGTCGCGGCGACCGGGCGGGAAGCGGTTCGCGAGGTGATCACCAACCGGCCGGATGTCGCCGTGCTGGATCTGCAGATGCCTGATCTGGACGGGTTCGCGGCCACGCGTGAATTGGCACGGTCTGCACCCGAGGTCGCCGTACTGGTGTTGACGATGTTCGAAGACGACGATTCCGTGTTCGCAGCAATGCGCGCCGGGGCCCGCGGTTACCTGGTGAAGGGCGCAGAACAGGACGAGATCGCCCGGGCGATCCGCGCGGTCGCCGCCGGAGAGGCGATCTTCGGACCCGGCGTCGCCCGCCGCGTACTCGGGTTCTTCGCCGCACCCGCTCCTGCGGCCGATCCATTCCCGGAGCTCACCAGCCGAGAGCGCGAGATCCTCGATCTCCTCGCCGCCGGCCTGTCGAACCCAGCGATCGCCGACCGCCTGCACCTCGCCTCGAAGACCGTGGCCAACAACGTCTCCGCGATCTTCACCAAACTCGGCATCGCCGACCGCGCCACCGCGATCATCCAGGCCCGCAACGCCGGCCTGGGTACCGACCCCAGCTAGGAGATCGCCCGGAGATAGCGCTCTCCGAGGATCTTCAGGTGCTCGACCAATCCGGCAGGCCCATCGACGCGGAAGTCGAGTCCGAGCATCCCGACGTAGATCGCGATCATCTCCAGCGAATCCGAGCCGGTAACGAGCACACAGGTCTCTTCGTCGACCGACTCGACGACTCCGACGGCTGCGTGGATCCGGCTCAGCACCTGCTCGGCGGGCGCGAACACGGTGATCCGCGCGTGCACGTTCCACCCGGTCGACGCGACATCGCGCAGTACGAAGTCGGTGTAGTCGTCGCCCGGCATCGGCCGCGGGACGTATCGCATACCTGTTGCCATCCGCAACGACATCCAGTCGGCGCGGTACGTCCGCCACTCGTCGTGCTCGTCGCGGGCGACGACGTACCAGAAGCGGTTCCAGCTCACCATGCGGTACGGCTGCACGAGCACCGGAAGATCCGACGTACGGGCAGATCCAGCGTCGCGAGAGAGCGCTCCCTGGGGGATCTCGTAATCAAACCGCAGGTAGTGCTCGTCGCGGATGCAGGCCGCGATCGTGCTCAGCAGCGTCGGCTCGATCTGCGGTGCCTCGACGTTCGTCCCGGTGTCGTCGGGTCCCTTCGTCGTCGCGTGATGAACCGCGTTCACCTGACGCCGGAGCCGATGCGGCAGAACCTGCTCAAGCTTCGTGAGAGCGCGCACGCTGCTCTCCTCCATCCCGGCGAGCCCGGCGCCGGTCCGCAGCCCGACCGCGACCGCAACCGCTTCCTCGTCGTCCAGCAGCAGCGGCGGTAGCTTCGCACCCACTCCGAGCTTGTAATGACCGGCCGGCCCGCGCGCCGCGTCGACCGGGTACCCGAGCTCGCGCAGCCGGTCGACGTCGTTCCGGATCGTCCGCGTCGTCACCTCCAGCCGATCGGCCAGCTCAGCCCCCGTCCAGGCGGGCCGGGTCTGCAGCAGCGCCAGCAACGAGAGCAACCGCGACGACGTCTCGAGCACCTCAAGCTCCTTGGGTAATTAGGAACCCAATGTTCCTATAAGGATCATACGGTGAAGCCATGACAACGAACGAGAACATCCGGACCTTCACCGTCGACATCGCCCAGAGCGACCTGGACGATCTGCACGCCCGCCTCGAGCGGACGCGGCTGCCCGAGCCGGCCCCCGGCGACAACTGGGACTACGGCACCCCGAACCACTACCTGCGCGAATCCGTCGACCACTGGCGCAACGGTTTCGACTGGCGCGCCCAGGAAGCGCGGATGAACGAGTTCCCGCACTACCTGACCGAGATCGACGACCAGACCGTGCACTTCATCCACGTCCCGTCGAAGGTCGAGGGCGCGACACCCCTGCTGCTGGTGCACACCTACCCGGGCTCGTTCGTCGACTTCCTCGACATGATCGGTCCGCTCACCGACCCAGCGGCGTACGGCGGATCTGACGAGGACGCGTTCTCTGTCGTCGTACCGTCGATTCCCGGCTTCGGCTTCAGCACCCCGCTGGTCGACCGCGGCTGGACGATGGCCCGGGTCGCGAAGACGTTCGACACCTTGATGCGGCGGCTCGGGTACGACTCGTACGGCTCGCACGGATCCGATGGTGGCGCGATGGTCTCGCGGGAGCTCGGCGTACTGAATCCTGAAGGCTTCCTCGGTCTGCACGTCCTCCAGCTGTTCTCGTTCCCGTCGGGTGACCCGGCCGAGTTCGAGAAGTTCACGCCGGAGGACTACGCGGCCCTCGAGCACCTGAAGTGGTTCCAGTCGGTCGGCGGCTACAACGCGATCAACTCCACCCGTCCGCAGACCGTTGCCGTCGGCATCTCCGACTCCCCCGTCGGCCAGCTGGCCTGGAGCGAGCTCTTCAACAGCTTCGGCAACGGCACCAGTCTGGTCTCCCGCGACCAGATCCTGACCCAGGTCTCCCTCTACTGGTTCACCAACACCTCGGCCGCCGCCGGCCGCTACCACTACGAAGAGGCCAACTCCGGCGCCGAACCCCAGCCCAACCTCGCCCCCACCGGCGTCGCCGTCTTCGCCGACGACTTCAAGACCATCCGTCCCCTCGCCGACCGCGACAACCCCAACATCGTCCACTGGTCCAACTTCTCCGAAGGCGGCCACTTCGCCTCCCTCGAGCGGCCCGCCGACGTGACCGACGATCTGCGCAAGTTCTTCCGCAGCCTGTAGAGACACCAGAAGGGGCCGGTCCGCAACGGACCGGCCCTTCTCAATGCCCGATCTCCTTCGGTCCGGCCCTGTCGAGCACGACGATCCCGGCCGGAAGAAGCCTCGGTTGGAGGGAGCCCGGGGTGCCGGGCACTCCGGGCTCCTTTGGGCTCCGCCCATCCGGAGGGTATTCCGGGCAGAGCTTCCTATGACGAGTCACCCCGCCGTTCGACTCCGACGCTACTCCGCCCCCAACTCGCCCCACAACGTTCAAACGCTCCCTTGGCTACCCACCAGAAACGCCTCGATCTCCTCCGTGTTGTCATCCACGGTCGCCCGCTGCACTTCCAGCGAATCCGCCCCGATCGTCAGCACCACCCGCTCCGGACTCTTCCGCCGATGAATCCAGTCCCGCAACGCCCCCACCACCGTAGGAGCCGCCCCACCCGCAAGCCCCACCGCAATCGCCTCGCCCGGCATCTCCTGCGTAGCCAAGTCCTGCTCAGCCAACTCCTGCCGAAGAAGCTGCAACGCCTTCCCCTTCAGCCCATCCCCCGCCCGCACCAACACCCAACGCCCTTCGCCCATCCAGTCCTCCAGCCCTGTGGATACTTCCCACACTGACACAGCTTGGACGCTAGTTGTGGTTGCGCGCCGCCCGGTGGTAGCGGTCGCCGACAGCGCGGACCGCTTCGGCGAGCTCCGGAGCACCCAGTACTTCGAAGTCCGCATCCATCAGGCCTAACCACAGAGCCAGCTGATGCGGGTTGTCGGAGCCGAGCTCGACAATGCACGTGTTGTCATCAACCACCTCAGGCTCAATCGGCATCGGCATCCGGTTCCGCACGTAGAGACTCGACGCCTCCACCTTCACCCGCGCCCGGTAATGCCACGACGCTTCGCCGACAGACCGCCGTACCAGATCTCCTGCCTCATCTTCGCCGAGCTCCCGCGGCGTGAACCGAGCCCCATTCGGAGTCTTGATCCGCATCCCGTCAACCCGATACGAACGCCACCCCTCATTGCCCCAAGCAACCAAATACCACCGCCGCCCCCAAGACACCAACCGATGCGGCTCCACCACCTCAGCCAGCCCCACGCTGCCCGCCGGCCCTACGTTGTCTGCCGGCGCTACGTTGTCCGCCGGCGCTGTGTCGTCTGCTTCGGCCCGCCCCTCGCGCGGACTACTCCCGTCCTGCGCCGTCCCCCAAGCCCCACCCGCCGCCTCAGCCACATACTCGAACCGCAGCCGCTCCCGATCCCGAATCGCCCCAGCCACCGCCGTCAACACCTCAGCATCAACCTGCGGCCCACCCCCACCAACCGCCACCGTAGCCGCCGAAATCGACCGCACCCGCGACCGCAATCGCGAAGGCAACACCTGCTCCAATTTCACCAACGCCCGAACAGACGTCTCCTCGATCCCCGCGATCCCACCCCCAGCCGCCGTCCGCAACCCCACCGCAACAGCCACCGCCTCCTCGTCATCCAACAACAACGGCGGCAACTCCCCACCAGCCCCCAACCGATATCCCCCAGCCACCCCCGGCCGAGCCTCCACCGGATACCCCAACACCCGCAGCCGCTCCATATCCGTCCGCAACGTCCGCGTAGAAACCCCCAACCGCCCCGCCAACTCAGCCCCACCCCAATCCCGCCGCACCTGCAAAAGCGACAACACCCGCAACAACCGAGCCGACGTCTCCAACATCCCCCAATCATCCCACCAATCGCGGCGAACTCCCTTCCGCAATCAGAATCGCAGCTCCGCGATCGCCCTCAAATCGATCCCGTACCGCGTTGGTAGCGCCCTCCGTCAACTCCGCCTCTTCCCCAGCGCAGCCCCACCAGTACGACGTGCTCCCGCCGCGCGGATCAGCCGTTCCTACGCGCCGCCCACCCAGCCGAACGATCTCGTCCGCGAATCCCTCAGGCTCGACGTCCATCACCTTGGCCTCGAACTCAATCGCCGTAGCCGTTCCTACCGACGAGGGCTGTTGCATAGTCCTCCTGAGCGCTAGCGTCGCAGTCCGATGCCAACCGGTGGAGGGACCAGTGGGCCGCAAGCTCGTCGTGTTGCGTGAAGACAAGTCCGAGGCCGTGCTCGAAGAGATCCTCGCGCCGGACGAACAGAATCTTCACGATCGCCTTCGGCTCTCTCCCGGCCTGCTGCCCATCGAAGACCTCGAACTCGATGGCCCACTACTAGTCGTCGGCCAGGAGGTGAGTCTCGCGTCCGGCAGGATCGACCTCGTCGGCCTGGCCAGAAGCGGCGACATCCTCTTGGTCGAGTTCAAGACAGGACCTCACAACCCAGACTTCCGCCACGTACTCGCCCAACTCGTCGACTATGGCAGCGACCTCTGGGAACAGTCCCTCGACGAGTTCGACAACACCGTCGTACGACGCTACCTCGCCAGCAAGTACTGCACCGATCCCAAGATGGCTGGCGCTCGCTCACTCGAGGACGCAAGAGCTCTGATCTGGCCAGAGATGCCCGAAGCCGAGATCGGCCAGTTCCGAACCCGGCTAGCCGAGACCCTTGAAACAGGCGACTTCCACTTCATCGCCGTGGCGCAGCGCTTCACCACGTCCATGGAGAACTCCGTTCGCTACCTGAACCAGTCAATGAAGCGAGGAACCTTCTACCTCGCCGAACTGATCCGCTACCAATCGCCCCTCTCCAGCGAACCTGGCCAGCAGGTGATCAGCGCCTACGCCTGCCAGATCGTCACACGCCCGGAACGCCGGCCGACTGTCGCGTCCAACCGAATCGGCGAGGCAGATCTACTCGGCTCCATCACGAACGACGACTACCGAATGGCGCTCGAACGAATCTTCGACGCATGCAAGGGAATCGGCCTGAGGTTCGAATGGGGAACGAAAGGCGCATCGATCCGACTCCCGACACAGGACCGCGCAGAACCGTTGTCGATTGTGTGGATCTTCCGTCCAGACAGCGCCAGCAACTGGTACGGGCTATCCCATCTCACGTTGGGATACGACAAGGACAGCCTGGCGAGCGTGCCGTCCGTCGAAGGGCGCATCGTGCAGTACGGCATGGAAGCATCGGACTTGCCCGCCGGCAAGCCGCCCAGGGGCAAGGCAATCATGGGAGCGACGTTCGATCCGTCATCCGTTGTGGCTCTAGAGGTCCGACTGATAGCCCTGATCACAGAGACCGTCGCAGCGATCAACGACCAGGGACGACTCGGCTGACGGCGGATCTGGAGGAGATGTGCACTATCTCGGAGTAGACCTCGCTTGGGGCCAGAACAACATGACTGGCCTAGCGGTCCTCGATGCGACCGGACATCTCCTCGCCGCAACTCAACACAAGACAGACAGCGAGATCATCGACTGGCTGCGACCGTGGACCGCCGGCCCATGTCTGGTGGCCATCGACGCGCCAATCATCGTCGCGAACCCCACGGGCAACCGACCCTGCGAGAGCATGGTCAACCGCCACTTCGGCAAGTACAACGCCTCCTGCCACTCGGTAAACCTCTCGAAGCCCCACTTCGCCAACGGCACCCGCGCACTCCGACTCGCCGACGAACTCGGCCTCGCCGTCGATCCGCGAGCTCAATCCGAACGTCGAGCGGTCGAGGTCTACCCGCACCCAGCGATCGTCGTACTGTTCGACCTCCCACGCGTCCTCCAGTACAAACACAAGCCCGGCCGCGACCTAGAACACTCGCGACGAGAGCTGACCCGCCTCCTCGACCACCTAGAGGCGCTCCGCCACGCATCTACACCGCTACTACCCGAGTCCAGCCCCGATTGGCACCGCATCAGGCAAGCAACCGCCCACGCCCAGCGAAAGGTCGACCTCGCCCGAATCGAAGACTCGATCGACGCAATCGTCTGCGCCTACATCGCGGCCTACGCGGTAGCCAATCCGACAGCAGTAAGAGCGATGGGCGACCTGAAGACCGGCTACATCCTGACCCCGGTGACCCCACAAATCGCGACCGCCTACGACTCAGCCTGAGCCGCTAACCACGTGGGCTTGCGTAGGATCACGTTGCCGATCTAGCCCAGCCGGAGGGAAATCACGTGGTCCTGAGCCCGTCCGACGACCTCAATCTCCGCGACCGGATTATGGCTCGCCTGATGCATGTGCGTGATCAGGGAGGCGGCGTCGTCACGCGCGAGCAGTTGAGCAACTTCGAGATCGATGGTGGGCACCGGCGCCTGATCGACCAGTCGCGTGGCATCTGGAATCCCCGCGACCTCAACGTGACGCTGTCGATCGTCAGCTCACCCGACGGCCCCTACGACGATCGGGAAGTTGACGAGGGTTACTTCGTCTACTCCTACCGCGCTGGTTCTACCGACGGAGACAATCGAAAGCTGCGAGCCGCCATCGAACTCAGCATGCCTCTCATCATGCTCCGCAAGTTGAAGGCCGGCATCTTCGTCCCCATCTTTCCTGTCTTCGTTGTCGAAGATGACCCAACTGCGCGTCACTTCCTGATCGCCCTCGACGAGTCACTCCGCTTCGTCAAGCCGCAGACACTCGACATTCGGGCTAAGGCGTACGCCCAGCAACTGACCCGCCGTCGGCTCCATCAACCCTGGTTCAGAGCATCAGTCATCCGAGCATATGAGACACGTTGCGCGGTATGCCGCCTTCAGCACGGTGAGCTCCTGGACGCAGCTCACATCGTTCGCGACTCCGACGAGGCCGGCGTGGCACACGTCACCAACGGGCTCAGCCTCTGCAAGATCCACCACGCTGCCTACGACCAGAACCTGATGGGCATCCGGCCAGACAGCGTGGTGGAGATCAACAGCGCCTTGCTCGAGGAACGGGACGGCCCCATGCTGAAATACGGTCTCCAGCAGATGCACGGAACCAAAATCACGCTGCCTCGCCGCAAGATCGAGCATCCAAGCGCCGAGGCCCTCGAACTGCGCTACGAGGAGTTCAAGGCGAGCTAGGGCGCTAGCGCCTTGCCTACCAGGCAACGCCCCATGGCGATCACGACCGGCTCGATGACTCGCCGCACCTCGTCGAGAATGTAGTCGTGCCGTGCCTCGTGTGATCGCTGGCGGAGGGTATTGCGCCCTGAGATCTCGAAGAAGCCGACTTCTCTCCCATCGAGGTCCACATTGAGGTACTGCGAGTTCTCACCGCCGATTCGGATGTTGATCCGTTTCAGGTCGATCATGTCGTCTCCTTGCTAGAGGTGTCGCCCAACTGCAACTCACCCATGGGCAGCAACAGCTGAGAAGGAATAGAACAAGGCACCGGAACATGTCGGTGTCGCGCACGCACAAGAGCGAGCGAAGGCCGATCGCGAGGTTGCACTGCCAGCCGGCGGCGGGTCCTTGAGGTGGACCAACACCGCCGAGATCTCTGGGACCTCGATAGCGATCAACTTCACCATAGCCTGCGGAGACTCCTCCAACACGCTCAGCCGTCGGCGAGTCCAGCGATTGTCGGTGCGATCTGGCAAGCTCTCCGCGAGGTGATGACTGGATGAAGCCCGGAATCTATGACGCGCTAGTAACCAACGGCCTGCATGACGTCCTCGGTCAGGTCGATGGACTCACGTCTCTGCTTGAAGACGTGGACGAGGCAGATCAGCCCGATGTTCTAGCCCGGCATGTTCGCGACGCCGTACTGCGAACGCTCGGTGCAACGCGCGATCAGGGGGAACGCGTCGCGCTCGTTAACGACCTGCTCAACCGTCTCACCTCACAAAGCGACCTGCTGCCCGACGAGACGCCTCGCCAGCTACTCGCGCTCTATCCTCCTGCCGGACCCGGCGTGCACCAGCCAGGCGGCACCCGCCCAAGCACTCCGCTGTCAGACGCAGCCCTGCTCACAAACGCTCATGGCGAGCCGGCACTCGGCTCGGAACTGCGCGCCGAGATCGACACCTCCGACGAGGTCGACCTGCTATGCGCCTTCGTCAAGTGGTACGGGCTACGGCTCCTCGAGCCCGAACTGCTGCGCCTCCGACAGCGCAGCGGACCATTCCGGGTGATCACCACGACCTATCTCGGAGCCACTGACCGCCACGCGCTGGACCGTCTCGTCAATGACTTCGGCGCCGAGGTGAAGATCCAGTACGACGTACTTCGTACGCGACTGCACGCCAAGGCCTGGCTTTTCCGCCGCGACTCGAGCTTCGATACCGCCTACGTAGGATCTTCGAACCTCTCGCGCGCGGCCCTCTTGGACGGCGTCGAGTGGAACGTCAGGCTATCGCGCATCGCAACTCCAAGTCTCCTCAACAAGTTCGGCGCCACGTTCGATACGTACTGGAACGACTCGACCTTCGAGGCGTACAACCCCGGGCGCGACCGCGACCGCCTGGACGACGCCTTAGCCGAGGCCGGCAACCGCAAGCCCTCGGATCGCGTGACCATCTCGCTCGCTGGACTTGAAGTACGTCCTCGGCCCTACCAAGCTGAGATGCTCGAGACGATCGCTGTTGAACGAGAGGTCCACGACCGGCATCGGAACCTCGTAGTCGCGGCGACAGGAACCGGTAAGACTGTCATCGCGGCGCTCGACTATCGACGTCTCAGAGACGAGGCGCTTGCCCGCGGAGACCAAGCGCCGTCGCTACTCTTCATCGCTCACCGACGCGAGATCCTCCAGCAGTCGCTGCGCACCTACCGCGAGGTTCTCAACGACGCGAGCTTCGGCGAGGAGTACTTCTCGGGCGCGCGCCCAGAGCGATGGGAACATGTCTTCGCCTCGGTACAGGCGTTGTCGAACTACGACGTCACCACGTTGCCGGCTCAGTCCTTCGACATCCTGGTCGTCGACGAGTTCCATCACGCCGCCGCCAAGACCTATCAAAAGCTCCTCGACCATCTTGAGCCCGTTGAACTCTTGGGCCTGACCGCTACGCCGGAGCGTACTGACGGCTTCGATGTTCAGTCCTACTTTGGTGGCCGGACCGCGGTCGAGCTCCGGCTCTGGGACGCATTGTCAGAGGATCTTCTGTGCCCGTTTCACTATTTCGGCATCGCGGACGGCACTGACCTCGCTGACCTGCAGTGGAAACGAGGGAGATACGACGAGCAGGAGCTCGAGGGCCTGTACACCGGCAACGACCGACGGGCAGCCATCGTCCTGCGCGAGCTGAAGGACAAGCTCACAGACGTCCACGCGATGCGCGCTCTCGGCTTCTGCGTATCGGTCGCTCATGCCGAGTACATGGCGAAGGTGTTCAATGACGCAGGCATCCCCGCGCTCGCGGTGTCTGGGCGTTCGCAAACGGCCGACCGAGATCGAGCCCTTCGCGATCTGAAGGATCGCCGACTGAACATCCTCTTCGCCGCAGATCTGTTCAATGAAGGTCTAGACCTTCCGCAGGTCGACACCGTTCTCTTCCTGCGCCCAACCGAGAGCCCAACCGTCTTCCTCCAGCAGTTGGGCCGCGGACTCCGTCAGGCACAGGGCAAGCCCGTCCTGACTGCGCTCGACTTCGTCGGGCACCAACGCAAGGAATTTCGGTTCGACAAGCGCTTCAGGGCCCTCACCGGCCAGACACGTAGAGGTCTTCAACGCCAGGTCGAGCAAGGATTCCCGTTCCTACCTTCTGGATGCCAGATCGTTCTGGACAAGGTGTCGCAGAAGATCGTCCTCGAGAACCTTCGCACCCAGGTCACCGGACGCTGGCGCGATATGACGAGCGACCTCCGATCCCACGGCGACCAGGACCTATCAACCTTCGTCCGTGAGTCCGGCGTCGAGCTCAGCGACATCCTGCGCAACGGAAGAAGCTGGACTGCGCTCAGGCGAGACTCCGGCCTACCCACGCGTGATGGCACAGCTCGCGAGTCCACACTCCTCCGACGCGTCCGCGCACTAGCCCACGTCGACGACCTCGACCGTGTGCAGGCCTACAAGCTGCTCCTGGCCGACTCGGCGCCGTCGTACGGCGAGCTGACTGACGCGCAGCGCACCCATGCCCGCATGCTCTTCTTCTCCCTCTGGCCCGACAGCGGAGGCTTCGCCTCATACGAGGCCGGCCTCGACGCCCTCCAGGCAGAGCAAGCCCTTCGCGATGAACTGATCCAAGTCATCGACTTCACCATGGACCGCGCTCGCCACCGCACCCTCGAACTCTCGGGCCAGCTCCGCACCATCCCATTGCGTATCCATGCCCGCTACCAGCGCGAAGAGATCCTCGCTGCCCTCAACTACGCGAGCCTGCAGCGCCGACCCAGCACCTTCCGCGAGGGCGTTCTGTTCTCTAAGGAAACCGACATCGACGCCTTCTTCGTGACACTCAAGAAGTCTGAAGCGGACTACTCCCCCACCACGATGTACCGCGACTACGCCATCAGCCCGACTCTGTTCCACTGGGAGTCCCAAAGCATCGCCTCAGTCGCCTCAGCAACCGGCCAGCGCTACATCAACCACCGCGCCCAGGGATCCAACATCCTCATCTTCACCCGCGAACAAAAACTCAATGAGCTAGGCACCTCCCCGTACCTCTTCCTAGGCCCAGCCACCTACACCACTCACACCGGAGACCGCCCCATCGCCATCACCTGGCGCCTAGATCACCCCATGCCCCCCGACCTCTTCCAGGCGGCCTCCGTCGTCGCGTGACTTGCGCTCAGACCTCGGACAGGCTGCCATCCAGGCTGGCGACAGCGCATCAAGAATCGCGATCAGATGGCAACGATCCGGTACCACCGGTGCACGCTCAAAAGTCCACCAACTGGTAGTCGAACCCGACACTTGGCAGTCTGCACAGCCAGCACAACTGTGTGGACTGTGTCCCAGGGTTGGCGCGACTAAAGGGAGAGGCGCGCGTTCGGTACTGTCATCGCGTGACGACCGATGATGGGACCGAATCCACACTGTGGAAGATCCACGGCGAACGGGTGGTCGACGACACCCGCCGACTTCAACTGAGCATCGCGTCGGTCGAACTGCCAGATGGCGTGCAGTTCGAGCAGTACGTGCTTCGGATGCCCAAGGCCGCCATGATGGTTGTCCTGAATGAGGCCGAGGACCACGTCCTGATGATGTGGCGCCATCGCTTCATCATCAACCGCTGGGTCTGGGAGCTCCCCGGAGGCTACGTCGACCCTAACGAAGACCCAGCCATCACCGCTGCCCGTGAGGTCGAGGAAGAGACCGGCTGGCGCCCAAGGAACGTGAGCCCTCTAGTCTCGCTGCAACCTTCGGTGGGCACGACCGACGCCGAGAACCTCCTGTTCGTCTCGCAGGGCGCCGACCACATCGGCGATCCAGAAGACATCAATGAGGCTCAACGCGTCGAGTGGATTGCCCTGGATTCAGTTCATCAACGCATCAGCGTCGGCGAGATTGTCGGAGCGGCGTCCCTCGTCGGCCTGCTACACGTTCTTGCGTACCGAACGGCCTAACCGACGGGTGAGATCCCGATCTCGATCATGCCTTCGAACAGGGTGCCTACAATGGCGACCCCCTGGTACGGCTCGAGACGCTTGCCCAGGTCCTGCAGATAACTCGTACCGCGCATGGATCGCACCGATCGGGCTAGAGCTGTCGCCTCCGACCCCAGTGCGCAAGCCTCCTCGATCCGACGTTGGTCCGCCAGGATTGACGCGAGCAATGCCGAGTTGAACAATCGGCCGCGCTCGTACCCGTCGGTCATCTCGAGAGAGCGTCGAGCGAATGGTTCGGCCTCGCGGGGAAGACCCAAGTCGCGAAATGCATGCGCGAACTTCGCGGCCAGGTAGGCGTGGTCGAAGTACGCAAGCCACGCTGGTCGCTCTTCCATGTCTGCCCGGTTGAAAGCTTGCTCGGCACGATTCAGTGCAGCGAGGCAGCCCAGCTTGTCACCTTGCATTGCAAGGCCATGTGCCTCCATGACTGCGGCCTCAGCCTGCAGCAGCTTTGAGCCCGATCGTTTCGCGCTGTGCTGTGCTGCGAGCGAGAGGTCAACGGCACTGTCCGGAGCGCCATTGAATGCCGCCTGATGGCTCATCCCCGCCAGCATCTCGCTTGCCAGCGCATCGTTGTCGGCTTCGTGACAGAGTCGAAGCGCTTGGCGCAGGTGCGCATGCCCGTCTGCGTGTTGGCCCGTGTCGTATGACATCCATCCGGCCAATTGGTGCAACTCGGCGGCAGCAGCAAAGAGCTCGGACCGACTTTGGCCAGTCTGATGTGCCCCCTGAAGTAGCGGCGCGACCGACGATCTCAGATAGGACGCGACAATCGAGCGGCTGTGACCGCCGCCGTACCGGTTGTCGAGTCGACGGAACACTTGGGTCATCTCGCGGATCTCGGTCGAGGCGTCCGACTTCGTCTGCCGCCTCCGTCCGATCGGCACCGGAGCACCTACCAAGAGGCTGGTTCCTACCGCTGTGAGTCCGGTGCCGGCGGACCTGATGAATTGTCTGCGCTGCACTCCATCTCCTCCGGCAGGCTGTGGTGTCCGCACAATAGAGCCGCTGCCAGGCGACGGGTATGCATCGATGGCATCGGTGCGCTCGCGCTCTCCATCAGGTCGCTCCGCGTCGCATGTCGGCTGTGCCGTCAAGCTGAACCACAGCAGCTCCTGCGGAACGTTCAAGGCTCGGGCCCAGCGATCGAGCTTGTCGAGATCGCGCACGGGCGTCGCACTGCGCTCGATTCGACTTACCTGTCCTTGTGTAAGCCCAAGCCACTGCCCGACGAGTGCTTGCGTGGGTTCAGGGCGCTGCAGTTTGCGAAAAGCCAAAAGCAACCTGCCAAAATGACGCTCCGCAGCCGCCTCGACCAGAGCGGGGGCCTCCCAAAAGGTGGCCGCCAGCCTTGGCGCCTCGTCGGCAAGATCAGGGACATGCCTCTGGCACGGCCCACACTGATCGCCACGATTGTCGGAGGCCAGGTGTGCGCCGCAGGAACGACAAGGTCGCCGCTCTTGACGGGTCACGGGCCCAACACTACCCGTGACGAGCCGGGCATATGTATGCCATACATATCCCGTGGATCGCTATGAGCGGTCGACGTTTTCAATCACGCTCCGTCGTCGGATGGTTGTGCTCCACGAATCAACCGAACCGGGGAGTGAGGGCCGTGAATCACGAAACTTCGCTGCTGACGATCTTCACCGCAGTGCTGTACTGCTTCATGCTGCGCGACATCGCTCGAGAGGTGCGCGGCGAATGACGAGCCCTGGCCGGCATGCGCCACCGACCGAGCGCCGAGTCCGGGTCTGGTTCGGGGAGCATCTCATCGCCGAACATGTGGGCAACGCGGTCGATGCGGCCGACTACGAGGCGGGCATGCGCCGCCGATTCGCCAGTTTGCGTGTGACGAACGAGCTGATCGCTGCGGTGCCCAATGTTGATCTGTCGTGAACCTCGGGCATCGCCTGCGGTCCCGACGGGCCGCCTTCTGGAAACGACTCAACGACACGTTCCGACGTTGGTGGGACGACGGGTGATCGTGGACGACGAGGATTTCACCAAGCCGATGCTGCTCGGGTACGTGCGGCGAGACCTGCTAGTCACCGACGGCCAGGTCAACCAGTTGGAACGAGAGATGGCGAGGTTCGCGCACGCCGAAGGCTTCTCCATGGGCTCCACCTACGTCGAAAAGCCCGGGACCTGGCCGGCGGCGTTCGAAGCCCTTGTCGAATCGGTCAACCGCTACGACGTGACCGCGATCGTCCTGCCGAGCCTGCTGCACTTCGCAGTACTTGGTCCGGACATCAAGAACATCTTCGAGCGCGCCACAGATGCCCGAGTGCTCGTTCTGGACTCCCCATGAACTGGCGGAACCGGCGCCGCTCCTCACCTCTCACAAGGCGGTGGCACGAGTTCGCCGCCCAGGCGCCGGTTCCGCCTCTACATCGCCCCTGTCTGAGCTCCCCGGCCCCTGTATCCCCTGGCGGCTCAGACAGGGACCCAATTGCCAGCTGGTGCGGCGTCGTGACTGTCGCCCTGCGCCCGTCAGCCGTTCCACCTTCGAGGATCTGGAGGAAGACCTTGGAGATTGCCCGTCGTCGACTTGCTTGTTGGTCGCTTCGAGAAGTGAGGCAGCTATGTCCCAGGTAGAGCAGATGAAGATGCAGTTGCACGGCCTGGCTGACCAGTCGCGTCAAGGCGCAGCGAGTCTGGCCGGGTTCAAGCAGCGCTTTGAGCAGTCGAGCCAGCAGGTCGAAGCGCTGATCCGTGGATCAGCCACCGGCGCGGATCGCGATATCGCTGCGGTCCTCGACGCAGCCGGAAGGTCGGTTGATCAGGCCGTCCAAGCACTCCAGATGGCCGAGGCCGGTTGCCGCAGCTACGCCAACCAAATCTAGTCAGGTATGCCATCTGACCTGCAGCGGGTCGCACAGGCTTTGATAGATGTCCTCGACGAGGTGCCCAGGGTGGTCGCATATCTACAACGAACTGCCCATACCTGTCGTGAACAGGCTGCGTTGGTGGGCGGCATGTCTAGCAATCCCGCCGGCCGAATGGCTGCGGTGCAGTTAGACGAGGCCGCCAGGCGGTGCGACGAAGCAGCTCACTACGCGAGTATCGCGCCGCAGCGGGCACGGGAGTGGGCCGTGCAGATGGTTACCGGCGTACGGACTGTTGATCGCGGCGCTGGGGCGAGGGACGCTCCAGCGGGCGAGTCGGGAGATGCTCGGAAAGCTGACGAACCGGAGGGCGGCGATCGCGGCAGAACACGGGTTCAGCTGGATCTGCGTGGCGGCGATGGGCCTCATCCGCCGGCGGATGAGCCGCAGGACGACGTACGTCCGATCAAGCTTTCTACTTCCAACCCAGACGACCTTCCGCAGCTCAATACGCCTCCGGCCAATGCGAAACTTCGAGTCGACGACAAGTTCAACTACGAGACCGACAATGCAGGCCGAGTGATCCGAGCCAACGCCGTACTGGATCTGATTGACCTCAACCATCCGCGGGATGGTGCGGCACAGCGGAGGTTGGCCGGCAAGCTTCCCGGAGATCATGCGGGGCACATCTTCGCCCGCATCTTCAGAGGGCCGATCGGGCGACTGAATCTGCTGCCGATGCAGGGCACAAAGGTGAACCTCAGCCAATACAAGACGTTGGAGAACCACTGGCGCCGGCTGATTGGGCAGGGCGAGAGGGTTGAGGTCTCCGTGAGTTTCAAGTTCAGCAACGATAGCCAGCGTCCCGATACGATTCGTGTGCGGTATAAGCATGCTGGCGGCGTAGTGCGTGTCAGTATCGACAACAACCCAAAGCAAAGGGGCTCCACTCATGATCGGTGAAGCACAGGAACTGCTGACTGTGGTCGGCCGCTCTTTGGCTCGGTCGGGGCCTGAGGGTTGGAGCGAGCTGGAGCTGAGGATCTCGGCGGCCGGTGGGATGACATCAACGACCGTGCGCGCAACCAAGGCGGATGGCAGTGTCGATCACGACAGCGAACTGGACGACGACGGCGACGACGCCGCAGCTGAGCTGCGTGAGGCGATGTATCAGGAGGACAAGGGGACCTGGTACAACGCGCGGCTGACTCTCGACAGCTCAGGGCAACTCGATGCCGACTTCGATTACGACAATCCGCCGTTCGAGGGTGAGGCAGCGTCGGATCTCCTGATCGAGGATCAGCGCTTGTTCCCTCGCGACCAGGCGCAGCTTCCTGCTTGGCATCCGTCGCGATCCGACTAGATTCCTGATTCGGCGGCGATCACCCGCGCAGCATTCCCTCGTAGGTCTGCTGCACCTCCTCGCACGCTCGCCCGCGCTTGCCTCGCGCACTTGGCGCCCGCGACTGGAGTCGCAGACCCTCCCCCTCGCTGCGCGAGAGGCCTAGCCTGGGTCTTCACACCGGGAGGGGTGGGGGAATGGGCGCTGCTGGGATCTTCTTGAAGCTAGGCGACGAGTTGACCTTGTTGAAGGAGACGCCGTACGACTCCGAGGACATCTTGCAGGAGGCTCTGGCGAAGTTTCCGGAGGTGCTGGCCGGGCCAACGACCGAGGGCGGCGGAGATGCTCGGCTGATGTTGGTCAGTCGAGAAATGGGGGTGCCGTCGACTGAGCAGGGGCCATCTAACTTCAGTCTCGATCACTTGTTTATTGACCACGAGTGCGTCCCCGTGTTGGTCGAGGTCAAGCGCGCATCCGACACGCGGATTCGCCGAGAGGTGGTCGGACAGATGCTCGACTACGCCGCGAACGCGGTGAAGCATTGGCCGCTCTCCCTCATCAGGCAAGCACTCGACCGTCGAGCGTCGGACGACGACACCTCGGTCGAGGAGTTGCTGGCCGAGCTGCGGCCTGATCAGGACCCGGAGGACTTCTGGAACGCCGTGGAGTCCAACCTGATGGCGGGCCGGGTGCGAATGGTCTTCGTCGCCGACGCACTGCCACCCGAGTTGGTGCGAGTGATCGAGTTCTTGAACGAACAGATGAATCCCGCCGAGGTGCTCGGAGTCGAACTACCCCAGTTCGTGTCAGCCGCCTCCGTCGTCTATGTGCCGCGGGTAGTCGGCAGGACGTCCGCGGCGATAGGTGCTAAGAGCTCGAGTGGAGCGCAGTGGACGCGCGAGTCCTTTCTCGCGGCCACGCGCGAACGCTGCACTCGGCAGGAGTTCCAGTTTGTCGAGACGCTGCTGGCCGACATCCAATCGCGAGGGGTCAAGTTGTCGTGGGGCCGCGGCGCGACACCCGGCGTCGGCGGTTGGTACCACGTCGAGGGTCGCCCGACTGCGGTCTGGGTGCTGAACGCCAACACCGAGAGCCCAACCACGCAGGCCTACCTGGTCTTCTATCTCGGTGACATCATCGACCGGAAAGTGCCTGACCGGATTGACGCAGCCGTCGCCCATCTCGAGCAGATCGAATCCCTGAAACACAAGCTTGAGGAAGCGCGCGCCAGCGACTGGCGGCGATACCCCTCGATTCGGCTGGCCGAGGTGGTCGCCGATCCCCGTGCAGCGGACATCGTGCTCAAGGCCATCACGGAGCTCATCGACTCTTGAGACTCCGTACGCGGCGCCGAGCGAGGTCGATGAGGGTGTCTATTGAGTCGGCGACGAGGGTTGGGTCGTCGGATTGGATGTTGTGGCCGCCGTGGCGGGCTACTTTGTGGGTGGCGGCTAGGTCTTTGGCTAGGGATTGTTGGTGGGATTGCCAGCGGGTGTCTAGTTGGGTGGGGGTGAAGGGGTGCCAGCGGGTGAAGTCGATGGTTTCGTCTTCTAGCCAGTGGCCGGGGCGGCTGGCTATGACGATCGCTGGGATCGTGAGGGGGCGTCTGCTGCGGGTTACGTCGGCGACGCTGGCTGGGATGTCGAAGGTCAGGTGGTTGCCGTCGTTGGCGGTGAGGATGGGGGTGGCGACGTCCAGGTTTAGGTGGATGTCGGAGGTGTCTACCAGGACTAGGCCGACAAGGTCGTCTGGCCATTGCGCGGAGTAGATGAGGGCGATGAGGCCGCCTAGCGAGTGGCCGACCAGGATGAATGGGCCTGGGAGGGTGGTCGCGGATACCAGTTGGTGTAGTTCTTCTGCGGCGGCGCCTAGTGTGCGGGAGGTCAGGTCGGGGGTCTCGCTGTCGCCTATGCCGGGGCGGTCGTAGGTCAGGCGGGTTGTTGGGGTGCGCAGTACGGCGATGGCTTTGTCCCAGGCGTCTCGGCCGCTGCTTGCGCCGGAGATGAAGACGACGGTTGGCGAGCCCTCCCCTGCGATCTCAGCTGCGAGTTTGTAGCCGCCGACGTCGAACATGGTGATCGCCATGCGCCGAGCCTAGGAGGTCGGCGGGACCGCGACCTGGGCGCGCGGCACGCCGTACGGGACTTAGAACGTGTGGTGATGGGACTGAGTGGATTCTCCTGTTGGACAGCTTGCACTGGCTAGGAGGAGGTTGGAGGGTATGGAATTCACTCATCTTGGCCGGACCGGCCTGACTGTTAGCCGTATCTGTTTGGGCACGATGAACTTTGGGCCGCACACGAGCGTTGACGACTCGCACGCGATCATGGACGCGGCTCATGAGAAGGGGATCAACTTCTTCGATACTGCCAACGGGTACGGGCGTTCGATCTACCCTGGGCGGACTGAGGAGATCGTTGGCGAGTGGTTTGCCAAGGATCCGAAGAACCGCGAGAAGACGGTGCTCGCGACGAAGGTCTACGGGGACATGGGGTCGGACTGGCCCAACACGAACAAGCTGTCTGCGTTGAACATTCGGCGGGCGCTCGACGCGAGCCTGAAGCGGTTGCAGACGGACTACGTCGACCTGTACCAGTTCCACCACGTCGACCGGGCGACGCCTTGGGACGAGATTTGGCAGGCGATCGAGGTCGCCGTACAGCAGGGCAAGATCCTGTACGCCGGGAGCAGCAACTTCGCTGGTTGGCACATCGCGCAGGCGCAGGCGGCTGCGGCGAACCGGAACTTCAATGGGCTGGTCAGTGAGCAGTCGATCTACAACTTGATCGTGCGCGATGTCGAGCGTGAGGTGTTGCCGGCTGCGCAGGAGTATGGGCTTGGTGTGATCCCTTGGTCGCCGTTGCAGGGTGGGCTGTTGGGTGGCGTGATCCGCAAGGAGAACGAAGGGGTACGTCGTACTGAGGGGCGCGCGAAAGAAGCGCTCGAGAGGTTGCGGCCGCAGATCGAGCAGTACGAGGCGTTTGCGGACGAACTCGGGCATGAGCCGGGCGACGTGGCACTCGCGTGGCTGCTGCACCAGCCGGCGGTGACGGGGCCGATCGTGGGGCCGCGGACCATGGAGCAGCTGGAGTCCGCCGTACGGGCGGTCGATGTGAAGCTCGACGACAAGGCGCTGGCCAAGTTGGACGAGATCTTCCCGGGGTACAAGACCGCTCCGGAGGACTACGCCTGGTAACACCGCTGGTTTGAGCGGCTCGGAAAACAGCCGGTACGCCGAACGCTCGGCGTACCGGCTGTTTGCGTTGGGGCTACGTCGTCGGCAGCCAGGTAGTCAGGGCAGCCTTGGCGAACAGCGTCCCTTGCGGCGTGGGGTTGTCATCCCAGCGATGGATACCCGGCTCATTGGTGAAGGCGCCGAGCCGACGCAGTACGAAGCTGGTCTCCCGTGCCGCAAGACGGGCCATCACCGGCGTCATGCGTGTTCCGTCGATGTCCCTCCAACCGATCGCGTCGAGAATCCGGGAAACCGCCGGGTAGGGGTCATCCGCTGACCCTCCGGCAAGGGCGAGCAAGAGGACGAGTCCGGCATGGATCTCGCAGAAGTCGTCCATGTCTGGCGGCGTTTGTTCGGCAAGGTGCCACCACAGGGCGAGCGGATCATTGCGGAGCTTGCGTCCTAGCTTGCTGAGGACGAGCGCTCCGCGGTACTTCCGCAGCAAACCCAGCGCCTGCGCGGATTCCCGCAAGGCAAGAACGGGAACTGTCTGCACCTCGCGGTTGCCCTTGCCGATCCACTCCTCGCCTAGCCCGAGCTCGGCCATGGCGGCCTCGACGTGGGCGGGCGGCAGGTAGCCGGCACCGGTCAACTTGATGCCGTCCGTCCCGACACGGTTCAGCAGCCAGGTGTACGGCGCGACCATCTGGGCTGCGGTGTCAGCGTCCAGGTCGACCGGCGTGTCCAGATCTGCCATGGCGACCATCTGCTGGAAGTGCTGTCGATCAGCCGCCGAGTCGATCGCGTGGGCGAGCGCTTCGAGCAGACCGAAAGATTCTGCGTCCTTGCCAGTGGACATTGCCAGCGTCGCATTGATGCTGTCGAGATCGAACGGCGTCGGTGGAAAATCGTCGAGCTCAGCGTCATCGCCGAACATGCGAGCATAGTCGGCGGCTGCGGCTGCGCTGTCCGGATGGTCGATCGCGTCGCAGATCACCTCGTAGCCCCACACACCTCCGCAGTCCTCCCCCGGTCCCGGACGCTCACCGGCGATGCAGATGGCTCTTGGCGCTGACTCGTCGCGGGGCAGCACGGCTTCGACCTTGATGACATGCATCCAGTCGTCGCCGAAGTCGTACAGGTAGAACAGTTTGCTGCCACGCCTCGCCAGCACCTCGTCCAGGCGCACCTCGTCCTCCGGTACGCCGGCCGCGCCTTCCTCAACCTGGAACGGGCACAGGTAATGCTCGCTCTTGCGACTGTAGTAGCTCGGACCCGCCGCGAACTCGTGCAGGTGGCTGTCCGTCCAACCGAACGCGGCCTGAATGATGTGGTGGACTTCGTCCAGAAAGAGATCAGAAGCAAGTTCCAACCGCCGCCACAGCGGAGACCGGGTCCCCTCGAGCTCGACCCGCACCTGATAGGTGACCACGGTCTTGCGGCGTGGACTTCGACAGGACGGGCCTGGCGGCCGCTGCCCAAACGGATCGAGTTCCGCTCCGAGCAGATCCGGAATCACCGGTCTCGGGTCTTCGACACTCGTCCCGGACATGTGCGCGTGGAGCTGCCCAAGCAAGGCAGCAGCCGCATCCAGATAGGGTTCTTGTTTGCGTGCCACAGCGGCAAACTCTAGCGCCGCCGCTGCTGCGATCAGTTGTGGACTGCGGTGGTGGGGAGCATGCCGAGGAGGGCGTCGGCGGCTAGGGAGGCGGCGGTGCCGGTGGGGACGGCTACCGAGACCTGCCAGTCGGCGGCGCTGCCTGGTGTGAGGGGGACGGTGACGTGGTCGCCGCGCTTGGCCGCGATGCGCTCGGGGACCAGGGCTACGCCGAGGTTGTGGGCGACCAGGGCCAGGAGGGTGTGTACGTCGTTCACCTCGATCGTGACCGGGTGTGCGACGCCGGCGGTGGTGAACGCTCGGTCGGAGATGGTGCGGGCGCCCCAGGTCGGGTCGAAGTCGACGAAGGACTCGCCTGCTAGATCGTCGAGTGATACGGGGCGGCCGGCGGACAGGCGGTGGTCTGGGGCGCAGACGAGGACCATTGGTTCGCGGGATAGCGAGCGGAGGTCCAGGCCTTCGACGGGGTCGCCGGCGGTGGCGACGAAGGCGAGGTCTAGGCGGCCGGAGGCTAGCTCGTCGAGCATTGGCGTGGAGCCGCCCTGGCGGACCTCGATCTCGACGCCGGGGTAGGCGGAGCGGAACTTGGCGAGTAGTGCGGGTACGTCTACGACTCCTAGGCACTGCTCGAGGCCGACTGTTAGGTGACCGCGGAGGAGGCCTTGTACTGCGGCTACTGCGTCGCGGGCGGCTTCGGCGGCGGCGAGGGTACGGCGGCCTTCGCAGAGGAGCGCGCGTCCCGCTTCGGTGAGTTCGACGCTGCGGGTGTTCCGGACGAAGAGGGAGGCTCGGAGCTCGCGTTCGAGCGCGCGAATCGAGGCGGACAGGCCGGACTGGGAAATGGACATCGCCTCAGCCGCGCGCGTGAAGTGCTTCTGCTCGGCGACGGCCACGAAGTGTTCCAAGTGCCTGAGCTCCATGACTAAGAACTCTAGTCGATCATCGCAAGGTCATTCTGCTGTGCGAAATGTTGCCGAGTTATCCACAGCTGCATCAAGTGACATCACCGCCTGGCACCGACTCCGTTTACGATCAGAGATGACTACGGAGAGGTGAACTCGGTGACAACCCGCAACAAACCGGCCTTCGGCGCTGCCCTGTGCCTCGGCGCGCTCCTCCTCACCGCCTGCGGCCCCGGCAGCCCCGAAGCCGGCCGGCCAAACACAGCGCCGCCGCCGAGCCAGCCATCGGGCAGCACGTCGGGCCCTGGCACGAGCGCTCCGACGACTGCCACGCCCACCGCACCACCGACCCGCCCAGTACCCGCAGTCGGCTCGAACCTGGCGGCCGGCGAAGCATTTATCGGGTTCTACGTAGACCTTCTGAACTATTCCTATGTCACAGGTGACCCTGCCGGTTTCCTTGCGGAAAGCGACAAGGGGTGCGTCGGCTGCAACGCGTTGGCCGACTACGTAAAGAAGGTCAACGCCAAGAACGGAACACTCAAGGGCGACTTCCAGGACCGCCTGGTCGACGTCAAGGAGATCCACAAGGGCGAGAAGGACCACCTCGGCGGCTCGGCGACACTCAAGACCGGAGCCTACGAGGAGATCCAATCTCCAGGCGGCAGCCCCGTACCGCAGGCGGCGGGCATAGGCACCATGGAGTTCACGCTCTCGCGGAGCGGCGACAACTGGGTCATGTACGAAATGCAGATCGACGAATGAACGTGCGGACGGCACGACTCGGGGCAATCTGCACTGCGACAGCCGTGCTCGGCTCCGGCCTCATCGCCATCGCGGCGACAGACTCGGCGTTCGGCCAGGCAGAGTCGTTCCCGTCCGCCGTCGTCACGAACAAGCCGAAACCGGACGTCACGGGTCGGCACTCCCGGTGGGGCGTGACTCTCGATGGCAGGGCAACCACTCGGCAACGGCAGAACAAGGGCAAGCCGCCTCGGCGCAAACCGGCCGTCAGCAAGGGCGGCCACAAGCCGGCCCGAGCCAGAACAGTCGTTCCTCCATCGCAGAAACCGCGCCGCCCGTTCCGGCTGAACATTGGAGTCTGCGGTCGCATGGGACCCGACGGAACGATCCCAGGACCGACTCGCTGCCAGCCGACCGGTCCGATCGAACCTCGGCCTGGACGGCCGGAAACGCCGCCTCCGGTTGTGCAACCGCGGCCCGAGGATGTCACGTGGGACCAGGTACTGGCCGAGTCGAAAGACGTGCTGTTTCCGAAGCTGACGGTTCATGTGCAGCCCAAGGACCGCACGCTGGTCAACATGGAAACAATCGTCTACACCGATGACAACGGCGTGACCACTGTCCCAGTAGTGATTCTCGGGTTCCCAGTCATCGTGAAGGCGGTGCCTACGACCTACACGTGGCACTTCGGTGATGGGACCAGCAAGACAACAGATTCTCCAGGCAAGCCGTACCCCTCCAAGGAGATCACCCACAAGTACATGAAGCGCGGCGACCTGAGTTTGTCGGTCACCGTCAACTATGACGCGAGCTTCGACGTTGCCTCAACCGGACCGCAATTCGTCGGGCCGGTGCCGATTACTGGGCCCTCGACGCCGCTGCAGGTGCGCGAAGCGGTGCCGGTGCTGGTCGATCCGCCTCGCTGAGGGCTCGTGTCTCGCAGAGCCAGTTATCCACAGATTCCAGATCCCACCCCACAGCTCTCACCCTCGTATCGAGCTCTACCAGGTGAATCACCGGATCAAGTCACCGCACTCGTTGGCTCGCAAGATCAAGAGTCTGACGGGGCGACGGCAACAAGCGCCGGTGATCGAGGACGCGCAGCGCTACACAGTTGCCGCCGTGGCGCACGGTCAACTGGTCGAGGTTGCGCAAAGCACTGCGGAACATCTGCTGCGCCATGGCTGGGAATTGACCGCGGTGCGCAACTCGTACGTCGACGGCAGCCGCTACAAGGGTCTTCATATCGCGACACTCGATCCCCGGGGCCGGCGGATCGAGGTCCAGGTACATTCCCGGGCCTCGCTTTCTGTCAAAGAAGGAACCACCAAGCCCTACGAGATCGCCCGCAATCGAGATCTGTCGCCCCTCGTCCGCGAGCAGGCTCGCCTCGAGGCCGTGCGATTGACCGACGGCTTGGAGACGCCTCCGGGGCTCGACGATCTGCGCCAGCTCGGAGGTTGCTCCGTACGGGTCGCGGGCTATGGTCTTGGCCGGGAGTCGCAGCGCTCCAGGCCCGGGTCCGCACCGATCCCCGGTCAGGCCGTCGCCCGACCCATCGAGGAGATCAGAACGGCCAGGAAAGGACGAGAGCTGTGAGCTTGTACATCGTCAAGGACGGGGAGCAGTTTCTCTGGGTGGCGGCTGTGCTCGGGGAAGAGGTCTATTGCTACGTCCCGGACCTCGGGACGTTCCATCGCAACGATGGGCTCCGGGACGACTACTTCATGGATCGGGACCTGCAGTACGAGCAGATCACGGTTGCTCGTGCGCAGGCGTTGCTTCGAAGCGGACTACGGCCTCTCGATGCCGAGGTGATGGCAGATCACCTGGCCGAGTGGCGGGAGGACGCAGGAGCCTTGGCGCCGGAGCAGGTATTCGCCAGCGTCGTCGCGGACCTGCGCTGACCGCATAGGAGCGCCGGTTATCCACAGGTGTGAAAGTGGTGGTTCGGCGAGGGGTCGATCTCAATATGTTCCAGGTATGGATGACTTACTGACGGACGACTTCGACTGCTACGACGATGAAGACCCGCCGGACGACGGTGCCCTGGAGGCGTCGGAGCGGTGGCGGGCGGCTGTCGCGCACGAGGGACGTGGAGAGTGTGTGGAAGCGCTGATCCTGTACTCGCAGGGGTTCAGCGCGTTGGGTGATGCCACGGGCGGTTGCTCGGGGTGGGCGGCGGTGATGCTCAGCGGGCGGCGGCGGATGAAGCGGGCGCTGGGGATCGAGTTGGACGGCGTTGATTCGCGGGCTGACGTCGGGGCAGTGGAGAGAACCAATCTGTACTTCGATGTGCTTGACCTACTGCGAGAGCCGGAGGTCAGTCACGGGCGGGTTCACGTGTGGAGTCGGTCGGAGCTCGTTGTCGCTCACGAGGTGTGGCCTGTGCGCATGAGCCTGGACAGCATCGTGGACTACTACCACGAGGTGGAGCGTGGGTTGCGCCGGCTCAATGAGCCTGTGGTTGTCATGCACCGGACTGTTGCCTTCTTCCATGACCGGATCGAGGAGGCTAAGCCGTTGCTGGAGGAACCCGGAGAGACGCTCATGTCGATCGAGTGGCCCCGGGACGACGGCGTTGGGGTTGCCTGGCCGCCGGGGCGCAATCAGGCGTGTTGGTGTGGGTCTGGGGTGAAGTACAAGAGGTGCTGTGGTGCGGCGGCGTTGCGGAGTGAAGGCGCCGTGGCTTGGGGTCCTGATCGGTTGCGTGCGGGGGCGGGGTTGGCTGTCTGTAGGGTGTGATCATGGCGGATGAGTTTCGGGTTGAGGTCGTGCTGGGGAGTGACGAGCACGGGTTGACGTTCTGGGATCGGTTGCGGGCGCTGGATCTGGATGACGATGCGCGGAAGCGGCTCGGGAGTCTGGTGACGGTGACGCGGGACGGGAACCGGATGCTGCTGTACACGCAGACTCTGGAGGATGCTCAGGAGGCCGAGCGGACCGTCAAGGAGCTTGTTGCCGATGACAACCTGACGGCTGAGTACACGGTGACTCGGTGGAACGCGGCCGAGCAGGAGTGGACGGATCCCAGTGTGCCGGTGGGGGCGCATGACGAGGCCAGTGACGAGGCGAAGAACGCTGGTATGGAGGTGCCGGATCCGCGGTACGTCGTGCTGCAAGCGTACAAGCCGGAGTTTCTGCGGGACCTCGGTCTCTGACGGTTAGACCGGGATGTAGCCGCTCTGCTGTCGGAAGTCGTCGGCGGCAGCCTGGTGTACGGCGGCCCGTTCGGGGTTGCCGAGGGTGCGGTAGCAGTCGGCGATCAGGGCGTTGACGTGGTACTGGCCGACGCCGTATTCGACGGCTTGGAGTTCGGTCAGGGCGGTGAGCGCTAGTACGAGAGCGCTCTCTGGGTCTCCCGCGCGGAAGATGCAGCACGCCTGCCAGCTGTGGGCCTCGGCCAGCATCGTGCCGAAGCCGCCCTGGTGGGCCAGCGCTTCGGCCTGGTCGAAGGACGAGCGAGCGGACGGGATGTCGCTTGCCGAGACGTGGATTTCGCCGATCACGAGTCGGCTGAAGCATTCGTGGTAGCGCGAGGTGATCTCGAGGCTGCTCTCGAGCGCCTCGGCGGCGTGTGCGAGGGCGGCTGGGTAGTCCTGTCGGTTGCGGTCGAGTTCGGCCAGTGACAACCGCCAGCCGATCACGTCGAGGCGGTTTTCTCCCGGGATCAGGGCTAGGTCGGCCTCGGCCTTCGCGTACTCCCCCAGGTCGGTGTACGCCGCCGCCCGGTTGACTCGGGCGATCCAGCTGCTCCCGTTGGACAGGTCGAGGCATTCCGTCGCGCAGTCGATGGATTCGTGGAACCGGCCGAGGTGCAGGTAGTTCAGCGACTGGTTCAGCAAGGCGACGGGCAACCGCGAGGGCTCGCCGAGAGAACGGAAGAGAGCGATCCCCGCGGCGAGCAGCTCCGACGACTTCCGTAGCTGGCCGCGGTCGTTGTAGGCGACGCCGAGATTGCAGAGCAGCGCGGCTTCGCCGAGTGCGAAACCGCTCTCTCGGTACAGGTCGATGGCTCGTGCGCTGTGTTCTGTGGCGCTCACCGCGTCGCCGGTGATCCGCGCGAGCACGCCGCGCGCGTGCTCGATCGCGCCGCGGCCGCGGGTGTCGGGCCCGGCGGCTGAGCCTAGTTCGACGAGGTTGCGCCACAGGCTGATCAGGCTGTGTTCGTACAGGTAGGGGCGCACGATGTCCGCCAGCAGCCAGACGATCTCGGGCGGCCCGATCCGGAGCGCCTCGGTGGCGATCGCCTCAACGTTGGCGAGCTCCCCCTCCAGCCAGCTCTCTGAGTCGTCGGTGGCGACGGGGTAGTACGGCGGGATGGGCAGTCGGACTGCGGTTGGGAACAAGTGGCTGATCGCGGCGTCTGCCGTGCGCACATACCAGCTGCACAAGGTGTTCCAGGCGTTGAGGTCGGGTGGGGCGAGCAGGCCGGCGTACTCCCTGACTAGGTCGTGCATCAGGTAGCGGCCGTCGCCGACGGGCTCCAGGAAGCTGGCGGCCTCGAGGCTGGTGACGACGTGTTGGTGGTCGGCGCCGACCAATGCTGCCGCCGCATCGCGGTCGAATTCGGCGCCGGGGAACTGGGCGAGCAGGCGGAAGCCGCGCTGGACCGAGGGTTCTAGGAGTTCGTACGACGTCTGGAAGGCAGCGCTGACTGCGACTTCGTCGTCGATGGTCAGTGTCGGCAGGGCGCCGGCGGTTCGCATTCGGGCGACGTACTCGGCGACTGAACCGCGGGCGGCGTTCGCGCCGGCGATCCGCAGCGCCAGCGGTAGGCCGGAGCAGGCCGCAACCAGCGAACGGACTGCGGCGTCATCAGGTGCATCGAGCAACAATCGGATCAGTACTGCGCTGTCGTCGTCGGTCAGCGTCGAGACGCGCAGACCGATTGCTCCGTCGAGCGCGATCAGGCCACCGAGGGCGCTCCGGCTTGTCACGAGAACGGCGCTCCCGGCGCGACCGGGCAGCAGCGGACGGACCTGAGCCGCGTCTCGCGCGTCATCGAGTACCAGGAGAACGCTGCGATCCGCCAGCCGCGCACGGAACATCGCGGCCCGGTCGTCGAGATCGTCGGGGATCACGGAGGGCTCGACGCCCGACGAACGCAGGAGCTCGGCCAGTACGTCGCCCGGGCGCCGCGGCTGACCTGACGCTCCTCGCAGCCGCACGAACCATTGACCGTCGGGGAATTGCTCGACCAGCTGATGCGCGGCGCGAACGCAGAGAGCGCTCTTTCCGACTCCCGGGGCGCCGGACAGCACCACGACCGGTACGCCGTCGGTCGTGCAGACCAGCTTCGACACCTCGGCCACCAGGTCGTCCCGGCCGATCAGCTGACGGACGTCGAGCGGGAGCTGGTTCTGCGGATGCCAGTCGTCGGGAGTCGCGGCCGTTGTCAAGGAGGATGTCAGGATCGCCTGCCGGAGCTGGCGGAGTTCGTCGCCGGGGTCGAGGCCGAACTCGTCCGCGAGCCGAGCGGCGATCGCGTCGTACGCCGAGAGGGCCTCGACCTGCCGTCCGCAGCGATAGAGCGCGGTCATCAGCTGACCGCCGAGGCGTTCGCGTAGCGGTTCTTGAGCGGCGAGGGTCTGGAGATCCGGCAGTACGTCGGCGTGATCGCCACGAGCCAGCCGAGCGTCGTAGTACTGCTCGGTCGCGGCCAATCGTTCTTCGTTCAGCCCCACAGCAACATGCGGATCGACAGAGAGCGCTCTCCCGCGCCATTGCTCAAGAGCTCTTTGCAGATGCTCGATCTGGCGCGCGGGATCAGCTGCGGCCTCGGAAACGGCAGAGCGGAAGAGCGCGAGATCGCAGGGCTCAGCGGCCAGCAGATAACCCTGACCGCGAGTCCGGAGAACGTCGGCACCGACGATCTCGCGGAGGCGCCGTACATAGGTGTGCAGTGAGGCTTTGGGATTCGCGGGCTGGGTCTCCTCAGGCCAGAGGCGGTCGATCAGTTCGTCGACGGAGACGACGCGGTGCGGGCGCAGGAGAAGGGTCGCGAGCAGGGTCTGCAGGCGCGGCGCCAGCGCGGGAATCGCACGTCCGTCGACGACGATCTCGAGCGGGCCGAGGATGCGGAACTCCATCGGCCCAGTCTGGCAGGGCGAGGGCTCGCGATGGCTGCCTTGACAACGGTTCGGTGACGGGAGAGCGCATTCACACGACGATGCCTCCCCGGCCGACTAATCTCGGCGGGTCGCTGCGCGCTCACTCGGCGTGGTTCTGCAACTCTTGAAGGTGCTCGAGGGAGAGGGGAATCATGTCTCGTCGACATGGTCTAGTGGCTGGTGCCGTCGTGCTGTCGTTCGTTCTGGCCGGGTGCGCCGATGTGGCTGCCAGCGAGACGCAGGCGACCATGCCAACTCCCAAAGCCGGCGGTACGACGACCAGTCCCCCGAGCACCACGCCGACTCCGTCCGCGAAGCCCACGGTCAAGCCGACGGTGAAGCCCACGACGAAGCCGAAGAATCCGCACAACGCGCAGTACTACGCGTTGAAGGTGGAGCAGAAGCTGGAGAAGCTCGGCTACCCGGTCGGCGATGCCGACGGCAAGATCACCGTACGGGCCCGGCAGGCGTTGTGTGCCTGGCGTGAGACGCAGGGCCTGCCGATCAGCCGCAAGGGTCTGACGCTGGACGACGCCTACTCGGTGATCAACGCGACCGCGAAGCCGACGCCGAGCCGCGCGGACGGCATCTACGTCAACAAGACCTGCCAGATCATGTACCAAATCGTCGGCAAGCAGTACAAGCGGATCGTCTGGATCTCGACCGGCGCTCCCGGCTACGACACCCCGAACCGCACTGGCAAGGTGTGGCGCAAGTGGGCCGGTGCGCATGAGAGCAGCCTGTACGACGACGCGTACATGTACGACTCGCTGTACTTCCTCAAAGATCGCCCGGGGATCGCTCTCCACGGATCTCGCGTGAACTCGCTGATCAAGCCGTACCCGGCCAGCCACCGTTGTGTGCGCGTGCTGCGGCCGGCGATCCACCAGATCTTCGACGAGACCCCGATCGGTACGACGGTGTCGGTCTACGGCAAGTTCGTCTGGAGTTGACCCGCACTGCCGCAGACGTAAAGCGCTCCGGTGGTCGAGTCTGCGGCGAGTTGTGGTGCGTTGTGCCACTCACTGGCCAGGCCGGTCAGGATCGCTGAGGTCGATAGGTCCGCTTCGACTTGCAGGACTGCGTCTTCGGTCGCGAGGTAGAGCCGATCGTCGACCGATACCAGTCGGCCCGGTTCGGATCCGCCGACGTGGCCGAGTGCGACGAGTTGCTGGGTGTCGGGTCTGGCTGCGAACAGGCGGCCGTCGCGGGTGACGCCGTACAGGAGGTCTTGGTGCCAGGCGAGACTCGTGTACTGCGTGACTTCGTCGAGCGGCTGCCAGGTCCACAGGAGCTTTCGGTCGATCAGGTCGAATCCGGCGATCACCGCGTTCCCGCTCTGCGCAGGCAGCCCGTCGGCGATCGTCTCGCTGCCGATGATCACGGTCGTGGATTCTGGGCCGCGGGAACGGAGTGCGAGAGAGGAGAGAGCGCTTTCTCCGACGAGATCGTCGTACCGGTCGATCGTGCCTGTTGCCGGCGTGAGGACGGCGAGTGCGCCGCCGCGATGGCCGTATTGGTTTCGGGTGACGACCAGGATGAGGTCTTCGTCCGGTGACCAGGCGATGTCGTGAGGGCGGTTCGACAGGCCGCCGATCTTTCCGATGGGAGTGACCTTCTGCGTCTCGCGGTCGTAGCGGCAGATTCCGGCGCCGGGGTACAGCGCGAGGTAGGCGGCGTCGCCGGTCGACACCATCGCCTTGGGTTCGCCATCCACGACGTACCGGCGCATGGTCTGCTCGGCCGGCCGATGGACGCAGAGCCCGAAGTTGCCGCCCACCAGTACGTCGTCCTGCAGCGTGCACACGGATTGCGGGGGCTCGACGTGGGCGGGGAGACCTTGCTGGCCGAGGTCGACGACGGTCGTGCTTTCGCGTGACCAGCGCCAGGATTGCCCGCCGCCGGAGATTCCGGATACGCCGTCGGGGCTGGCCGCGAGACTCCGGGTCTCTTGGCCGGGAAGCGGCGTACAGACTCGATCGAGTTGGCCGGTTGCGATGTCGTAGCGGAAGAGGGAACCGCTCGGTCTGCCGGTGCACCACAGCACTTGACCATCGATGGCGATCGCGTCGATGGTTCGTTCGTCCGTTTCGATCACGTCGTAGCTGCCGGGCGTCCGGCGGTCGAGGACTATCAGCAAGCCGCCCGGCTCGGTGCCGACGGCAACGAAGTCGCGGGTTACTGCGAGGGAGTAGACAAAGTCTTCGCGCGCCAGTTCGGGGATGGGTAGTTGGTGCGTCTCACCCGTTGCTGGGTTGAGTGTCAGAAGGCGTGCCGGGCAGCCGGTCCCTATGTGGAGCTGCTCCGGATCGGCCGCGAGAGCGCGGACATAGGTTGCTGACGGCAAAGGAGAGCCCAGGTCGCGGATCATCCCAGTGGCGTCGTCGAGCTCGTACACCTTGCCACCGGGATAGGTTCCGGCGTAGAGCCGGTCGCCGGGACCGACAGTCAGAGCGAAGACGAACTCCTCCTCGCCGAGTCGGCCGAAGGTGGAGACAGCGCCGGAGCGAACATCCCAGCGATGCACGTTCGCGGTCGGATAGGTGCCGACGAACACCGCCGCGTCGGAGGTGGCGATTCCCCAGCCGCCGTGACCGTTCGGCAAGCGCACACGTCGTCGTACCCGGTGGCCTTCCTGCAGCTCGATCTCCGCGACAGTGCACGGTGCGAGACCGCGGCTGACCACGTATCCCCGAGCGGGACCGCCATTCGTTGCACCGGCGAGCGGCGTACCGGTGACGGCTGGGCCGAGCGGCGTGATGAGTCGGCTGGCCGGCTCGAAACGATAGAGATCCATCCGCGTCAGGGGCGGGGCATTGCTGCGGCGTCCTGGTGGTCGACCATTTGGATGTGCTGGCTGCGGATCCGCGATGAGCCCCACGCGCCGAGTGGGGTGAGGGCGGCGTTGAGCGAGCGCCCGTCGTCGGTCAGCGAATACTCCACGCGTGGCGGGACCTCGGCGTACACGGTGCGCACGACGAGACCGTCCTGCTCCATCTCGCGCAGATGCTGGGTGAGCATCTTCTCGCTCACTCCGGGGAGTCCGCGACGCAGTTCGGCGAACCGGCGGATGCCGTGCTCGTCGAGCTCCCAGAGGATCAGGCCCTTCCACTTGCCGCTCACGACATCCATCGCGGCGTCGATACCGCAGATGTACGGGCCTTGCCGCGCTGACCTCACCATGCGAACCCCCCACTAACCAAAAAGTAAGTACCGCAGTAATTAGTGCGTACTTCCGCGTTCTTAAGTGACAGTCAAGCATGGAGGTGAACCTCAAACAACCAAGGAGTCTCATGCCCCGCACTCCCGTCACACTCATCGGCCTGGGGCCGATGGGACAGGCGATGGTCCGCACGCTGCTCGCGGCCGGACACCCGGTGACCGTCTGGAACCGGACCCCTTCCCGAGCCGCCGGAGTCGTGGCCGACGGCGCCGTACTCGCAGAGAGCGCTCTCCAGGCCGTCGAGGCGAGTGAGCTCGTGATCTTGAGCCTGACTGACTACCAGGCCATGTACGACGTACTGGAATCTGCCGCTGGTTCGCTGGCCGGGCGCACTGTGGTCAACCTCAGCTCAGATACTCCTGACCGCACGCGGTCGGCGGCTGCGTGGGCGGCCTCGCACGGCGCGACGTTCTTGACCGGTGGAGTCATGATCCCCGCGCCGATGGTCGGGACCGATCAGGCGTACGTCTACTTCAGCGGCCCGAAGGCAGTTCTTGAGCTACACGAGATCGCGCTCTCTCAGATCGGTGCGCCGCGGTACCTGGGCGAGGATCCGGGTTTGGCTCAGCTGATGTACCAGGCTCAGCTCGATGTGTTCCTGACGACGCTTTCTTCGTTGATGCACGCGACGGCACTGCTCGGTACGGCGGGGGTTTCCGCGGCCGAGGCCTTGCCGGAGCTGCTTCAGACGGTGCGCGGTATCCCGGAGATGCTGGACGCTGGTGCTGAGAATCCCGGGGCGGATATCGATGCCGGTAAGCATCCTGGGGACTTGAGCACGATCACGATGATGGGTGCGACTGCCGATCACATTGTTGGAGCGAGCGAGGCGGCTGGGATCGACCTCGGGCTGCCGCGGGCGGTCGCGGCGCATTACCGTCGCGCGATCGAGGACGGCGACGGTGGCGACAACTGGACCCGGATCATCGACGGAATCCGTAGTCCTCGCTGACTCCTGATGCCGCTGTCCTGCGTTCCCGTGTCCTCCGGAGCGATCGGCAGCGGTAGAGCGATGGCTGTCTCCCCCGGCCGCCCAGCGTCAGAGCTGGGTCGGCCAAGGGCGGTGATGTGAGAGAGCGCTATCTATGTAGCCCGCGAGGGCGAGAGCGGTCATGTCCTGGTGGTGCGGTACGGCGATCTGGGCGCCGATGGGGAGTCCGGTCGTGGACCAGCCTGCGTTCAGGGTGGTCGCTGGGTGGGCGGACATGTTGTAGGGAACGGTGAAGGCGATGTGCTCGAAGGGCTTGGCCGGGTCGTCGGTGGGATAAGCGAGCTCGGCGGGGAACGCGGTGATCGGGGCGACCGGGGACAGGATCACGTCGTACGACCTGAAGACCGCGGTGACTGCGGCGGCCATCGCGCCCATTTGGCTGTAGCCGTGGAAGACGTCGGAGCCGGTCAGTTCGCCGGCGGTGGAGACCCAGTCGCGGATCTGCGGGAGCACTTTGGCTCGGCGTTCTTCGGGGAGGGCGTCGATGTCGGTCGCGGACCGGATCCGCCAGAAACGGTCGAGGCCGTCGAGCATCTCGCGGGTGATGATCGGTTCGATCGGTTCGATGATGGCGCCGGCTTTTTCGAGAACGGCTGCTACTGCGACGACGGCTGCGGTGATCTCGGGGTCTATCGGGAGGCCGAGGCCGGCGTCCAGGAGGAGAGCGACGCGGAGGCCGGGGCGGGGAGCGCTCTCTGGTGATCTTGCCGCGTTCTCGGGCGCGTTGTCGGGTGGGGGCGGGTAGGAGGTGTGGTCGCGGGGGTCGTAGCCGGACATGACTGAGAGGGCCAGGGCTGCGTCGGCTGCGGTTCGGGTGAGGGGGCCGATTGCCCTGCCTGGGTAGGGGTTCCCGACGGCGATGCGGCCGTGGGTGGGCTTGAGGCCGACGAGACCGCACCAACCCGCTGGGAGTCGAATCGAGCCGCCGATGTCGGTGCCGATGTGGATTGGACCGTACCCGGCTACGGCCGCGGCTGCGGCGCCGGCGCTTGAACCACCGGCCGTTCTTGAGGTGTCCCAGGGGTTGCGGGTCAGGGGATGGAAGGTCGAGACGCCTGACGACAGCATGCCGTACTCCGGCATTGTCGTCTTGCTGAAGATGACGGCACCGGCGGCGCGGAGGCGCGCGGCTGCTGGTGCGTCTTCGGTGGCGGGGACGAGTTCGGTGGCCGCTGTCCCTTGTGGGACTGGGGTTCCGCGGGTGGCGATGTTCTCTTTGACGGTGACTGGTACGCCGTCCAGTGGGCCGGCGGTGTTGTCGCGCCAACGGGCCTCGGATTCGCGGGCCGCGGTGCGGGCGCCGTCGGGGTCGAGGGCGTAGGTGGCGCAGAGGTGTGGCTCGAGGTGGTCGACGCGGGTGAGTACATCCTCGAGTACCTCGACGGGCGACAGAGAGCGCTCTCGGTAGAGCGCAAGTAGCTCGGTCGCAGTCAGGTCGGCCAGACTCATCCACGCTCCTCAGAAATCAACTGCACAGGAATCAGGTTGTTCGGCTGGGATTAGGTTGGTGGATCGAAGCGGCCGTCTACCGCGGTCCAGCCGCCGTCGACGGCTAGGACGCTGCCGGTGACGAAGCTGGCCGCATCGGACGCTAGGTAGACGACTGCGCCGGCGAGTTCGCTTGGTTGGGCCCAGCGGGAGAGCGCTCCCTTCTGGGCGTAGGCGTCGTACCAGGCTGGATCTGCCTTGATTTGTGCGGTGAGGGGGGTTTCTACGACGCCAGGGGCGATTGCGTTGGCGCGGACGCCGGAGGGGCCGAGTTCTGCGGCCGCGGTTCGGAGGAGTTGGACGAGACCGGCTTTGGTGGCTGCGTAGACGGATTGGCCGGGCTCGACCGTCGTACCGCGGATGGAGCTGAAGCCGATGATGCTGCCGCTCCCCCGCTGGGCCATGTCCTTGCCGAAGGCACGGATCAGCTGGAAGGACGCCCGGAGGTTGAGCGAGACTACGCGGTCGAATTCGTCGCTGGTGTAGTCGAGGATCCGCTTGCGTACGTTCGTGGCGGCGGTGAAGACCAGGACATCGACGGGGTCGAGTTCGGTGACGGCTCGGGTGATCGCGTCGTCGTCGAGGATGTCGAGCTCGTACGCCGTTCCCGTGGCGGTGGCTTGGGCGGCAGCGAGATCGCGGTCGGCGCAGGTCACCTGGGCGCCGTGGGCAGCTAGGGCGAGAGCGCTTTCTCGGCCGATGCCGCTGCCGGCGCCGATGACCAGGGCGTGCTTGCCGTCGAGGCGGAAGAGGTTCGCGTAGTCCGTCACAGCTGGGTTCACCTCTCAGGGACGGGGACGGATGATCGCCATCCGGGTCGTGGTCAGTTCCTCGATCGCGAAGCGGGGGCCCTCGCGGCCGATGCCGGAGTCCTTGACGCCGCCGTACGGCATCACGTCGGAGCGGAAGCCTGGGACTTCGTTGATGACCACTCCCCCGACGTCGAGTTGGTCGATCGCCGTGAACGCGGTGTCGAGTGAGGCGGTGAAGACGCTGGCGTGCAGGCCGTAGCGGGATGCGTTGACGACGGAGAAAGCGCTCTCTAGGTCGGGAACGGAGCGCACCGCGATCACCGGGCCGAAGATCTCTTCATCCCACGCCGGTTGTCCGGACGGTACGTCGGTCAACACGATCGGACCGAGGATGTCGCCCTCGGCGGCGTAGGCGATGGTGGCGCCGGCGTGGACCGCGTCCTCGACCCATTCGCGGACCCGGGCGGTCGAGCGCGGGTCGATGAGAGCGGAGACCTGCGTCGCGGGGTCTCTGGGGTCGCCGACGACGACGGTGGGTAGGCGGGCGCCGAGTTTCTCCAGCAGGGGTTGGCGAATCGACTCCACCGCGAGCACTCGCTGGACCGAGATGCAGGCTTGGCCTGAGGCGTAGTAGCCGCCGCGAATGATGGCGTCGGCGGCTGCGTCCAGGTCGGCATCCTCGGCGACTACCAGGGCTGAGTTCGAACCTAGTTCGAGGAGGACCTTGGTGGGTGCGGCGTCGCGGGCGATCTGGTGACCGACGGCTGCGGAGCCGGTGAACGAGACGGCTCCGATCCGGCTGTCGGTGGTGAGGGTCGCGCCGACGTCGGGTCCGCCGGTGAGTAACTGGAGAGCGCTCTCTGGTGCTCCGGCTTCGAGAAGCGCAGAACGCATCAGGTGCACGAGCCAGAGAGTTGCGAGCGGGGTCTGCGGTGCCGGCTTCACGATGATCGGGCAGCCGGCGGCGAAGGCTGGAGCGATCTTGTGGGCGGCGAGGAGGAGCGGGTAGTTGAAGCCGGTGATGCCGACGACGACACCGATCGGCTTGCGGACCCAGAAGCCGCGTAGGCCCTCGCCGCTCGGCAGGAGGTCCAGCGGGACGGTCTCGCCGTGCAGGCGGGCGACCTCTTCGGCTGCGGTCACCAGGGTGAGCAGGGTTCGATCGATCTCCACTCGGCAGTCGATCAGCGGCTTGCCGGTTTCCAGGACGAGAAGGTCGACGAAGGCATCACGTTCGGCTCGGACTGCGGAATGCGTTGCCTGTAAGACGTTTCGGCGTACATATGACGGGAGGCGGCCGACCTTGTCCTTGACGGCGATCGCGTGGTCGAGAGCCTGGCGGGCGAGCGCGGTGTTGCCGACTGGGGCCTCGGTGATCGTGGAACCGTCGTACGGGAAGACCACCGGGGCGGTTGCGGGTGCCTCGACCCAGGATTCGCCGATCGGCAGGCCGGATGGGAACTTCACGCGGTTTCTCCCTTCGCTAGCAGGTCTGCGGTGGTGGCGCCGGAGAGCGCTCTTTCCAGGGTCGGGATCGCGGAGACCAGGCGTTGTGTGTAGGGGTGCTGAGGAGCGGCGTACACGTCGGTGGTGGGGCCGGTTTCGACGATCTGGCCGGCGTTCATGACGGCGACGCGGTCGCAGACGTGCTTGACGACGGAGAGGTCGTGGGAGACGAAGATCAGGGTGAGGTCTAGTTCGTCGACCAGGTCGGAGATCAGGTTCAGGACCTGGGCGCGGACGGAGACGTCGAGAGCGCTCACTGGTTCGTCGGCGATCAGGATGCGGGGGCGCGGGGCCAGGGCGCGGGCGATGGAGATGCGTTGGCGTTGGCCGCCGGAGAACTGGTGCGGGTAGCGATCGCCTGCGTCTGCTGAGAGTCCGACGGCGTCCAGCAACTCACGAACGCGCTCTCCGGAGGCGGGATGGCCTTGTACGACGAGGGGTTCGGCGATGATGTCGCGGACGCGCATGCGGGGGTCGAGTGAGCTCATCGGGTCCTGGAAGACGAGCTGGAGGTTCTCGCGGAGGAAGCTCAGGCGGCGTTCGGGGAGGTTGGTGATGTCGTTGCCTTCGACAAGTATCTGGCCGGAGGTCGGGTGGTCGAGGGCGGCGATCAGGCGGAGCAGGGTTGACTTGCCGCAGCCGGATTCGCCGACGATGCCGAAACGTTCACCCTGTTTGACTTCCAGGCTGACGCCGCGGAGAGCGTGTACTACGGGGGCGGGGCGCAGAAGCGACGTACGGGGGCGGGGGTAGTCGCGGACCAGATCGATCACTTGGACCGCGGCGGGTGGTGTGGGGCGCTCGGGCTGCTCAGGCATGGGGGGCTCCGGCGGGGTGGTGGCAGGCGTAGCCGCTGGTAGAGGTGCCGGACCAGGTGGGGGTGGTGGCGCACCGATCGGTCGCGTGCGGGCAGCGGTTGCGGAACACACAGCCGGACGGGAAGTGGCCGGCCGCGGGAACCGTGCCGGGGATGGTGGTGAGGCGTGGGCGGGACCCGGTGCCGGCGCGAGGAGCCGCGCTGCCGGAAGCGGGGACGTTGTCGAGGTTTGAGGCGGCTAGGAGGCCTTGGGTGTAGCGGTGGCGGGGGGTGGTGAAGATTTGGTGGACGGGGCCGGATTCGACGACTCGGCCGCCGTACATGACCAGGACTCGTTCGCAGATGGTGGCTACGACGGCTAGGTCGTGGGTGATGAAGAGGAGGGCTGATGACCTTGCCAGCACGCCTTGGAGTATGAGGTCCAGGACCAGGGCTTGGACTGTGACGTCCAGGGCTGTGGTGGGTTCGTCGCAGATCAGCAGGGCTGGGTCGTTGGCGAGGGCTATGGCTAGGACTATGCGTTGGCGTTGGCCGCCGGAGAGTTGGTGGGGGTAGGCGCGTAACAAGTCCGGTGGGAGTTGGACGCGGTCCAGGAGGGCGGCGGCTGCGGTGCGGGCGGCGGTTCGGGTTGGTTGGGTGTGGTGGATCAGCATGGACTCGGCGATCTGGTCGCCGATGCGCATGGTGGGGTTGAGGGCGGTCATGGGTTCCTGGAAGACCATGGCGAGATCGCGGCCGCGGATCCGAGATAGCGCTCTCTCGTCGGCGCCGATCAGGTCGTGGCCAATGCCGGTCAGGCGGACCGAGCCGGACGGGACGACGTCGTCCGGGAGTAGGCCGAGGATGCTGAGAGCGGTGAGCGACTTACCTGAGCCGGACTCGCCGATCAGACCGACGCGCTCCCCCGGACCGACCGTTAGGTCGACGTCGGACACGAGTTGGGTGTCGCCAACGGAGACGTTGAGCCCCTGGACACTGAGTACGTCGGAGGAGGTCATCGGCGGTCTTCTAACTTAGGGTCGAAGCGGTCGCGAAGGCCGTCGCCGAGCAGGTTGAAGCCGAGGACGGCCACGGCGATGGCGATACCGGGGAAGACCGCCAGCCGCGGCGCGCTGAACAGGAATTCCTGGCTCTCTTGAAGCATGCGACCCCAAGACGGCGTGGGCGGCGGGGTTCCATAGCCGAGGAAGGAGAGCGCTGCCTCGGCGAGAACGGCGATCGCGAACGAGACCGACGCCTGGACGGTGATCAGGCTCGTCACGTTCGGCAGGACATGCCGGGCAGCGATCGGGAGCGGTTTCCGGCCGGCGGCACGCGCGGCCAGCACGTACTCGGTTCGCATCACCTGCAAGGCCCCGCTCCGGATCACCCGCGCGAAGCTCGGCACCGAAGCGACGCCGATGGCAACCATCGCGGTCAGCGTGCTTGCGCCGAACACCGCGCCGAACATGATCGCCAGCAACAGCGCCGGGAACGCGAGCATCAGATCGTTGGTGCGCATGATCAGCTCACTCGGCCACCGCGGAGTCATCGCGGCCAGCACCCCGAGCGGTACGCCAATCACAGCGGCCACGCCCACGGCGACCACTCCGACGAACAGTGTGGTCCGCGACCCCACCATGATCTGGCTGAGCACGTCCCGCCCGAACTTGTCCGTCCCGAACCAGTGCTCCCACGAAGGCGACGCCAATCGCCCAGACGGGTTCACGAGCGTCGCGTCGTACGGCGTCCAGACGAACGACAGCAATGCCATCAGCACGATGACAGCGACGATTACGCCGCCGACCACCAGACTCGGGTTCAGCCGCCTCATCGCGCCCCCGTCCGGAGTCGCGGGTCCAGAGCGACGTACAGGAGGTCGACTAGGAAGTTGACCAGCAGTACGGCGACGACCAGCACCATGACTACGTCTTGCACCAGGATCAGGTCCCGCTGGGACACGCCATCCAGTAGCAGGCTGCCAAGCCCAGGGATGACGAAAACGCGTTCCACGACCACAGCGCCGATCAGCAACGTTGCGAGCTGCAGACCGAGCACCGTCACCACCGGTACGGCGGCATTGCGCAGACCGTGCCGCCACAGCGCCGGAAACGGCCGCAGCCCTTTCGCACGCGCCGTACGCAGGTAGTCCTCCCGCAACACGTCCAGCACCGCACTGCGCACATACCGAGTCAGTACGGCGCCCTGGACCAGCCCGAGCGACAGCGCCGGCAGCACGAGCTGTCGCAGGAACTGGACCGGGTCCTCAGCCGGTGGGGTCCATCCGTTCGCCGGGAGCCAGCCGAGCTTCACTGCGAACACCATGATCAGCAGAATGCCTGCCAGGAAGGCCGGTACGGCGACTCCCACCTGAGAGAGCGCAGAGAGCGCTACCCCGGACAGTCGCCGGTGCCGTGCCGCCATCACCGTGCCGGCCGGTACGGCGAGTACCAGCGCGATGAGCATCCCGGCCACGACCAGTAGCAGCGTCACCTGGAGCCGGTCGAACACCTGCGGTCCGATCTCCGCCTTCGACACGTACGACGTACCGAGGTCGCCACGGAGCAGTCCGCCGAGCCAATCGACGTACTGGGTCGGTAGCGGACGGTCGAGGCCGAACTGGCGTCGTAGTTCGGCCACTGCCTCGTCGGACGCGTTGACGCCGAGTGCGACCCGGGCCGGGTCGCCGGGCAGCACGGCCATGAATCCGAACACCAGTACCGAGCTGACTCCAAGACTGACCAAGAGCACAGCGGTGCGCTCGATCAGGCGAAGAATCACGGTGTCACGACCGGGCGAGGCGGGACAGGTCGAAGTTCTCGGTAATCGCGTTCTGCGGCAGACCGGTCAGGTTCTTGTCTGCCACGATCAGGTTCGGCAGCAGGAACAGCCAGTCGCCCGCGGCCTGCTCGGACAGCCGCCGGCCGGCCTTCTTCATGTTGTCGAGCTGCGCCGCCTCGTCACCTGCATCGGCCGCGGCCAGGTACTGCTGCAGCTGGGGGTCGTTGTAGCGCGTGTAGTACGTCGGGCTGAACACCGCACCGAGGTCACGCGGCTCGACGTGCGCGATGATCGACATGTCGTAGTCGGCGCTCTTGAAGACTGTGGTGAGCCATGCCGCCGGGAACTCGAGCTGGTCGCTCTGCACCTTCAGCCCGACCTGCTCCAGCTGACTCTTCACCACCTGACCACACGAGGTCGCATACGGCAGAGTGGGCAGTCGCAGCCGCAGTGTGGCGCCGGCCGCGCCAGAGGCCTGCAGCAGCGCCTTAGCCTTGGCCACGTCGTACGGCGCCACAGTGGTGAGGTCCTCGTACCACGGGTCGGTCGGCGGAACCATGGAGCCGATCAGCTTGCCTCGACCGGCGAAACACGTGTCCAGCAAGGCCTTGTGGTCGATTGCCTGCCGGATCGCCTGGCGGGTGCGGATGTCGCGGAAGACCGGCTTGGAGTTGTTGAAGGACAGCAGTACCTCGCCGTTCGTGGTTCCCTCGATCACCTGGTACTTCGCGTTGCTGGTGAACTGGGTGAGCGCTTCCGGCGCCTGCACCGTCGTGATCACGTTGATGGTGCCGGTCAGCAGCGCGTTGTTCAGCGCTGTCGGGTCCTTGAAGTACTTCAGCGTGATCTGCTGGAAGTGCGGCTTGGTCCCCCAGTAGCCGTCGTTGCGCTGCAGCACGATCGAGTCGCCGCGGTTCCACTTCGAGAACTTGTACGGCCCGGTGCCGATCGGCGCGGTGGCCAGCGCAGCGACCCCGGTCTCGGAGAACATCGCCCCGATCCGGGTCGTCATCCGGAACAGCCAGCCGTTGCTCGGCTTGGCCAGCGTCACCTGCAGCTGCGTCGGCGACAACGCCTTGGCGTCCGCAACGACGTCCATCGCGGACTTCAGCGAGGTCGTCCAGGCCGTCTTCACGCGGTTGATGCTGAAGACCGCATCGGCCGCCGTGAACGGCTTGTCGTTGGTGAACTTCGCGTTGTCGACCAGATCGAACGTGTAGATCTTGCGGTCCGGTGACACCGTCCACGACTTGGCCAGCGAGGGCACGATCTTGCCGGACTCGTCCTGCTTGACCAGGCTCTCGTAGACGTTGCCGAGCAACACCTGCGGAATCGCCGCACCGTCGGTCGTGGTGAAGTCGAGGCTGGCGGGCTCGGCGACCAGGCCGAGCGACAGCGACTGATCAGCGCCGGTGGACGAACCACCCGACGTACTCGAACCCGCCGAACAGGCAGTGAGGGCGAGCAGGGCGGCGGAGGCGACGAACGCGACCGCTCGGGTGGTGTACGACTTCACGCGAACTCCTCCAGATCACCGGACTCTCGCCGCATTCTGCCGACCCGGCCCACTCCGGCCGGCAGCGGGCACGCAGTACGGCGGTGTTCGCCGTCCAGCTGTGACTGGTCCGACCAGTGGACTAGGTGTCACTGGGCCACTAGGTTTGTCGCTACGCAGGGGTCTGTCAAGGCAAATGGGGTGACCGAATGGCTGAGGGACCGCGGTTCCAGCCGGTCCAGCCCGTCCGCGCGTACCAGCGGATCGTCGAACAGGTCGAGGAAGCGCTCGTCCGGGGCGATCTCGCGCCCGGTCAGCGGCTGCCGAGTGAGCGCGAGCTCGTCGCCCAGTTCGCGGTCAGCCGGTCGACCGTTCGGGAGGCGTTGCGCGTGCTGGAGAGCAACGGCGTCGTACGGTCGCGGCCCGGGGATCCGAATGGGCCGGAGATCCTGCCGTTCTCGTCGACCGCGTTGCGCAAGCAGGTGGATCGGCTGGCGCGAGTGGATCAGCTGACCCTGGCCGAGCTGATCGGGTTCCGGATGATCATGGACGGCGCCGCGATCCAGGTCGCGTGCAAGCTCCGGACGGCGGAACAGCTCGCCGAGCTCGAGGACACGCTGGTCGCGATGCGCGCGGCGATCGACGTCGATTTCGCCGCGTTCAGCGAGGCCGACCTGACCTTCCACGACCTGATCGCGCGGATCGCCCGCAACTCACTGATCGAGACCTGCAACGAGGTCGTCCGCGGTGTTGTCCTGACGCTGATCTCGGACAAGATCGCGCATGCGTCGAACAGCCGGGCGCTGATGCTGGAGTCCCTGCAGCACCACGCTGAGGTGGTCGACGCGATCCGCTCCGGCGACGGGCATGCCGCGGCACGGATCGCCCGACAGAACATGTACGACTACTACGCCGGCTATGTGCCCGAAGACGAACGTGCTGCACTCCGGGCACTCACCGACTAGTGGCCTGAGTCAGGAGTTCGGCGAGTGCCGGAGGTGTCCAGGTGCGTGCATCGCAAGGCGGCGAAGCGTCCTCGATGCGGTGTTCATCGTGGATGCTTCGCCAACGCCGCGAGGTGCGTGCCTGGGCGCGTCCGGTGCCGTCGAAGTCCTGACTCAGGCCACTTAGTTATCGTGCTCGAGGATGCGGACTCTGGGCACCTTGAGCAGTTTGCGGGCCTTGGCGGCCCAGTCGGAGCACAGGAAGCTGGCCGCGGTCTCGGGCCAGGCGACCACCACGACCTCCTGGCCGCCGGTGCGCATGACCAGCGACTTCAGGGCGAGCAATACCTCGCCGTGGGTGATGGAGACGTGCACCGGGTAACGACTCGCAAGACGGAGCTGACGCGAGCTGTGCTCGATGACCGAAGCCATGTCGAGATCTGGATCGGCAAGTGCTGTCGCTGTGGATGTTGCGGACGGGGCGCTCCCCGGTGGGCTGCTCAGACCAGCCACATCGTCGAACGTCGTACCCAGTAGTGCCATCGGTCCACCGAACCCGCGCTCCGGATGGCTGGAGACGAGCAGGTGGTAGTTGACGGCTTCTTCGTACCTTGCGTGCAGGGCGGCAACGCGGCGCGCGTCGCCCTCACTCATCTCCCGCTCGATGAGCACCACCACGTCGTAGGTCATGCGTGGCTCCCTTCGCAGTCACTTTCCGTTGTACTCCTGTCCCCGACCAGTCCAAAGCTTTTGGCGCGGCAGCGTCACGGAATTGTCAAACTGCTCTCAGGATTCTCACAGCTTGACCGGTGCGTGCGCCCGGCTGTCCGGTGCGAGTGCACTCAGCAGGTACGACGCATCGACGAGCGCGAGCGTGGTTGCGTCGAGCAGGTGCGGGTGAAGCGCGTAGACCTGCGTGCCGGCGCGTGGGGTGAGGTCGCCGCGGAGCACTCCGACGAAATCGGCACGGGACGCCGCGTCCTCGTCCCACACGCGGTCCGGTTCGAGTCTGGCGATCAGGCGTCGGGCGAACGACGTCACGTCCTCGGCCGGATCACGCAGGTAGCCGACGACCGATCCGTCATCACAGCGGACGGCGATCTCGTCGGCGCGGGCCGCTGCGTGCCAGCAGCAGACCTCCCACAGACTGACGCGATCACCCGAGCCGTACACGTCCTCCAGCGCAGCGGACATCAGGGCGAGGTGGCCGCCGTACCGCGCGATGTTGTGACCGTAGCCGGCAGCGCTGAGGTTGATGTCGTACCAGCGGAGCTCCTTGGTGTGCAGGTCGACGCCGAACGGGAGCAGGATCTTAGCCGGGCCGGACAGGTCGAATCGCTCCTCGACCGCGGCCGGATCGAACAGTCCGGTCGGCTGCCGCATCACTCCGACGAAACCACGCTCCAACTGGTCGAAGGGGACGTTGTTGTAGCTGAACACGACAGGCAGCACGTAGCGCCCGCCGGCTCGGCGCAGCTGGCGCAGGTCGAGATCCACGAACTCACTCGAGCCCCCAGGCCCGGGAGCGGACGTGAGATCGCCCGAGTGCACCAGCGCCTCCTGGTCGAAGCGCAGCTGGGTGTAGTCGCACAGCCCGACGAAGTCCCACTCTTCGCCGAACACTGCGACCGAGAGATCCAGGTCGACTCGTTGTCCGCGCGGCTCGACCCAGTGCAGGAACAGCCGCAGCAGGTCCTGCGGCGGGATCGGTACGGCGCTCCCCCGCGTCATGCGGCGCAATGACGCCGACGAGCCGCGCTCCGAGCCCGGTGCAGCGAGTCTGGCGAGGTCCTCGTCCAGGAACGCCCGCTTCCACCGCGGCAGGTCGCTGGCCCGGCGCAACATCTCTCCGACCAGTACGCCGGACAGTGCGGCCGCGAGCTGGGATGGCAGCGGCTCCCGGGAGTCGACTGTCGTCCACACTCGCGTGTTGCCGCCGCGCGGGAAGAACAGGCGCAGGTCACCCGGCGGCGTCCGCACCTGGCCGAGTGCTGCCGTGATCACAGCCGGGGACACATCTGAGACCGCAGTGCCGACCGCACCGACCAGATCGGCGTGCTGGTCGGCCGGTAGCTCGCGGGCGAGCTGCACCAGCCTGCGGAGCAACTCCCCCGGCCGCTGCCGCAGCAGGTCGAGCGCCAGCCCCGGACGGCCGTCCACGAACGCACCCTCGACCCGCGACGCGAAGGTGCGCATGATCAGCCGTCCCTCCTCGAGCCGCACGAACGGATGCGCCGCCGCCTCGCTCAGGATCGCCTGACCGGCCGCGGACTGCGTTTCGACATCGGACCGCCGCAGTACGGCGAAGGCGAGCGCTGCGCGCGGGTGCCGGGTCGCGAACTCGAACGGGTGCAGCACCTCACCCATCCGCTTCCACGCGCGCTCGTGCCGCAGCATGTCCTCGATCAGCGTGTCCGCCGGCAACCGGTCCAGGCGGGCCAGCAACAGACGCCGGGTTGCGCGAGACAGCGACGTACGGCGAACAGGTGGTGTCCGCAGACCGGGGTCAGCGTCCATCAGCGTGTAGAGCAGTCGCAGTACGTCGGTCGCTGTCCTGGCCCGGTCGATCACCTCGGGCTCGTCAGCGAGGAAATGTGCGATGACCACCGCCTGGGTCTCGCGGACCGGGATCTCACCCGGCAGCCAGGACAGCTCGGTCAGCGGCAACAGCACCTGCAGGTCGGCACGATCCACGGCCGCCGGCGGAGTACGCCGTACCAGTAGGGACTCGACTGTGGTGCGGACTGCGTCCGGACCGGCCAGTGAGAGCAGGCGCAGCCGGTCGGAGCGGACCTGGCCTTGCGGCACTCCGTCGAACGACGGCTGCAGGAACGGGTCGCTCGGGTCGATCCGGCGTAGGCACAGCGGGCAGGCGCTGAGGTCTGCGCCGTCCCAGCACGTGCGGCAGACCAGATGCGCGCAGGGCGAGACCGGATGCACCGACTTGGTGTCGCCACACAGCACACAGGGCTGCTGGGGCTCTTGGAGCAGCCGGGCGAAGACGCGGTTGATGTAGAACGTGTCGGTGTCGGCCGGGACGGTGTCCGGGAAGCCGCGGAACAGCGGGGTGTGCTCGGTGTCGTGACCCGACTCGGCGTCCAGTAGCTCGAGCAGCGCACTGCCCAGCCCGGCCAGTGCGGGAGCTGACAGGCCGGCGCAGTGGCGGTACAGGCTGACCGAGAGCAGGAAGCCGCGCTGGATCAGGTCGGCCTGCAGCGCGGACATGCCGGCCTGGATGGTCAGCGGACGCCGCACCCACTGCCACGCCGACCGGCGCACGGGTGGAGTGAGAGCCACCGCGTCGACCAGCCGTCGGCGCCGCAACAGCACGGCCGCAGCCTCCTGCATCGCGTCCTCCCCGCAAGGCGTCATAGATGAGGGCGCCAGGGGCGGAGAGCGGACGCGCTACTTGGCCTGGTGAAGGAGAAGGAAGCACGTCCAGGAGCCGCCCCTGGCACTGAGAACGCTACCGGGCTCCACCGACAATTTTTGCCGGTTCCGCCGCGGACATGAGAAGTCCGGTACCAGGGTCGGGGCCGCCCCGCCCAGACCCCGGTACCGGAACACTCACAAATATAGAACCTTTGATCAAACCCGACGCCACCGGGTAGCCGTTTTGGCCGCAAGATGGCACTGATGCGCCGCCAGCAAACCCTTGATTCACCCCCCTTTCGCGCAGGGAAACCCTTCCGATCACGCGGGGAAGGTGTGGGACTACGGATAGTGGTGAAAACTGCTCTCATGGAGGGTGGGGTGGTCGAGCGTGCGCGCTGGCGGGATGTCTTCGGACATGCCGAGTTCCGCGCGTTGTTCGTGGCCGGGGTGCTGTCCGTCGCCGGTGACCAGCTCGCGCGCGTCGCGCTGGCGGTGCTGGTCTTCGACCGGACGGAGTCGGCCGGGCTGACCGCGCTGACGTATGCGCTGACCTACATCCCCGATCTGCTGTTCGGTCCGCTGCTGGCCGGCTTCGCGGATCGCTACCCGCGGCGTTCGGTGATGATCCTCACCGATCTGGCCAGGGCGATTCTCGTTGCTGCTATGGCGATCGAGGGTCTCCCACTGCTCGCGGTGATCCTGCTCCTGCTCGGACTCCAGGCGTTCGGGTCGCCGTTCAACGCGGCTCGCGCGGCGACACTGCCCGCCGTACTGCCTGGGGATCACTATGTCCTCGGCAAGGCCGCCAACGACATGGTCGTGCAGTTCAGTCAGGTGCTCGGCTTCGGCGCCGGTGGCGCGATCGTGGTGGCTGTCGGCACGTCCGGCGGCCTCCTGCTCGACTCGGCCACCTTCCTGCTGTCCGCGGCGCTACTCGCCGTCGGAGTCCATCGCAGACCCGCTCCGACGGGTGGCACTGATGCGCCACGTCGCAGCTACTTCAAAGACCTGTCCGCGGGCCTCTCACTGGTTGCCCGTACGCCGAAGCTCCGGACGCTGGTCATTTTGGCCACCATCGCCGGGTTCTACGTGACCGTGGAGGGTCTGGCGATCCCCTACGCACATGAGATCGGCCAGGGGCCGACCGCGGCAGGGCTCCTGCTTGCGGCCAGTCCGGCCGGTGCGGTCGCCGGGATGTGGCTGATTACGCTCTGGCCGCCAGAACGTCGCATGCGACTGCTGGGGCCGTTGGCCGCGCTTGCTTGCATCCCACTGGCTCTGTGCTTCCTTACACCGGGTCTGGTGCCCACACTGTTGCTGTGGGGGATCTCCGGGATGGCATCCGCGTACCACCTGCCGACCAGTGCGGCGTTCGTCCAGGCTGTGCCGGACTCACAGCGCGGTCAGGCGTTCGGAGTCGCCAGCACGGCTCTCAAGGGCAGTCAGGGCCTGGGGATCCTGCTGGCCGGCCTGGTCGCCGAGGGTTCGTCCCCGTCGTTTGCCCTGGGGGTGATGGGCACCGTGGGACTGTGTGCCGCCGTGGCGGCGGGCGCCGCCTGGTCACGTGCCCGCCGCCCCGGGCCCGAAGTCGCGGGAACGAGCCCCGCATGACTTTCTGCTCGCGTTCTGCGCACGACTGCTCGCAAGCCGGCCGGAGATTCAGGGAATTACCTCCGGACAGCCCTCGGTAAATTATCGGTAAAGAAATTCTCGGGAGGTCTCGTGGATCACCATTCGTTACCGTTGGTGAACCATTCGTTGCCGCCCCCGGCCGGCCGGTTCAGCCACTCGTTGCCACTCTGCGTGAACCACTCGTTTCCGCCGTGGAACCACTCGTTCCCGCCGTGCAGCCACTCGTTGCCGCCGCCGGTCGAACGCTTGCTGGAGCCGCTGAACCACTCGTTGCCGGTGCTGATCTTGGACATGGTGGGGATCCTTCCTTCGCCATCCGCCAGATGGAATAACGCGCGGGCCGGGATGACCTCGCGTGAACAGGCAGTTACTATTCAGGAATAACCGCTCAGGTCTATCCGTGTGAGGCCACCATGATTCTGATCGGTCGGAGCAAGTGGGTGCCACCCCGCCGATGGAAGCTCTGGTCGTTGCCACGTCCGGCGCTGAGCTATGTGCTCGGTGTCGACGCTGTCGCAGTCACGATCACCGCCTTGGCTCTGGCCTCGACGATCTCCGGTGCCCGTACCGGCGTCAGGCCCTCCGAGTGGGCCGCGTTCGCAGTGCTCGCGGCCGCCTCGGTCCTGCATCTGGAGTCTGCCCGCGGAATCGAGCGGCGACGCGAGATGGCAGCTAACAGTTCGCCATACACGAACTTGAAGAGCCTGTGGGTGTTCGCCGGCCTGCTGCTGCTCCCGCTGAGCCTGGTGATCGCCCTGATCGTCGTCTCGTACGGGTATTCCTGGATCCGCGTCTACGGACGGACCATCGCGCACCGCAAGGTGTTCTCCGCGAGCACGTTCATCCTGGCCAGCGCTGCGGCCGCCGCCGTACTGCGTGGGGGCGGTCTGATCGCGGAGCCGCGGGTGCCGACCGGCCCGTTCTCCCTGCTGGTGGTGCTGGGTGCGGCGACCACGTGGTGGCTGGTGAACTTCGCGCTGGTGATCGGCGCGATTCTGCTGTCCTCCCCCGACGCCACTGCACGTGGTGCGCTGGGTGACCTCTCCGATCAGCTGGTGGTGGTCGCGGGTCTGGGTCTCGGTGTGGCGGTGGGTGCGCTCCAGGCGTCGTACCCGTGGGTCGTGCCGATCCTGATGGTGACGGTGCTGACTCTGCACCGCGATCTGCTGCTACCGCAGTTCCAGCGCGCTGCTGGGACCGATGTGAAGACCGGTCTCGCCACTCCGGCGTACTGGGCGAACGCAGTGCCGGTGGAGCTGGCGCGTGCGGAGACGCTGCGCAGCACGGTGGGTCTGTTGATGCTCGACCTGGACAAGTTCAAGGAGATCAACGACACCTACGGCCACCCGGCCGGGGACCAAGCTTTGAAGGCGGTTGGTCAGAGCGTGCGTGCCGAGGTCAGGCAGGGCGATCTGGTGGCACGTGTCGGTGGCGACGAGCTGGCAGTACTACTGCCCGGCGCGTCGGAGACCGAGGTGCTGGAGGTTGCGGAGCGGATTCGCGACCGCCTGAGCACGTTGACCGTGTCGGTCGACACGACGGCCGATGAGACCGCGCTGATCAGCGGCGTACCGGCGTCTATCGGTACGGCGGTGTACCCGGACGTCGCGAACACCATGGATCAGCTGGTGCTCGCGGCCGACAACGCACTGCTCAGTGCGAAGCGGGACGGCCGGAACCGCATTGTCGCGGCCCGACCGAACCCACCTGCTGTCACTGACCACGCCGACCAGCCGGTCGACTGAGGGTCAGCGCACTCTGATCAGGGCCTTGCCGAGCAGTGCGCGCTGCTCGATGGCGGTGTGTGCCTCAGCCACCTGGTCCAGATTGAAGACCCGATCGACCACTGGCACCAGGTCACCGGCTGCGGCCCGCTGCAGTACGAGCGCGTCGGTCACGGGCGTGGAGATGATGTCGACGCGCAGGTCGGCGATCCCCTTCACCGTGATCCCCCGACGCTCCGCATCGGCCGGGTCGTAGGCAGCGAACCCGCCACTCGGCGCACCGTGCGCCGAGAACCAGCCGCCGTCCTTGACCACGCCGAAGGCTGTCGCGCCCAGCTCGCCGCCAGCGCCTTCGAAGACCACGTCAGCTCCGCGGTTGCCGGTTGCTTCAAGTACAGCCTTCTCCCAGCCCGGCTCTGAGTAGTCGATCACCACATCCGCGCCCTGTGCCTTGCTGAGGTCCAGCTTGGCCTGCCCACGCGCCGCGGCGATGACATGTGCCCCAGCACGATGGGCCAGCTGGATCAGTAGCAGTCCCATGCCTCCGGCTGACGCCGTGATCAGCACGTCCTTGCCCTGCAAGTCCGGCGCCAACTGCTCAAGCAGGAGCGTCGTGAAGCCGTCTCCGGATACTGCGACCACGGTCTCCAGATTCAGACCGTCAGGTACCTCGGTCAGGGTGTCGACTGTCGCGAGTACGAGCTCGGCATGCGCACCGAAGTCCACACCGCGTCCGATGACGGTCTTACCGACCCACGTCTCCGGTACGCCGGGCCCGGTCGCCCGCACTCGGCCACCGAACCGGCTGCCCGGCACGTACGGCGGTTTCACGTCGAAGAACCCGCCGTGCAGGCCACGGCGAATCGCTGTCTCGACGAAGATCATGTCGGCCACCTCGACCTCGACCAGGACCTGCCCGTCGGCCGGGACCGGGTCGGGCCACTCCTGGATCCGGATCACCGAGGGTTCGCCGAACTCGGTCACCACTGCTGCACGCATTCCTGCTCCTTCGTCGTCGAGAGTGCCTCCAGCCTTCTTCCTGAACCACGGTTGAGGTCAAGCCGATCCGAAGTTGTCCACAGGCCGGATCCGGCGACGCGAAAGTTGTCCGGGGTCCGGCGTACTCTGCAGGGCATGTTCGACGCCGTCTTCATCCCAGCCGACCCGCCGCGTGCGGGCCGCTTGGCGTTGTACGGCGAGCTCGACGCGGCCGACGAGAGCGTCACACTCGTGCTCCCACAGGGATCGCAGGTTCGGCGGGGGACTGTTCCGGCGCGACTGCTGAGCATCTCGGAGGCGCTCGCGCTGGCATCGTCGCCGGTGCAGGGCGCCGCGAGTTGGGAGGCCTGGCGGGCTGCTGCCTTGGCCGGTCTGGGGTTGATCGCGCGAGGACGGCTCGTGCCGGATCTCACCCCGAGTGGGTACGGCGGTTGGCGGGTCGCGCCGCTGGATCCGCTCGACCGCGGCTGGCTGAAGCAACTGGTCGCCGCGATGCCGCCGTACGGGCATGCGTTGCCGGTCGAGGGGACGCGGCCGGTGCGGTTGGTCGATCCGGAGCAACTGGTTCGGGAGTTCTGGGATGCGATCGCGGACACGCTGGTGCGGACGCCTGCCGCTGCCGTCGCCGTACGTGCTGGTGCCGCGGCGTTCGCGGCGGTGGAGCCGGTCGCGGTGACCGGGCCGACCGCGTGGCTCGCCGAGACTGCACAGAGCGAGGACGCTGGGGCCCGTCTGGTGTTGCGGATCGAGCCGCCTGCGCTGGAGGGGTTGGACTTCCAGGCTGTGCTGCAGCTGCGGAGTGAGCTTGACCCGAGCCTGCTGGTCGATGTGGCCGACGTGTGGACCGCACCGGCGGCAGTGCTGGCGGCGCTCGGTGAGCGGGCGGAGACCGACCTGTTGCTGGCACTGCGGCGTGGTGCGCGGGTGTGGCCGCCGCTGTCGGCTGCGTTGCGGGACGCGGCGCCGGCTGCGGTTGAGGTCGATGACGAGGCGCTTGAGGAGTTGGCCGAGGGCAGTACGGCGCTGGAGGGCGCTGGTATCGAGGTGCTGTGGCCGGCTGAGCTCTTCGCGGGTGAGCTTGCTGTGCGCGGGACGGCCGGGACACCGACGCCGGGGGCAGTGACCGGTCCGGACTTCAGCCTGACCGAGCTGGTCGCGTTCCGTTGGCAGCCGACGCTGGACGGGCAGGAGCTCAGCGAGCAGGAGGTGGCTGCGCTCGCCGAGGCGAAGCGGCCGATGATCCGGATGCGTGGGCGCTGGGTGCGCGTCGACCACGACCTGGTTCGGAAACTGCGCCGCGGCGGGACGCACAAGCTGACCGGTGCTGAGGCGCTGGCGGCTGCGCTGACCGGGACTATCGAGGTCGGTGGTGAGCTGGTCGCGTTCGACGCGGACGGCTCGCTGGCGGAGATGCTGGCTCGGCTTCGGTCGAGTGAAGAGACACCGGTGTCCGCGGAGCCGGCGGGGTTGCAGGCGACACTGCGGGACTATCAGCGGCGCGGTGTGGCTTGGATGGCGCAGCTGACCGACCTCGGGCTCGGTGGATGTCTCGCCGACGACATGGGGTTGGGCAAGACGATCCAGGTCATCGCGTTGCATCTGCTGCGGCGCGGGCGTGGGCCGACGCTCGTGGTGTGCCCGTCGACGTTGCTCGGCACGTGGGAGCGGGAGTTCGCGCGGTTCGCTCCGGATGTGCCGACTCGCCGATTCCACGGGGCGGGGCGGACCTTGAGCGACATCGCGCCGGACGAGGTGGTGCTGACGACGTACGGCGTTGTCCGCCAGGACCATCGGGTGCTCGGCGAAGTGCAGTGGGGGCTGGCCGTTGCGGATGAGGCGCAGCACGCCAAGAATCCACTGTCCCGGACGGCTCGTGCGTTGCGAACGTTGCCATCGGCAACCAGGATCGCGTTGACCGGGACGCCGGTGGAGAACCGGTTGTCCGAGTTGTGGTCGATCCTCGACTGGGCCGCGCCGGGGTTGCTCGGCTCACTCGAGCGCTTCCGGCAGGACATCGCCGTACCGGTCGAGCGGTATCACGACGAGGAGGCGACGGCCCGGCTGGCGCGGATCACCCGGCCGTTCCTGTTGCGGCGGCGCAAGATCGATCCGGGGATCGCGCCGGAGCTACCGCCGAAGACCGAGCACGACCTCGTCGTACCGCTGACGGTGGAGCAGGCGACGCTCTATCAGGCGGTCGCGAAAGAGACGCTGGCCAAGATCGAGGCTGCGGAAGGTATCGAGCGGCGCGGGCTCGTGTTGAGTCTGCTGACGCAGCTCAAGCAGATCTGCAATCACCCGGCGCAGTTCCTGCATCAGCCGGGTCCGCTGGAGCGGCGGTCCGGGAAGTTGGCTGCGCTTGACGAACTGCTCGACGTGATCCTGGCCGAAGGCGAATCGGTGCTGATCTTCAGCCAGTACGTCGAGATGTGCCGGCTGATCGAGGCGCATCTGGCGACACGTGGTGTGCAGTCGCTGTTCCTGCACGGCGGAATCGGGGTGCGCAAACGGGAGCAGATGGTCGAGCAGTTCCAGGCTGGTGAGTCTCCGGTGTTCCTGCTCTCGCTCAAGGCGGGCGGTGTCGGGCTGACGCTGACGCAGGCGACACATGTCGTGCACTACGACCGCTGGTGGAATCCGGCGGTCGAAGATCAGGCGACCGACCGTGCGTACCGGATCGGGCAGGACCGGCCGGTGCAGGTGCATCGCCTCGTCACGGAGAACACGCTGGAGGATCGGATCGCCACGGTCATCGCAGCGAAGCGCGATCTGGCGGATGCGGTGGTTGGTTCGGGTGAGGCGTGGCTGAGTGAGCTGTCCGATGCGGAGCTGAGCGAACTCGTCGAGCTGTCGACCGGACCGGCTCGGTCGGGTTCGGCGAGTGCGTACAACCCTTCTGCGGTGGGGAGGGCGCTTTGAACGAGCGGGTGCCCTGGCAGGGGTGGCGTGACAAGGGTGACGATGCGGGACTTCCGGCGGCTCGGGGGCCAGGGAGTCGGCGGCCGTTCGGTGCGACCTGGTGGGGGCGCGCGTGGTTGGAGGCGTTGGAACAACGGGCGCGGCTGGATCCAAACCGGCTGGCGCGCGGGCGTTCGTATGCGCGTCGCGGGAGCGTGCTGGAGCTGACGGTGACGCCTGGCGAGGTCGACGCTGTTGTGCAGGGCAGCAGGACTACGCCGTACCAGGTGGCTGTGCGGGTCCAGGCGTTCTCGAACACTGAGTGGGATGCCGTGCTTGACGTGGTGTCGGCTCAGATCGGGCGTGTGGCGGCGCTGCTGGACGGGGAGCTGCCGCCTGAGGTGGTTGATGACGTCCGTGCGGCCGGGCTGGATCTGTTGCCTGGCGCGGGCGAGATCCGAACGAACTGCAACTGCCCCGACTTCGCCGTACCGTGCAAACACTCGGCGGCCGTTTGCTATGTGATCACCGATGCTCTCGACAGCGACCCGTTCTCGTTGTTGCTGCTTCGCGGTCGCTCCAAGGACGATCTGCTGGCGGCCCTCCGCGCTCGCCGCGGGACCTCCGACACCGCGCCGGTCGTCAAGGCCGCTCCCCCGGGCATCCCGGCGCGCGATGCTTACGCCGGTCGGATCGGCGTTCTGCCGGTTGTACCTCGGCCGCTGCGGTCAGCACGACCACCGGCCGCGGTGCAGGCGCTGGATCCACCTCGGGCATCGGAGGTCGACGTACGGGATCTCGTTGCGTTGGCGACCGATGCTGCGCAGCGGGCTTGGGAGTTGGCCTCGGGTGATGGTGGGTCCGAGCTGACCTTTGACCAGGACCTTGCCCGTCGAGCCGCGGGAGTCGGTACGGCGGAATTGGCCGAGCTGGCGCACAGGTCCGGCGTACCAGCTCGTCAGCTGACCAGCTGGGCCGCCGCTTGGCGCCTTGGTGGGGCAGGTGGTTTGTCGGCGACTCTCGCTACGCCCGCGGACGCGGACCCCGACGCCCTCGCCGAAGCCGCCGCCCTCCTACCGAAGGCGACTCTCGAAGGCAACCGCGTCACCGCCGGCAAACTCCAGCTCCGCCTCGGCCCCGACAACCTCTGGTACCGCTTCGACCAACACTTCGGCGACTGGACCCTCGCCCGCCCACCATCGCCCAATCCTCAAGACCTGGTGGGTTGGTAATTTCGCGGGTGTGACCGTGCGGATTTCGGCGTCGAGTTTTCCTACGCCTGACTTGGTGAAGACGACCAACAACCCTGCGCAGTGGGATCAGCTCGACCGGTTTGCGGCGGTTCAGGCGGAGGCGGCGAATGGGGCGCTTGAGTCGCTGGGTGAGCGGCTCGCGTCGGCTTCGACGGTTGGGGATCGGGCTGCGGCGTTCGAGGGTTTGTATCGGCAGTTGGCCGAGTGGCGGTATCGGTTGGCTGTTGAGGGGCGGGTGACTCGGCCTTCGTCGAATGCGGAGACGATTCGTACGCCGATCGGCGAGGGGTCGATGTCTTATCGGCTCAGTCCATCGGTCGCTGGTCGTGAGAGCGGGTCGCCGGCGCATCGGGCGCTGACCAAGATGGAGCGGGTCGCGCTGGAACAGTTCTCCGGGTCTGCGGACCGGGTGCAGCATCAGGTCGCGCTGCCTGACGGGCGCACGGTCAACGGGAATCTGTTGATGCGGACCGAGTCGCTCGGTGAGCAGGCGGCGGATGTGTTCGGCCGTAGTACGGAGGAGATGGCCGCTGCGGCTCCTGCTGTTGCGCACGACGAGACGATTACGGTCACTGCCTCGCAGGGGGATCGAGAGGTACTGCGGCGCGCGGCGTTCGAGCAGCTGGCCGGACTGGAGACCAAGCGGGCTGAGGCCGGTGGCCTGGATCCTCATGATCCGGAGAATCGCCAGGCATTCGCGGACGCGACGTACTGCCTGTTCCAGGGGCCGGAGTTCCGGCGTGGGACGGACGCAACCATGCGTGTGTTCGTGGCGGCGGCGCATGCCCGGGTGTTCGACGCCGCTCCTGTTGTGCCGCAGGGCGTGGATCTGGATGCCATGGTTCGCGACCAGCAGGGTTTCCGCGACACGATGCGCGATGAGATGCGGGTGATCTCAGGAGGCCCGACGGCGGGCCAGGAACGATCGGCCTCGGCAGGCGAACGTGCTGCCGGTGCGCGTGACCAGGGTCGCGGCTCGACCGGGATCCAGCGGTGACAACCGGTACGGCGGTGATCCGGCGGGTGGTGAGGAGTGGGTCCAGCCGCGCTCTGCTGTAAAACCCTCGCCACGAGTCGGCATTGCCGTCGTGACTGTGATGCTCCTGCTTACCTGCGGCTCGGCCACCCGCCGGATCCGCTGATGGCGTCGGTACCCACTTGTCGGCGGTCGATGCAGGTGGTGACTGTCGGGAACGACATGTAGTGGTGCGCCGTCAGTTCGGATTTTAGGCGTGAAAGGCGGCGGCGACCACGCTTTGTGGGGACTAGTACGTGTTCTTACCGACGGTTCAGTGGGGTGATGGGCATGGGGGCGGGCTGTGGGGCGCGGTCCCAGGGTTCGTTCAGTGGGGTGGGGCGCCAGCGCCAGGTGGCTGGGTTCGGGGTGCCGGGGATCTCGGTTCGGCCGGTGAGCCAGCGGAGGTTGAGCCAGGGGTCGTCGGTGGGGTGGGGTTCGTGGGGAAAGGCTCGGGCCAGGAGGCGGGCGCCGAGAAGAGCTCTCCTCCCGACTCCTTAGGCGGGTAGGTGGAGCGAGGTGCTGGCTGCGAGTGCCGGGATCAGCTGGTCGGCGATCTTGCGGTGACCGGCGACCGACGGGTGGATGTTGTCGGTGCAGTCGGCCTCGGTGATCCAGCCGGTCGAGTCGATCAGTACGACGTTCAGATCGTCGAGCGTCTTGACCGCGGAGGCGATCGTGTCCGCGTGCTTGCCGTTGAACGGGGTGAGCGCGACGACCGTCGTCGTTGGGTACGCCGATCGCACGCGGCCGACGTACTCGGCGTACTGCTCCGGCGTCAGCGTCTCGTCGTTCACCGCGAGGTTGACCACGACCACGTCAGGCGCCTCGACCCGCGAGGCGGGCGAGCCGGCGAAGTTCCAGCCGAAGGAGTCCAGCCCCGACGGCACCTCGCCGTTCCCCGGCTTCACGATGCCTTGGCTGCCGAAACCGACCTGGTACGACGTCGCTCCGAACGCGCGGGCGGTCAGGTACGCGTAGGACGCCGTACCGTCCACACCCTCCGACTCGATCTCCGGGCTGAGCGCTCGCACGCCCTGGGTGATCGAGTCGCCGTAGAACTCCAGCCGCGGTCCGTCGGGGCGGCCGCTGAGCCGCAGGCGGGAGTTCACGTCGAGCACCAGACCGGCGAAGACCACTGCGCATTCGAACGGCGGGTTCCACCGGTTGGCGTGCTCGTTGACGTCCTTGACCGCCACCTCGACCTTGTGCCGGCCGGTCGGTGCGGTCAGCTCGATGACCGAGTCCTCGATCACGTGCAGGACCGGCTCATCGTCGTCGAGCGTGACCCACAGGTGCGGTGCAACCGTCAGACCGGTGGTGTCGAAGAGCAGTTGGACCTGCTCCCCCGCGAAGGAGAACGACAGCCGCGAACCGGAGTTGACGGTGATCGCCACACCGGGCTGGTGGCCCCACTGCCCCTCCAGCACGATCCGCGGGTCTGACGGGGCTACAACTTCACCCGGCTCGAACGGCACGTCTGAACTCCCTGTTAGTCGGTTGCGGCCGCCATTCTTTCACCACCCGTTCTTGTGGGCCCGTGCCTCGAACAGGAGGATCCCGGCGGACAGTGCGACGTTCAGCGAATCGGCCTGGCCGAGCATCGGGATCGACACACCACCGAAGCCCTGCGCATGCCACTCCGCCGAAAGCCCCGAGCCCTCCGATCCGACCACGAACGCCGTCGGCCCGTCGTACGGCGTCTCGCGGTAGCTGCCTGCCGCTGCCGGATCCGCCAGATGCACGCGGAAACCATGCTCTCGCAGCCACCCGGCCGCGGAACCGATCTCGTCGAACTCCAGGACCGGTGTGGACAGGATGGTCCCCCGGCTGGCGGAGTACACGGCTGGATGGCTCGGGCGGGCCCGCCTGCTGGTCAGGATCAGGCAGTCGGCATCGGCCGCGTCGACAGTCCGGATCAGGGTGCCGAGATTGCCGGCGTACTCGACGCCGTCCGCGACGAGGACAAGCGACTCCGCAGTGAAGTGGAGTGCGCGCGGATCCCAGACCGGGAGCCGCGCGATCGAGAGCAGGCCGTCCGAGCGGGTCTTGCGGGAGAGCCGGCCGAGCAGCTTGGCCGAGATGCGGTAGACCGCAGCGGCACGCTCGGCGATCTGGTCGACCGGGTACGTCGTACCGGCTTCGGGGCACCAGAAGAACGCCTCGAGCTGGGTGTCGGTGGCTAGTAGGCGGTCGTGTTCCCACGCGCCTTCGACGAGGATCCGGCCGGGAGCGGCGTCCTTGCGGACAGTGAGCAGGTCACGGACGGCTGGGTGCTGGGCGCCAACGGTCGGCGCAGCATTGTGCACAGTCATGTGCGGGACTCCGTACTGGAGAACTGAGCAGCGCACCGGGGACCCTGTCGCGGGTCGCACACCGGTGTGTGAACGTCACTAAAGCGACGTTGTGGTTCGGACGCGGTCTACCTGGACCGCGTCAGCCACGGTGAGGCTGTCTCATAGTCGCGATGGTAGGCAGCGCCGGCCGCGGTCGTCACCAGGTTTTCCACAGGCTCGGCGGGCCTGGTTTTGGTCTGTCGGAGTCCGTGACTAGAGTCCCTGGCACACGGGAGGAGTGAGCATGGACGCGACATTGCTGGACGCGGAGGCCGAAGCGGCGGTACTGCGCGTCTACCGGCAGGTGTTCGCCGTGCTCGCCCGCGAGGCCGGGGCGATGATCGTCGATCCGGAGTTGCTGGACGCCGATCAGGCGATCCTGGACGCGTTCGCGGAGGCCGGGAGCGACGGGCTGACCGTTGAGCAGGCGACATTGGCCTGCCGCGCCTACCCGCACGACGTGATCGTCCGCCGCTTCGAGGTGCTCCGGCAGTACGGCGCGATCACCAAGCTGGTCGACCGTCCGAACGAATTGCGCCACCGGGCGGCCTTCGCGCCGTACGTGATGTTGATGTTCCTGCGGCGGATGTCGGTGCAGGGCGGTCAGGCAGAGCTCCACCAGCTGCTCACTCTGGAGGCACACAGCGTCAGCGACCCGAAGTCGACGGAGGACGACGGGCTCGCTTCGATCGAGCGCCTCACCAAGGTCTTCCGGCTACTCGGTAACGAGCTGGCGATCCTGGTCGCGACGAGCACCAGCGCCCAGCTCCGCGAGAATGCACAGCTCGCCTGGGGTAACGAGCGTCTGATCGAGCAGGCCGAGACAGTCCACCGCATCGTTCTCGGCCGCTGGCCGGTGCTGCACCGCGCGTGCACGGCGCTGCGGATGTCGCTGGCCGCGTACGCCGATGCGGTTCAGCTGGCCGCGGGCCGTCTGGTGGAGCGAGCCGGTACGACGCGTGCGCTCGGGCTGCTGCCAATCGAGACCTGGGTGACGTTCACCCGCGGTAGCGAGCCGGATGTGCTGGCCGCAGTGCTGGACGGTCTGCTGTTCGACGCGGCCGCACCGGACTTCTCACCGCAGACCATGGTCGAGGCGGTCGAGACAGGTCGCCGATCCGGTACGGCGAGGATGGCGCCGCCGCGGCCTACCGCGGATGTGGACGCGCCCGAGTCGGCCGCTGCGACCGATCGCGAGGAATTGCGTGCCGAGGCTGAGCGGGTGCTGGCTGGTCGGCCGTCGGTGGACATCGTCGACGTGGTCGACGACGCGGGCGACTGGGTTACCGCGCGCCGCGTGCTGGCTGAGCTGACGGCTGCACATCTGCACGATGAGCTGGACTACGAGCTGGTTTGGTCGGACGGGATGCGGATTGATCCGGCGGCCGGGACGCCGTGGGCGACCGAAGGCGTGTTCCGGAGGGTCAGTCGATGAGTACGCCGTCTGAGGCCGTCGAGCGACGGCTCTACAACGCGCTGTGGTGGGCGAAGGTGCAGTCGGCCGGTCCACTCGCGGTCGATCCGGATACGCCGGCGGTGGCCGGATTGACCCGCGCGGCCGAGCCGGACGGTTCCACGGTTTGGCTGGTGCCGACAATGCCTTCGGGCGCGGGCCACGCCGTACTGGATGAGCTGGGCACTCCCCCGGTCGCCGTCGAGCAGCCCAACGAGACAGCCCGGGTGCTGTCGATCGTGGTCGCCTGCTGCTGGACCGACCGCAGTGGTTCGGCCTGGCCGGGTGCGGTCGGCACGCTCACCCAGGTGCGAGCCGTGTACGCCGGAATGCGGGGGCGGGCCGAGCAGTCGAGTGACCTGACCCTGATCATCGGCAGCCTGCGCCGCCTGCACGCGACGCACTGGATCCGCTGGAACGAGAAGGCCGCGGAGGTTCGTCTCGGACCGCGCGTGATCAATTGGAACGCCGCGGACCAGGCGATGCTTCGAGACCTGTGTCGCCACCTCCCCGACCCACCACCAGCAGTCCTCACCACCACTCCTTCCGAGCCGTTGCCAGCGCACGACGTACTGGAGGCTGCGGATGAGTGAACTGCAGCATGCGTTGTTCGATCCGTTGTTGCAGGATCTGAGCGACCGGGCGCGGGACGAGGTGCTGGCGGCGTTCAGTGCGGTGCAGTATGCGGCGCATCCGGTGGCTGAGGTGCAGCTGGCCGGGCTGCGGGACGTGACGCTGCGGCGGCAGGTGCAGAAGATGCTGAAGCTGATCGGCCGGGTGCTGGTGCAGGTCGATGGCACGCATTGGACGTCTGGGTACGCCGATGACATCGCCGCCGCTCTGACCGCGCAGGGGTGGCAACCGCTCTCGGTCGTCGACCGCGCCGTACTGGTGCTCGTGCTGATCCACTCGGTCGCGATCCCGCGCAGCGAAGGCATCCTGACCGGCGACAGTTGGAAGTCGGCCCGACCGACGACGGTCGACGAGCTCCGGACCACCAAGATCAGTGGTGAAGAGCGACGGCTCGCACTGCAACGGCTGCGGGCGGCCGGGCTGATTCAGCTGTCCGGCGACCACTCCGGTGGTCCCAGTTACATCCCCGGTCCGCAGTTGCAACGCCTGACCCCCACGGCCCGGCGCCGGCTACAGGACCAACTCATCCTGGCCGCCGCCCCGGCCAGTCCGATCGCCGAAGCCATCCGGGCCCGCAACGGAACGGCGACAGCATCGAGCAGTACGGAACTAGAAGAAGGAGTCGCATGAGCAGCACGGTGGAGGACGGTCCGTTCGACATCCTCGGGTCGAAGGTGCTGCTCGGTGTCCAGGTCGTCGACCTGTCCCGGCTATCCACGCACCCGATTCCGATGGTCGGCCAGGGTCTCGTGACGGTCGCCGGCCAAGGCCCGACCGACTCGAACGGCGCCGGCAAGTCGTCCTGGATCGCCGCGCTCAGTCTGCTGCACGCCGACGACCAGTGGCGGCTGACCAGCGGTGCGCCCGGTGCGGCCGAGCTCCTGTTCACTGCGGAGGCGGCCGGCCAGGAGGGCAACTGGTCGAACGTCGACCGCGGCTACATCGTCGGTGTCTTCTCCGACCCCGACCTGACCGAGCTCGACGAGATCGAGGCGGCCGCGATCACCGTCTGGATCCGCATCAACCGCAAGGCGTCGTACCTCGATCTGCGCTGGAAGAACGGCCTGCACGTCCCGTACGGCGCGACCGAGGCCGAGCGTGCTGCCGGGGCCGACGCGTTGTGGGCCGCGCTCCCGCACTCCAACGGCCGCACGGACTTCCACGCCAACAAGCTTTCGACCGTCCTGTACGGCGGCCAGGTCCGCTGCGTCTCGTTCCTGTCGACCTCGGTTCGTTCCAGCCCGACTGCGAACCTGCTCGCCGAACCGCTGAACGAGCTCGGCCCGGCCCGGATCTTCAACGCGATCGCCACTCTCACCGGTCTCGATCACGAGCTCGAGCAGGAGCAGGCGCATCGATCTGCCGAGCACACGCAGCGCGAGGCGACCAAGCAGGCGACAGCCGACCTGCAGCGCTGGGAGCAGGAGATGGCCGCGGTCGAGGCCGGCATCCTGCAGCGAGGTGCGGCTCGCGATGCGCTGGCCGCGGCGAAGGAGTCATGGCAGGCGCGCAACGCGCGGCACCTGATCGACGGTGACGCCCGCAACGGCGAGATCCTGCATGAGCTCGGTGAGCTCGACGAGCGGGTCGCCGAACAGGAAGCGCGCCGGGAGGCGGTCGATGCCGCGATCGATGCCTTTGGCAACGAAGAGGTGCTGCTCCGCGATGTTCAGCTGACTCGCCAGGAGCGGGACAAGCTGGATGCGCGGGACCGCGATCTCGACCTGGCGCAGCGTTCCGTGCGTGAGCAGCTGGAGCGACTCGGGCAGGAGCATCGCCGGCTGCTCGACGCCGGCCGCTCCGCGGACGGCCGCGATCTGGCTGCGGCCGGTGAGGAGCAGACCGAGGCGCGCGAGGCGCTGGAGGAGCACATCGGGCGCGACCATGCGGCCCGGTCCGCGGTCGATGTCGCGACCGCCGAGCTGGGTGAAGCGGAGAGCGGCCAGACCGTTTCCGCTGCACAGCAACAGGTCCTGGAGAACGCCGGACTCGAATGCGGCGCGCTCACCGACATCACCGACCTGCCCGCGTCGGCGCGATCCGAGTGGGAGCCGCGACTGGCGCCGTACCGGGAGGCTGTTGTCATCGACGCCGGTGATGCGGCCGTCGCTTCGGCAGCGCTGGCCGACGCCGGGTACGCCGGATTCCTTCTGGTGCTGGCGAATCGGCCCGGCTCCAAGGGTGCTAAGGGTGTTCCGACCTCTGCCGACAAACGCTTCAGCCTCGACACCTTCTTCTCGACGCTGGCCGAGCGCGCCACCAAGGAGAACATCGACGATGTCGCCGGTGTCGTCGCGGTCGGCCAGTTCGACGAACCGCTGACCGGCCGGACCGCACGCATCGAGGCGGCTCGCCGTCGGGTCGAAGCCGCGGCGGAAGCACGCGCCGCAGCATCCACGGCACTCGAGCAGGCTCGCGCCCGCGTCGACCAAGCAGAGCGCCGTACGGCGGCCGCCCGGGCGCTCGCCGACGCCGAATCGGTGCAGGAGCAGATCCTCGAGCTGCGCGAAACGATCGACCGTCACGAGAACGATCGCGACTCGCTCGCCCCGCAACTCCAAGCAGCCAAGGAATCCGCCGAGGCTGCGGCCGGTCAGCAACTGGTCCGCGACGAACGACTCAAGAACCTCGAGTCCACCCGCCGCGACCACGACCGGATCCTCGACGACCTGACCGGGCGTCGGCTGCGACTGCTCGAGGAGCAGACCGCGCTCGACCTGACCACCCGGATCACCGCCTGGGGCACGACGCCTGCTGAGGCCAACGAGTTCCTGCTCGCACTGCCCGACGACGCCCAGCGCCGTACGACGGCCGACTGGAATCATCTCGCCTGCACCCAGCTCGACGACGTGATCCGCCGCTGTTTCCCGAACGCCCGCTCCCGCGAGGAGATCCCGGCCGAGCTCTGGGAGATCCTCAACGGTCCGGACGGTTGGACGGGCGGGACACTCGGCGCGCGCGTCGGCCTGGTCCCGGCGTTGCAGCGGACGCTGAGCAGTCACCTCGCTCAGCACGAGACATTCGACAGCCTGCAGCAACAGCAGATCGCCAACCAGCGCGCCGAGCGCAACGCCGCTCTGGAGCGGGCCCGCGAGGGTCTTGGCGAGGCCGAGAGCACGGCCCGCGCCCACCGCGCATCCCTTGCCGACGGCATCAAAGCTCGGCTTCGCCTGGTGTCGCAGGAGTTCGACCGCCTCGACCAGCAGTACGGCGGGTATGGCGCGAAGCTCGAGTTCCCCGAACCGGATCCGCCCGCCGAGCCCGACAAGCCGTGGCGATGGACGGTCACCCCGAAGTGGCGACGTTCGGAGGGCGGGCCGTTCTCGGCGTTCAACGTCAAGGGCAACACCGCGCAGATGGACGAGAAGGCAGTGAAGCTGGTCTGTGCCGCCGCGCTGGCCGGCGGATCCGACCGGCCGCTGCTGCTGATCCTGGACGAGCTCGGCCGCAACCTGGGTTCGCAGCACCGCCGGGAAGCCGTGGCGCTCTTCGAGCAGATCGGTCGCGACCGCAACATCACGGTCATCGGCGCACTGCAGGACGACATGGAGCGCTACGCCCTCGCGTCGTCGAGGCTGTACGTCAAGCTGCGCCGAAGCTCGGACACGATGGCCTACAACCAGGCGCCGGTCGTGAAGGGCAACGAGGAGTACGCCGCTCGGGTCGAACTGCTGCGGTCGTGGCTCGAGTCCTACCGGGGCAAGACGCCGACGCTCGAGCTGGCTTCGCCGACTCTGACGTAGACAAACGCTTTCCGACAGAAACAATCATCCAGAGTCTTGATTTAGTCGGCTGAGTCTCCATACTGACGGGTGAGAGCGCTCTCTCCTACCGCCCCGAGGAGACTACAGATGACCTCCGGCCTGCTTCGTCATGCCTCCCTACGGCTCACTCTGCTGATCGTTCTCGCGATCCTCAGCGCTGCCCTGGTGGCGGCCCCGGCCGATGCCTTCGCGCCGAAGCCGCCACCGTTGACCACGCCATGGACCAACCAGGTGTCGGTGACCAACCCGCTCCCGGAGTACCCGCGGCCGCAGCTGACCCGGACCGAGTGGCAGAGCCTCAACGGCGTCTGGCAGTTCGCCCCGACCAGCAACCTCAACACCCCGCCGATCGGCGGCACGCTCGCCGAGGAAGTGCTGGTGCCGTACCCGATCGAGTCGGCATTGTCCGGCATCATGCGGCACGAGAACCGCATGTACTACAAGCGGAACTTCACCGTCCCGGCCGGCTGGTCCGGTCGGCACGTGCAGCTGAACTTCGGCGCGGTCATGTGGCAGTCCAAGGTCTGGGTGAACGGCGTCCTGCTCGGTACACACGAGGGTGGGTACGACGCGTTCTCGTACGACATCACCTCGGCGCTTCGCGCGGGGAGCAACGAGATCATCGTCGGCGTCTGGGCGCCGGTCGACGCCGAGGACATTCCGTCCGGCAAGCAGCGGCTCAACCGCGGTGGCATCTGGTACACCCCGTCGTCCGGTATCTGGCAGACCGTCTGGCTCGAACCGACCGAGGCGACTTGGATCAAGCGGCTCGACACGACCCCGAACGTCACCGCAGGCGGGCTCGACCTCGCCGTACAGGCTTCATCGGCTGGGCAACCCGTCCGCGCGCAAGTGCTGTCCGGCGGTCAGGTCGTCGGTGAGGCGACCGGCGTCAGCGGTACGTCGTTCCGGGTGCCGGTGCCGAACGCCCGGTTGTGGTCGCCCGACGATCCGTTCCTCTACGACCTGCGCGTCACGCTCGGGAGCGATTCCGTCGGTGGGTACTTCGGCATGCGGTCGGTCGGCAAGGCGATGATCGGCGGCTTCCTGCGGCCGACGCTGAACGGCAAGTTCGTCTACCAGCTCGGCACCCTCGACCAGGGCTACTGGCCGGACGGTCTCTACACAGCGCCGACCGATGCGGCGCTGCGCTTCGATCTGGAACAGCAGAAGTCGCTCGGCTTCAACATGGTCCGCAAACACATCAAGGTCGAGTCGGCCCGCTGGTTCTACTGGGCGGACAAACTCGGTCTGATGGTGTGGCAGGACATGCCGTCGCTGGTGGCCGGCCGCAACGCCTCGGCGACCGGTGAAGCGCGGTACGAAACCGAGCTGCGCCGGATGATCGACAACCACAAGCAGATCACGTCGATCGTGCAGTGGATCCCGTTCAACGAGGGCTGGGGCGAGTTCCAGGCCGGCCGGATCGCCGACCTGGTGAAGAGTCTCGACCCGACCCGGCTGGTCAACCACAACTCCGGATCCAACTGCTGCGACTCCGATCCGGATCCCGGCAACGGCGACATCATCGACGACCACATGTACGTCGGTCCTGGGATCGCCCGCGCTCCTTCGAGTACCCGGGTGCTGCAGCTCGGTGAGTACGGCGGGCTGGGCCTGCATGTCCCCGGTCACGAGTGGCCCAGTGGCAACAGCTTCGCCTACGAGATGCTGCCGACCAGCGATGCGTTGACGAGTCGATACGTGCAGATCACCAGTCAACTGCCGGATCTGATCAACGGCTCCGGATTGTCGGGTTCGGTCTACACCGAGCCGACCGATGTCGAGGACGAGATCAACGGCTTCTTCACCTACGACCGCCAGGTGCAGAAGATGGACTTCGCCCGGGTGCGCGCCGTCCATCAACAGGTCCTCGCGGCCGCGAACGGTACCGCGCTGCCGACCGGGAAGCTGGTGTCGTTCCGGGTGACGACGCCGAACTACACCAACCGCTACCTCCGCCATATCGATGGAGTGGCGAACACCGAGGTAGTCGATGGTGGGAGCAGTCAGGGCTTGAAGCAGGACGCCACGTTCTGGGTCCGCTCCGGGCTGTCCAATGGGAGCTGCTTCTCGTTCGAGTCGCGAAACTTCCCCGGTCAGTACCTGCGGCAGCGGGACCAGCGGGTCTACAAGGAGGCCAACACCGGCGGCACCTTCGCGGCCGATGCCACCTTCTGCGCCCGCCCGGGGCTGAGCGGCGGCGGTACGTCGCTGGAGTCCGCGGCTCGACCGGGTCAGTACCTGCGGCACCGGAACTCGGAGGTGTGGATCGACGGCGACACCGGTGGGTCGTTCCGCGATGACTCGACCTGGAACCTCGTACCGGCGTGGTGGAAGAGCGGTGCCTCGGTGAGCATCGGTCAGGCCCGTACGTTCCGAGTGACGACCCCCGGCTACACGAACCGAGTACTGCGACACCGCGACAGCCTTGCCCGGACAGATGTCGTCGACGCCGGATCCGCGCTCGCGGACCGGCAGGACGCGACCTTCGTCGTACGGGCTGGTCTGGCGGAGAGCACCTGCTATTCGCTCGAGTCGGTGAACTTCCCTGGCCAGTACCTGCGGCACAGCAACTACCGGCTGCAGAAGGCGACTAGCGATGGCAGTGACACCTTCCGGCGGGATGCGACGTTCTGTGCGCAGCCGCCGCTGGCTGGTGGGGCTGGGAACGTGTCGCTGCAGTCGATCAACTACCCGTCCTACTACGTGCGGCATGCCAGTGAGCTGGTGTACATCGCCACGGTCAGTGGACCGAACGCGTGGGACGGTGGCGGCAGCTACAACGCCGACGCGACCTGGACAGACCAGTCCGGACTAGGAGGCTGACATGCGCTCGCTGCTCGTCGTACTGGCGTTGCTGGGTACGACGCTCGCCGTACCGACTTCCGCCCAGGCCGAGGCCGTTCCACTGGCGCAGGTCTGTTCGGTGTCGTGTGACACGCTCGATCCGTCACGGGCGCAGGAGGAGACCTTCCCAGTGCCGGAGAAGGTCATCAACGGACGCCGCGTCGTACTGCACGTGTCCGACAAGGACTCGATGGCCTGGGGCAGCATCGACAACGGCGTCACCAACGACGCGGTGTGGCTGGATCGCAGCTGGGACGGCGGTGCGACCTGGGAGGGCCTGCTCGGCAAGGCCTCTATCCCCAGCGGCTGGACCGGCACCCGCACGCTCATGTACAACCTGGCCGATCCGGGCGGCCACCGCCGTGGGATGATTCGGGCCTGCGGCGACGCGGCCGGGGTCGACTGCACCGCCTGGGTGTACTCGGCCGTCTGCGCTGCGGCTTGCGACGGCAGCAACGGACCGTCCGGCGACAACCAGCCGGTCCCGTCGGCATCACTGTCCGGCCGCCGGATCGCACTGCACATCGACAACCGCGGGATGGCCTGGGGCACGATCGACACCGGCCGCGCCGGCGACGAAGTCTGGCTCGACCGCTCCTGGAACGAAGGCGCGTCCTGGCCCGGCGGCTCCTCCCTCGGCCGCGTTGGGGTTGGCTCCGGATCTGCCGCGGCCCAGACCAAGCTCTACGCCACCGCCGATCCGCGCTCCAAGCTGTACGGCGGCGCCGTCCGCGCCTGCGGCCGCGCAGTCGAAGGCCAAAACGGAGCCTGTACGGCGTGGGCCCGGCCCGCCTCGGACCGGGCATCCGCAGCAGCCGACGCGCTGATGTACTCCTACCAGCCCAATACCGCCTGGTGGTTGTCGAGCTGGTGGAACTCGGCGGTCGCACTGACCACTGTCATGGACTATCAGCAGCGGACCCGGCGTACCGATCTGCGCTGGATGGTCAACGAGATGTTCGACAAGAACAAGGGTGTGTTTCCGGCCGGGGTGAAGAGCGGCGACGCGCTGGAGGGCAACTTCATCAGCCGGGCGATCGACGACACCGAGTGGTGGGCGATCGCATGGATCCAGGCGTATGACCTGACCGGCGAGCGGAAGTACCTGGATATGGCGGTGACGATCGCCAACTACGTGCACGGGTACTGGGACACCGGTTCGTGTGGGGGCGGTGTCTGGTGGGACCGCGAGCGCACGTACAAGAACGCGGTCACGATCGGGCTCTACATCCGGATGACGGCCGCACTGCACAACCGGCTGCCCGGCGACTCGGTCTGGCTGCAGCGAGCCACGACCAGCTGGAACTGGTTCACGAACAGCGGGATGATCAACTCCGCCGGCCTGGTGAACGACGGGCTGACGGGGTCGTGCACCAACAACGGTCAGGCCGTGTGGACGTACAACCAGGGGCTGGCGATCGGCGGGGCGCTCGAATTGTGGCGCGCGACCGGGGATGCCGCCGTACTGGCGAAGGCTCGGCAGCTGGGTGATGCGGCGATGTCGTCGACGTTGCTGAGCCCGGGCGGGATCCTGACGGAGTCGTGTGATGCCGCAGGCAACTGTGATGACAACCAGAAGCAGTTCAAGGGAATCTTCATGCGGTACCTGATGGATCTGGCCGACAGTACGGGCGATGCGTCGTACAAGACCTACGCTCAGCGGCAGGCCGACTCGATCTGGCAGAACGACCGCGACAGCCTCAACCGGCTCGGGCAGCGGTGGGCCGCGGGCGGCGTACGGGATTGGCGGACGCAGGCCAGTGGGCTTGGTGGACTGCTCGCGGCGACCCCGAAGAGCTGAGGTACTTCGGATGCTTGTTTACTAAAACCGGACCCCGGTGGTCACCTCCGAACCACCGGTGCCGCAGACTGGTCGGGTGGAACTTCCAGAGAACCGCACGGGCTCTGCACGCCGGGTCGGCGGAACTCTGGCCAACCATCCGGACACCGGCGTACCGTCTGCTGCGCAGGATCGGCCGGCTCACGATCGGAGGGCGTGATGGCATCATGGCTGCTACGCGCTCAGTGGGCTCACCGTGACGAGACCGTAGAGCAACGCGCACTACGGGTGGACCGCACGCTGACGGCTGTCGCCGTGGCGTTCCCTGACGTCCATGCCTGGACGCAGGACGAGCGGTGGGGGTACCACGTCCTCGAGGCGGATGGTTCGATTCCACTCGAGGAGATGGTCGAGGCGACCACGAAGGTGCTCGCCAATGGCTCCAGTACGACGCGGCTGCATCTCCAGAGCACTGGTGAGCTGCCGTGGTTGTTCGATCTGTCGATGGGCGGGACGCTGACGACGGTCTCAGACCAGGTCACGCTGCACTGGAGCGACGATGAGGCGCTCGTGCAGTCGGACCGTTTCGCGCAGGTCCTGCGTGCGGTTGTGTCGATCTGGGAGCCGGAGTGGGCCAGCATCGCCGATACCGAGCTCGCGGCTGCTGCGGGTGTCTTCCGCCGGGGGATCCCGATGATGGGGTGGCTCACGTACGTCCGCGGCATGGTGGCCGGCGCGCACGGCATCGACATCCAGCTCACGCCGTTCGAGCGTGGCACGCTGCTTCAGGCGCCGGTGTCGCCGGCTGACCTCACGCCGGTGCACATCTGTGCGGCGGCCGCGTTGGTGGGCATCGCCCCGGAAGGCTGATCTGCTTTTTGTGCCTGGACATATGTTAAGGGCCACCCCGAGTGGGGTGGCCCTTAACAGTGTGAAAGTCCGGCGGCGTCCTACTCTCCCACGACCTCCCGGTCGCAGTACCATCGGCGCTGAAGGGCTTAA
>NZ_BAAANF010000022.1:491174-530842 GCF_039529655.1 Kribbella yunnanensis | reverse complement strand
GGTGGGGTCCGGCGCGCCGGAGGGGGTTTCGTGGGGGCGGGGCGGCGGTAGATTTCTTGGATGGGATACGCGCTGGGGCGGCTCGATCTTCGGCGGTGGCGGACGGCGGACGCGCTCCGCCTGGCTCAGGCGCACTCCGATCCCGACATGGTCTACCAGGGCGGGATCGTGGACCGGGCGACCGCGCTGGACTGGATCGGCCGGGTCGCCGACCTGGACAACGGTCACGTGTACGCCGTGGCCGACGCCGACGACCACCCGGTCGGTTGTGTCGGCGTGACGAATATCGACCGCCACCAGGTCGGCTGGACGTGGTACTGGACGCTCGCCGAGATCCGCGGCCAAGGCGTCGCCCGGGACGCCCTGCGCGCGCTCGCCAACTGGGCCCACCACGACGCCGGCCTCTACCGGCTAGAACTCGGCCACCGCCTCGAGAACCCGGCCTCCTGCGGCGTCGCCGGCAGCGCGGGCTTCCTCGCCGAGGGCGTCGAGCGGCACCGCCTCGCCTACGACGGCACCCGGTACGACGTCGAGCGGCACGCCCGCCTGGCCTCGGACCCCCTGAACCCGCCGAGCCGCCCGGTCACGGTGACGGTCTAAAGCTGATACGACCGCCAGCGCTCGTCGACGACGTACCCGAGTGCTTCGTTCGCGCCGAGACTGCCGTCGTTGATGGCGCCCCCGCCGGTGCTGAACCGGGTGATCCCGACGTCCAGGAAGGCGAGGATGGAGGCGGCCTTGACCGCCTGCCCGACCCCGCGACGCCGGTACGGCGCGAGCACGGACGTGAACCTGGTGTCGCCCCAGCCCTCGCGCCGACGGATCACCGTGGCGCCGACCAGCCGGGAGCGGTCGAATACCCCGAAGACCCGGTGCTCGGGCCACAGCGCCCGGGTCTCGGAGAGCTCACCGACAATGCGATGGGTGGCCGGCGTGACCGGATAGTCCGCCTCGTTGGCCTTCTCGAGCTTGTGCAGCGCCTCGGCCGACTCGGCGCCGAGCTCACGCACCGTCAGCCCGGACGCAGTCGCCCGGCTGACCGCGGTCTCCAGGAGATCGCGGTCAGGATCGGTCAGATGTGCGGCCCAGGACTCGCCCACAACCTGGTACCCGGCTGCTTCGAGTTCAGCGCAGCGCGGGTCGGTCTCCTGGACGATCTGAGTGTCGGGCACAGCTCGATTGTGTGGTGCCCGACTCCAGACCTCAACCCTCGAGTTTGCGCAGCAGCGGCAGAACGTCCTCGGTGAACTGGGTCAGGAACCGCTCCTGGTCGTTCCCCGGACCATGGACGACGAAGTGGTTGAAGCCGGCTTCGAGGTACGGCTGGAACTGCTTCACGACCTCTTCCGGGTCCGACGCGACGATCCAGCGCTTCGCGACCTGCTCGATCGGCAGCTCGTCGGCCAGCCGCTCCATCTCGGTCGCACTCGTCACGCTGTGCTTCTGCTCCGGAGTCAGCGACAGGGGTGCCCAGAACCGGGTGTTCTCCAGCGCCTGAGCCGGGTCCCGGTCGTAGGAGACCTTCACCTCGAGCATCCGGTCGATGTCCTCGAACTTCTTCCCGGCCGCCTCAGCACCTTCCTTGACCGCCGGAATCAGCTTCTCGGTGTACAGCTCCATGCCCTTACCCGAGGTCGCGATGAACCCGTCACCCACGCGGCCGGCGTACTTGGCGACCAGCGGTCCACCGGCGGCGACGTACACCTTCAACGGCACCTCGGGACGGTCGTAGATGAACGCATCCACGGTCTTGTAGTACGGGCCCTTGGAGCTGACCCCCTCCTTCGTCCACAGGTCGCGAATCAGCTGGACGGCCTCCCGCAACCGCGCGTACCGCTCCTTGAACTCCGGCCACTCCCGGCCCGACACCGCGATCTCGTTCAGCGCCTCGCCGGTCCCGACACCGAGCATCACGCGGCCCGGGTACAACACGCCCATCGTCGCGAACGCCTGTGCGATCACCGCGGGGTTGTAGCGGAACGTGGGCGTCAGGACCGACGTACCGAGCAGCACCCGGTTCGTCCGCTCACCCACCGCCGCTAGCCAAGCCAGCGCGAACGGCGCGTGTCCACCCTCGTGCCGCCACGGCAGGAAGTGGTCCGACACCGTGACACTGTCGAGCCCGAGCTCCTCGGCCCGAACGGCGTACTCCACCAGATCCCGCGGCCCGAACTGCTCCGCCGACGCCTTGTATCCGACCCGAATGCTCACCCTTGGCTCCCAACAGTCATTTAGCCGACCCAAACCCCAACCACGTCCGCCCCCGACTTTATGCCGAAGAACAGGACGTATACCCATGCGGTGCCGCCGGCCCAGCCTCAGCACCGCCCGGCCACCGCCGCATCAGACGTATACGTCCTGTCGCTCGGAGGATGGACCGGACGTGGCGGTGCTTGACCCGGCACTGCGGGATCGGACAGGATTGGCGGCGGCGCGGCCCGCGCCTCACCTCCGTTGACCGGCTCCGGCCCGGTCTCGTCGCAGGGGGCAAAGGGACTTCTGGTCTCGGGCCGCTCGTCCTGGTCAACTGCTGCGGACGGGATCGCCGGAGGATCATGTCTGCGCATGCGGAAGGCCAGATGACAGCGCATCGGAATCTCAAGCGACGGGTTCGCGCCCGCGCCGCCAAAACCGGCGAGTCCTACACGTCTGCCCTCCGGCACTTCCGCCCGACTCCATCAGGAGAAGAAGGCATGCCGGAAACACTCAAGATCGCCGTCGCCCAGTCGACGATCCACCAAGACCCGACCGACCCCGGACTACTGCGCGCCAGCGGCACCGAGGTCCGCGCTCTGCTGAGGCAGGCCGCCGAAGCAGGTGCCCGCCTCGTCCACTTCACCGAGGGCGCGCTCACCTGGCCCAGCAAGGTGATCATGTCCTCGCTAGGCCCTGACGAGATCGGCCCGTCCGACTGGACCAAGGCCGACTGGCAGGTCCTGCAGGAAGAGCTGGACAGCATCGCGCAACTCTCGGGCGAGCTGGGTGTCTGGACCGTCATCCCAGCGGTCCACCAGCTTCCCGACGCGCGACCGCACAACAGCTCGTACGTCGTCTCCGACCAGGGGAAGGTGGTCGCCCGGTACGACGAGCGGATGCTGTCGACCACCAAGATCACCTGGATGTACACCCCCGGTACGGCGCCTGTCACGTTCGAGGTGGACGGGTTCCGGTTCGGTCTGGCACTCGGCCTGGATGTGCTCTTCCCGGAGCTCTTCACCGAGTACGACCGCCTGGACGTCGACGCCGTTCTCGTCTCCTACTGCAGCACGGGAGTCGGACCGAACGAGAACATCGCAGTACAGGCCCGGGGCACGGCCGCGAACAACACCCTGTGGGTCAGCCTCGCGGTTCCGGTGGATCCGGAGTCCGGGCTCGTCTCCGGGGTTGTCGATCCCCACGGCCAGTGGGCGGTCCAAGCCACGGACACGCTCGCCGTTACCGACCTCCGGCACGCGGAGATCAGCACGATCGGCCGTGAGTTCCGGCAGCGGACTCGGGAGCGGGTGAGCAGCTAGCCTCACACGGTTGGGTGCTGGCGCGTTCCATGGGCATGAACAGGCACATGATCGTCAGCACCCGGCTGGGTGACCTCACGCTGGTCGCCTCGGACAACGCGTTGGCCGGTGTCTACTTCCCCCGTCACTGGGTGAAGCCGATGCCGCTCGGCGAGCGGGTCGAGTCCGACCCGGTGTTGTCCGAGGCGGCCCGCCAGCTCGACGAGTACCTGAGCGGTGACCGCACCACTTTCGACCTCCCGACCACCCTCACCGGCGACGAATTCCAGCAACGTGTCTGGTCGAGGCTCAGCGGCATCCCGTTCGGCACCACCACGTCGTACGGCGAGATTGCGGCTGAGCTCGGCGATCACGCCCAGCGCGTCGGTAAGGCGGTCGGCCAGAATCCGCTCTCGATCGTCATCCCGTGCCACCGGGTCGTCGGCAAGAACGGCTCGTTGACCGGGTATGCGGGCGGCCTGAAGCGCAAGCAGTTCCTCCTCGACCTCGAGGAGCCGGCCGAGGTCAGGCTCTTCTAAAGACCAAGCCGTTGGGCCAGTGCCTCGGCGTCGAACGGCGAGCGGACCTTGGCGTCGTTGTCGAAGTAGACGTAGACATCGCGCCGACGCCGAGGCGGCCGATCCGGGGAGACCGTCCTCCCGCCGGTCGGCGTTCGGCCCTGATGCCAGGTCCGCACCCGAGCGGCCCAGTGGTCGAGCCCCGCGGAGTCGTACCCGCTGACGTAGAGTTCGTCCGCACCGTGCAGCCGCACGTAGACGAAGTCCGCGGTCACGTCGTCGAGCATCGGCCATTTGCCGGCGGTGTCCGCACAGACCAGCGCGATGTCGTGTTCCCGCAGCAGGTCGATGAATTCGGCGTTCTCGAAGCTGTCGTGCCGGACCTCCAACGCATACCGCATCGGCTGGTCGACGCGCGCCTCCAGGAACACCCGGTCCTTCATCCGATCCTCATGGTGCTTGGCGATCTCAACCGCGGCACCGGTTGTCCGCGGCAACGATTCGAAGAACGCGGCCAGCCGCGGCCCGTCGTACCGGAAGTTGCCCGGCAGCTGCCACAGCACCGGACCAAGCTTGTTGCCTAGCGCAAGCAGTCCGGAGGCGAACAAGTTCGCCAGCGGTGCGTCGGTGTCCGCGAGCCGCTTCATGTGGGTGATGAATCGCGGGCCCTTGACCGCGAAGACGAAGTCGTCCGGCGTCTCGTCGTACCAGCGCTGGTACGACGAGGGTCGTTGGAGCGAGTAGAACGAGCCGTTCAGTTCGACCGAGTTGAGCCGCCGCGAGACGTACTCCAGCTCGGCGCGTTGCGGCAGGCCCTCGGGGTAGTAGACCGAGCGCCATGGCGCGTATCGCCAGCCGGAAATCCCTACGCGATAGACCACGACTCTGATTATCTGTCCCGATGCAGGTCGATCGTGGGAGCTATCCCGACGCGCGCACACCGTGGGATCACGCGGCGTGGCGCCGCGAGGCGATGGGCTGGCTGGTCGAGCAACTCGATCGGCTCGGCATCGAGGAGACCGGCGAGGCGCGAGTGCGGTTGCGCCCGTGGTCGGTGATCGTGCGGGTCGAGGCCGCGAAACCCTTGTGGTTCAAGGCGAATCCGCCCGGCAGCGCCTTCGAACCCGCCCTCACCCAACGGCTCGCCGAACTCGTACCAGACCACGTGTTCACGCCGTACGCCATCGACCGCAGCTGGGCGCTCGTCCCCGATGGCGGCACCCTCCTCCGCGATATCCCCCGCGAGCCCCGGCACTGGGCCGAGCTCCTCAGCCAGTACGCCGAGTTCCAGCGCGCGCTGGTTGACCACACCGGCGAGTTCGACCGGCTCGGCGTACCGGATGGGCGGCTCGCCCGCCTGCCCGAGATCCTCGACCAGTTCGCCGACGAGGGCCTCCGCAAGCGGCGCCCGGAGCTCGTCGACTGGTGCGACGAGCTGGCCACGCTCGGTATCCCCGACACGCTCGACCACGCCGATCTGCACGAGAACCAGGTGTTCGCGGGTCCGCCGTACCGGTTCTTCGACTGGGGTGACGCGGCCGTGGCCCATCCGTTCTGCAGCCTGCTCGTCCCGCTCGAACGCGCCGCCGACCAACTCGGACCCGAGGTGGTCCCGCGCCTGCGCGACGCCTATCTCGACCACTGGCCCGGCGACCGCCGGACCCTTCGCCGCGCCGCCGACCTCGCCATCCGTCTCGGCGCCATCAACCGCGCCACGTCCTGGACCCGCCTGTTCCCCGGGAACACCGCCATCGGCGACGCCGGCATCGCCGAGGCCCTCGATCGCCTACGGTAATCACATGGCGTTGTTCTCGAAGGGTGGCAAGGTCGAGTCGTTCCTGACGATCGTGGTCGGTGGCGGGTCCGCGTTCGGCCTCGTCGTGCTGACTTCGCGGTCGTGGAAGGCCTGCAACGTGGATGTGGCCGGGCCGATGCCCAACGGCCTCACCCTGCTGTTCCTGGGCCTCCCACTCGCGCTGATCGTGAACCTGATCCTCTTCACCGTCGCCTACCGCTACGCCGGCAAGACCCTCGTCATGGGTCTCATCATGGCCGCCGTCGCGATCACCATCGCCGACCTGGCCCTCTACTCCTGGCAGGGGACGCCGGCCGCCTCCCCAGGCACCTGCCCCGGCAACGTCCCGCCGTTCTGGCCGGTCTGGATCCCGACCTGAGTCAGCTCAGCTTGGCGCCGATGAGCTGGTAGATCTCGTCGTGTGCGCCGGGCAGATCGTCGTGACCGAAGTCCGGGTACGCCCGGAGCTCCTTGGTCGAGGTGATCCGGTTGTACGCCGCGAACTGCGTCGACGGCGGGCAAACCTGGTCCTCGAGCCCGACGAACAGCGTGACCTCGGCGCGGATCCGCGGCGCGAGGTGCTGCACGTCGACGTACCCAAGGGTGTTGAACACCTCGTCCTGCCGCAGGTGCCGTGGGTCCCGCTTCTTGAACCAGGTGACGATCTCGTCGTACGGGCCCGTGTCCAGGTTCAGGTCCCAGGTGCGCTGGTAGTCGCACAGGAACGGGAACACGCTGGCGACGTACTTGATGCTCGGTGTCAGCGCGGCCGCGACCAGGCTGAGACCGCCGCCCTGGCTCCAGCCGGTCGTCGCGATCCGAGTCTCGTCCACCTCGGGCAGCGCGCCGATGATGTCCGCGAGCCGGCGGGTGTCCAGGAAGACGTGCTTGTAGAGCAGACCGTCCGGTCCGGCGTCCAGACCGTGCACGAGGTGGTTGTGCAGGTTGAAGTCGTTCCCGGCCTGGGAGGCGGTCCGGAAACCGACCTGCTCCCGGACGTCCAGCGCGGCCACGGTGTACCCGCGGGCCGCGTACGACAGCAGGTCGACCCACCTGGGCTGCTCACCGCCGTACCCGTGGAACACCAGTACGGCGGGACCGGTCGGCTCGTTCGGCCGGATCACCTTGGCGTGTACGCGGTAACCGCCGGTACCGGTGAAGTACAGGTGCTGAGCGGTCGCCGTACTCAGCGGGAAGTCGGTGGCGTCGGCGAACTCGGTCTCCGGGTCCGTCCCGTCCAGCTCGAGCAGCGCCTTCTCCCAGAACTGGTCGAAGTCGGCCGGCCGCGGATTCGTGCCCTGGTAGGTCAGCAGTTCGTCGTACGACAGATCGAAGGACAGCACAGACGCTCCTCAGGTGTCGGGTCGTCCTTATTCTGCGGGAGGCGCCGGGTCCTGGGCAGTGCCGTCCCAGATGGTGTAGCCGTGAGCCGCGTTCAGCTTGTCGCGCAGCGTGGTCTCCAGCACCGGCACCTGCTTGGGCGACAGCCAGGCCAGCGGCAGCAGGACGGTGTCATCCGGCCGCTTGGTGCGCAGCGCGAGTGCCTCACCATGCGTCGTCTCGACCCGGCCGACCTCGGTGACATCGGTCCACACCGTCTTCACCCCGCGTACGTCGATCGCGTCGTCCCGTAGCCGCAGTACGACGGGCGGCCGGGCGACGATCCACAGCCCGGCCAGCGCGACCAGACCGCCGAGCACCAGGAACACCCCGATCACCGCCCCGGACGCTCCGAAGGCCCAGGTGATCGCGGCCACCCCGAGAATGATCAGACCGGTCGCCAGTACTCCGAGGAACCGCCCTGACCGCATCCGGTACGTCGTACGCATCCGGCCATGATCCCATCGGTTCAGAACGGGTCGACATCCGAGGTGGACGCGTTACCGCCGATCACCGGGGACAGCGTGATCGTCCAGTCGAACTTGCCGTCGAAGCGATCGTCGTACTTGGAGAACGAGCAGTCCTCGGTGAACTGCCGGCTGACGCCGTCCCAGGCGGTGCCGGACTTGAAGAACACCCAGTAGCTGCCGCGGACGCCGCGCAGGGTGGCGTCGGAACCGTGGCGGACGTAGATCGACACCTGCGGCTGGCGCGGCACACTGGTCGCGACGACGACCACGACGTCCGCGGAACCGTTGTTCTTGATCTGCAGCGTCCCGGCGCCGCGGGATCCGGCCCGCTGGATGATCTGGCCGTTCGTGCCGCGGCCGGTCATCTGTGGCGGTGGCTTCAGCGCCGGCGGGGTCATCCGGAGGCCGAAATTCGTGCCCTTGCCGACGCTCTTGTTGACCGCCTGCGTCAGCTGGACGACCGACGTACGGATGCCGGTCTTCGCCTGGTACAGGCGGACCGCGCCGGCCTTGGGCAGACCGCAGCCGGTCTTGGTCTCGCCGGAGGCGGCCAGGTTCGTGGTGACGTGGTCGGGGTACGCGTCGAACGCGCCGAGGACCTTCGTGTGCCCGCTGCCGAGCGACTGCGGGCCGTTGATCTTGGCGAGCTCCTGCCGCTGCCGGGCGATCGATCCGGCGAGCTCGGCCCGGGCCTGGTCGAAGGCCGCCATTGTCGGAGCGTTCATGACCCGCTGCACGCCGCGGGTCAGGTTCATCTCGACGTTCGCCAGGGCCTTCTTGTAGCCGACCGCTGTCAGCGAGGTTTCTTTCGGGGTCGGTTGCGGTGTCGGCGTTGGGGTCGGCGCTTCGTCGGTCGTCGGTTGATCGGTCGGTGCGCTGAGCGTGGTCGAGGGCAGCGGCTTGCCACCCTCGGGTTCACTGCTGCAGCCGGCCGCCACCAACGCCGTACCGAGCACTACTGCCGTCCATCGCCGCATCTGTCCGCCCCCAGCTTCTTCGGTGCGAACCATCCTTCCCCGAAGCGGCTGCGGCAGTCCAGATTGACCTGATGTTGTCAGTTGGTCCCGGTCTGGGTCGGGTCGTAGGCGCAGGCGTCGTTCAGGTCCTGGGCCGCACCCGGCGTCGTGGGCGCCTTGGTCGGCTTCTTCGTCGTCCCGATGGTCGGCTTCTTGGTCGCGGTCGTCGACGGGGTCGAGGCGATCGGCTTGGTCTTCGGCGCGATCGCCTTCTCGACGAGCTCCTGCATGGCCGAGTAGTCCGGGTTCTTGCCGGTCGGGAAGTTCTTCCGCTTGTCGAGGTCCACGTTCGACACCTTCGCCGACTTGACCTTGAGACCGAGCTCGATGAACGCCGGCAGGATCTCCTGCGGGATGTCGGTCCGCAGCAGGTCCTTGCTGGCCGAGGCGATCTGCTGGTACTTCGTCACCAGGGTGGCCGGGTTCACACTGTTCACCAGCGCGTGGATGGTGCAGCGCTGCCGCTCCTGCCGCGACGGGTCGCTCAGGCCGTAGCGACCGCGGGCGAACCACAGCGCGTGGTAGCCGTCGAGCTTCTGGTTCGGGCCGGGCTGGATGTAGCCGGACGGCTTCTTCGCGCCCCGGGTGCCCGGGCCGGCGCCGTAGTCGCCACCGATCGGCACCTTGTAGTTGACGTTGACCGTGATGCCGCCGATCGCGTCGATGATCTTGCGGAACCCGGCCAGGTTGATCTGCATGTAGTAGTCGATGTCGAGACCGAGCGCGGCACCCGCGGCCAGCTTGACCACGTCCGCACCCATGTTGTCCGTCGCGCCGAGCGCACCGGGGTGCTGCTTCGGGACGTTGTCGTACATCGAGTCCAGGTAGTACTCCGGCTGCTCGACGTTGCCGAGATTCGGGTCCCAGTAGCCGTCGGGGTAGATCTTGTGCAGCGGCGAGTCCTCCGGGAAGGGCATCCGCATCCAGTTCCGGCTGAGCGAGATCAGGGCCGTGTCACCGGTCTTGGTGTCGATACTCGCCACCATCACCGTGTCGGTCCGGACGCCGGTCCGGTCCGCGCCGTCATCCGCACCGAGGAGCAACAGGTTGAGTCGCGGCGTCTTCGCCCACGGATCCGACTTGTTCACCTTCGGCCGGGTCGCACTCTTCGAGTCGCCCTCCGACTGGAACACACTGCCGACCAGGTCACGCTGCGCCATCACCGTCTGCGCTGCCACCGTGGTCGGAACCGCGATCGCGAAACAGAGCAGACCGACGAACATCGACCCGGCGAGCCGCCCGGTGTAGGTCATACTCACCGGCCTCAGGAGCTTGTGCGAGGCGACGACGACCCAGATCCACAGCACCCCGAGCACCACCACAGCCGCGGTCGCGATCAGCAGCTGCCGCGGCGACACGAGCAGCTCGAGAACCGAGTTCCGCTGCGTGAGACCGACGTACGCGGCAACCAGCAGCAGCCCACCGGCGATCGTCAGCACGAACGCCCCGAGCTTGGTCCGCCCGCCCTTGATCAGCCCGAGCCCCGGCACCAACGCACTGAGCAGGGTGAGACCAATAGCCTTGGACGTCGTCCGGGCACGCTGCGACCGGTGCTTCGACCGGCTGGCGCGAGGCGCGGACCTCCGTCCGGCGGCACGAGTACTCCGCGACATGGCTCCGTTTCCCTGATCGACGACGTGGCAGCCCTACCGTGGACCGCTCGCGCGACCCACGGTACCTATGACGCCCACGCCCGCCGTTCGGTTGACGTGTGCTGGCGACCCCCGTCGGTGCACGCCAGGTTACACACGGGTCAGCCGACACTCCCAAACCGCCGCCCCCACCCACTTTGCCGCCACCCCCACTGAACAGTTAGTCTTGGTCGTCGTCGACCCACACAGACGTTTGCGTGGGTACGTCGGAGGAGGCGTCGCCTAGTCCGGTCGATGGCGCCCGCCTGCTAAGCGGGTTGAGGGTAATCCCCTCTCGCGAGTTCAAATCTCGCCGCCTCCGCGTCATGGGAGCGCCCTGTCCACGGAAAGCGTGGACGGGGCGCTCCGGCGCTTTCTGGGGGCGGAGCCCCCAGACCCCACCCCGGCGGGCTTCGCCCCCGGACCCCCCGCAGGGTCGCGCCCCTCACCGCCCTGCCGCGGCGCGGGCGGCTCCCTGGCCACCGCGGCAGCCTGCACAAGCGCGACGTCCCCCGCCACGGCATGGCGGGGGACCGGATGCGTCCAGCAGCCCCCTCCACCCGCCCAGGCGACGGGACCGGGCACCCTCGTCAGCCAGAGACCGGGCCTCTCGATCCCACCTCACGGCCGGCGCGGCGGGGACCTCAGGTGACTGGGTCGGCCGCATTTGTGGCGGCGGCCGGTTAGCTCTCGAGGAGGGTTTTGGCTTGGGCTATGAGTTCTACGGAGGCTGGGGTCATGGGGTCGGCGGAGATGATCAGATGGTCTGCGCCTAGGTCGCGGTAGGTGGTGAAGAGGGTGGCTAGTTCTTCTGCGGTGCCGGCGAAGGCTGTGGGGTCGGCTTCGTTCGGGGATTGGTTGGGGTCTCGGATGGTTAGGCCGATGGTGAGGGTTACCTTGCGGCCGGCCTTTTCGGTGGCGGCTCGGAAGTCGGTCAGGCGTTCGGTGAGGGTTTCGCTGGGGGCGCCGTACCAGGCGGTGTTCCAGGCGTCGGCCCATTCGGCGGTCAGGCGGAGCATGCGGGGGCGGCGGCCGGCGATCAGGAGGGGGATCTGGCGGGACGGTGCGGGCGTGAGGCTCGCCTCGAGCGTCTTGTAGTACGTTCCGTCGGCGGTGACCGACTCTCCGCGCAGCATTCGCGCGACGATCTCCAGCCACTCCTCAAAGCGACCCCCGCGGTGATCCGTCGGCAGGCCGAACGCCTCGTACTCCGGATCGTGCCAGCCGGCGCCGACCCCGAGGATCAACCGCCCACCCGACACCTCGTCCAGGGTCGCGGCCATCTTCGCCGTCAGCCCCGGATCCCGGAACGTCGAGCACAGCACCATGTTCCCCAGCTCAACTCGCTCGGTCACCGCCGCGACCGCACTCAGCAGCGTCCAGGACTCGTGCATCCCATGCACAGCCCCGTCCGGAGCGTGGTACTCGAAATGGTCCGCGAGCCACACCGAGTCCAGCCCGCTGCTCTCCGCCGCCACCGCCATCGCGCGCACGTCGTCCCACCGCGGCATCCCACCGGTCGGCCCGTCGGATCCACCCACTGGCAACATCACACCGATCTTCATGCCGCCAACCTACGCACCCCCGCCGCACCCCGCGACCACTTAACTTCTGCGTAGCGAAGAACACGTAGTAGTCCCCACAAACCAACCCCGGCGTCCCAGCCCGCGCCTGCCGACCCGGCGAGCGACGTACCTCTACGTGTCCTTCCCGACAACGACACCGACAAACAACGACGACAACACAGCGCGGCGCCCTGGTCATGGTGGGACCAGGGCGCCGCGTGCTTCCCGCCGCCGGCTTCCGACTCGGCGGCGGAGTCTCAGCCCAGCCGGGCCTTCAGGTGGTCGAGCTCGACCTTCAGCTCCGCCGGAACGGTGTCACCAAGCTTGGCGAACCACTCCTCGATCAGCGGGATCTCGGCCTTCCACTCTTCAGCATCGACGGTCAGCGCGATCCGCAGCTCCTCGTCGCTCAGCTCCAGCCCGCTGACATCCAGCCCATCAGCCGTCGGCACGTATCCAACCGGCGTCTCGACCGCGGCCGCCTGGCCTTCGATCCGCTCGATCATCCACTTGAGCACGCGGCCGTTCTCACCGAATCCCGGCCAGACGAACTTGCCCTTCTCGTCCTTGCGGAACCAGTTCACGTAGAAGATCTTCGGCAGCTTGCTCGCGTCGTTCTCCTTGCCGACGGTCAGCCAGTGGTCGAAGTACTGGCCCGCGTCGTACCCGAGGAACGGCAGCATCGCCATCGGGTCACGCCGTACGACGCCAACCTGCCCAACAGCAGCCGCGGTCGTCTCGGACGACAGCGTCGCGCCCATGAACACCCCGTGCGCCCAGTCGCGCGACTCGGTCACCAGCGGAACCGTCGTCGCCCGGCGACCACCGAAGATGATGGCCGAGATCGGTACGCCGTTCGGGTCGTCGTACTCGTCCGCGAGGATCGGGCACTGCTCGATCGGGGTGCAGAACCGGCTGTTCGGGTGGCTGGACAGCTCGCCCGAAGCCGGCGTCCACTCGCGGCCCTTCCAGTCGGTCAGGTGGTCCGGCGGGGTCGGCGAGTAGCCCTCCCACCAGACGTCACCGTCGTCGGTGAGCGCGACGTTCGTGAAGACCGAGTTGCCCTTCTCGATGGTGCGCATCGCGTTCGGGTTCGTCTTCCACCCGGTCCCGGGCGCCACGCCGAACAGGCCGAACTCCGGGTTGACGGCGTACAGGCGGCCGTCCTTGCCGAACCGCATCCAGGCGATGTCGTCGCCGAGCGTCTCGACCTCCCAGCCCTCGAGGGTCGGGTCGAGCATCGCCAGGTTGGTCTTGCCGCACGCGCTCGGGAACGCGGCCGCGATGTAGTGGACCTTCTTCTCCGGCGAGATCAGCTTCAGGATCAGCATGTGCTCGGCCAGCCAGCCCTCGTCGCGCGCCATCGCGCTGGCGATCCGCAGCGAGTAGCACTTCTTGCCGAGCAACGAGTTGCCGCCGTACCCGGAGCCGAAGGACCAGATCGTCCGCTCCTCGGGGAACTGCACGATGTACTTCTCGTCGTTGCACGGCCACGGCACGTCCTGCTGGCCGGCCTCGAGCGGCGCGCCGACGGAGTGCAGGCAGGGCACGTACTTCGCGTCGGTGCCCATCTTCGCCAGTACTTCGGAACCGGTGCGGGCCATGATCCGCATCGAGCCGACGACGTACGCCGAGTCGGTGATCTCCACGCCGAACATCGGGCTCTCGGCAGTCAACGGGCCCATGCAGAACGGAACGACGTACATGGTCCGGCCGCGCATCGAGCCGCGGTACAGGTCCGTCATCAGGACCTTCATCTCGGCCGGGTCCATCCAGTTGTTGGTCGGGCCGGCGTCCTTCTCGTCCACGGAGCAGATGAACGTGCGCTGCTCGACGCGGGCGACGTCGCTGGGGTCGGTGCGGACCCAGAACGAGTTCGGCTTCTTCGCCTCGTTGAGGCGGACCATCGTGCCGGCGTCGATCAGCCCCTGGGTCAGTACGCCGTACTCCTCGTCGGAGCCGGTGACCCAGTGGATGGCGTCCGGCTGCGTCAGCTCGGCGACCTCGGCCACCCATGCCAGCAGGCCCGCGTGCTTCGTCGGTGCGCCGGACAGGTCGTACGCCGTGCTGGTCGCGGCAGCGGACGGGGTCTCGGTGAGATCGGGGGTGTGGGTCGGGCTGGCGGTGGTCGTCATCGGCGGCTCATTCCCTCTCAGCTGTCGTCCCGGCTGCTGCTCCGGTCCCTCGACGCTGAGGAAACGGGTACGGCACCGGCCGCCGGGGTCTCCAGCGGTTCGATCCAGCGGACTGGCGGTGTGATCTGTCGCATACCAGTGATTGCAGTGGACGCATACCAGTGTGCAAGTGGTACTAACGGTACGCGACGCGGACAGGTGCTGTGAACCCGTCGAACGTGAACCCGGTCACAAAGTTTTGGCGACAACCGCTTTCCGGTCGACCTTGTGAAAATGAGAACGGCCCGCGTCGAGACGCGGGCCGTTCGGTGAAGATTTTTCGGTGAATCAGCTGGTCTGCCGCCAGATGTCGTTCAGGATCCGCTGGACGTCGGGCTCCTCACCCTCCCGGCCGGTCACCGCCATCCCGACCAGCCACCACTGACCACCACTCTGGAACGCCCGCGTCATCATCAGCGCGTACGGCTTGTCCTGAGTCGCCAACCAGGTCCGCTCATCCTTCGCGACCGTCGGCACGGGCACCCGGAAGCTCTTCGTCCACGCCTGGTCGAACGCCGCCCGATCCTTGACGCAGTCCGCCAGGTTCGCGCAGGCGCTGAGCGCGATCTGCAGGTCCGGCGGCACCTTCCGGCCGGTCGACTGCTCGTCGGTCTGGATCCGCCGATACGCAATCGTCGACGACTCACCCAGCAACGACACCGCCGGCGGCCGCGGCCACCCGATCGCAAACGGCAACTCCGCCTTCGTGACCACCTGCAGGTCGGCCCCAGCCGGATACGTCGCCCCCATTAGCCCGGCCTTGCCGTCCGGCCGCTTGTACGCCGCCGTCGTAATCTTCGGCAGTCCCGGCAACAACACAGTCGACGGAAGCGCCCCCGGACTAACCGCCGCCGGCGGCGGAGCCGCGTCAGGCACTTCCTTCACCGCACTACCCACGGTCGCCCCCGCCGAATACACCACGGTAAAGACGATCAGTACGACGAGCACGGCCACCGCATAAACCCACCCACCCAGCCGAGCAACCACTCCACCGAGCGCGCCCCGCTCGTCCGCTCCAGTTGGCGCACCCTCGTTTGCCGGGACACCCGGTACGCCGTGCACTCCAGCGACTCCTGGTACGGCGGCCGGCGCGACTCCGCCGTACTGGCTGAGCAGCGAGCGCACCGCCTGCAGCGACGCGTCGTCGTTCCCCATGACCCCGTCGAGCGGATCAATCAGCCGCTCCGCACCCGACTGCCCAGGCACGAGCTGCGTGATCGCATACGGCCGTGCGGCACTGAAGTTCGCCGCCCACAACGGCGTGTCCGCCCGCCCCGGCTCGAGCGCCGCCTCTCGCGCCGCCTGAACCAGCCGCTCCTGCACGACCTGGTCCTCCGCGGTCAGCACCAGCGCGACCACCTCCATCCCAGTGAAGGCCCGTCCGCGCCACACCTCCGCCAGCGGATGCTCCAGCAGCAACTGCTCGAACTGGTACCCAGCAATCTCCGGCGCGTTCACTTCGTCTCCCAGATCGCCCGGTCCGCCACCACAGTCGCCGCCTGCCGCGCGGTCTCCGCCAGCACCGGATTGGCCGTGTACTCCACCAGTACGACGACATCCGCCCGCTGCACGAGCACTCGCGTCGTGAACGACTCACCCGCCAACCCGACCGCCGTCTGATCACTCTTCGTCGGATAAGGCCGATCCGGCACCGAGTCGAACGGCGACCGATCAAACGCCTTCTTCGCCATCGCCTCCGGCGTGTACGGAACCTCACCGGCCCCGGCCAGCTTCCCGCCGTACGGCGTGATCGTCACCTTCACCGAAGCCGTCGAGAACGTGGTCGCGGTCTGCCGCCCAGCGACCGCCGTACAGGTCACCGCACCCGTCCCCGACTGCACCAACCGCCCACCCGATGCCTTAGGCAACAGCGCCGACACGTCCCCGATCCGCGCACACAAGTCCGCGGCGAGCTTCCGCGCCGGCACCACATCGTCTTCCTGCACCGGCTTCCCCAGCGCAAACCCCACACCACCACCCACCACCGCAGCCACCCCGGCCGCGATCGCCGTACCCCGAACCACCCGACTAGCCATACCGCGACCTTAGTCAGTCCCAGGGCCGCAACCCGTCAGTCGAGCAGCTTCTGCACCGACCCGCCCGACTCACTCAACTTCGTCCCCAGCCCCTTCAGCGCCGTACCCACATCCGCCAGAATCCCCGACAGATCCTGCAGGTTCCCAGCCAGGCTCTCGATCTCGGTCGCCACCCCGCCGATCTGCCCACTCCCATCATTCAACTTCTTCGCCGCCGCATCCCCGATCCCCGGAATCTTGTCCAGTTCCCCCGCCAGCCCCGCCAACATCCCCGCAGCATCATGCAACCGGTCCTTGGCCGTGTTCATCGTCGTAGCACTCCCACTGAGCGCCCGCCGAGCCCCACCCTCCCCGTCATCCCCCACCAAGGCCCCCGCAGCCTTCCCAGCCTGCTCCCCCGCCTCAGCCAGCCCCGACCCGATCGTCTTCAGCAACTCAGGCAACTTCCCAATAAACCCCACCGCCCCATCCGGCAGCCCCCGCACCAACTCCAGCACCTTCTGGAAGTCGTCCGAGTTCTCCATCACGAACCCGACCGCCTTCTTCACATCCCCCAGATCCCGCCCACCCAACAGCTCTTCAATGCCCATCCCCGGATGCTAGATCCCCACCCCCGACCCCGATTAGCATCCACACACCCTCTCCCTGTATCGTTACTCGACGTTGCCCGGCGCTCGTAGCTCAACGGATAGAGCATCTGACTACGGATCAGAAGGTTGGGGGTTCGAATCCCTCCGAGCGCGCAGTATCAGAAGCCCAGGATCAGCCCGCTGACCTGGGCTTTTGTGTTTCCCAGGAGCGTTCAGCCGATGTCCGGAGCGAGCCTTCCAGGCCCAGGTTGGTCACATTTGGTCACAGCCGCCTAGGCGGACTTGATGGCGTGGAGCTTGGCGAGCGCCTTGGCTCCTTCCTTGAGGTCGTCGTCGCTCGCGTGGACGTAGGTCTTCATCGTAAAGGCGGCGTCGTAGTGACCCGCCCACTTGCTGATGATGGAGATCGGGATGCCGGCCTTCTCCATCAGACTCAGAGTCGTATGGCGGGAGTCGTGCAGCCGGATCCGCGGCACCCCAGCCTGCTTGAGGATGCGCCCGAACTCGTCCGAGTACCACTCCGGATGAACCGGCATACCCAAGCTGTCGGTCACGACGTACGCGTCTCCAGCCGTGTACCAGTCAAGCTCAGCTAGCCCATGCTGGTAGATCGATCCGGCTTCCTCGGCATCAGCCGCCTGACGCTTCCGTAGCGCCCGGAGTGCCTCCACCAACTTGTCGTCCATCGGGAGAGTCCGCTCACCGTTCTCACTCTTCGGCGGCTCAACCAGCACCTTGTAGTCGACGAGCACTCGCGACTGATTGACCTTGAGCGTCTTCTCAGTCAGGTCAATGTCTGACCACCTCAGACCGAGTACTTCGCCGCGACGGAGCCCGTACAGACTCAGCCGCCAAGCGGCGTGCAGCCGATCCTTCGCTGCCCAGTGCAGAAACCCACGTACCTGCGCCGTACTCCATGTATCCCGCTTGGACTTCTTGTGAGCCGGAGGCGTGACCAGCTTGACGACATTGCGAGCCAACTTGCCTTCCTGCATCGCCATGTCGAAGGCCGCAGTCAACCGCCCGAGCATCAGCCGAATCGACCGCGTACCCAGCCCCGTACCCGGCGTACCTCCGCGACGTCGCCCCTTGGTCTCCATGTACTCGACCAGGTCCTCGACGTCCTTCTTCTGGATCGCCTGGAGCGGCATCTCACCAAGGACCTCCCGGGGGCACCGGAACGCATCCCGGTACGACGCCTTCGTCGACGCCCGACGACCCCGAGTCGCACCCACGATGTACCCATCCAGGTACTCGTTCAGCGTCTCCTTGGACGGCTTGACGTAGGTGCCCTGATTGATCGAGTGTCGAATACTCGACAGCTCGGCACGTGCCTCCTTGAGAGTGTCGTATCGACGCTTGAACTGCTGCCGATTCCCGTCCTTGTCCCGACCGATGTCGACAACCAACAGGTAACGGACAGTCCCGTTCTTCAACGTGAACTTGGTGATCGGTTCCTTCACAGATTCCTCCTTCCGTCACGAGCGCCACTCATCGTGGCGCATCTAATTTAGATGCACTAGTCTGCGAGCTAACCTCCTCCGAGGTCAAGGGAGTCACTGTGGCGAGACCCAAGACAGACGGAGCCGACGACGTCCACCTGTTGGAGCTGTTCGAAGTCATCGGCCAGCGCTGGACCCTGCGCATCTTGTGGCAGCTCCGCAGCCGGCCACTCTCGTACAGAGAGATCGCAGCGGAGATCCCCGGCCTCTCGACCAGCGTCCTGACCTCCCGCATCCGCCACTTGAAGTCTGTTGGACTGGTCCAGCACCAGGGCGCCGGCTACGAACTGACCCCAGTCGGAACCGAACTGATCGCCCACGTCCAGCACCTGCGGAAATGGGCCGAAGGCATCGAGTTCCGTTCGGAGCCGTAGCGAGCTCACGCGGCCGACGTGTCCTCCGGCGCAAGACCGAGGATGCGCATTAGCTCCGCAGTTGGAACGCGGTACGAGCTGCCAACCTGCAACACCCGGCACGGAAACTTGCCCCGCCTGACTAGCTCATACCCGGTCGACCGTCCCAGCCCGAGAGCCCGAGCGGCTGTAGCAACATCGACAGTGACGGGTAGCGCAAACAGCTCGGCTCGCGTCAACCCGCGGCCGTCCTCATTCAGCTCAGTCATTCGCATCACCGTCCTCTCACTTTGATCCGTGTCGCACGGATCGCGGCATCCCTCTCTTCCTCATTCGACGGCTCCAGGTCCGCCCTCGTACTGCCCATCCGTGATCCGTGAACCGTGCACCCTGACCGCATTTCCGCAGGTCAGAGCCGCACTCAGCCCGTGAAGTACGACGTGTGTCGACACGTGAGTCAGCGCGTCCGACACGCATCGCGCGCACAGGTCAGGTCTCCTCGTTTCGCCCGTCTGCGATCCGCTGGACGGCGGCGGCCACATCGGCGTACCGATAGCCCCGACCGCGCTGCCCGTCCTCCACAAACGGCTGGCTCAGCGGCTGCACGCCGTACTCACCCAGGACCGCTCCAAGCCGCTTCGCACTGATCCCGCTCAACGCCTCATCGGCAAGTAGCCGCGTCGTATGTAGCCGATCCGCCTTAGTCGACCGGAACACCTGATGAACGGCTGCCAGTACCGGCGGAATGTCACGCACCGGCTTGTCCGGTACGACGTGCAACTTCGGCCGATCGCCCGCCGGAAACGGAATCAGCTTCGAAGGCCGAAGCCCGAGGCGGCTCGCGGTGGTTTCGGGCGCCGAAGCCGGAATAGCGATCGGCTTCCCCCAGTCGGCCGGCCGTTCTGTGGTCGGCACAAGGTGCCCGGCCCGCTCCCGGCTCCAGCGCTCGTTGTACCCGCCCGCACTGTTCGCCGCAGCCGCCGAGTTCGCGTCGAGATCCGGCCCGATGTACGAGTTCTGTTCCGCGATACCGCCCGGCCCGCCGATGTCGGCGTACTCGATCCACCAGGCCTTAGCGGGAACGATCCGTGTATCTCGGCCCGCCTGCACGAGCATGCTCCCGGCGTGCTCAAGTCGAGCAAGGTCAGCGGCGATCTTCGTATCGCCGAACGTGTACCGCGCGTCGTTAGCATCCGCGACGCCGAGCCCGAACGTGTTCTCAAGCTGACTCTTGAGGTCACCCCCACCCAGCATCGTCACGGTCCCGCGCTGGGCCACTAGATCAACGCTGACGGCCTCCGCCCGACCAAGCTGCACGATCTTGAGGCCGCGTCGTGCGTTGTCCAGGTTGCTCATGTCGTGCTGGCCGAAGATCAGCGCCACCTCTTCGCAGATGATCATCAGCTCGGGCATCCGCGCCGTCGGGATGATCTTGTCTCCGCCGGCCCCAGAGTTCGACCGATAGTCAATGACCGCTTCGGCAGCCCGCAGCATCCGGGCAACCTCAACATTCGTAGTCGCCACCCAATCGATGACCGGCCGCTGAGTCCGCCCCTCCAACCATGGCAACAACCAGGGCCGCGCAGTCCGCCCGCCCTTGTTGTCGATCATCCAGATCACCACATCCGCACACCGTGTCAGCGCGGCAAGTTTCACGTTGATCAGGTTGGACTTGCCCTTACCTCGCAGGCCGACTGTCTTGCTCGCACGCCCCTGCATCGGCACCGCCAGAACCGTCCCGTCCTCGTAGACCCCGAGAGGCAACGGGTTGTTGATCGTCAGCGGAGTGTTCTCACGAGGCAGCGGAACGACGCGCGCCAACACATCGACCTCATTGACGTGCATCCACACCTCGGCCGCGCTCTTCCCACGCTCGACGTTGATCGCGCCGTACCGGAGCCCGGCCGTAATTTCGATCTCCTCCGTACGGCTCTTCAAACTCGCGAACTTCACCTTCCCGTTGCTGGGCAACCGCAGCCGAAGCGAGTAGGTATCCGAGCTGTGGTCGACCCGCTCCAGCTGAACGATGCCGTCCATCCCGAGCCCCGCAAGCATCGCCGGCCAACGCCGAGCCTCCGCAGCAGCCAACCGCCGCCGCTCCTCCTCAGCCTCCTTGAGCCGCTTGCGGTGATGAGTGTTCCGAGCAAGGAACCAGAACGGCCCCAACAGCCCGAGACCGCACAACAAGACCGTCACCGCGCGTCCCGACCATGCGGTGGTCGCAGCCGTCCACACCAGCCAAGCTCCCGCGAGCACGACAGCCGCCGTCGCATAGACGCTCGCGAACCGCCCCGGCTCAGCCGCGTTGCAGACCGAAACCGTGCCGAAGACGGCGAACAGAGCGACCGCTACGACGTAGGCGACGCCCACGTTCAAGACGTCCACGAACGCGCCAGTCGCGAACACTCCGCCCGCCGCGATGAGCGGCGTAGTGACTACCGACCATCGCCAAGGTGCCGCGAACCCGCTACGTGCACTGCTAGACATATAGCCTCCCTTCACCATTGGCCGTATAGCTATGTGCACTCACCGGTTAGCTCGGACGTCCCACATCTCTTCGTTCGGCCGCGGGTTCTCCAGTCGCTCGAACTCGGCTTCGTGGAACGATCGGAAGATGCTCCGGCCCTGATGAGCGTGATCCGTCAGGGCGGCAGCCCCACTCGCGAGCTCCGAGAGGTGATCCACCACCGGCGCCCCGATCGGCAGATCGGAGCCGAACCGCTGGGCAAGGTTGGCCTGCGTAGTCGCCAAGGCCTCGTACAGATCTCCGAGATCCGTCAAGAACTCATCGACGTCGTTGATGGACTCCGGCTCCCACGCCGTGATCGCCTGAACGGCGTCAACAGCCTGTGCAATAGGTGCGTTAGGCATCTTGTTGTCTCCCTTCATCGCAGTTTCATTGGGCCGCCGCTTGGCGCGCCCCGGCTTCATCTCCGGTTGTGTCTTCGCCGCCTTGTCCGCGACGACCTTCGTCTCTGGGCCGTGGTCGGTCTCTTCACGGGATCTCCTCCGCCGGAACAGCCGCCATCTCGCCGCCTTCACGCCTCTGCCGACAAGGCGAATGACGGCCCTCAGCGGCCGGCGAGCGTTCGCCTCCGATCCGCCCTTGCCCGGCGCTGCACGATCTCGCCTGAGCAAGCGCGGACTGGCCCGGCTCCTACGCCGCGACGCAGCCCACAGAGCCCCAGGCCGATGCCCCAGGCCCGTAGATCGCCGCCGCCCCGATCTGACGATCGGCAGCCGTCCACCACCCACCCCAAGAGCGCCGCCGCCGCGACTCCGCGCACCACCAGGCCTCGAACTGGGGCGTCCGCGAGTTGGTCGACCAGGCAGCCGGCGCTTGTTTGCTGACATGCCCTGAGCGCTACGCCGCTCCCGGCGACGCGGCGACGGATGCCTCTCGCCCCCAATACCGCCGCGCGGTCCATGGCCCCTGAGCGAGCCATGGCGCCGACCGGCGACCGATCCGTACGCACGTCTTGGCCCACGCGACCCGAAGGCCTCCCGACCCATCCCACGATGACGACCAGCCGATGCCCTCCGTCGAACTCCGCGGCCAGCGCTCCGCGCGGAACCGGCCTGTCGCCACGGAGACCCGATCCGACCGGACCGACCGCGTTTCCCGATCGCGGCCCCACGACTGCCGCCCCCACGACGCCCCGACCGCCCAGCGGCGCCGTACCGACCTGCACTCGGTCCCTTGAGCCTGTTCCATCCCGATGCGACGCCACGCCGTGCCGCCAACGCTCCAGGCGTGCGGCGGGATCGCCGCAGACCGTCCCACACCGAACGCCGCCGACGTCCCCGCAGGACCAGGGCGACGACGCCCGCAACGAGCAGCACGAGGACCGCAACCAAGACCCACCCCGGAACCCCAAGCCGCACGAACCCAGCAATCAGGATGAGTCCGCACACGACACCGGCTGCGAGGAGCACACCGGCAACAGACTGCTGCCCCGACGCAGCGCCGGCGCCTTCCCTACCCGCGTCGGCAGTCGGCTCAGCATTCGATTCGGGCTGCGTCACGCTCGCCTCGACTGGTGCCCGCTCGCCGTCGCTCATGCAGCCTCACCACTACCGCCGGATCGGTCCTGTAACGAGCTGCGCTGATGCTTAGCCCGATTCCACCAGCCTGCAACCCTGCGACCGAACCACTCCCGCTCGTGATCCCCGAGGTACGCCACGGCAAGCGGCGCATTGGCGAAAGGCGAGTCACTACGAAACACCCGAATGCGAATGCTCGTCCTCAGCCCGCTCGGCTCAGTCGCCGCCGACCGCGGCCCGAAGACATGAATGCGACCGGTGAGCGTCGGATCCCAGTGATCGAGCACCCACCGAACCATCAGCGCGTGGACGATCGCCCGCGGCTCCAGCTCGAACGACCGCTGTCGGATACTCACGACCCGCCATCCACCCCGGTAGTCGCGAGTAGCGACCTCATACCGATAGACGGCGGTCATGACAGCTCCCGAAGTGCATGACCGGCCCGGGTCGTCAGGTGCCGCCGCTGCCAACGCGCCCGGCGCTTGCACTTGTCACACTGCCCGCGCCGCTCGATGCCCGCACCGCATCCGCAGCGCCACCGAAAGGTCGAAGTCGAATCCGCCAGGACTGAGCTCACTGCGTAGTGGTTTGTCATGGCAGAAACTCTGCGACTCAGCGTGAGGACGCGACTACGACCGCCATGGACGGGTTAGAGACGTCCTACTAAGCGTGACGACGTCCCGAGATGTCCTAGAGTTGCCCCATGCCCAACGAACGGCTCCGCGCGGCGCTTCTCGAACAAGGCGTCACGCCTACCGCCCTAGCCGTTGAGCTCGGTGTCGACAACAAGACCGTCGAGCGCTGGATCAGCGGCCGCATCCCCTACCGCCGCCACCGCTACGCAGTCTCAACCCGCCTAGGCGTCGACGAGGTCTACCTCTGGCCCGACGCCCTCCCACGCGACCAGGTGGCCGTAGCCTCCGAAGGCGAGATCATCGCCGTCTACCCCCACCGCTCCGAGGTCCCCCACGACGCCTGGAAACGCCTCTTCGACTCAGCCGAGGAGGAGATCGGCGTACTCGTCTACGCCGGCCTATTCATCTCCGAAGACGCCGGCATCCAGCGCATCTTCCGCAAGAAGGCCGAATCCGGCATCAAAATGCGCTTCCTCCTAGGCGACCCAACCAGCCAGGAAGTAGAACGCCGTGCCATCGACGAGGGCGCCGAAGGCTCCATGTCAGCCAAGATCCGCAGCGCGATAGCCAACTACCGCAACCTGCGCACCGCCGACAACATCGAGTTCCGCATCCACACCACGATCCTCTACAACTCGATCTACCGCGCCGACGACCAACTCCTAGTCAATACACACATCTACGGCACCCCAGCCGCGCAGGCTCCCGTCTGGCACCTACGCAAAATCGCCGGCGGCGAGATCGCCAGCACCTACATCGAGAGCTTCGAACGTGTCTGGGAGACCGCAACCCCATTAGGAGACTGATGAGCCGCCGGATCGACTACTACGACGACCCCAACGCCCCCGCAGCGAACAGCATCGTCCCCTCGGTCAACGTCGTAGTAGTCAACGACCGCGACGAAATCCTCTTCATCCGCCGCACCGACAACGACAACTGGGCCATCCCCGGCGGAGCCGTAGACCTAGGCGAATCAGTCCCCGCCGCAGCCATCCGAGAAACCAAAGAAGAGTCCGGCATCGACTGCGAGCTCGACGGCATCGTAGGCATCTACAGCGACCCCAAACACATAATCCTCTACACCAGCAACAACGAAGCCCGCCAAGAGTTCTCCATCGTCTTCACCGCCCACCCCACCGGCGGCGAACTCCGCACCAGCGACGAGAGCTCCGAGGTCAAATGGATCCCCCGCGCCGACATCCCGTCTCTAACCATGGACCCCTCCATGCGCAAACGAGTAGACCGCTACCTCTCAGGCGCGACCCAGCCCCACATCGGCTGACGCCCTACTCCGTCACAGCCTCCTCGGCTAGCTGACCCTCAATCGACCTCACGGCCTCTAGGAGTATCGGCGTAGCCCGCCGGATCGACCGGCTCACCAGGTGCTCCTCCCCATACCGAGCATGAATCTCCGCGAGCCGCTCATCCACAGACACGTGTCGGCCCGACGGCCCGGTAGTCAAATCGCAGTACGTCAGCGCCCTCAGCAAGTCGGCCGGCGGTGGCTCGAACTCCTGCCGAAGCTCCTTCAACAAACCACGCTCATCAGCCTCGATGTCCGCGCAGGTGTGGTAAGCCACTAGCCGACATAGCAGCCCATCCGCTCCAGCCATGTCCCGCAGGTAAACCGCTCCGTCGAGCGGATGAAATCCACTCACCACCAGCGGTGCAGCGTAACCAACGTCATGCACCCAAGACGCGGCTTCGATCAGCTCCGCGTTACCGCCGAGCAGGGAGCGCAATCCAACGGATCGTCCGGCCACGCCCGCTGAGTGTGCCCACCTGTGGGGAAGCTCATCAATCAGCAGATCACGCGCTGTCGTCGTTGCCCACATAGCCAGCTCCACACGCTCGACGCTACGCCTCCAACCTGGACATCTAGGGACGCTGCGGGACATCTCGGGCCTGTCTAATCAGCTGCCACTCTCCGCAGCTGCAGTAAAGAAGCAGGACCCGATACCTCACAAACGTGAGTCGGGTCCGCACTCGAGGGTAGCCCTCCTCCGCTCGCCTTGTACAGCAGCTGCTCATGGCCGCAGGACACCGCAAGGCCAACTGACGCGGGACGTCGGTTGACATAGCTGACGATGCGTAATCCTCCTCCTGATCAGCAACTAGAAGGAGGCTAACCATCAACCTTTGGTATAACCACAGGCAGAAGGGCGAGATTAATGAAGCGCTGACTGTCCGATCTGCTCACCATTACATAGTCAAGGCGAACGGCTGGATCGACATTCGATTTTGCAACCTTGAACAAGGGGTGATTCTGGATAGTATTATCCGCTTTCGCGATGATACTGGAAGCCTCACCTGACCTAATGAACAGAATCAGAGCAGCCTTAGTATCTTGCCAAACGAGATATCCTAGCAGTTGATCGATCGCTTCAGCGAAACCCTTGGGGCCCGACCAAAACTTGCATTCCCCAATAAACGCATTGCGATCCTTCCACGGGAGCAGAATGTCGGTCTTACCGTTGCCATTAAAGACCTCACCCCGAACCGCACCTTCCCAATGACTATTTAGGATGAATAGTATGAGATCACGAATCTCTACTTCTTTAAATTTGGACGCTGTATGTGGCAGACGCTCCATAGCCCGCGCAAGGCTCCCGATGGTCCGAGTAACATCTTCATAAACCTCGTTGGCAAGCGACGGCTCCGGGCTCATAGAGTGACCGGCCCGCCCTCCGCGTTGGAAGCGAATCTTCTTCCTCGTTACAGGAATATCTATTCGGCGATTGTCATCGACGGGAGCGAGAGGAATATCGAGACCGGCAGATAGGGATGCCGCGCTGTCCAGTCGCTCCTTGCGCTGCGCGACAGCAGTTTCGATCGACACTCGCAGTTGCGGAATCCAAGCTTCAAGTTGCACATTGGCCCAGCTCGTCTGGCGCTCCAATTCATGCCTCATCTGTGCAATGTGACCACGCACCGCTTCAGGCGTGAGCTCAGCCCCTCGAACGCTAAATACGACCGCATCCTCACGCACCGCTGCTTCCAATGTACCGCTTGAGTACGTGTCAGCCTGGCGCCTCAGCAACTCTGGATCTCCAGAAATCGGAACGACGATGGACAGCGTATGTATTGGTGTCGTGTATCGCTCTCCCCACCGCTCGATCACTTCAAAGTCTTCCCGAGGCTCGGTTCGCGTAATGCCGTCCCAATCGAATCTGACCGCGGCTACCTGGTACTCCTCGAACAGTCGATCGGCCACGACTCCGGGAACGAAGCGGATCTCATCAGGGAGCGCCTTGACAACTTCGCCCACGGCAAGGCCCTGGCGGGTATGCAGGTACTCCGCCAGCCGACCACTGCTAAAGAGGTGTCCGTCTCTCACGCCATCAGTGTGCAGGAAGCGTCCGACAGTCCGCTTCGGCCCTGCGCGTTGGCGGCCCTGAACCACCACGGCGCCGACCAGTCGGCATCGCGGCATCAAGCCTCCTCGGCTGCCGCGTGACGTTCTCGAACTGTCGGTGGCGTGTGCTCTACTCGTGCCATGGCTGCCCAACCGCGAGAGGGGCAACACCTCCCTCGGGCCGATGAGGCCGACTCTGTCGACGTTCTATGCGAACTTCTTCACCAACTGCCCCGTGTGAAGTCGATTCAACTCGTGCGCGTACCCCGAGCCGGCAAGATGCAGTCCAGGCTGCGCGACCCCGAGGACTTCGCTGAGCTCCTGGATCACACCATGCGGCTCCGCGAGGAACTATCGGCACCGTTCTGGGACTCGCTGATGCTCGCTTGTGAACGGTCTAGCGGGGGTTTGCCTGCCGAGGTAGCGACCGCAGCAACCTTTCACCAGGATCCCGCTGTCTCGGACGATGATCGTCATGTCGTTAACAGCGCGCTGCCAGCGTGGCTTCGTGGCAAGGTCGAGAAGGCAGTCGATGACGAGCGAATCCTGGCAGTCTCCTCGCGAGTACTACTCACTGACGGAGAGAGCGCACATATTCCGATGCTTGATTTCGCAGCACGGGTCCAGAACGAAGGATCCGAGGCATCAATATTGGCGGTCTGTTCAACGCTTCCGTTCGATGCCAAAGTCCTCATGTCAGGGAGGTCCTTCCACTACTATGGGAAGGCGCTGCTCAGCGGTCGTGAGCATCAGGAGTTCCTCGGACGATCCCTACTGTTCGCACCTATAGTTGATCATCGCTGGATTGCCCATCAACTCATGATGGGATACACAGCCCTACGGATATCGGCTGGGCGTGACGGCCTCCTTCCACGCTATATCGGCGAGCATAAACGGGAAGCCTGACAAATTGTCATTCTCAGTATTTAGTCGCCTCGGCAACCCTTCGGGACCAGAACTGCTCAGATTCGCGACTAAAGTCCGGGTTAACCCGACGGCCGATGACGAGACTTCCAGCGACATCAAGTCCAGCACTGCGCAAGGCGGCCGCTGCGGAGTGTAGCGTCGCGCCGGTTGTGTAAACATCATCGATCAATAGCACGCGAGTCGGAGATCGCCGTGATCCAGATTCCGCCAGAAAAGCGTCCCGACTCATAATCCGGTGCCCTATATCACCCGGCCCACGGCGAAGAAGCGCATCTACTCGATACGGCAGGGAAGCTGCGGCAAAGGCATTGTCAACGAGCCTCACCAAAGGATGCTCCTCCTGGCGCCATGACGACGGAACAGTGCACACTGAATCCCATTCGCCAAATCTCTCAATCATATCTGAGAGATTTCGCTCAAGATGCTTTGCGAGCATTGCGGTTAGAAGAAGAGCATACATCTCACGATGGCCGTCGACGCCGGGTTTGTATTTCTTTAAGAGATCTCGGAGCAGAGATGGCCGGCGATAGAGGGTGACAGGTCGCTGCTTTGTCTGGAGCGAACCAAAATACTTGACTATCTCATCACAGTTGAAGCAGTACTCATACTCAGGTAGCTTCCACGTCCAACACCCTGGACAAACGTCGTCACTCGCAATGGAATCTGGATAGACGGTATCTTTGTCAAGCATCTCGGCGAAGCGTTCGAGGTGGCCCGTTAACATGGCAGGTCAGCATTCATAAAATCATTCTTGACATCTTCGAACGACTCAAAGAATCGAGCAGATCCGGAATCAACGATTAGCTCAGCCCACCTGGCCTTATGAAACGCGGGTAGCCAAAAATAGACGGGGCGCCCTTGTCGGATTGAGGCGTCCAACTCACTCCTGGTCCCACTTCGCTCGGAGGCCTCCATAATTAGACTTGCCACCGAAAGCCCACTGATCACCGCGTTACGCGCGGGGAAAGTGCTTCTCGTCGGCGGTGAACCTGGCCTGAACTGCGATACAAGCGCTCCAGCCCGCACAATCGCGTCCGCAAGTGGATGATCTCCGTCGAGCCGTGGATCTGCATCTATCCCAGCACCAATGACAGCGATCGTTCGCCCATCGCACTCTATGGCCGTCCGATGAGCATGGGAGTCGACTCCTGATGCAAGTCCGGATACCACAGTCACCCTAGCTCTGACGGCTTCTTCCGCGACGGCGATGGTTGCCTTTATCGCAGCTTTCGATGCCATCCGACTTCCGACGATTGCTACTGCACGACGGTCGCCGCTCAGGATCTCACCGCGCTCAAATAGAAACGGTGGCCGGTCATAGGATCGGCGCAAACATTCAGGGTAGTCAGGATCGGTGACGAGGACCATTCGAGCATCGGTTTGAGTCGCGGCTAAGCGCTTCAACTGCTCGACCCAGAAGGATACGCGTCCTTCATCGATGTTCCTCTGCAACCAGAAGAGGAGGTGGTCCTCGCGACTAGCTCTTGGAGTCTGCTGACTCGTGATCAGCCCGGCTGGGCCGTCGCGGCTTTCCAACAACTCAGAGAGGTCTCGACCCTCCGCGGGCATGACCTCCGAGGCGGCTAGCACCGTAGCTTCGAGCAACGCTCTGAACTGGCTCTCCATGGCTTAACGATAGTTGCTGCCGCCGACAGTCCCAGCTAGACGAATGCGGCGGCAGCCGTCAGACGGTCTAGAGCGGCGAGAGCGACATTGATATCGCTATGAGCGAGGAGCTTCCAGTCAGCTTCGGCCGCAGGCTGAGACTCGACCAGTTGCAAGGCCGCGACTGGATCCGTTCCCACGTACAGAGCTTGGGCAGAGCCTCCAGTAAAGGGCAACGGCACCATCGGTACCCGCAAGCGCATTGCAAGCTGGCCCTCTTCGAATGTCCTAGGGCCTCCACCTATCAGGATGCACACTCGACACTCATCCAATACCTCAGCACGAAGTGGGTCTTGCTCAAGGTTCGTGTGGATCATAACTCCGCTACGCTGCTGTAACTGAAGTGTCTCTTCGCCTTCTTTCGCTCGAAAATAGAATGCGATGTCCTCGGCCTTGTATTGCTGCGAGGATCGCCTGATGTTCGCAAAACCAAACGAGACGTCAAGTGCCGGCTGACCAGCCAACGATGCTAGTCGTAACGGATGCGCCGCAAGCTGTGCTCCGATCCGAAATCCGAGATCCGTGTTGTAGCCTTCGAACCGCTCGCTTCCGGAAATGAAAACGGTAGGCTGCCTCGTCCGCCGAACCAGACGAGCGAGAATATCTTCGATTTCCTCATATTCATCAATCTCGCAAACCGCAACACCAGAATTCTCAAGATCGGCGACCCGGAGTTGATGCTCCTTCAGATCGGCCTCGCCTGATGGCCGCCGGAGGACAGTAAAGTGTTCTGGCCCGCTCTCCGGAAGGCGCCTGGCGAGTCGGAGAAGAATTTCGACATTAGGATCAGAGAAGCTGAATCCGAGGAACAGGAACGAGCGAGTTAGGTACGCGGCCCGCAATGCACTCCACATCCGAGGGTGCTTGTCCTCGTAACTTTCATAATCACTTCGCCCAATAACAGGCTTGGCTCGCCATTGCAGCGGATCGCCCCCAAGACTTCCGTGCATCTTAACTAGGCGACGCTCCCCAGGGACCTTGAAATGCTTGTCCTCTTCAACGACAATCAGGGGGGCAGTATGACTTTCGATCAGATCATCGTAGTTCGTGGTCCATAGATCTTTGATTGGGAGTCGCGCCATTGCCGCGTGGCCGTTTGACGGCTTCGGCTCGACTGCACCAAGGGACTTCAGAATATGTGCATTTAGCGCATCTCGCCCTCCCGGCTCCTGCTGGATGTAATATTCAGCGGCAAGCGGTAGGTCCTTTATACTTTCAGGTATCTGCGCACTATTACGCGGCTCTCGCAGGAGCTCGTTCCAGTCAGGATACCCAGCACTCCTGGAGAGGCCTGCGCCAATAAACAGAGATGCATTGCCAGCCAAGGCGAGGCTGCCATAGGAGTCGACAAGCTCTCGCTTCGTGATTGGCACCCTCTGATGGTAGGAGTCGATCGATTACACATGAAGGGTGCACGGCCTTGGCTTACCGATCTGTGATTCCGCGGAGCCGAAGCTCAGCTGGTTGACTACAGAATGCATCCATGTGGCCACTAAGCGTCAGGTTTGCTGTGATGCTTAAGGCACTCGGCAGGATCGACAGGCACCCGCCCGCGACTTGATCAAATTGGGAGATCGAGCGAGAGGCTGTCTTTCCACACACGATCGAAACTCATTAGGTATCGATCAAACATTTCACCTCCGCACGCTCGATGCAGGTGATAAACAGGCGCTTGCGATGCCGATACTCCATACAGGTGCTGATTGACTAGCATCTCGTCATCAACCCGGTAGATCGAGTTATACAGCACTGATCGATGCAACCGGAAGGAAATTCCCTCGACGTTGAAAAGTGGCTGATAGAGAGCGATCGCGTTACGGATCTTTGCAGCCATGGCGTCTCCTATTGACTCCTCGACTCCACGCTTAGCAACACTTTCACTTTCTGGATCGCCCAGTGCTACACGGACAACAGCGCCGGCCCTCGCCCGATGACCGAGGACCTGCAGAATCTCTGCATTTTCAGCCAAGAACAGTCCACTGTAGACGAGAATATCTATACATTCGCGACCCGAACTGAAGAGAGTTCGCCATCCCTCCAACGTTATTGATGCGCGTCGCGGGTAGACGGCCGAAATCTCTACGGGCCGAGACTTGGCCGCGCGAACGGCGCGGAGCTCCGGCCACAGGTCGGGTTCGTCTGTAGCTAGAAGTTGGGATAGCTCCCAGCGGTGGCGGGCGTAAGGAAGCCGGCCTTCTAGCCAGCGTCGGACGGTCTTGGGATCGACGTCCAGGCGGGCAGCAATGTCTTGCTCTGAGAGGTGAGCGTTGAAGAGGGCTTGGCGGAGGGACTGATTCATGGTGCGCTCCAACAGAAACGTCGATTGACGCTAAGACGTCCCTAGTCGTCCTTCTCAGGCTAACACGAGACGTCCCAAGTCGTCCCTTGAGGAGGTACCGCCGTCCAGCGGTGTTCCGCGAATCTCTTGGTCATGATCGAGACGCGTTCGGTGGTGTCGCCGGCTTGCGAGACGTGCGCTATTCGCCGGGAGATTCGGATGATCCTGGAGTCCCGGTGGTCGGCGGAGGACAAGGTTCGGGCCGTGGCTGTTGCTCTGCGGGCGGAGCCGTTGCCGAATGCGACATGTAGCGATCGGATCTGGCCTGAGCTTGGCTCGGCTTGGGAACGGCATGACGATCCGGAGATCTCGTGAAGGCCAGGGTCGTGGTCAAGCACCCGCCGCTGTTCGAGGTCGACTGGACGATTCTGGCGAAGGGCGATCGAGTCGAGCACTTTGACTACGGCGTTGGCACGGTCGACTACTCGGGACCGCTGTTCATTGGCATCACGTGGGATCACCCGGAGGGCGTCAGCGTCCGCCCCCATCACTCTCTTATCGCTGCGTTCCTCTCGCGGCTAACTCCTGAGGACAGAGCTGAGCCTGAAGCCTCGTCCGCATCCCTGTAGTTACAGGTCGGTTCGCAGCCGCAGAGGCTGCGGCCCTGAGCAGGTCAGGGCGCCGGGTGAGCCTCTCCTCCATGCCCCGGCGCCCTGACCGTTCCACGGACTACATCTCGATCGGGCCGGCGTTTACGTCTTTGTTTTGAAGGTGCCTCTCGTACCAGTGCCATGCGAACTCCTTGCTTGGCGGTCTGAGGAGATGGATGTATGCCGCGTAGGCGACGAGGTCGGCCATCTGGACCCACTGCGAGCGGCGGGAATCCTGGAACAGCGGGTCTTCGATGACATGCCGGTGGTTCAGTTGCAAGGCTCGGTGTGGACGGTAGTAGGAGCTGTCTGAGCCGTCGCCGTCCATGAAGATCAGGCCGAAGTCGCCGGCCTTTCTGAGTCGTTCGTCGATGCGGTCGACCATGGCGCGGTACAGGTCCTCGGCGGCGCTCGCGTGTTCGTGGCCCTTGCCGGTGCCTCGCCGGTAGACGGTGCCGACTCGTAGCCCGGGCGAAGACGAGATTGCGGTGAGCGCCTGTTCTGCGGCTAGGCCGCGGAGGTGTTTCGCGCGGTTCCAAGCGGGGTCTAGCGAGGGGTTGCCTCGGCCGCCGATGAACTTGCTGGCGTGGAGTTCGTAGTCCGCCGGGATCTGGTGCTCGCGGTAGAGGCGTCGGCGGAGTTCTAGCCAGTCGCGGAGACCGTCGCGCCATGCGGCGGCCGTGCACTCGATCCACGAGTACACGGCCCAGCCGGTTTGTTCGGAGCCCGAGTCATCGACGTAGAAGAGTCGGACTGTGGGTGGAGTCATTCGACTCCCGGCCCGCGCGGCGTGCAGGAGAACGCGCTCATGCTGGGCCGCCGTCCGGCGTGGTGATGAGGCCGGAGAGATACGTCTGTACTCGTTGGGCTCGGGGTTGGCCTACGCGTAGGCGCAGGCGGATTGCTCGGACGGTGGGTAGGCGGCCGGCTGAGACGTCGGCGGCGAAGGCGTCGGCAGCTTGTACTTCGAGTGGATCGGTTTCGGGTACGTACTCGGGGGTGGGTACGGGGTCGGGTACACGGGCGTTGCTTCGGACGATGGTCATGAGGAGTTCGTAGGAGCCGACTAGGGCGACGGCCGGCCAGGCGGCGACGATGGCGCCTACTGGGCCGCGGCCTAGGCCGTGAGTGGCGTTGGCCGCGAGGGTGGCTGTGATGCCTAGGGCTAGGAGCCAGCGGGCTAGGTGGGGAGCTGGGGCGCCTTGTCGGGCGGCGTGTAGTAGGACCATCGAGCTTGCGTAGATGAGGCCGTCGACGGTTAGGGGTACTAGGCGGGCGGTCCAGCCGCCTTCGCCGTACGCCGTGACGAGGGCATAGGCGTGGTTGTAGGAGACGATCGCGGCGATGATCGCGACGCCGACGACTGCGGCGGCGGTCGACCACTTGATGGCCTCGATCTGGCGTGTGGGGCTCTTGCGTTGGTTCATCAGGATGGAACCTCCTTGCGTGTCTGCCCGCCGCGGGTTAGGCGGCGGGCTTGGTCACAAGTGGTCACAACCTGGGTGGACGAGGCCGGATTTTGAGGTCCAGATCTGGACTTCTACCGGCCTCGTCACGCCTGAAACGGACTCCGGAGGACTGCTGGGACTCCTGGCATTGCTCTACGGATCAGAAGGTTGGGGGTTCGAATCCCTCCGAGCGCGCAGTTTCAGAAGCCCAGGATCAGCCCGCTGACCTGGGCTTCTGCCTTTGTACGACGCCCCCGCAGCCAGCTACGCGCGCTCCTACGTCGCGTGCTACGCCCGGCTGCCCCACCCACCCTCCGACGCGGCTACCGCCGCTTCCCACCCCGCGACTACCGCCGCGAACCAGCGGGCTACCGCCCGCCCCCGGCCGACCACCGTGGATCTGAAGAGCGACCGCGGTCACACGGCCGGGGCGACCGGCGCTCGTGACGATCACTCGCTTGGCCTGCGCGACCACCTTCACTCACGACCAACCACGACCTGGACGTCATGTGGCCGGTCTTAGGGTTCGCTGTGTGGCAGGTCTCGCGAGACGTGCCCGTATCTCAAGTTGGACCCGAGCGTGAGGAGAGAGTACGAGGATTCTCCAGTGGCTTGCCGGTCATCCAGCGGACCCGATTGCGGCTTTGGATACCGAGCTTGCGCTGCTGCCGCCTTCTCCCGACTGGGTTGCGCGACTCGATGCCCTAGCCATGCCCACCACTCACCCGCTGTGATCCGACAACAGCCATCGCCTCGTGTCCTCCGTCAATTGATGCGCGACACTCGTCCGTCAGGTGATTTGCGACGGCGCAAAAGCACGGATCGCGGCATGTGCGTGCGGATGCTGCCGGCGTGGCTTGGCAGGCGTTGTGCGTAGCTCCGTAGAGGCGTCGCTATAGTCCGCTGGCACTCGATTCATTTGCTGGGCGACGTGGCCCGCCACCTGAGAGGCTGTGACCGTGACATCGGGCCTGGATCTGTTGCTGGACGCGAGGGCGATGCCGGACGCCGACGTAGTTCGGGCCTTCGGGCATCTCGGTTCGAGCAACGCCGATCAAGTGGACCGCGCCGCACTGGTCGCCGCACTGCTGTCGAGCTTTACTCCAGATGACGCGCCCTTGATCCGTGAGCTGACCCGCCAAGAGATCGCCGCGGTCGGTGATGCGGACGAAGGCTGCGGCGACGTGCTGCTGGCGTGTTGCTGGCTGCTGTTCATGATCGGCCACGTCGAGGACGCCGTACTGGTCTGGCGCGCGAAGAACACGAACTTCGATGCGCGCTGCTACATCGACTCGGTCTTTCTGATCCCGCAGGGGGCCGCCGCGACGGCTGAGTTCGCCCGTTCCCGGGACCTCATAGATCTGGCCGACTGGGTTGAAGGCGAGTGGTTGGGCGACATGGAGGACTCCACGCGAGAGTGGCGGTCCGGATCGTTCTTCGAACGGGTGCCGCCCGCTGCAGCGTCCGTGGAGGACCTGGCGGCATGGATGCGCCAGTGACGACGCCAGCCCGGCAGGTGCGCGCGGTGTTCGACGCCGTTCGATCATCGTCTACCAGGCGTATGGCCACGAGATCGCCGACGCCGCCCTAGCCGCCGGCACGTTCGTCGCGCCGTTCAGCATGAACCGGATGACGTGGATCAAGCCGTCGTTCCTGTGGATGATGTACCGCTGTGGCTGGGCCTCGAAAGCGGGTCAGGCACGCGGGCTGGCAATTTGGATGAGCCGGACCGGGTTCGAGGAGGCGTTGGGTGAGTCGTGCCTGAGCCACTTCGCCCCCACGATCTACCCGGACCAGGACACCTGACACCCTCGCGGAACGCAGCTCGGCGACCGCATAGGAGTGCTACGCCGCTGCCGCACCCAAGCACTGACATCGGCAGATCCGTGCGCTGGCCCGCCCCAGGTGCTGGCCAGGCTTCTAGCCTGTTGACTGTGGGCGTGGACATGAATGCAGAGCAGACCACGAAGCGCGAACTGCTTGAGTGGCTCGATGGGCAGCGGGCGCATGTTGTGGAACAGGTCATGGCGATGCCGGCCGAGGCTCGCCGCCGCTCTCAGGTGCCCTCGGGCTGGACACCCCGAGGGGTCATCAGGCACCTGACACTGGACGTCGAGCGTGTGTGGTTTCGAGCAGTCATGGCTGGTGAGCAGGTAGATCTTCCTCAGGGGTACGACGGCTGGACCGCGCCCGACCTCCAAAGCGACGAGGAGCTTCTCGAGCAGTACGCCGATGAGTGCAGGTTGGCCAGGGCGGCTGTTGCCGAGTTGCCGCTGGACGCGGAGCCGGTCTGGTGGTTCGAGGACAGCGGCGACCCGCCGTACTCCTCCCTGCGAGAGGTGTTGTTGCACGTGATCGTCGAGACGGCCACTCATGCCGGACACCTTGACATCTGTCGTGAGCTGGTCGACGGCGGACAGCACCTCGTCCTCGACGAGCCGACGAGCTGACGAAACTCATGCCACGATCCGGCCCTTTTGGCTGGCGCAGATCACCTGGCAGATGACTGCCGCGCATCACCCGACGATTTGGCTCCGTCCCCTGGCCGCTCGATCGGCAGGCCACCTACCGCGCTGACCTGGCGGCTATCAGGGGGGCCGGGGCAACTGTGGTGTCGAACTGTCAGGCGTGTCGTTGGCTTCTGACCGGTTGGGTTCTTGAGGTCGTGGTTGACCGCAACCGGTCAGGCCTCAGCCGACGAAGGCGATTGCGTTGCCGTCTGGGTCGCGCACTATGAAGTCGGTGCCGCCCCACGCTTGTTTGGTCAGCTTCTGGACGATCTCGGCGTCGGCGGCCAGATATTCCGCGTATAGCTCGCGTACGTTCGGCGCATCGATGAACGCCATGATGAGCTCTTGTCGTTTCGCGGCACCGAACGCGAACACCGGTTCGTATACGAGCTTCAGGTGCAAGGTTGCGCCGGCGCGCGACACCGATCCGTAGAACGGCGGATTGCCGTGCAGGAAGTCGATGCGGAAGCCCGAGCTCGTCCCGGCAGAACGTGGCCGCGGCATTGACGTCGGCGACGTACAGGACCGGTTTGGCGCTCGCGACTGCCGCGTCCGGAGTCTCCGGGCCCTCGCTGGTGGGTGGGGCCGCTTCCGCGCTTGCCTTGAGTTCGGCCCAGCTGGCGCAGCCGGCTTCGAGGGCGATGATCTCTTGGGCTTCGGTCAGGGGAAACTTCAACGCGAGTGCTTCGCGGTCGGACAGCGTGCGGTAGCGCTCGAGCTGTCGGATGCGACCGCCGATTGAGAAGTTCTGGCGCGGTGCCAGCGAACGAGTAGCTTCGCTTGCTTCTTGTAGGTTTCGAGCTTGGGCATGGCGCTCCCTCTTCGGTCTTGAAGTAGGTGGGCCTTGCCCTTTCGGCTGCTGCCGTTGCGCCCTACGACTGGGGTTGAACCCGCGCCTGCGACATCGCGATTACCACAGCGAATTGCGCTCCTGGCGGTTCAATTGACACGCTCGACCGCATGTCGGCGCGCTCTTCCGACGAAATGGGGCGGTCGTCCTCGGACAGGGCATCCGCCATCTGTTCGAGCGCGAGGCCCAGTTCGTTTGCGTCGATGAACTCGGTGATCCAGACCTGGTCCTGGCGTGGCAGTCGGTCGTCCAGCCGGATGAGGAGCCCATGGAGACGCCCAGCGATGTCCTCGTAGTAGCCGGTATCCATGTACGTCATGCTCGCACCTCGGCGCCGCCAACGCAGTGCACACAGGCTGCGGAGGTTCACTCTTCGCCGGAGAAGCGTTCCCAGGCGGATTGGCGGCTCATGCCTAGGGTTTCGCCGATTCTTGCCCAGGTCACCGAGCGGGAGCGGAGGTGCTGGACTCGTTCCTGTACGGCGTTCTCCAGCTGGCCGCGGGATAGGTGGAGCCGCGCTACGTCGGCCAGTAGTTCCTCGTCGGTCTTGCCGTCCAATGGGGGGAATGGCTGTGTGGGCTGGTCTTTCAGGATTTGCTCGCAGAGGCCGACGCACTCGTCGCAGATGAAGACTGCGGGGCCGGCGATGAGCCGGTTCACCTCGGTCTTGTCCTTTCCGCAGAACGAGCAACGCAAGATTGTGTCCGGCATGGTGCCCCCAGTTCTGTCAGGGTTTCCCTGACACATTTGTCAGGCTGAGCCTGACACGATTGGGATGTCAACCGCTGGACGCGACCGGGCGGGAGTGCTCAACTGATCGGGTGCGATTCAACGTGATCACTCGGGCGTCACCTGAGCAGGTACTGCGGGCTTTGACCGACTTCACGGATCGGCGTGTCCAGATCTGGAGCCGGACGCTGGACCCGAAGACGTTCGAGGTGCGCGGGCTCGGTGACTCGTGGGCGGTGGCTCGGGAGAGCACGCCTGGTTCGCCGTTCTGGGTTGTCGCTCGGTACGACTGGTCCGATCCCACTGTCGTTCGGTGGACGGAGGAAGAGAGCAGCTACGGAGGCAACGGCTCGGGTTCGGTGCGGATCGCACCGGGCGATGGCGGCGGCAGTCGGCTTGAGGTCGAATGGAGCTCCAACGACCCCCGCCGTACCCGGGACAAGATCATGTTGTTCCTGCTCCACCACGGCCCGATGAACCACGTGATCTCACGCCTGTGGGCAAGCGCGTTGAACCGCTACGCGGAATCCCACTCGAAGTAGTCGGGCTCTGGGTCGACCGTGAAGCGTACGGCGTTGATCGTCGTCATGCCGCTGAGCCAGGCCTTGGAGATTCTGTGCCCGCCGTCCATCAGGCGGCCGTCGGACGACAGGATGACTGGGTAGCTGAGGTCGGCATTCTGGATGAGGCCGGCGTGGCGAGCGACCATTCGGCAGGTGACCGGCGCGCCTCCGAACCAGCAGTCCTCGTCGAACGCTTCGATGGCGTCGATCGGTACTGCCTCAACGGGGAGGTCCGCCGACAACTCCCAAAGACGCTCGGTCAGATAGAAGGCTCTGCCACCAGATACACGGCGTGAGTGTTTTTCAGGCATCGCACCATCATCATCGGTTGAGCCTCAGGTCGCGCGGCCTTTTATGGCGTTGAGGGCTTTGAGGAGTTCTTCGAGCATGGTTCCGGTGAAGTGGCCGGCGTCGTTTACGACGACTAGGTGGCTGGTGGGCCAGGCTTTGTGGAGTTGCCAGGCTGTGTCGAGGGGGCCGGAGACGTCGTGGCGGCCGTGGATGAGGGTGGCGGGGAGGTGGGTGATTCGGTGGAGGTTGGCCAGTACTTCGTTGTCGGCGAGGAAGCAGCCGTGGGCGAAGTAGTGGGTTACTAGGCGGGCGAATACTTGTTGCCAGGTTGGGTTTTCGTGGATGAGTTGCGGGGTGTGGTCGGGGGCTAGGGAGACGTGGTTGTCCTCCCATTCGCACCAACGGAGGGCTGCTTCGGTGCGGAGGGATTCGTCTGGGCTGGCTAGGAGGCGGGCGTATGCCGCGCTGAGGTCGCCGGCGCGGTCGGCTTCGGGGATGAGGTCGACGAAGCGGTCCCACTCGCGGGGGAACACTCGGCCCATGTCGCGGGTGATCCACCGGGTTTCGCGTAGGCGGCCAGATGTCACGGCGGCGAGGACCAGGCCGAGGACTCGTTCGGGATATCGCTCGGCGTAGACGAGGCCAAGGGTCACACCCCACGAGACGCCGGCCACGATCCATTGGTCGATGCCGAGGTGGATGCGCAATTGCTCGAGGTCGCGGATCAGGTGGTCGGTGGTGTTGGTTGTCAGGTCGGCCTGGTGGTCGCTCGCCAGTGGTCGGCTGCGGCCGCAGCCGCGTTGGTCGACGATGACCACCCTGTACTGCGCAGGATCGAAGTACCGGCGCGTCCCAGCAGACGCCGGCGCTCCGGGTCCACCGTGCAGCCACACGAGCGGGGTCCCGTCGGGCGAACCGACCGTCTCCCAATAGACGGAGTGCCCGTCGCCGACATCGAGGTGGCCGGACTCGGTGGGCTCGATCGGCGCGTAGAGGTCCATGCCGGCCATCTTCTCCGAGGAAGCGGGTGGCTGGGGCGGACCTGCGCCACTGTCTAACCTGCTGCTGAGCCGGGTGGGCGGGTCGTGCTGAGCGTGAACCAGGCGGGCTGCGCGGAGTTGGTGAGTGGGGGCGGTCCGCCCTGTCCGGGTGAGCGGGGCGGTCCGCCTCGTCCTCGTGGGTGCGGCGGTCCGCCACGT